>NZ_LZSQ01000114.1 GCF_001665535.1 Mycobacterium sp. 852002-51961_SCH5331710
GATTATCGCGGTGCCAGTGTGGTGGTGGATTGGCCGGCTGAGTTGCAGTCGCGGGTTGCTTTGTTGGCTCGTGAGCATGGCGCGACCAGTTTCATGGTGGTGCAGGCGGCGTTGGCGGTGCTGTTGTCTCGGGTCAGTGCCAGTGCTGATGTGGCCTTCGGGTTCCCGGTCGCGGGTCGTGGTGATCCGGCCCTTGATGAGTTGGTGGGTTTTTTCGTCAACACGTTGGTGTTGCGGGTTGATCTGGGTGCCGATCTGACTGTGGGTGAGTTGTTGGCCCAGGTTCAGCAGCGCAGTTTGGCCGCTTATGAACATCAAGACGTGCCGTTTGAGGTGTTGGTGGAGCGGCTCAATCCGGCTCGGAGTTTGGCTCATCACCCGTTGGTGCAGGTGTTGTTGGCGTGGCAGAACTTCGCCGGGCGCGACGGTGCCGCCGACGGGTTGGTGTTGGGTGATGTGCAGGTCGAGTCGTTGCCGCTGGACACCCACACCGCGCGAATGGATTTGACGTTTACCCTTGCCGAGCGCTGGAGCGCTGCCGGTGAACCGGCCGGGATCGGCGGGTCGGTGGAGTTTCGCACCGATGTGTTCGATGCGGTGAGCGTCGAGACGTTGATTGAGCGGTTGCGGCGGGTGTTGGATGCGATGACCGCCGATCCGGTACGGCGGCTTTCGTCGATTGATGTGGTCGATGAGGCCGAGTGTGTGCGTCTGGATGAGTGGGGACACCGGGCGGTGTTGGCCGCCCCGTCGACCGCACCGGCTTCGATTCCGGAGTTGTTCGCTGCTCAGGTGGCCAACGCCTCGGAGGCGGTGGCGCTGCGTTGTGAAGACCGCTCCGGG
>NZ_LZSQ01000115.1 GCF_001665535.1 Mycobacterium sp. 852002-51961_SCH5331710
ATCAAGGAGATGGCCTCGCTCGCCACGGCGGTCGACCACGTCGAGTGCGCACACGACCTGGAGGCCGGGGTGCGCGAGTCCGAGCCGTTGAAGTACTGGCCGACGCGGCGCCGCAGGTTGACGGCGGTCCCGACGTAGAGCACCTCGGCGCCCGGCCCGCGGAACAGGTAGACGCCGGGCCGGTGGGGTAACGCCGCGGCCAGGTGGCGGTTGCGCCGTTGTGCCGGGGTGACGTCGGGCAGATACCCCCGCAGATCGGTGTAGGTGTGCACGCCCTGGTTGCCCACGCGCTCGATGAGCCCGTGCAGCACGTCGACGGTGGCGCGGGCGTCGTCGAGGGCGCGGTGCGTCGGCGTGGTGCTGGCGCCGAACAGCCGGGCCAGCGCGGAGAGCCGGACGCTCGGCGCCTCGTCGCGGGTGAGCACCCGCCGGGCCAGCTTGACCGTGCACAGCACCGGCGGTTTCGGCCAGGCGATCTGGGCGCGTTCGGCGGCGGCCCGCAGGAACCCGATGTCGAAGCCGGCGTTGTGCGCGACAAGCACGGCGCCGCGGGAGAATTCGAGGAACGCCGGCAGCACCGCCTCGATCTTGGGCGCGTTGCAGACCATCGCGGTGGTGATCCCGGTCAGCGCCACGATCTGGGGCGGGATGCTGCGGCCCGGGTCGACCAGCGTCGCGAGCTCGCCGAGCACGACACCGCCGCGCACCTTGACCGCACCGATCTCGGTGATCGAGTCGTGGTTGTCCCCGCTGGCGCGTCCCCCCGTGGTCTCCAGGTCGACGACGACGAACGTCGTGTCGCGCAACGAGACGTCAGCCTGCCGATCGACATCGGCGAAGCTGAGCTGGCTCACGGGTCGACGGTAGAAAACACCACCGACAGTCTCGGGTTGCCACGCGGCCTGGACTTGTCGGTGCCTGCCGATAGCGTGCGGACCGCACCGACCGAGAGGAGCCATTCGTGGGCACGGTGAAGATCGACTGCGACGACTGCGCGGTTCGCGGTCCTGGATGTCAGGACTGCGTCGTGAGCGTTCTGCTGGGCGTACCCGACACCTTGTTGGAGGACGAGCGCCGGGCGTTGGAGGTGCTCGCCGACGTCGGCCTGGCGCCGCGGCTCCGGCTGGTACCGGTCCGACGGGACGGGAGTTCGGGTGTCGCCTGACGACACGCGGCGTGGCGGGCGGCCGAACGAAATATGAGCTGCCTGTTAAATTTGCGTCTTCTGTTGGACAACCCCGATGCCGTTTCGTAACCTGTCTGAGACCTAAGGGCAGTTCGACACGGCTTCGTTCCGGATGTTGAAGGACGCAAAATCTTGAGGCTCGACCGCACGCGCGTAACCATTCGCGGGTTTCTCCACCCCTTGGTCAGCGCGATAGTCGGTATCACTTTCTTCGCAGGTCTCTTCGCGGTCAGTGTGCAGGCCGACCCGGCCGACGACGCGCTGGCGAAGCTCAACGAGCTGTCGCGACAGGCCGAGCAGACCACTGAGGCGATGCACTCGGCGCAGCTGGATCTCGACAACAAGCTGGCCATCCAGCGCGATGCCGAGGCCAAGCACGCCGCCGACCAGGCGGCCGCTCACAAGGCGCGACAGCAGCTGGCAAACTTCCAGGGTGCCGTCAACAAGGTTGCTGCGGCCCAATACATGGGCGGCAGGACCGATGGTCTGGACGCGATCCTGACCGCGAACTCACCGCAGGGCCTCATCGACCAGTTGTCCATCCAGCGCGTGATGGCCGCCGAGATGTCGGCGCAGATGAAGAGCTACCGCGAGATCGGGAAACAGGCGGCGCTGGCCGAGGAGGCCTCCGCGAAGTCGGCCGCCGAGGCCAAGACCGCCGCCGAACAGGCCGCGGCCGTGCGGGCCGACCTGCAGTCCAAGCAGAGCCGGCTGCAGGTGCAGATGGCGGTCGTGAAGTCGCAGTACGAGGCGTTGACGCCGCATCAGCGCGAGGCGCTGGCGGCCGTCCCGCCCGGACCTCCGGTGCCACCGCCCGCGCCGGTGCAGCCCGGCGGTGACCCCGCGGTGCTGGCCGCGCCACCCGCGCCGGGCGCCATCCCGCCGGGCGACATGGCACCGCCGGTGGGCGGCCATTCCGCGACCGTGATCCAGGCCGCGCTGAGCCGCATCGGCTCGCCGTACTCGTGGGGCGGGTCCGGCCCCAACGCCTTCGACTGCTCCGGACTGGTGATGTGGTCGTTCCAGCAGGCCGGCATCTCGCTGCCGCACTCCAGCCAGGCCCTGGCCAACGGCGGGCAGGCGGTGTCGCGGGACCAGATGCAGCCGGGCGACCTGGTGACGTACTACTCCGATGCGTCGCACGTCGGCATCTACATCGGTGACGGAATGATGGTGCACGCCTCGACCTACGGCACGCCGGTGCGAGTCGCTCCGGTGGACAATGCGCCGATCTACAACGTCCGCCGTTACTGACCGCCGCAGTGCCGCGCACGCGAGGAACAGGTCCAAACTCGCCGCGCTGTTGCTCGCCGAGTTGATCTGCGCACTGCTGCTCATCGGTCGCTTTCAGGTGCCGTCCGGCCCGATGGTGGCCACGCCTCCCACGCCCGCATCGCTGACGACGCCGACCGCGGCGTCGCGCACGCACACGCTCGGCGATGGCCGGGTGGTCCGGTTGATGAATCTGGGTGGGCCGCGGACCGAGGGGTTGGTGTCGCGGCTCGAGGGCGAGATGGAGGCTGCCTCGGAGGCGGTCACCGCGTTCTGGGGCCCCGACTGGCCGCGCGAGGTCGTGATCGCCGTCGCGGGCACCGACGCGCAGTTCGCGTCGCTCGGCGGCGGCGACGCCCACACCGCGGCGACCACAACCGCCGAGCGGATCACGTTCGCACCCGGTGCCGCGGATCTGGGCGATGCCGCACTGCGAATCGTGTTGCGCCACGAGCTTTTCCACTACGCGTCCCGCGGCGCGACCGCCCAGGACGCGCCCCGTTGGCTGACCGAGGGCGTGGCGGACTACGTCGCCCGGCCCGCGACGCCGAAGCCGGAGCCCTCGACCCTCACGCTGCCGACCGACGCCGAGCTGGGCGGGCCGGCGCGTTCGCAGGCCTACGACCGGGCCTGGTGGTTCAGCCGCTTCATCGCCGACCGATACGGCGCAGGCGTGCTGCTCGAGCTGTACCGGCGGGCGTGCGGAGTCGGCCATTCCGACGTCGCGACGGCGATGCGCGACGCCCTCGGGAAGGACCTCGACGCCGTGCTCGCCGAGTGGCGGCAGTGGGCGAGCCGATGACGTGAGCCGAGTTCTGTTGGTCACCAACGACTTTCCACCGCGCCGCGGTGGCATCCAGTCCTACCTGCAGGAGCTGGTCGACCACCTCGTCGTCGCCGACGGGCAGCACACGCTGACGGTGTACGCGCCGAAGTGGAAGGGGTCCGACGACTTCGACCGCGCCGCCCCGTACCGGGTCGTGCGGCATCCGACCACCCTCATGCTCCCCGAACCGACGGTGATCGGCCGGATGCGGCGCCTGGTCGAGGAGACCTCCGCGGAGACGGTCTGGTTCGGTGCCGCGGCGCCGCTGGCGCTGATGGCCCCGCTGGCCCGCGACGCGGGTGCCCGCCGGGTGATCGCCAGCACGCACGGACACGAAGTCGGCTGGTCGATGTTGCCGTTGGCCCGAAACGCGCTGCGGCGCATCGGATCCGGTACGGATGCGGTCACCTACATCAGCCAGTACACCCGGCGCCGGTTCGCGTCGGCGTTCGGGCCGCGCGCCGCGCTCGAACACCTGCCGCCGGGCGTCGACACCGAACGGTTCACCCCCGACGAGGTCGCCCGCGCCCAACTACGCGCGCGATACGGACTCGGCAACCGGCCCGTCGTCGTCTGTCTGTCGCGCCTCGTGCCACGCAAGGGGCAGGACATGCTGATCCGGGCGATGCCTGCGATCCGGCAACGCGTCCCCGACGCCGCGCTGGTGATCGTCGGCGGCGGACCCTATCGGTCCACCCTGCACAAGCTGGCGGACAGCTTTGGCGTGGCCGACCACGTCGTCTTCACCGACGCCGTTCCCGGCGACGAGCTGCCCGCCCATCACGCCATGGCCGACGTGTTCGCGATGCCGTGCCGGACGCGCGGCGCCGGACTGGACGTCGAGGGCCTGGGCATCGTCTACCTCGAGGCGTCGGCGACGGGTGTCCCGGTGGTGGCCGGACGCTCGGGAGGGGCGCCCGAAACCGTGCGCGACGGAGAGACCGGGGTGGTGGTCGACGGCTGGGACGTCGGCGCCATCGCGGCGGCCGTCGGCGACCTGCTGGCCGACCCCGACCGTGCGGTCCGGATGGGCGCGGCGGGCAGGCGCTGGGTGGTCGACAACTGGCAGTGGCACACGCAGGCCAAGCGGTTGTCGACCCTGCTCTATCCGGTGTAGATCGCCTCGATGTCGTCGGCGAACTTCTGCGCCACGACCTTTCGCTTGACCTTCAACGTCGGGGTCAGCTCGCCGGTGTCCTCGGTGAAGTCGACGGGCAGAATGCGGAACTTGCGGATCGCCTCGGCCTTCGACACCGCCTGGTTGGCCTCCTTGACCGCGAGATCGATCTCCGAGACCAGGTCGGGGTCGGTCGCCAGGTCACCGACCGACGCGCCGGCGCTCTTGCCGTTGCGTTCCTTCCACCCCTCGATCGCCTCGAGATCGATCGTGATCAGCGCGCCGATGAACGGTTTGGCGTCGCCCACCGCCATCGCCTGGCTGATCAGCGGGTGTGCGCGCAACCGGTCCTCGAGTATCGCCGGAGCGACGTTCTTGCCGCCCGCGGTGACGATGATCTCCTTCTTGCGGCCGATGATGGTCAGGAAGCCGTCCTCGTCGATCGCGCCGAGGTCGCCGGTGTGGAACCAGCCGTCGGAGAACACCGCGTTGGTCTCCGCGTCGTTGTTCCAGTACCCGGCGAACACGACGCCGCCCTTGACCAGCAGCTCGTCGTCGTCGTTGAGGCGCATGCTGTTGCCCGGCAACAGCTTTCCGACCGAACCGACCTTGGTGTCGTCGATCCGGTTGACCGTGATCGCGGCGCTGGTCTCGGTGAGGCCGTAGCCCTCGTAAATGGTCAGGCCGACGCCGCGGTAGAAGTGCCCGAGCCGCGCGCCCAGCGGGGCGCCGCCGGAGATCGCGCCGCGGCACTCACCGCCCAGCGCCGCCCGCAACTTGCCGTAGACGAGCCGGTCGAACACGGCGTGCTTGGCCCGCAGCAGCAGGCCTGGGCCGCCGCTGTCCTGAGCCTTGCTCCACTCGATCGCGGTCTCGGCCGCGATGTCGAAGATGCGGCCCTTACCGTCGTTGCGGGCGTTCTGCTCGGCAGTGTTGTAGACCTTCTCGAACACACGCGGGACCGACACCACGAGCGTCGGCTTGAACACGCCGAACGTCGGCACCAGGTTCTTGATGTCGCTGGTGAAGCCGAGGGTGACCTTAAAGGTGAACGCCGCGAGCGTGATCGCACGCGCGAGCACGTGTGCCAGCGGCAGGAACACCAGCATGCGCTCGCCCTTGTCGAGCAGCGTCGGGAAACACTCCTTCGCGCCGCGGATCTCGTACACCAGGTTCGAATGGGTGAGCTGGCATCCCTTCGGCTGACCGGTGGTGCCGGACGTGTAGACGAACGTCGCGGGATCGCTGGCCCTGATGGCGGCCAACCGCTCGTCGAGCTGCTTGGGGTCGACCGACTTACCCGCCTCGGCGAGTTCGTCGAGCGCGGGCGTGCCCGAGCCCTCGATCCGCAGCACCTCCCGCAGCGCGGGGAGCTCGTCCGTGAGGTGCTCGATCTTGCCCGCATGCGCGTCGGTCTCCGCGATCACCAGAACCGAACCGGAGTCCCCGAGCACGAACTTCACCTGCTCGGCCGAGTTGGTCTCGTAGATCGGCACGGTGCGCGCACCGGCGGCCAGGATCGCCAGGTCGAGGATGGGCCACTCATAACGGGTCGCGGACAGCAGCGCGACCCGGTCGCCCGGGGCCACCCCCTTGGCGATCAGGCCGAGAGCGGTGGCGCGGATCTGTTCGGCCGCCTGCTTACACGTCACGTCGGTCCAGGAACCGTCGACGAGGCGACGGAAGATCACGTGGTCGGGATCGTCGCGCTCATGGTCGAACACGGCGCTGACGACATTGTCGTGCTCGCCCACCGTGAAGGACGCGGGAACACTGAACTCACGCACGATCCTGGCCTCTCGATCCGGCTGCTCTTGCCGTATACACCCTAGTCGGCCGGGATCAGGGCCAGGTTCGTATGTGAAGCTGGTATGCCATGAACAGCATTCAGATCGCGGACGACACGTTCGTCGCGGCTGACCCCGCCGAGGTCGGCCGCTACATCGCCGATCCCGCGAGCTGGCGCCGGTGGTGGCCCGACCTGCGGTTGACGGTCGTGGAGGACCGGGGCGACAAAGGCCACCGATGGACGGTCACCGGGGCGCTCGTCGGGACGATGGAGGTGTGGCTGGAGCCGGTGCTCGACGGCGTCGTCCTGCACTACTTCCTGCACGCCGAGCCCGCGGGGGCGGCGGCCTGGCAGCTGGCCAAGATGAATCTGGCGAAGATGAACCACCGGCGACGGGTCGCGGGTAAGAACATGGCATTCGAGGTGAAGCAGCGGCTGGAGGCCACGCGTCCGGTGGGTGTGTCGCCGTTGGCCTCGGACGCGCCGTGAGTTCCAACAGGGGAGGGTAGATTTTCAACGTGGCGGACAAAACGGCGCAGACCATCTACATCGATGCCGATCCCTCGACGGTCATGGACGTCATCGCGGACATCGGTTCCTACCCGGACTGGGTGGCCGAGTATAAGGAGACCGAGGTGCTCGAGGCCGACGCCGAGGGCTATCCGAAGACCGCCCGGCTGGTACTGGATGCCGCCGTGCTCAAGGACACCATGGTGTTGTCCTACGTCTGGCCGTCCGACCGCAAGTCGGTGACGTGGTCGCTGGTGTCGAGCTCGCTGCTGAGGTCGTTGGAAGGCGCATATCGCCTGTCGCCCAAGGGATCAGGAACTGACGTCACCTATGAGCTGTCGGTCGATCTGATCATCCCGATGATCGGGCTGCTGAAGCGGAAGGCCGAACGTCGCCTCACCGACACCGCGTTGAAGGATCTCAAGAAACGAGTCGAGGCTGAGTGAGCTGAACGCCACCGACCCGCCCGTCGCCAAGATCGGCCTGTTCGTCGGTAAAGGCGGAGTCGGCAAGTCGACGTTAGCGACGGCGACCGCCGTGCGGGATGCACGCGCGGGGCTGCGCGTATTGATCGTCTCGACCGATCAGGCGCACTCCATCGGGGACGTGCTCGGCACCACCGTGACGCCGACCGGTTCACGGGAAACCACCCGGGTGTTCACCGACGATGCCGACGCCGGCGGCGGCTCGCTGGACGCGCTCGCGCTGGACACGCTGGCCCTGCTCGAGGCGCGCTGGCGCGAGATCGCCGGGCTGCTGTCGGACCGGTTCCCCGAGTCCGAATTGGGAAACGTTGCGCCCGAGGAACTCTCGGCGCTGCCGGGCGTCCAGGAGGTGCTGGGTCTGCACGAGGTCGGCGAATTGGCGGCCTCGGGGCGGTGGGACCGCATCGTGGTGGACTGCGCGTCGACCGCCGACGCGCTGCGCATGCTCACCCTGCCCGCGACGTTCGGTCTGTACCTGGAACGGGCGTGGCCGCGGCATCGGCGGCTGTCCACCGGCGCCGACGACCCGCACACCGCGGCCGTCGTCGCGCTGTTCGAACGCATCAGCACGGGCACCGAAGTGCTCTCCGCGATGCTGACCGACGGTTCGAAGGTCAGCGCCCACCTGGTGATGACGGCCGAGCGCGTCGTCGCCGCCGAGGCGGCCCGCACGCTGGGTTCGCTGGCGCTGATGGGCGTTCAGGTCGCCGAACTGATCGTGAACCAGTTACTCGTACAAGATGATTCGTACGAATACCGCAACCTGCCCGAGCATCCCGCGTTCGACTGGTACACCGAGCGGATCTCCGAACAGCGCGCCGTCCTCGACCAGCTCGACGCGACCATCGGCGACGTCCAACTCGTGCTGGTCCCGCACCTGGCCGGCGAACCGATCGGCGCCAAGGCGCTCGGTGAGCTGCTCGACTGTGCGCGCCGACGCGACGGGTCGCCCCCGCCGGGACCGCTGCGCCCGATCGTCGACCGCGAGTCGGGCTCCGGCCTCGAATCGGTGTACCGGTTGCGGCTAGAGTTGCCGCAGGTCGATTCCTCGGCGTTGACGCTGGGCCGGGTCGACGACGACTTGATCATCGGCGCTGGCGGATTGCGGCGCCGTGTCCGATTGGCGTCCGTATTGCGAAGATGCGTCGTACTGGACGCGCAGCTGCGAGGGTGTGAGTTGACCGTGCGGTTCCGACCGAATCCGGAGGTGTGGCCGAAGTGACGACGCCGCACGCCGACCTCGGCCCGGAGTTGCGGGCGCTCGCGCAGGCCATCCTCGACAAGCTCGACCCCGCCGTGCGTTTGGCCGCCGCGCGCGCGACGACCGGCACCGCCGGCAAGTGCCAGCAGGTGTGGTGCCCGGTGTGTGCGCTCGCCGCGCTTGCCGCCGGCGAAGCGCACCCGCTGTTGACCGTCATCGCCGAGCACAGCGTCGCGCTGCTCGCGGTGGTCCGCGCGATTCTCGAACAGGCGGACGCCGGGGCGGGGCCGCAAGGTCCGCCGGACGGTCCGCCGGCACCGCCGAGCGATCCGGGCCAGAACGGCTCCGAGCCGTCGGGGAGCGGGCGTTACCAGCACATCCCGGTCACCGTCGAGGAGTAGTCTTGCGCGCTGTGGTCGCATCCACAGTGCGTGGGTAAAGTTGTCGCAGAACACCGGCCGGTGTTCGATCACCGGGAGGGCCCATGTGGTATTGGCTGTTCAAGTACATCTTCATGGGACCCCTGCTGTCGTTGCTGGGACGGCCGAAAGTCGAAGGGCTGGAACATGTTCCGGCGTCCGGCGCGGCGATTTTGGCAAGTAACCACCTCGCGGTCGCGGACAGCTTTTATTTGCCTTTGGTGGTCAGCCGCAGGATCACGTTCCTGGCCAAGGCCGAGTACTTCACCGGCACCGGCCTGAAGGGCTGGTTCACCCGCTGGTTCTACACCGTCGCCGGTCAGGTGCCGATCGACCGCACCGACGCCGACAGCGCGCAAAGCGCGCTGACCACCGCGGCCCGCATCCTCGGCGAGGGCAAGCTGCTGGGCATGTACCCCGAGGGCACCCGCTCGCCGGACGGCCGGCTTTACAAGGGCAAGACGGGCCTCGCCCGGCTGGCGCTGGAGACCGGTATGCCCGTCATTCCGGTCGCGATGATCGGAACCGACGTCGTCAACCCGCCGGGTAGCAAGATGTGGCGTTTCGGCCGGGTTCAGGTGAAGTTCGGTACCCCGATGGACTTCAGCCGGTTCGAGGGCCTGGCGGGTAACCGCTTCATCGAGCGCGCGGTCATCGACGAGGTGATGTACGAGCTGATGCGGCTGTCCGGTCAGGAGTACGTCGACCTCTACGCCGCCGACATCAAGGAGGGTAAAGCCGACGACACGACAAAGCCGTCGGCCCGAATGCCCGAGGTAGCCGCCGGCTGAGCCCGGCCGCCTAGTTCACCGCGGGCACCGGCGCGGCGCCGACGACCGGCCTGCTGTGCACCGCGGGGATCGTGCCCGCCACGGTGCCGGAGACCACGATCACCGCGATCGCCCACCACACGTAGGAACCCCCGGCCAGCTGTCGCCACAGCGACGCGGCCGTCTCCTGATGCTCGGGCATCAGCGTGATCGGCGTCCACACCATCAAGGCGAAGCCCGCGGCCGTCACCACGGCCAGCGCCACGTGCCGCTTCCGATAGGCCACCAGACCCGTGACAAGAAGCGTCGGCAGCGCCCACACCCAGTGGTGCGACCACGACACCGGCGAGACCACCAATCCGAACATCGCCACGCAGATCAGCGCGAGCACCGGCTGATCGGCCTTCAGCACCCGCCGCACCGCCCAGACGGTGACGGCCAGCACGGCGAAGCACGCCACCACCCACAACACGAACCGGGGGCCCTCGCCGAGCCCCAGGCGGGCCAGCGCCCCGGCGATGTTCTGGTTGGTGTTCAACGTCGCCGTGCCGATGCGGTCGGTGTTGCGTACCGTCTCGGTCCAGTACTCGAGGGAGTCGCGCCAGGCGAACGCGACCCCGATCAGCGTGGCGACGACCGCCGACACGACCGTGACCACCACCGCGCGCACGTCGCGGCGCAGCACGAAGTACAGCAGGAACACCGCGGGGGTGAGCTTGAGCGCGATCGCCAGGCCGAGCAGCATGCCCCGCGGCCATGGCGTCCGACGCGGCACGCAATCGGCGATCACCAGCGTCATCAGCACGACGTTGATCTGCCCGAAGTCGAAATTGGACCGGATCGGTTCCAGATAGACGACCGCCGGGGCGACCAGGACCGCGGCCAGCCACGCCTGCCGCACCCACGCCGGTTCGGTGGTCACCGTGGTCTGGGGCCAGACGTCGCACCGGTGCAGCACGATTGTCACGGCGACGACGAGCAGCACCAGGGTGGTCACCGTGATCGCGACGCTTGCCGCTTCCAGCGACAGCAGCGCGAACGGCGCGAACGCCACGGCGGCCAGCGGCGGGTAGGTGAACGGAAGGTCGAGGCCGCCCCTGGTGTGGAACATTGCGCCGTCGGCGTAGAGCGGCCTGCCGTCCAGCCAGGCCTGGCCACCCATCCGGTAGACGTCGACGTCGATGCGGTAGGGCATCCGGCCGAGCAAACGCCAGCCCGCCCAGACCAACGCGGCCAAGGTCAGCAGTTGAAACAGCCGCCAGGCGAGCGTTGGCCCCCAACCAGCCCCGCCGGGCGACCGCCACGTACTCATGTCACCGACCAGACTATCCGGGCACCGCGGCGCGTCGGCCGGTATCCCGGGCGCGACACGCGCAGGTCGGCGTAAGTTTTCTGCGTGCTCGCGGACTTACACCTCGTGTTCGGCGTCCCGCACGCGCGGATGCCGCTCGTGTTCTGCCTGATCGCGTTCATCCTGACGTTCTTCGTGACCCGCACGATCGTGCGGTACATCCGCAGCCACGCCAACAGCGACGCACCCCGCAAGTGGTGGCAGCCGCGCAACATCTCTGTTTCGAAGGCACCGGGCGCTGGACTCCACATCCACCACGTGGTGATCGGCGTTGTCCTGGTCATGATCTCCGGTGTGACGATGGTGACGTTGGGCGTTGACGGGGGAGTACCCGAATTCACGGTGGCGGCAATCTTTTTCGGAGTCGGCGCGGCCCTGGTGCTCGACGAGTTCGCGCTGATCCTGCATCTCCAGGACGTCTACTGGGCCGAGGACGGCAGGACCTCGGTCGATGCGGTCTTCGCGGCGGTCGCGGTCGCAGGCCTGCTGATCCTGGGTTTCAACCCGCTGTCGTTCTTCGACATCGACATCTGGCGCAACGACCACTCGCTGCTCGCACGGGCGGGGGTGATCGTGGCTGCTGTGCTGACCCTGATGCTGGCCGTGATCGTGCTGCTCAAGGGCAAGGTGTGGACCGGCCTGGTTGGGATGTTCGTGACGCCGCTGCTCTTCGTCGGCGCGATCCGGTTGTCGCGGCCGCATGCGCCGTGGGCACGCTGGCGCTACACCAACCGCCCCCGCAAGATGCATCGGGCGCTGGAGCGCGAGCGCTGGCTGCGCAGGCCGGTGGTGCAGGCCAAGCTCTGGCTGCAGGACGCCATCGCGGGGATGCCGAAGTTTCCCGACGATGCCAAGGTGGACGAACAACTCGACCGCGAGATCCACGCCGCACCCGCTCCGAAGGACCGGGCGGCCGCGGTGGAACCCGAAAAGGAACCCGCGTAGTGCGCTACTTCTACGACACCGAATTCATCGACAACGGGCGCACCATCGAGCTGATATCAATCGGCGTCGCCGCCGAGGACGGTCGCGAATATTACGCGGTGTCAACCGAATTCAATCCCGAGCGGGCCGGCAGCTGGGTGCGCAAGCATGTGCTGCCGAAGCTTCCGCCGCCGGCGTCCCAGCTGTGGCGCTCGCGCCGCCAGATCCGCTCGGAGCTGGAGGACTTCTTCGGCATCGACGGCGATGAGCCGATCGAGCTGTGGGCCTGGGTGGGCGCCTACGACCACGTCGTGCTGTGTCAGCTGTGGGGTCCGATGACCGATCTGCCGCCGGCGATCCCGCGCTTCACCCGCGAGTTGCGCCAGTTCTGGGAGGAGCGCGGTTCGCCGCGGATGCCGCCGCGTCCCCGCGACGCCCACGACGCGCTGGTGGACGCTCGCCACAATTTGCGGCGGTTCCTGCTGATGACCACGGGGGAAGCGCCGGGCCAGCGGTGAAATGCACATGTCGCGGGCCGTTACCATGAACGGGTGAACTGGACCGTCGACGTACCCATCGAACAGCTGCCCTTGTTGCCGCCGCTGCCCGATGAGCTGCGGCAACGGCTCGACGCGGCACTGGCCAAGCCCGCGGTGCAGCAGCCGACCTGGGACGTCGAGGCGGCGAAGAACATGCGCACCGTGCTGGAGAGCGTTCCGCCGGTGACCGTGCCCGCCGAGGTCGAGCGGCTCAAGGGCCTGCTGGCCGACGTGGCCTGCGGCAAGGCGTTCCTGCTGCAGGGCGGCGACTGCGCCGAGACCTTCGTCAACAACACCGAACCGCACATCCGGGCCAACCTGCGCGCGCTGCTGCAGATGGCCGTGGTGCTGACCTACGGCGCGAGCGTGCCGGTGGTCAAGGTGGCCCGCATCGCGGGGCAGTACGCCAAGCCGCGCTCGGCCGACATCGACGCGCTGGGGCTGCGGTCCTACCGCGGCGACATGATCAACGGCTTCGCGCCCGACGCCGCGGTCCGTGAGCACGACCCGTCGCGGCTGGTGCGCGCGTACGCCAACGCGAGCGCCGCGATGAACCTGGTGCGCGCGCTGACCGGCTCGGGGCTGGCGTCGCTGCACTTGGTCCACGACTGGAACCGCGAGTTCGTCCGCACCTCGCCGGCCGGGGCGCGCTACGAGGCGCTCGCCGGTGAGATCGACCGCGCGCTGACGTTCATGAGCGCCTGCGGCGTCGACAACCGCAACCTGGAGACGGCCGAGATCTACGCCAGCCACGAGGCGCTGGTGCTCGACTACGAGCGGGCGATGCTGCGGCTCTCCGAAACGGAGCAGGGCTCCAAGCTCTACGACCTGTCCGCGCACTACGTGTGGATCGGTGAGCGCACCCGTCAGCTCGACGGCGCGCACATCGCGTTCGCGGAGGTCATCGCGAACCCGATCGGCGTCAAGCTCGGCCCGACCATGACACCGGAGCTGGCCGTCGAGTACGTCGAACGCCTCGACCCGAACAACGAGCCCGGACGGCTGACGCTCGTCACCCGCATGGGCAACAACAAGGTGCGCGATCTGCTGCCGCCGATCATCGAGAAGGTTCAGGCCACCGGGCATCAGGTGGTCTGGCAGTGCGACCCGATGCACGGCAACACCCACGAATCGTCGACCGGGTACAAGACCCGCCACTTCGACCGGATCGTCGACGAGGTGCAGGGTTACTTCGAGGTGCACCGGGCGCTGGGCACCCATCCCGGCGGCATCCACGTCGAGATCACCGGCGAGAACGTCACCGAGTGTCTCGGTGGGGCACAGGACATTTCGGATGCCGATCTGGCCGGGCGCTACGAGACGGCCTGCGACCCGCGGCTGAACACGCAGCAGAGCCTCGAGCTTGCGTTCCTCGTCGCCGAGATGCTGCGCGACTAGTCGGACGACGATCAAGCGGCGAGGGACGAGCCGCGTTGAGGAGTCCGACAGTACAACTAGTCGGACGACGATCAAGCGGCGAGGGACGAGCCGCGTTGAGAAGTCCGACAGTACAACTAGATCAGGTTCATCAGGTTGCTGCCGGCCGTCCATGCGCCGGCCGCGATCAGCGCGGTGAGCGTGATGACGGCGACGACCCAGAACAACAGGGCGCGCCGGGCACGCTGCCTGACCCAGTAGAACTCCTCGATGTCGATTCCAGCGAACCGTCCCGAGACAGGCTCGTATTCGAGCTCGGGCTCCGGGCGGTCGTCGCGCGGCAGCGTGCGGGTCGCCTGCCGTGGCGCGGGCGGAGCCGTCGCCGGCGCCGGTGCGGGACGCATGGTGGCCGCGGTGTGCTGCGCGGAGTTGCGCGGGGCGGGCACCCGGAACGGCGGCAACCCGAGTTCGTCAACGATCGCGTCCAGGTCGTCTCGCATCTCACGGGCGTCGGCGTACCTCCGGGCCGGATCGCGGGCGGTCGCGCGCAGCACCAGATCGTCGAATTGCGCTGGGACACCGGAGATCACCGAACTCGGCGCCGGTACGTCGTTGTCCATCCGCTGATAGGCCACCGCGAGGGCCGAGTCACCGGCGAACGGGGTGCGGCCGGTGAGCAGTTCGAAGGTCAGGATGCCCGCCGAGTAGACGTCGCTGCGGGGATCCGCGTCGCCGGTGCTGACCTGTTCGGGTGAGAGGTACGCCGCGGTGCCCAGGATGACGCTGGTCGAGGTGATCTTCGCTTCGGCGACGGCACGCACCAGCCCGAAGTCGGCGATCTTGACGTCGCCGTCGTCGGAGATCAGCACGTTCTCGGGTTTGACGTCGCGGTGCACCAGGCCGGCGCGGTGCGCAGCGGCCAGCCCGCCGAGGACCGGGCCGAGCACCGCCGCGGCGGCGTGCGGTGGCATCGGCCCACGCTCGCGCAGCAGCTCGCGCAGGGTTCCGCCCTCCACGAGTTCCATCACCAGGAACGGGGGCGGGCCGCCCACCCGGCCACCGCCCTGGTCGTACACGGCGACGAGGCCGGGATCGGCCAACCGCGCCACGGCACGGGCCTCGCGCTGGAAGCGGGTGAGAAACTGTGCGTCGCCCGCGTACCGGGTGTCCATCACCTTCAGCGCGACCGGCCGATCCAGACGCAGATCCAATCCGCGATACACCGCCGACATGCCGCCGGTCGCGATCATGACGTCGACGCGGTATCGGCCGTCGAGCACGGTTCCCAGCAGCGGGTCCGTGCGCGGATAGGCCTCCATCGGAGACATGTTACGGAGCCATCGGATTTAGACTCGGTGCGGTGAGCAGCATTCCGGCCGCCGACGACGTCCTCGATCCCGCCGAAGACGTCTACGACCTACCCACTGTCGCCGAGATGCTCGGCATCGCGGTGACCAACGTGCACCAACAGCTGCGGGACGGCCACCTGATCGGCGTGCGCCGTAACGGCGTGGTGGTGATCCCGAAGGTCTTCTTCGACGACACCGGCCACGTCGTCAAGAGCCTGCCCGGGCTGCTCGTCGTCTTGCGCGACGGGGGCTACCACGACACCGAGATCGTGCGCTGGCTCTTCACGCCCGACGAGTCGTTGTCGATCCGGCGCGACGGCACGACCGAGGCGCTGCCTAATGCCCGGCCGGTTGATGCTCTTCACTCGCATCAGGCCCGTGAGGTGGTGCGCCGGGCCCAGGCTTTGGCTTATTGACCACCGGCTCATTGACCTCCGGGCTCTCCGGCGCGTTCCTCAGCGAGTACCACGCCACCACGGCGCACGCGATGGACAACAGCACGTGCGGCCACGAGTACATCCCGTGTGCGCCATCGGGTTTCCAGATCACGGTGATCCACGTCGACAGGCCCGCGATCACCGCGATCGAGCGTCGGCTCTGCGCCAGTGCGGCCACCACCGCCAGCGGCCAGGTGTAGTACCAGGGCAGGGCGGCCGGCACCAACAACACCACGATGACCATGACCACCGCGATACCGGTCAGGGCCTCGCGGTCGGTGTGCCGGAACCGCCACCACACGAACGGAAGCGACAGCGCGATCAGCGCGATGCCGATGATCCGGGCCACGTCGAGCACCGCGTAGAAGTTCACCGGCAGGAACATGCCGCCGACGACATTGATCAGGTTCGCCGCCGCGGTGGGCAGCGTCAGCCAGTTGATGATCTTCACCGAACCGGCCAACGCCGTGAGCCAGCCCAGCCCCACGCCGGCCGCGAGCGACAGCACCGCGAAGACCACGCTGAAGATCAGAGCCGAGCCCACCGTCGCGATCGCGAACGCCTTGGCCGGTGAGAAACTTCGCCTGCTACGCAGGTCTCGCGCCCACACCCAGACCATGAACGGAAGTGCCAGTCCCGCCGTCGCTTTCACCGCCACGGCGGCGGCGATCAAGCTCACACCCCAGACGTGGCGGCCGGTGAACGTCAACGCGATGCCCGCCATCATCAGGCCGACCATCAACATCTCGTTGTGCACGCCGCCCATGAGATGGATGATCACCAGCGGGTTGAGCACGCAGATCCACAGCGCGGTCGCACCGTCGGCGCCGATGTGGCGGGCGATGCGCGGCGCGGCCCAGATCAGCAGCGCCAGACCTGGAAGCATGCACAGCCGCAACAACATCGTCCCCGCGACGACGTCGTTGCCGACCAGCAGCGTGACGAACTTCGCGATCAGGATGAAGGCGGGACCGTACGGGGCGGTGGTGGTGGTCCAGATCGGACTCACGTCGTCCAGCAACGAGTTCGGATTGTCGACGGGGCCGACGGCGTACGGGTCGAGGCCGTCGCGTAGCAGGGCCCCCTGCGCCAGGTAGGAGTAGGTATCGCGGCTGAACAGCGGAACGCTGAGAAGTAAAGGCGCCAACCAGAATCCGGTCGTGGCCACCATGGTGTACTCGGTCGCGGTGCGGTTGACCACCTGGCGGCCCAGCCACAGCCACGCCGCCAGCATCAGCGCGACGCCGCCCCACAGCAGGATCGACGACACCACCAGCCCGTGGCCGAACCGCAGCCACGACAGGTGCAGCGATTCGAGCAGCGGGTCATGCAGCCGGGTGCTGCCCGCTCCCAATCCACCGACGGTGATCAGGAGGGCGCCGACGAACCCCAGCCGCGCGGGCTGGGCCTGTGGTGAGGTGGCGAACGAAGCCAACCGCGAAACATGCTGGGCGAAACCGCCTTTCGACGGCCGCGTCGACGGTGAGGTGGTCATCGCTATGCGGTTCGATTCGCGGCCAATCGGGTGAGCTCCGACAGCCCCGCCTTGGCCTGGTCGTCGATGGCGGCGGCGTCGAGGGTGGCCAGCGCACGCCGGGTGAGCTCGGCGATACGGTCCTCCACCGCGGCCAGCGCGCCGACGGACTCGATGACCTGGCACAGCTCCCTGACCTGGGCGTCGGTCAGCGTCGAGCCGATCGAGGTGCGCAGCAGCTTGGCCGCCACCGGGTCGGCCTTCTCCGCCAGCTCGACCGCCTCGGCCAACAGCACGGTGCGCTTGCCGGCCCGCAGGTCGTCGCCGGACGGCTTGCCGGTGACCGCGGGGTCGCCGAAGACGCCGAGCACATCGTCGCGCAGCTGGAACGCCACGCCGAGGTCGGTGCCGAACTCGTGGAAGGCCGCCTGCACGTCCGGCCGATCGGCGGCCGCCGCGGCGCCCATCTGCAACGGGCGGGTGATCGTGTACGAGGCGGTCTTGTAGATGTTGACGGTCAGCGCGGACGCCACCGAGTCGGCCCCGCTGGCCTCGGCGAAGATGTCGAGGTATTGCCCGCCCAGCACCTCGGTGCGGATCGCGCTCCACACCCGACGGACCCGCGCGGCGGCGTCGGGGGACAGGTCGGCCGTGGCAACGACGTCGTCGGCCCACACCAGCGCCAGGTCACCCAGCAGGATCGCCGACGAGATGCCGAACTGTTCGGCCGAGCCGTGCCAGCCGTTCGAGCGGTGCCGCTCGGTGAACAATCGGTGCACGGTCGGCAGCCCGCGCCGCGTCGCCGAGGCGTCGATGACGTCGTCGTGGACTAGCGCACACGCATGCAGCAGTTCGAGCGCCGAACACAACCGCAGCACATCCGGGTCCAGTGGGTTCTCGGGTCGCTCGGCGACCGACCGCCAGCCCCAGTACGCGAACGCGGGCCGCAGCCGCTTGCCGCCGCGCAGCACGAATTCCTCGAGCGCGGCGGTCATTTCGGCGTAGTCGTCGCCCATGTAGGCGCATTCGCTGCGGCGCTCCTGCAGATAGCTACGCAGCTGATCGGTGACGGCGCCCGCCAGCTCGACGGCTGACGGTGCCGTGGCATGCACGCTCAGCGGGCGCCCCTTTCTCTGTGCGACCACCCTGCCCCGAACCGTGTTCAGAGTAGAGCCTGCGTGTGCGGTCCGAGCAAGTCAGGACGGCCGGCGCCCCGACCGTCAATCCCGGGCTTCGCCCACCTTCGGCGACTGGTCGCGGCTCATATAGGCCAGCGTGCCGATGACGGCGGCCACGACGAAGGAGCCGAGGCCCAGCCAGATCGCGGCGCCGGTGAACGATCGCGCGCTCGGGTCGGTGTAGCGGGCCTGGGCGTTCATGGTGCTGACCACGCCGGGCCGCAGCTTCCATTCGACGATCTCCTCGGACACCTGATCGCCGTTTGTCGAGGTGACCTCGCCGGGGAACGAGACCGTCACCGAGACGTCGGCCTCCGAATCGCTGAGCGAGGTGAGGTCCGCGCGACCCTCGAGGATCACCAGGTCGCCGGCGCGCCGCAGCGAGAGGTCGACGCCTGCGGCGTCGCGGTTCATGTTCGCGAGCTGGGGCAGTTCGGCGAAGGTGAGGTCGGAGAACACCGCCTGGGATCCGACGTAGTCGTCGCGGCTGTACTCCGAGACCGCCACCTTGTTGGCGAACGGCAGGTTGTTCAGCAGCTGCGGGCCCTTGTCGTCGGCGTTGCGCGGTTTTGCCGCGGCCACGATCTGACCGGACACCCGGTCGTCGGGGGAGACGGTGATCGAGGCCCGCACCCGGACACAACCGACGGCGGTCGGAAGCACGACGAGCATCAGCATCACGAGTGCGAGCAGGCGGGTTCTGCTGCTGCGGTGGCGGGCCGGCACGTGGTCATCGTGCCAGACCGCGCCGTTCACAGCGGCAACGACCGGCCCAGGATCGCGAAAGCGCGGGGATCGCCTGCGAAGTGGTAGCCGCGGATGACGTCGGTGAACCCCAGCCTGCGGTACAGCCGCCACGCCCGGTTGGCCTCACCGTTGATCTCCGGCGTCGACAACAGCACGTGGGACTCCTCGCGGCCGGCCAGCAGCCGTCGGGCCAGCGCCTCGCCGAGACCGCGGCCCTGGGCGCGGGGGTGGATGTGCAGTTCGGTGAGCTCGAAGTAGCTCGTCATCAGCGTCGCGATGTGGGTGCGGTCCGCGCCCACCCGCTGCAGCCCGGCCACCACCTGCTGCTGCCACCACTGGTCGGGGGCGCCGCAGTAGCCGTAGGCGATGCCGACCATCGGGGCGGTGGCCAACGCCCTGTCGTCGACATGCGGATCGTCGCCGTCGCCGGCGCTCACCGCCGCGACGGCCTTCCATCCCGGTCTGCGGGTGTGTTCGAGCCACATCGACGCCCGCTGGGCCTCGGTGCCGCGCGGATAGCGCATCGCGTCGACGTAGACCGCAAGCGCGTCACCGAGCCGGCGTTGCATATCGCTCGGCGACAGATCGATCAGAAATGTCGCCAACTGTGTCTGCCTCTCCGGGTGTCGGGCGGTGTCGTTGCAACCATTATCGAGTGGACGCGCCTGCGCCTCCCAGGCGGCGGCGCACGTCATACAATCGTGCGTCGAACTAGGTGGTACGGCTCAGATCGACCTCGTATCATGACTGTTAGACGCCCGTGAACGCGGGCACACACGAGTTTGAACAGATGAGTAAGGCCGCGGGCGGCCCCTGGGTTCCGAGGGAGGGACGAATGCCACTCTCCGATCATGAGCAGCGCATGCTCGATCAGATCGAGAGCGCGCTCTATGCCGAGGACCCGAAGTTCGCTTCGAGTGTCCGCGGCGGGACCTTGCGCGCGCCCTCGACCCGGCGCCGCCTTCAGGGCGCGGCGCTTTTCGTACTCGGCCTGGCGATGCTGGTTTCGGGCGTCGCGTTCCCCGCCACCCAGATCAGTGGTTTCCCGGCGCTGTCGGTCCTCGGCTTCATCGTGATGTTCGGCGGTGTGGTGTTCGCAATCACCGGCCCGCGGATCCCGGGTGGTCGCGACCATTCGGTCGCCGAACCGGGTGGGCCCCGCCAGAAGCGTGCCAAGGGCTCGGGTGGTTCCTTTGCCAGCCGCATGGAGGATCGTTTCCGTCGTCGTTTCGACGAATAGGCCGTAACCCGACACAGGGGTAGCCCGCCGCCGCGGGCTGCCCCTTTTTCGTGTCTCGGGTCGCCTGCCGCCCCACTCATCCCCACCACCTCCCCGTAGGCCGCTGACCAGCGGTTTGGTCGTGCGCCGCCGCCCGCACGCCCGCGCTCGTCGTCCCAAGAGGCCCGCTGAGGGGGGTGACGTGGGGACGCACCGGAAGTTTTGGCGCTCAAATGGTGGATGGTGGGGGATTGTGGGGTAAAGTGGCGGACAACGGAGCGACCGGGGCTCTGTTGACCGGTAGGGCAGTTGGAGGTGACGAGATGTTTCTCGGCACCTACACGCCGAAGCTCGACGACAAGGGGCGGCTCACGCTGCCCGCCAAGTTCCGCGACGCGCTGGCAGGAGGGTTGATGGTCACCAAGAGCCAAGATCACAGCCTTGCCGTCTATCCGCGCGCCGAATTCGAGAAGCTGGCGCGACGGGCTTCGCAGGCATCGCGTAGCAATCCGGAAGCGCGCGCATTCCTGCGGAACCTGGCCGCCGCCACCGACGAACAGCATCCCGACGCACAAGGCCGAATCACGTTGTCGGCCGATCACCGTCGCTACGCGAACCTGTCCAAGGACTGCGTGGTCATCGGATCGGTCGACTACCTGGAAATCTGGGACTCCACGGCATGGCAGGAGTACCAGCAGACCCACGAAGAGAACTTCTCCGCGGCCACCGATGAAGCTCTGCACGACATCATCTGATTCGGCGGTCAACCGGCACCCGGCCCGTGCATCGCGGCCTCTGCCCGAACCGGCCCTGGCGTACTTCCCCGACGCCAGGTCCGCGCTCTCGGACAGGGACCTCGGTGCAGGGGCGTTGGACGGAGGCAACGCGATGGAACGGCGCAGCGGCGACCACGGACACATCCCCGTCCTGTTGGACCGCTGCGTCGAGTTGCTCACACCCGCACTGACCCGGCGCAGCCCCGACGGTGAGGGTGCGGTGCTCGTCGACGCGACGCTCGGAGCGGGCGGGCACGCCGAACGCTTCCTGACCGAACTGCCCGGCCTGCGGCTGATCGGCCTCGACCGCGACCCCGACGCACTGTGGATCGCCGGAGAGCGCCTGTCGCGGTTCGGCGATCGCGTGATGCTCGTGCGCACCCGCTACGACGGCATCGGCGGCGTACTCGGCGACGACGGCTACTGGGCGAGCCAGGTGGACGGCATCCTGTTCGACCTGGGCGTCTCCTCGATGCAGTTGGACCGCACCGACCGCGGGTTCTCCTACGCCGCCGACGCGCCGCTGGACATGCGTATGGACCCCGACGCGGAGCTGACCGCAGCCGATGTCATCAACACCTACGACCAGAAGTCGCTGACCCGGGTGCTGCGCGAGTTCGGCGAGGAGCGGTTCGCCAGCCGGATCGCTGCCCAGCTCGTTCGGAGGCGCGCCCGCCAGCCGTTCCGCACCACGGGTGAGCTCGTCGAGCTGCTGTATCAAGCCATTCCCGCGCCGGCGCGCCGCACCGGCGGGCATCCGGCGAAGCGCACGTTCCAGGCGCTGCGGATCGCCGTCAACGGCGAGCTGGACTCGCTGCGCGACGCGCTGCCCGCGGCTCTCGAGGCGCTCGCTCCCGGCGGCCGCATCGTCGTGATGGCCTACCAGTCGCTGGAGGATCGCATCGTCAAGGCGGCCTTTGTCTCGGCGACGGCGTCTCGGACGCCACCCGGCCTGCCGGTGGAACTGCCCGGCCACGAGCCGGAGTTCGTCGCACTGACCCGCGGTGCCGAGCGGGCAGCTCCCGAGGAGATCGAACGGAACCCGCGTAGCGCGCCGGTGCGGCTACGAGCGTTGGAGAAGGTGGGGGGAGCCCGATGAACGCCAAGCAGGCCAAGCAGGTCAAGCAGGCCAAGCGCGGAAAGGCGGTGCGCGGCAACGACGAGCGCAGGCGCACCGCCCGCGGTGCCGCGCGTCGTTCGGCCGACCCCCAGACGCGGCGCAAACCGACGCGCGAGCAGCGGCCGCTGCGGTCGGCGCCCCAGACCAACCCCATCCCGCGGCCGACCGGCGCGCCGGGCCGCCCCAAGACCGCGAGCCAGGCCAAGGCGCGCGCGAAGGCGCGAAAGGCCAAGGCGCCGAAGGTTGTCCGTCCGCCATTGCGCGAACGCATCATCGTCAAGCTCTCCTCGGTGGAGCTCAACCCGCGCACGCTGGTGGCCAGGGTCCCGTTCGTGGTGCTGGTCATCGGGTCGCTGGGGGTCGGCCTGGGCACGACGCTGTGGCTGTCCACCGACGCGGCCGAGCGCTCCTACCAGCTGGGCAGCGCCCGCGAGACGAATCAGGCTCTGCTGCAACAGAAAGAAGCGCTCGAGCGCGACGTGCTGGAGGCGCAGGCCGCCCCCGCCTTGGCCGAAGCCGCGCGCGATCTCGGCATGATCCCCTCGCGCGACACCGCACACCTGGTGCAGGACCCGGCGGGCAACTGGGTCGTCGTCGGCACCCCCAAACCGGCCGAGGGCGTACCGCCGCCTCCGCTGAACACGCCGCTGCCCGATGCGACCCCACCGCCTCCCCCCCCGCCCGCGCGGCCGGCGCCACGGGTCGTCGACCCCCGTGAGGTCACCGTGCGGATGCCGACGCGGACGATGCCGACGCCGGGTGTGCCCACACCGGGTGCGCCGCAAGCGGTTCCGGGACAGGTGCCGGTGCCCGGAGCGCTGCCCGCGCCGATGGTGCCGGGTGCCGCCGCCCCCGCGCCGATGGCACAGCCCCAGGTTCCTGTCGGCGCACCGCACATCCCGACCCCGCAGGCGCTGCCGGGTCCGGTGCCGAACGTCGAACAGTTCAGTCCCGCGGTCGTGCCTCCGGCGGGTCCGGCCGCATGAGCCGCGGCGAGCGTCGGCCCCGCAAGACCGCGGACACCCGCATGAAGCCGACGCCGGGTTCACAGGAGCGGTCGGCGAAGGCGCGGCGCACCCGCGCGCCGATCACCGAAACCGGCCTGCGCAGCGCGTCATTCGTGTTCCGGCATCGCGTCGGGAACGCGGCGATCTTCCTCGTGCTGATCGTCGCGGCCGGTCAGCTGTTCAATCTGCAGGTGCCCCGTGCCGAGGGACTGAGGGCCGAGGCGGCGAGCCAGCTCAAGGTCACCGATGTCGACAAGGCCGTGCGCGGCTCGATCGTCGACCGCAACAGCGACAAGCTCGCCTTCACCATCGAGGCGCGGGCGCTGACCTTCCAGCCGGTCAAGGTCCGCAAGCAACTCGAAGAGGCCAGGGCCAAGAGCACCGAGGCGCCCGAACCCGACCGTAGGCTGCGCGACATCGCCGCCGAGGTGGCGTCGCGGCTGAACAACAAGCCGGACTCGGCGACGGTGCTCAAGAAGCTCAAGAGCAACGAGACCTTCGTCTACCTCGCACGCGCCGTCGATCCCGCGATCGCCGAGACGATCACCAAGAAGTTCCCCGAGGTCGGTTCGGAGCGACAGGATCTGCGTCAGTATCCGGGCGGCTCGCTGGCCGCCAACGTCGTCGGCGGCATCGACTGGGACGGCCACGGCCTTCTGGGCCTCGAGGATTCGATGGACGCCGTGCTGGCGGGCACGGACGGCTCGATCACCTACGACCGTGGCTCCGACGGCGTGGTCATTCCCGGCAGCTACCGCAACCGCCACGATGCTGTCGACGGTTCCACGGTCATGCTGACCATCGACGACGACATTCAGTTCTACGTCCAGCAGCAGGTGCAGCAGGCCAAGAACCTGTCCGGCGCCAAGAACGTCTCCGCGGTGGTCCTCGACGCGAAAACCGCTGAGGTGCTGGCGATGGCGAACGACAACACGTTCGACCCGAGCCAGGACATCGGCCGCCAGGAGGACCGCCAACTGGGCAACCCGGCGGTGTCGTCGCCGTACGAACCGGGTTCGGTGAACAAGGTCATCACGGCCGCGTCGGTCATCGAGTACGGGCTGTCCAATCCCGACGAGGTGCTGCAGGTGCCGGGTTCGATCCACATGGGCGGCGTCACCGTCGGCGACGCGTGGGAGCACGGCACGATGCCGTACACCACCACCGGAATCTTCGGTAAGTCCTCCAACGTGGGCACGCTGATGCTCGCGCAGCGGCTCGGCCCGGAACGCTTCTTCGACATGGTGCGCAAGTTCGGTCTCGGGCAGCGCACCGGCGTCGGATTGCCCGGTGAGAGCGCGGGTCTGGTCCCGCCGATCGACCAGTGGTCCGGCAGCACCTTCTCCAACCTGCCCATCGGGCAGGGTCTTTCGATGACCCTGCTGCAGATGGCGGGCATGTACCAGACCATCGCCAACGACGGCGTGCGCATCCCGCCGCGCATCGTCAAGAGCACCATCGCCCCCGACGGCACCCGCACCGACGAGCCCCGCCCCGAGGGCATTCGGGTGGTGAAGCCGGAGACCGCACGGACCGTGCGGCACATGCTGCGCGCCACCGTGCAACGTGACCCCACCGGCGTCCAGCAGGGCACCGGGTCGCAGGCCGCCGTCGAGGGTTACCAGATCTCCGGAAAGACCGGCACCGCACAGCAGATCAACCCGGCGTGCGGGTGCTACTACGACGACGTCTACTGGATCACCTTCGCGGGCATCGCCACCACCGACGACCCGCGCTACGTCGTCGGCATCATGATGGACCACCCGCAGCGCACCGCGGACGGACAGCCGGGCACCACGTCGGCGCCCCTGTTCCACAACATCGCGTCCTGGTTGCTGCAGCGCGAGAACGTGCCGCTGTCGCCGGACGCCGACTCGCGGTTGACGCTGGTAGCCGACTAAGGCGGCCGCAACCGCCCCCGATGTGCGACGGAGGCCAGGAGGGCGACTCGGTACTGTGTCAACGCCATGAACCTGCGACCCAGCCATCCCGCCGGCGCGGCGCTCGGTCCGTTGGCCGGGCAGGTCCAGGCGGTGCCCGCGGGCGGCGCCGTGCCGGACATCCGCGTCACCGGCGTCACGCTGCGCAGCGGTGACGTCGAACCCGGGGACCTGTTCGCGGCGTTGCCGGGGGCCGCGGCGCACGGCGCCCGCTTCGCCTCGGAGGCGCTCGCGCGCGGAGCCGTCGCGATCCTCACCGACCCGGACGGGCTGGTGCTAGTCGGGACCGACGTCGAGGTCCCCGTGCTGATCCATCAGGCTCCGCGCTCGGTGCTCGGTGAGTTGGCCGCCGAGGTGTACGGACGGCCGTCCGAACGGCTGCGGATCATCGGGGTCACCGGCACCTCCGGCAAGACCACGGCCACCTATCTCGTCGAGGCGGGACTGCGGTCGGCCGAACGGGCGGCGGGGCTGATCGGCACCGTCGGAATCCGGATCGACGGGCGCGATCAGGCCAGCGTCCTCACCACACCCGAAGCGCCGGATCTGCAGGCCCTGCTCGCGGCGATGGTCGAGCAGGGCGTCGACACCGTGGTGATGGAGGTGTCGAGCCACGCGCTCACACTCGGCCGCGTCGACGGCGTGCACTTCGCGGTCGGCGGATTCACCAACCTGTCGCGCGACCACCTCGACTTCCACCCGACGATGCGGGACTACTTCGAGGCAAAGGCTCGGCTGTTCGATCCCGAATCCCGCAATCGCGCAGACCTTTCCGTGCTGTGTGTGGACGACGACGCGGGCCGGGAGATGGCCAGGCTGGCGCGCGATCCGGTGACGGTCAGCGCGACCGGTCGCGTCGCCGACTGGCGCATCGAGGACATCCGCACCGTCGACCGCAACGCGCAGGAGTTCTTCGCGGTGGACCCGGCGGGTGTGCACCACGGCCTGCGGATCGGGTTGCCGGGTCGCTACAACGTGGCCAACTGCCTGCTCGCGATCGCGCTGCTCGACGCCGTCGGCGTGTCACCCGAACAGGCCGCGCCGGGGCTGCGCGGCGCGACGGTGCCCGGCCGGATGGAGCCCGTCGACCGGGGGCAGGACTTCCTCGCGGTGGTCGACTACGCCCACAAACCCGGCGCCCTGCAGGCCGTGCTGTCGACGCTGCGGGCGCAGACCGAGGGCCGGTTGGCGGTCGTGTTCGGCGCGGGTGGGAACCGCGACCCGGGCAAGCGGGGGCCGATGGGCCGCGTCGCCGCCGAACTGGCCGACCTGGTGGTGGTGACCGACGACAATCCGCGCGGCGAGGACCCGGCCGAGATCCGCGCGGCGATCGTGGACGGGGCGGGCGAACAAACGGGAGCCGAGGTCGTCGAGATCGGTGACCGTCGCGCCGCGATCGAGCACGCGGTGGGGTGGGCGAGGCCCGGCGATGTCGTGCTCATCGCCGGCAAGGGCCACGAGGCGGGTCAGACCAGCGCCGGGGTGACGCGCCCCTTCGACGACCGCGAGGAGCTTGCGCGGGCCCTCGAGGGACGCCGGTCATGATCGACTTCACGCTCGCCCAGATCGCCGAGATCGTCGGCGGCCGGCTCACCGACATCTCCGAGGCCGACGCCGCGACCGTCAGGATCACCGGCACCGTCGAGTTCGACTCGCGGGCCGTCACCCCCGGAGGTCTCTTCCTCGCCTTACCGGGAGCCCGCTCCGATGGACACGACTTCGCCGCCATGGCAGTGCAGGCGGGGGCGGCGGCAGTGCTGGCGGCGCGGCCGGTCGGGGTGCCTGCGATCGTCGTGGACCCGACGCCGGAGACCTCCGACCGCGCGGCGGGGGTGCTCGAACACGATGTCGACGGCTCCGGCGCGGCCGTGCTCACGGCGCTGGCGAAGCTGGCCGGGGCGGTCGCCGCGGAGCTCGTCGCGGGCGGGCTGAGGATCATCGGTATCACCGGATCGTCGGGTAAGACCTCCACCAAGGATCTGGTGGCCGCGCTGTTGGCGCCGCTCGGGGAGGTGATCGCGCCGCCGGGATCGTTCAACAACGAGCTCGGCCACCCGTGGACGGTGCTGCGCGCGACGCGGTCCACCGACTTTCTGGTGCTGGAGATGTCGGCTCGCCATCGCGGCAACATCGCCGCGCTGGCCGCGATCGCCCCGCCGTCCATCGCGGCGGTGCTCAACGTCGGCACCGCGCACCTCGGCGAATTCGGCTCGCGTGAGGCTATTGCCGAGACGAAATCCGAACTGCCGCAAGCAGTTCCGGCAGACGGCGCGGTGATCCTCAACGTCGACGACAGTGCGGTGGCCGCGATGGCCGCGAAGACCGCCGCGCGCGTCGTGCGGGTGTCGCGGGAGCCCGGCGGCCGGGACGTCGACGTGTGGGCCGAGGCGGTCACGCTCGACGAGTTGGCCAGGCCGCGGTTCACCCTGCACGCCGGCGCGGAGCGGGTCGACGTCGCGCTGGCCGTGCACGGCGACCATCAGGTGTCCAACGCGTTGTGTGCGTCGGCCGTCGCGCTGGAGTGCGGCGCCTCCCTCGAGCAGGTGGCCGCAGCGCTGGCCACAGCCGGTCCGGTGTCCAAAAACCGCATGCAGGTCGTCACCCGCAGCGACGGCGTCACCGTCATCAACGACGCCTACAACGCCAACCCGGACTCGATGGCCGCAGGCCTCAAGGCGCTGGCGTGGATGGCCCGCCGGGGAGGTGGAGGCCGCCGTAGCTGGGCGGTGCTCGGCGAGATGGCCGAACTCGGAGACGACGCGATATCCGAGCATGACCGCATCGGCCGGCTGGCCGTGCGCTTAGATGTGTCACGACTCATCGTCGTCGGAACCGGGAGGACTATGAGCGCCATGCACCACGGCGCGGTGATGGAGGGATCGTGGGGGGCTGAGGCCACCATGGTCGCCGACGCCGACGAGGCGCTGGACCTCCTGCGCGCCGAACTGCAGCCGTCCGACGTGGTGCTGGTGAAGGCCTCGAACGCGGCCGGTCTCAGCGCGCTTTCCGACGCCCTGCTCGATACCGGATCGGCCGAAACCCGGGATCCGCACGCATGAGGCAGATCCTCATCGCCGTCGGCATCGCGCTGACGGTCTCGATCCTGCTCACTCCGGTGCTGATCCGGCTGTTCACCCGCCAGGGCTTCGGCCACGAGATCCGCGAGGACGGGCCGCCCACGCACGCCAAGAAGCGCGGCACGCCGTCGATGGGTGGGGTCGCGATCGTCGCCGGCATCTGGGCCAGTTATCTGGGCACGCACCTCGTCGGCGTCGTGATCGAGGGCCGGGGACCGTCGGCGTCCGGCCTGCTGGTGCTGTTCCTGGCCAGCGCGCTCGGCGTCGTCGGCTTCGTCGACGACCTGATCAAGATCCGGCGCTCCCGCAATCTCGGGTTGAACAAGACGGCCAAGACCGTCGGCATCCTGGCCGCCGCGGTGATCTTCGGCGTGCTCGCCCTGCAGTTCCGCAACGCCGACGGGTTGACCCCCGGCAGCGCAGAACTGTCCTATGTGCGCGAGATCGCCACGGTCACACTGCCGCCCGTGCTGTTCGTGCTGTTCTGCATCGTGGTGGTCAGCGCCTGGTCGAATGCGGTGAACTTCACCGACGGCCTGGACGGGCTGGCCGCAGGCGCGATGGCGATGGTGTGCGCGGCCTACGTGCTGATCACGTTCTGGCAGTTCCGCAACGCCTGCGCCACCAGCCCGGGCCTGGGCTGTTACAACGTGCGCGATCCGCTCGACCTGGCGATCATCGCCGCGGCCACGGCGGGCGCCTGCATCGGTTTCCTGTGGTGGAACGCCGCGCCGGCGAAGATCTTCATGGGCGACACCGGTTCGCTGGCCCTCGGCGGCATCATCGCCGGGCTCTCGGTGGCCAGCCGCACCGAGATGCTGGCCGTGGTGCTCGGCGCCCTGTTCGTCGCCGAGGTCGTCTCGGTCGTCGTGCAGATCCTCGCGTTCCGGACCACCGGCCGCAGGGTGTTCCGGATGGCGCCGTTCCACCACCATTTCGAGCTGGTGGGGTGGGCCGAGACGACGGTGATCATCCGGTTCTGGTTGCTCACCGCGATCGCGTGCGGGCTCGGCGTCGCGTTGTTCTACAGCGAGTGGCTGACCACCGTCGGTGCCTGACATGACCGTCGAGCCGCTGCTACCGGGGGCGCGGGTGCTGGTGACCGGCGCGGGCCTGACCGGCCGCTCGGTCAGCGCCGTGCTCGAGCCCACCGGCGTGCGGCTGACGATCTGCGACGACGACCCGCTGGCCCTGCAACGGCTGATCACACCCGCGAAGGTGGTCACCACCGCCGAGGCCGAGGCCACCATCGGCGAGTACGCGCTCGTCGTCACCAGCCCGGGGTTCGCCCCGACCACGCCGGTGCTGGCCGCGGCGGCGGCCGCGGACGTCCCGATCTGGGGCGATGTCGAACTGGCCTGGCGGCTGGACCAGGCGGGCTGGTTCGGGCCGCCGCGGCGCTGGCTGGTCGTCACCGGGACCAACGGCAAGACCACGACCACCTCGATGCTGCACGCCATGCTGGTCGCCGCGGGACGACGGGCGGTGCTGTGCGGCAATATCGGCAACCCGGTGCTCGACGTGCTCGCCGAGCCGTCCGATCTGCTCGCGGTCGAGCTGTCGAGCTTCCAGTTGCACTGGGCGCCGTCGCTGCGTCCAGACGCGGGTGTGGTGCTCAATGTGGCCGAGGACCACCTCGACTGGCACGGCTCCATGGCTGCCTATGCCCACGCCAAGGCCCGCGTGCTCAACGGACGCGTCGCCGTCGCCGGGCTCGACGATCCGGTAGCGGCGGGGCTGCTGGAGACCGCGGCCGCGCCGACGCGTGTGGGTTTCCGGCTGGGGGAGCCCGGGCCGGGCGAACTGGGGGTGGCCGACGGAACGCTCCTCGACTACGCGTTCGGCGATCCGCCTGAAGGCGGATGGCGGCTGGTCGACGCGGCGTCGATATCGGTGGCCGGCCCGGTCGGGGTGCTTGACGCGCTGGGCGCCGCGGCACTGGCCCGCGCGGTCGAGGTGCCGCCGTCGGCGATCGCCGACGCGTTGGCCGCCTTCCGGGTGGGCAGGCACCGCGCCGAGGTCATCGGAACCGTCGACGGTGTCGCCTACGTCGACGACTCGAAGGCCACCAACCCCCACGCCGCCCAGGCGTCGATCGCCGCCTACCCGCGCGTGGTGTGGGTGGCCGGCGGCCTGCTCAAGGGTGCCTCGGTCGACGAACTGCTGATATCGGTCGCGAATCGGCTGGTCGGGGCCGTGTTGATTGGCCGCGACCGGGCATTGATCGCCGAGGCGTTGGCGCGACACGCCCCGGATGTCCCCGTCATCGAGGTTGTGACGGGGGAGGATTTTGGGGTGCAAGGGACAAATGAGTCGGATGTTAGTGCTGTTACTAGTGTGATCAGACTCGAAGGCCAGCCCTCCGGCGACGCGATCATGGCCGCAGTGGTCGGCGCCGCCCGCGACCTCGCCCGGTCCGGCGACACGGTGTTGCTGGCGCCGGCGGGTGCCTCCTTCGACCAGTTCAGCGGCTACAGCCACCGCGGCGACGCGTTCGCCGACGCCGTGCGCGCCCTGACCCGGTAGCCGCCGATGACGACCATCCTGACCCGGCTGCGGCTTCGCAGGGCGGGCGCCGAAGACAAACCGGTCGAACCGGTGCCCGCGACCGCCGGGCCCCGGACTCGGGTCGGGGCGTGGCTGGGACGCCCGATGACGTCGTTCCACCTGATCATCGCGGTGGCGGCGCTGCTGACCACGCTGGGCTTGACGATGGTGCTCTCGGCGTCGGGGGTGTACTCCTACGACCAGGACGGCTCGCCGTGGGCCGTGTTCGGCAAGCAGGTGCTCTGGACGGTCATCGGGCTGTTCGGGTTCTACGTCGCGATGCGGATCCCGGTGCAGCTGATGCGGCGGATGGCGTTCTCGAGCTTCGCGCTGACGATCGTGCTGCTGATCCTGGTGCTGATCCCGGGTATTGGCACGGTGTCCAACGGATCCCGCGGCTGGTTCGTGATCGCCGGGTTCTCGATGCAACCCTCCGAGCTGGCCAAGATCGCGTTCGCCATCTGGGGCGCGCATCTGCTGGCCGCACGCCGCATGGAGCAGGCCACGCTGCGCGAGATGCTGATCCCGCTGGTGCCTGCGGCGTTCGTCGCGCTGGCGCTCATCGTCGCCCAGCCCGACCTGGGGCAGACGGTGTCGCTGGGCATCATCCTGCTGGGCCTGCTGTGGTATGCCGGCCTGCCGCTGCGGGTGTTCCTGTCCTCGCTGTTCATGGTCGTGGTGTCGGCCGCGGTGCTGGCGATGGCCGAGGGTTACCGGTCCGCGCGGGTGCAGTCGTGGCTGAACCCCGGCGCCGATACGCAGGGGTCGGGCTATCAGGCCCGGCAGGCCCGGTTCGCGCTGGCCAACGGCGGCGTGTTCGGCGACGGTCTCGGCCAGGGCGCGGCCAAGTGGAACTACCTGCCCAACGCGCACAACGACTTCATCTTCGCGATCATCGGCGAGGAGCTCGGCTTCATCGGCGCAGGCGGGCTGCTGTGCCTGTTCGGCTTGTTCGCCTACACCGGCATGCGAATCGCCCGGCGTTCGGCCGATCCGTTCCTGCGGCTGCTCACCGCCACCGCGACGCTGTGGATCATGGGCCAGGTGTTCATCAACGTCGGCTACGTGGTCGGCCTGCTGCCCGTGACCGGGCTGCAGCTGCCGCTCATCTCCGCCGGCGGAACCTCAACGGCGACAACGCTTCTGATGATCGGCATCATGGCGAGCGCGGCGCGCCACGAACCGGAGGCGGTCGCGGCGCTGCGGGCCGGGCGCGAGGACAGGGTCAACAGCCTGCTGCGGCTGCCGCTGCCGGCGCCGTACGTGCCGCCGCGGATCGAGATGGCGCGGGAGCGGCTCGGCAAGCGCGGCGCCGAACGCTCGGGCAAACCCGGCAAGGCCGCGCGCGGCCGGACTCCCAAACCGGCCTCGAAGCAGGCGCCCAACCCCGCACGCAAACGCCAGACGGCCGGTAAGCCCGTCCGGGCGACAAGGCATCATGGAGGCGGCCGTGCGGAGAAAAGCCGCCGGCGCGCACTGGAAGGTCAGCGTTACGGGTGAACGACACGGGTTCCGTCCCTCGGCGGCCGGGGGACGACCGGGGAGTCTCCGTGGTCCTCGCGGGCGGCGGCACCGCGGGACACGTCGAACCGGCGATGGCGGTGGCCGACGCGCTGACCGACCTCGCCCCTGACGTGCGGATCACCGCGCTCGGCACCGAGCGCGGGTTGGAGACCCGGCTGGTGCCCGAACGCGGTTACCACCTCGAGCTCATCACGCCGGTGCCGCTGCCGAGGAAACTCTCCGGCGATCTGCTGCGCCTGCCCCTGCGGGTACGCCGGGCGGTGCGCCAGACCCGGACGGTGCTCGACGAGGTCGGGGCCGATGTGGTGATCGGTTTCGGTGGTTACGTCGCACTGCCCGCCTATCTGGCCTCGCGCAGTGTGCGCCGCAGCAGGCGGGTGCCGGTGGTGGTGCACGAGGCGAACGCGAGCGCGGGCTGGGCCAATCGGGTCGGCGCCCGCTCGGCGCGCCGCGTGCTGTCCGCCGTCGCCGACCCGGGACTCGGCAGGCCGGCCGAGGTGGTCGGCGTGCCGGTGCGCGCGGCGATCACGTCGCTGGACCGCATGGCCCTGCGCGACGAGGCCCGTGCCCACTTCGGGTTCGCGCCCGACGCGCGCGTGCTGCTGGTGTTCGGCGGATCGCAGGGCGCGCAGTCGCTGAACCGAGCGGTCTCCGGGGCCGCCAAAGATCTTGCCGCGGCCGGTATCTCGGTGCTGCACGCGCACGGTCCCAAGAACACCCTCGAGCTGCGCGAGCCGGCCGACGGCGACCCGCCGTACGTTCCCGTCCCGTACCTGAACCGGATGGACCTCGCGTACGCCGCCGCCGATGTGGCGATCTGCCGCTCCGGGGCGATGACGGTCGCCGAACTGACCGCGGTCGGGCTGCCCGCGGTGTACGTCCCGCTGCCGATCGGCAACGGCGAACAACGACTCAACGCGCTGCCGGTGGTCAACGCCGGGGGCGCGCTGATGGTCGCCGACGCCGACCTGTCGCCGGCCTTCGTCGCCGAGACCGTCGTCGATCTGCTCACCGACACCGGCCGGTTGCAGACCATGACGGCCGCTGCCGCGCTGGCCGGACACCGCGACGCGGCCAGACGGGTCGCCGAGATCGCGTTGGAAGTCGCGCACGCCGAGCGCCGAAAGAGGCTGCGGTGAAACCGAAGTCGTTACCCGAAGAGCTGCAGCGCGTGCACATGGTTGGCATCGGGGGTGCCGGCATGTCGGGCATCGCACGCATCCTGCTGGACCGTGGCGGGCTGGTATCGGGTTCGGACGCCAAGGAATCGCGGGCGGTGGCCGCGCTTCGGGCCCGCGGCGCCGCCATCCGGATCGGTCATGACGCCTCCTCGCTGGATCTGCTGCCGGACGGGCCGACCGCCGTCGTCACCACCCATGCCGCCATCCCCAAGACGAACCCCGAACTGGTCGAGGCGCGTCGGCGCGGTATCCCGGTGATCCTGCGGCCGGTGGTCCTGGCCAAGCTGATGGCCGGCCACACCACGCTGATGGTGACCGGCACGCACGGCAAGACCACGACCACCTCGATGCTGATCGTGGGGTTGCAGCACAGCGGTTTCGATCCGTCGTTCGCGGTGGGCGGCGATCTCGGGGAGGCGGGCACCAATGCGCACAACGGCAGTGGTGACTGCTTCGTGGCCGAGGCCGACGAAAGCGACGGCTCGCTGCTGGAGTACCACCCCGACGTCGCGGTAGTGACGAACATCGAGGCCGACCATCTCGACTTCTTCGGCAGCGCCGAGGCCTACGGCGCCGTGTTCGACGATTTCGTCGAACGGCTCAAACCCGGTGGCGCGCTGGTGGTCTGCACCGACGACCCCGGCGCCGCGGCGCTCGCCGAGCGCACCGCCGAGCTGGGCATCCGCGTGCTGCGCTACGGCAGCGACCCGAGCCTCCCGCTGCAGGGCACCCTGTTGAGCTGGGAGCAGCACGACACCGGCGCGGTCGCGCACATCCAGTTCGCCGACGAGTCGCACCCGCGGGTGATGCGCCTGGCGGTGCCCGGACGGCACATGGCGCTCAACGCGATCGGGGCCGTGCTGGCGGCGATCGAGGCCGGCGCGCCGACCGACGCCGTGCTCGACGGGCTGGCCGGATTCGAGGGCGTGCGCCGTCGCTTCGAGCTCGTCGGTGAGGCCAACGGCGTCCGGGTCTTCGACGACTACGCGCACCACCCGACCGAGGTGCGGGCCACGCTGAGCGCGCTGCGCACCGTCACCGAACAGGCCGGCGGCCGGTCGATCGTCGTATTTCAACCCCACTTGTACTCGCGCACACAGACATTCGCTCGCGAGTTCGGCCAGGCCCTCGACGGCGCCGACGAGGTGTTCGTGCTCGACGTCTACGCCGCCCGCGAACAGCCGATCGCCGGAGTCAGCGGCGCCAGCATCGTCGAGCACATCAGCGTGCCCGGAACCTATGTGCCCGACTTCTCCGCGGTGGCGTCGCGGGTCGCCGAGGCCGCCACGCCTGGCGACGTCGTGGTGACGATGGGTGCGGGTGATGTCACGATGCTCGGCCCGGAGATCGTCACCGCGTTGCGTATCAAGGCCAACCGGAGCACACCGGGGTCGCGATGACCGGTCCGATCGACCCCAACGCGGCCGAGGAGGCACCGGAGTCCCCGGAGCCGGCCGAACCGTCCGCCGAGGAGACGCCGCAGCCCGACGAGACATCGGCCGCCGCACCGGATTTCGAGGGGCCGCGGCGACGCGCACGCAGGGAGCGTGAGGAGCGCCGCGCCGCCCAGGCCCGGGCCATGGCGATCGAGCAGGCACGCAGGGAAGCCAAGCGGCGGGTGATGGGCAAGCCCCCGGGCGACGGCAGAAAACTGCGGCGCGGAACGGTGCGCGGCCTGAAGGTGCTGATGTGGTCCGCGTTGATCAGCGTCATCGTCGTCGGCCTCGGGCTGCTGCTGTACTTCACGCCGGTCATGGCGGTGCGCAACACCGTGGTCACCGGCGTGGGTGCGGTGACACAGGAGGAGATCGTCGCGGCGGCCGCCGTGGCGCCCGGCACGCCGCTGCTGCAGGTGAACACCGACAGCGTGGCCGAACGGGTGGCCGCGATCCGGCGGATCGCCAGCGCGCGCGTCCAGCGTCAGTACCCGTCGACACTGCGCATCACCGTCGTCGAGCGGGTACCGGTGGTGGTCAAGGACTATCCCGACGGGCCGCATCTGTTCGACCGCGACGGGGTCGACTTCGCCGTCGGGGTGCCGCCGCCGGGCGTGCCCTACATCGACACCGACAATCCCGGCCCCAACGACGAGCCGACCAAGGCGGCGCTTCAGGTGATGACGTCGTTGCGCCCGGAAGTCGCCGAGCAGGTCGCGCGCATCGCGGCACCCTCGGTCGCGGCGATCACCCTGCAGCTCTCCGACGGTCGACAGGTGGTGTGGGGGACCACCGACCGGACCGAGGAGAAGGCGCTCAAGCTCGGCGCTCTGCTCACCCAGCCGGGCAAGACCTACGACGTGTCGAGCCCCGACCTGCCGACCGTGAAGTGAACTGCGCCTCGTCCGGCGCTGGACGTTGCACGAAAAATTTGTCGCGCGTGTCGGCGCGCCTGCATCGCTAGGTCGCGACCTCGCCCTACCGTTCTGGTTGCGCGGAACAACTTGACATAACTATAACCCTCTGGTTGAGGTTTAGGGTTTGCCAAGACTCGGCGTGTCGTCGGACAACCTGGGAGGAAGGGATCGCAATGACCCCCCCACACAACTACCTCGCCGTCATCAAGGTGGTCGGCATCGGTGGCGGCGGAGTCAACGCCGTCAACCGGATGATCGAGCAGGGCCTCAAGGGCGTGGAGTTCATCGCCATCAACACCGACGCGCAGGCGTTGTTGATGAGCGACGCCGACGTCAAGCTCGACGTCGGTCGCGACTCCACGCGCGGGCTCGGCGCCGGCGCCGACCCCGAGGTGGGGCGCAAGGCCGCCGAGGACGCCAAGGACGACATCGAGGAACTGCTGCGCGGCGCCGACATGGTGTTCGTGACGGCGGGCGAGGGCGGCGGCACCGGCACGGGTGGTGCGCCGGTGGTGGCCTCGATCGCGCGCAAGCTGGGTGCGCTGACGGTCGGCGTGGTGACGCGGCCGTTCTCGTTCGAGGGCAAGCGGCGAAGCAACCAGGCCGAGAACGGCATTCAGGCCCTGCGCGAGAGCTGCGACACCCTGATCGTCATCCCCAACGACCGACTGCTGCAGATGGGCGATGCCGCGGTCTCGCTGATGGACGCGTTCCGCAGCGCCGACGAGGTGCTGCTCAACGGCGTGCAGGGCATCACTGACCTGATCACGACGCCGGGCCTGATCAACGTCGACTTCGCCGACGTCAAGGGCGTGATGAGCGGGGCGGGCACGGCGCTGATGGGTATCGGTTCGGCCCGCGGCGACGGCCGCGCCCTCAAGGCCGCCGAGATCGCGATCAACTCGCCGCTGCTGGAGGCCTCGATGGAGGGCGCGCAGGGCGTGCTGCTGTCGGTCGCCGGTGGTAGCGATTTGGGCCTGTTCGAGATCAACGAGGCCGCCTCGCTGGTGCAGGATGCCGCGCATCCCGAAGCCAACATCATCTTCGGCACGGTCATCGACGACTCGCTCGGCGACGAGGTACGGGTAACGGTGATCGCGGCCGGCTTCGACTCCGCAGGCCCGGGACGCAAACCGGTCGTGAGTCCCGCCGAGGGGCAGGGCATCACCCCGGGCAAGGCCGGCAAGGTGAGCACATCGCTGTTCGAGCCCGCGGATCCGGCGAGCGTGCCGGTGCACACCAACGGCGCGACGGTCAGTATCGGCGGGGACGATGACGACGACGTCGACGTGCCGCCGTTCATGCGCCACTGATCCGGCAATACTGGCGACCGTGACGGTTCGCATACGGCGCGTGACCACGACACGGGCCGGCGGCGTCTCCGCGCCGCCGTTCGACACCTTCAATCTCGGCGATCACGTCGGCGACGATCCGGCGGCGGTGGCCGCCAACCGAAAACGGCTCAGCGGCGCCATCGGTCTGGGCGACGACGGAATCGTGTGGATGAATCAGGTCCACAGCGATCACGTCGTCGTGGTCGACGGGGCCACCGACCGGCCCGTCGACAATACTGACGCATTGGTCACCGCGACACCGCGATTGGCTTTGGCGGTGGTTACCGCCGATTGCGTTCCCGTTTTATTGGGCGACGCGCGCGCCGGAGTGGTGGCCGCCGTGCACGCCGGACGCGTGGGCGCCCAGAAGGGCGTCGTCGCCCGCACGGTGGAGGCGATGCTGTCGCTCGGCGCGCACCCCGAGGACATCTCGGCGCTGCTCGGACCCGCGGTCAGCGGACGCAATTACGAGGTCCCCGAAGCCATGGCCGCCGAGGTCGAGACCGCGCTGCCCGGTAGCCGCACGACGAGCGCGAAGAACACGCCCGCCCTCGACTTGCGAGCCGGAATCCACAGGCAGCTAACGACTTTGGGCGTCACCGCCATCGACGTCGACCCACGATGCACGGTCGAGGACCGCAACCTGTTCAGCCACCGCCGCGACGCCCCAACCGGGCGCCTGGCCTCACTGGTGTGGATGGAGTGAGCGAGACCGTGCCGTCGTCCCGCGAACTCGAACTGACCGAAGCGCTGACGGCCGTGCGGGCGCGGCTCACCGCGGCCGCCGAAGCCGCGTCACGCGATATCGCCGAAATTGAATTACTTCCGGTGACCAAATTCTTTCCCGCCGACGATGTCATTATTCTGCGCCGTTTGGGGTGTGAGGCTTTTGGCGAGTCACGCGAACAGGAAGCGTCGAATAAAGTCCGCGAAATCGCGTCGAATCCGGATATCGGACCCATTCGCTGGCACATGGTCGGACGCATTCAGCGCAATAAAGCGCGCTCCATTGCCGGGTGGGCGTATGCGGCGCACTCGGTCGACAGCCGCAAGGTGATCGACGCATTGAGCCGAGCGGCGTCCGCGGCGCTCGAGGACGGCGGCCGCGCCGAACCGCTGCGCATCTTCATCCAGGTGAGCCTCGACGGCGACGAGAGCCGCGGCGGCGTCGACATCAACAGGCCCGAAGCCGTCGACGAATTGTGCGCCGCCGCGCACGAGGCCCCGGGGCTGGAGTTCACCGGGCTGATGGCGATCCCTCCGCTCGGCGAGGACGCGGACACGGCGTTCGCGCGGGTCAACGCCGAGCTCAGAAGGGTGCAGGCCGACTACCGCCGGCGCCTCGAGTTGTCGGCCGGGATGTCGAACGATCTGGAAGCGGCGGTCAAACACGGCTCGACATGTGTGCGTGTCGGTACCGCGTTATTGGGACAACGTCCTCTACCGTCACCAGAAGTAGTCACTCCAGTCACATCTTCATCACAGACACCAAAGTCCAGGGCATGAGAAGGGTCGAGCGATGAGCACACTTCACAAGGTCAAGGCGTACTTCGGTATGGCCCCGATGGATGACTACGACGACGAGTACTACGAGGACGACGAGCGCGGCGCCTCCCGTGGATATTCGCGCCGTAGTCGAGACGATCGCTTCGACGACGACGGTTACGGCCCGGGCCGTGGCTACGACGACCGCGATTACGACGACGCCCCCGGCGGTTACCGCGGCTATGAGGACCGGTTCGAGCCGCGGCTGCGCGCACCGCGCGAGTTCGAGCGGCCGGCACCGCGGTTCGCCCCGATGCGCGGCGCCACCCGAGGCGCGCTCGCGATGGACCCCCGCAGGATGGCCGAGCTGTTCGAGGCGGGCAGCCCGCTGTCGAAGATCACCACGCTGCGGCCCAAGGATTACAGCGAGGCCCGCACGATCGGTGAGCGGTTCCGCGACGGCACCCCGGTGATCATGGACCTGGTCTCGATGGACAACGCGGACGCCAAGCGCCTCGTCGACTTCGCCGCGGGCCTGGCGTTCGCGCTGCGGGGTTCGTTCGACAAGGTCGCCACGAAGGTCTTCCTGCTGTCGCCCGCGGACATCGACGTCACCGCCGAAGAGCGGCGCCGTATCGCCGAGGCGGGCTTCTACTCCTATCAATAGGTCGGGTCACAGACGGGTAGGCTGGCGTCGCGCTCGGGCTTGAGCAGCCTCAGAGCGCGACTGCCTGTATCAAGCCTGTTGTAAAAGTCACATCTGTGCCCGTAGTGAGGACCGTCGGCGTTGTCGCTCTTCTTCGAGATCCTGGGCTTCGCCCTGTTCATCTTCTGGCTGCTGTTGATCGCGCGCGTCGTGGTCGAGTTCATCCGGTCGTTCTCCCGGGACTGGCATCCGAAGGGCGCGACGGTGGTGATCCTGGAGATCATCATGACGGTGACGGATCCGCCGGTGAAACTGCTTCGGCGGCTCATTCCCCAGCTCACGATAGGTGCGGTGCGCTTCGATCTGTCGATCATGGTGCTACTGCTGGTCGCCTTCATCGGCATGCAACTGGCGTTCGGCGCGGCGGCCTGAGACCACGCACTCGGCCGGCGTTTGCCCGGAGGAATTCGAGCGGAGAAATCGTCGCCGGGCGTGCGGCCTTGTTTGAAATTCGCTCTTAATTTCATCCTCTTCTGCAACGGCCGCGGCTGGTGTGACAGGATGGACGCCAGTTACGTTCCACCCACGCTCTACACTTTGAGACCGGTTGACTGTCCAGACTTCATAGGGGGCGACAATGCCGCTCACACCCGCCGACGTTCACAATGTCGCGTTCAGCAAGCCACCCATCGGCAAGCGCGGCTACAACGAGGACGAGGTTGACGCGTTCCTCGATCTGGTGGAGAACGAGCTGACGCGGCTCATCGAGGAGAACGCCGATCTCCGGCAGCGCGTCGCCGAACTGGACCAGGAATTGGCCTCCGCCCGCTCCGGCGGCTCCGGACAGTCGACCCAGGCCGTGCCCGTCTACGAGGCGCCCGCCCCCGAGCCCGCCGCTGCGCCGACGCCGCAGCCCGCTTACGAGGCACCGTCCGCGCAGGCCAGCGAGGACCAGGCGCTCAAGGCGGCCAAGGTGTTGAGCCTCGCTCAGGACACCGCGGACCGGTTGACCAGCACCGCCAAGGCCGAGTCGGAGAAACTGCTGGCCGATGCGCGCGCACAGGCCGACGCCCTGGTGAGCGAGGCGCGGCAGACCGCAGAGACCACCGTCGCCGATGCTCGTCAGCGGGCCGACGCGATGCTCGCCGACGCGCAGACCCGCTCCGAGGCGCAGCTGCGCCAGGCGCAGGAGAAGGCCGACGCTTTGCAGGCCGACGCCGAGCGCAAGCACTCCGAGATCATGGGCACCATCAACCAGCAGCGCACCGTGCTGGAGGGTCGCCTCGAGCAGCTGCGGACCTTCGAGCGTGAATACCGCACCCGCCTCAAGACCTACCTGGAGTCTCAGCTCGAGGAGCTCGGCCAGCGCGGTTCGGCCGCGCCCGTCGACTCGAGCGCCGGAAACGACGGCGGAGGCTTCAATCAGTTCAACCGGGGAAACAACTGAGCCGGCTGTCACCTAGGGTTGATCAATGCTGATCGTTGCGCTCGTCCTCGCTGTCATCGGCCTCGCGGCGCTGGTGACCGCGGTCGTCACCAGCAATGAATTGATCGCCTGGGTCTGTATCGCGGCCAGCGTGATCGGTGTCGTGCTCCTGATCGTCGATGCGGTGCGGGAGCGGTCGGGTCGCAAGGCCGAGACCTCCGACGAGGCGTACACCGAGACCGAACCGGAGTACTACGAGGATTACCCCGACGACCAGACCGTCGCCGAGCAGCAACCCGAGTACGCCGACGCCGACGAGGAGACCACCGTCGTCGAACAAGCCGACTCGGGCGAAGACCGCCGCTAATCTGTTGGCGCCGAACCGGATTCGTCCGGTGAGAGCAGTTCGCGCACTTCATCGTCGCTGACCTGATGGAAGTCGGCGAACACCTGGCCGACGGCCTCGAACCCCGGCGGCATTGTCGCGCAGACCACGTCGTCGGCTTCCTTGGCCAGTTCCCGGCACGCCGAGGCCGGCCCGACCGGCACCGCGACGACGATTCGGGCCGGATTGTGGGCCCGCACGGCACGCACCGCGGCGAGCATGCTGGCACCGGTGGCGATGCCGTCGTCGACGAGGATCACGGTCCTCCCCGTCAGATCGGGCGGCGGCCGGTCGCCCCGGTACGCACGCTCGCGGCGGTTCAGCTCGTCGGTCTCGCGGGCGATCGCGGCCTGGATCGCCTCGTCGCCTATGCCGAGGCTACGCACCAGGTTGTCGTTGATGACGATGCCGCCCCCGCTGGCCAGCGCCCCCATGGCCAGCTCCTCCCACTGCGGCACACCGAGCTTGCGCACCAGAAACACGTCCAGCGGCGCGTGCAACGAGTGGGCCACCTGCGCGGCGACCGGCACACCGCCGCGCGCGAGTCCGAGCACCACCACATCCTGGCCGCGGTAGGACGACAGCTCGCGGGCCAAGACCTCGCCGGCGTCCCGGCGGTCCTGATACACGCGCCTGCTGTTTCGGCGGGCGAGCCCGCTCCATCCGGTCATCACAGTCGATTCGATGTCGAGACCTTGTCAGCCTACGACCGTGGGTACCCCACCCGAACGCAATCCATCGGCACGACGGCGACGAATATCGGGGTATGGGCATCGAATACGAGGGCATGGTCGAGCACCCGCTGGACGAGGTGTTCGCCTGGCACGCGCGGCCGGGGGCGATGCGGCGGCTCGTCCCGCCGTGGCAGCCGATGACCGTGGTCGCCGAGGCGCAGTCACTGGCCGACGGGAAAGCGGTGCTCGGGCTGCCCGGCGGCCTGCGCTGGATCGCCCAGCACGATCCGGAACGCTACGACCCGCCGCACCGCTTCGTCGACGTGCTGTCCTCCGACGGCCCGACGTCCTGGCCCCCGCGCCTGGTCGGCCGGTGGACGCACACCCACTCGTTCGAAGCGGTGCCCGGCGGCACGCGAGTGCACGACCGCGTCGAGGCGCCGGTGCCGGCGGCCGCGTTGCGACCGATGTTCGCCTACCGGCATCGCCAACTCGCCGACGATCTGGCCGTCCACCGCGACGCCGCCGACGCCGGGCTCGCGCCGCTCACCGTCGCGGTCAGCGGGGCATCGGGGCTGGTCGGATCCGCGTTGACGGCGTTCCTGAGCACCGGCGGGCACCGGGTGATCCGGTTGGTGCGACGGCCCGCTGCTGGGCCGGACGAGCGACAGTGGGATCCCGCGCGACCCGAACCCGGGCTGCTTGCCGGGGTGGACGCGGTCGTGCACCTGGCCGGCGCGTCCATCGCGGGACGGTTCAGCGACGCGCACAAGGACGCCATCCGCACCAGCCGCATCGAACCGACCCGCCGTCTCGCCGAGGCGGCGGCGCGTGCCGAAGACGGACCGCGGGTGTTCGTCAGCGCGTCGGCGGTCGGCTTCTACGGTTTCGACCGCGGTGACGCGGTGTTGACCGAGGGGAGCGTGCCCGGCGACGGCTTCCTCGCCGACGTCGTCCAGGACTGGGAAGCGGCGACCGCGCCGGCCGCCGAGGCGGGGCTGAGGGTCGTCACCGTCCGCACGGGCATCGTGCAATCCGCGCGCGGCGGCACCTTGCGGCTGATGCGGCCGCTGTTCGCGGCGGGACTGGGCGGCCGGTTGGGCAGCGGCCGGCAGTGGCTGGCGTGGATCGCGCTCGACGACCTGCTCGACGTCTATCACCGCGCGCTCTACGACGCCCGGCTGACCGGTCCGGTCAACGCCGTGGCGCCCCATCCGGTGCGCAACGCCGACTACACCAGGACGCTGGCACGGGTGATGCGGCGTCCCGCGGTCTTACCGGTGCCGTCGTTCGGGCCGCGACTCTTGCTCGGAGAGCAGGGCGCCCGCGAGCTCGCCGAGGCCAATCAACGGGTTCTGCCCACCGCGCTGCAGGCGCTGGGACACCGCTTCCGCCATCCGTCGCTCGACGGTGCGCTCGCTCACGAACTCGGACACGCCTGACGGACGACGCGGGTCACGAAGCCCTGCACGAGGCGGCGTACCCGGGCGGCGGCGTCATCTGCGAATTCGTCTGTCGCAGAACGTAATTGGTCGTGGGTGAGGCCGAAGGCGGCGACCTCGCCGTCCTCGTCGTCGGCCAGCCAGACGTCCAGCAGCTCGCGGTCGACCTCGGGATGGAACTGCAGCGCGAGCGTGCGGCCGAGCAGGAACGCCTGGGACGCGTCGGCGGTGCGCGCCAGCTCGACGGCGCCAGGCGGCAGTGTCCAGCGATCGTAGTGCCATTGAAACCAGCGGCCGCCCGGAACCAGTTCGCGGCCGGCGGACTCGACGTCATACCAACCGATCTCGGGTGAGGGCGAGCGCGTCACCGTCCCGCCGAAGGCCTGGGCCAGCAGCTGTCCGCCGAAACAGATGCCGAGGATCGGAATGCCTGCGTCGGCGGCGCGGCGCATCATCGCCATCTCCCCACCGACCCAGCTGCTGCGCAACGCGTCGTCGTAGACGGGCCAGCGCGCGCCGAGCGGTACGAGCGCGTCGTACGTCAGCGGGTCGGGGAAGTTCACGTCGACTGCCGGCGAGTCCACGCGCTCGGCGGGTACCACCTCGAAAGTCTGCACATCGAAACCCGCGTCGGCGAAAGCCTCGCCCAGCAGCGCCTCGGTCGCGAGGTGCTCGTTGTAGAGGAACAGGACTCGTGCCGTCACGCGGCCATTATTCCGCGCGTAGATTGACCGCCCAGCGGGCATCCCACGGGGTGTCTGTTCTGGCCGAATGGTTTCTCACCGCCGGTGAACGCGGCAACCCCAGTTGGGAGCTGCCGGCGTGGAGCGAGGGCAACCGGGCCGAGGCTTTGATTCACGGCGCGTCTTACTTCGATCGGCTCGTCACGGAGGTGGAGAAGCTCGGCTCCGGCGATCACCTGTTCTTCGCCGACTGGCGCGGGGACGCCGACGAGCGGTTGCGCGAGGAGGGCCCGACCGTGGCGGAGCTGTTCCGCGCGGCGGCCGACCGTGGCGTGCTCGTGAAGGGTTTGATGTGGCGGTCGTATCCGAATCGCTTGCAGTTCAACGAGGAGCAGAACCGCCACCTCGCCGAGACCATCGAACGCGCAGGGGGAGAGGTGTTGCTCGACCAACGGGTGCTGGTCGGCGGGTCGCACCATCAGCGGCTGGTGCTGCTGCGCCACCCCGACGAACCCGAGCGGGACGTGGCGTTCATCGGCGGCATCGATCTGTGCCACAGCCGCCGCGACGACGCGTCGCACCGGGGGGACCCGCAGGCCGTGCAGATGTCGGCCCGCTACGGCGAGCGCCCCCCGTGGCACGACGTGCAACTCGAGGTGCGCGGTCCGGCCGTCGGCGCGCTGGACGTCACCTTCCGCGAACGGTGGACCGCGCGGGCGCCGCTGGATCTGTTCAACCCGCTCGCCTGGCTGCGCGACAAATTCGGTGGCGATTCGCGAAGGCGCCCGCTGCCGAAGCAGCCACCGGATCCGCCGACGTGCGGACCGCACGCGGTGCAGGTGCTTCGCACCTACGGTGACGCGTTGATCCAGTACGAGTTCGCCAAGGAGGGGGAACGCAGCATCGCGCGCGGTTACACGAAGGCGATCCGGCGCGCGCGGCGCCTGATCTATCTCGAGGATCAGTACCTGTGGTCCGAGGAGGTGGCGAACCTGCTCGTCGGCGCCCTGACCGAGAACCCCGAACTGCAGCTGGTGGCCGTGGTGCCACGCTATTTCGACCTCGAGGGTGGTCTGGGCCGCCCGCCGACGCTGGTGGGGCGTCAGCTGGCGCTCGACGCGTGCCGACGCGCCGCGCCGGACCGCGTGCACGTCTTCGATGTTGAAAACCACGAGGGCACACCGGTTTACGTGCACTCGAAGGTGTGCGTCATCGACGACACCTGGGCGTGTATCGGCAGCGACAACTTCAACCGGCGGTCGTGGACCCACGACAGCGAACTATCGTGCGCGGTGCTCGACGCCGACGACACGTTCGCGCGCGACCTTCGCCTCCGGTTGCTGCGCGAGCACCTCGATCGTGCCGAGGACGGCAGCGAGGACCAGGGCCTGACCGACCCCGTCACCGCTGTCGACGAGATCGTGGAAAGCGCACGGACTTTGGAAGAGTGGCACCAACTGGGCCGCCGGGGGTCGCGGCCACCCGGCCGGTTGCGGCCCCACGAGGCAGAGCGAGTCGACCCCCTGACACGGCTGTGGGCCGAACCCGCGTACCGGATGATCTTCGACCCGGACGGGCGCTCGTACCGGGACCGGCTGCTGAGGCGTCGGCCGTGAACGCCGAGGAGTGGTTCCTCACCGCCGAGGAGCGCGGCAACCCCGCATCGGACCTCCCGGTGTGGTGCGACGGCAACCGCGTCGAACCGCTCGTACACGGCTCGACCTACTTCGGCCAACTCGCAACCGAGGTGGAGGCGCTCGAACCGGGTGATCATCTGTTCTTCACCGACTGGCGTGGTGACCCCGACGAGAAGCTGCGTGACGACGGCCCGACGATAAGCGAATTGTTCTGCCGCGCAGCGCAACGCGGTGTGGTCGTCAAGGGTTTGGTGTGGCGATCGCATCTGGACAAGCTGGCCTACAGCGAGGAGGAGAACCGCCATCTCGGTGAGCGCATCGAGGAGGCCGGCGGGGAGGTGCTTTTGGACCAACGGGTGCGCATCGGCGGTTCCCACCACCAGAAGCTGGTCGTGATCAGGCATCCCGGCCGACCGGAACGTGATGTGGCGTTCGCGGGTGGCATCGACCTGTGCCACTCGCGCCGCGACGACGCTTCACACCGGGGCGACCCGCAGGCCCTGCAGATGTCGGCCCGCTATGGGGATCACCCGCCATGGCACGACGTGCAGTTGCGCCTGCAGGGGCCGGTAGTGGGCGCGCTGGACATGACATTCCGCGAGCGGTGGAACGATCCCGCCTCGCTGGACATGCTGAATCCGCTGGCGTGGCTGGCCGACAAGCTCCGCGGCGCCGACCTGACGGCCGAACCGCTGCCCGAGCGACCGCCGGACCCGCCGCCGTGCGGCCCGCACCGGGTCCAGGTGCTGCGGACCTACCCGGACGCCCACTTCGCCTACGACTTCGCACCGACCGGCGAGCGCGGCATCGCCCGGGCCTACAGCAAGGCGGTGCCGCGAGCCCGTCGGCTGATCTATCTGGAGGACCAGTACCTGTGGTCGAAGCGGGTGGCCAACCTGTTCGCCTCCGCGCTGCGGGACAACCCCGAGCTGCATCTGGTCGCCGTGGTGCCGCGTTATCCCGACGTCGACGGCAAGCTCGCGCTGCCACCCAACCAGGTCGGCCGCTGGCAGGCCCTCGAGACGTGTCACCGCGCCGCACCGGACCGCGTGCACGTCTTCGATGTCGAAAACCACGAGGGCACACCGGTGTACGTGCACGCGAAGGTGTGTGTGATCGACGACGTGTGGGCCTGTTCGGGCAGCGACAACTTCAACCGGCGGTCGTGGACCCACGACAGCGAGCTGTCCTGTGCGGTGCTCGACGAGGAGGGTGTGTTCGCCCGCGACCTGCGGTTGCGCCTGATGCGCGAGCACCTGGACCGTGCCGACGACGGCAGCGAGGACGGCGGACTGGCCGACCCGGCGACCGCCGTGGACGAGATCGTCGCCTCCGCACAGGCGCTTGAGGACTGGTACGCCTCCGGTCGTAGGGGGCCGCGGCCGCCGGGCCGGCTGCGTCCGAACAGGGCCGAGAAACTCGGGTTGTTGACGCGGCTGTGGGCCGAACCTGCGTACCGGCTCTTCTACGACCCCGACGGACGGTCGTACCGCGACCGGCTGAAACGGCGGCTGTGAGCGGGCAGCGCGGGTGAAATCTACGCGCTTGCGCTGATGTTTTGCCGATACCCGGGTCGCATGCTGGCTAGCATGAGCGCACTCGAGTGGAGCGAACTTGGTGTGAGCGGACTGCCGACCGGCACGGTGACGTTGCTGCTGGCCGACGTCGAGGGGTCGACGCGGTTATGGGACTCGCAGCCCGAGGAGATGCGCGCGGCGATCCGGCGGCTCGACGCGACGCTGGCCGATCTCGTGGTCATGAACAACGGAGCCCGCCCCGTCGAGCAGGGCGAGGGCGACAGCTTCGTGCTGGCCTTCGCACGGGCCAGCGATGCGGTGGCGTGCGCGCTGGCGCTGCAGCGAGCGCCGCTGGCCCCGATCCGGCTGCGCATCGGCGTACACACCGGTGAGATCCAATTGCGCGACGAGGGCAACTACATCGGGACGACCATCAACCGCACGGCGCGGCTGCGCGATCTGGCGCACGGTGGGCAGACGGTGCTGACGGGTGCGACCGAATCGATGGTCGTCGACTATCTGCCGGAGGGTGCGTGGCTGACCGACCTCGGCTCGCATCCGCTGCGGGACCTGCCCCGGCCCGAACGCGTCGTGCAACTGTGTCATCCGGACATCCGCAACGACTTCCCGCCCCTGCGTACAGCCGATTCCGCGTTGAGACATGATCTGCCCGCGCAACTGACGCGATTCATCGGGCGCCGCAAGCAGATCGGCGAGATCGGTGAGCTCCTCACCGGTCACCGGCTGGTGACGCTGACCGGCGCGGGCGGGGTGGGCAAGACGCGGCTGGCTGTGCAGATCGCGGATCGCACCGATCTGCCATCGGTCTGGTACGTGGACCTGGCGCCGATCAGCGACCCGGATCTCGTGCCCGTCGCCGTGCTGCGGGCGCTCGGGATACCCGATCAGCCGGGTCGATCGACGATGGAGAGCATCGTCGAGTTCATCGGCGCGCGTGCGGGTCTCGCGGTGCTCGACAACTGCGAACATCTGCTCGAGGTCAGTGCCGAGCTGATCACCACCCTCTTGGAACGCTGTCCGGCGCTGCGCCTGCTAGCCACCAGCCGCGAACCGATCGGCGTGGAGGGTGAGCTCGTCTGGCGGGTGGCCTCGCTGGCGATCGACGACGAGGCCGTCGAGTTGTTCGTCGACCGCGCCCGCCACGTTCAGTCGGATTTCACGCCCGCTGAGGAGGAACTCACGGTCATCGGCGAGATCTGCCGGCGCCTGGACGGTATGCCGTTGGCGATCGAACTGGCCGCCGCCCGGGTCCGCGCCCTGTCCGTGCGCGAGATCCTCGACGGCCTTCACGACAGGTTCCGCCTGTTGACCGGCGGATCGCGAAAAGCGGTGCGCCGCCAGCAGACTCTCAAAGCGTCCGTGGACTGGTCGCATCAGATGCTGACCGAGCCCGAGCGGGTCGTCTTCCGGCGGCTGGCGGCGTTCGCCGGGGACTTCGACCTCGAGGCCGCGCAGGCGGTGGCCACGGGCGGAGAGGTCGAGCGCTTCCAGGTGCTCGACCTGCTGATGCTCCTGGTGGACAAGTCGCTGGTGTTGGCCGAATCGTCCAGTGGGCGGGTGCGCTACCGATTGTTGGAAACGGTCCGCCAGTACGCATTGGACAAACTCGGTGAGTCCGGCGAAGCGGACACCGTGCGGGGCCGGCACCGGGATCACTACACCTCGATGACCGCTCAGCTCGAGGCGCCGGGGTCTGCCGAGTACGAGCGCCTCATCGCGCAGGCGGAGATCGAAATCGACAACCTCCGTTCGTCGTTCGCCTGGAGCCTCGAGCGGCACGACATCGACACGGCGCTGCGGCTCGCGAGTTCGCTGCAACCGCTGTGGCTCATGCGCGGACGGGTACAGGAGGGGTTGTCCTGGTTCAACGCCGCGCTTGGCGATCCGGCACTCGATGAGGCGTCCGATGTCGTAGCCCGACTCAGTGCAATTGCCGACTGTGCGGTGCTGCGCGCGTGGGCGGTCACGGTTGGCGGCACGGATGACCTCGAACATGCCCTGGCTACGGCGAGAGAGCTCGACGATCCCGTTTTGTTGCTTCGGGTGCTGGTGTCGTGCATAGGAGCGGCCGCATTCGATGCCCAGGCGGCCTACCCGTATATCGACGAAGCCCTGGAATTGGCACGGCGATTGGACGATCGGTGGCGGCTCTGCCAGATCCTCGGTTGGAAGGCGTTCATCGCGATCCTCCTGGGAGATCCGGTGGCGGGCCGCGCGGCTGGCGACGAGGGCCTGTCGCTGGCCGAGGCGGTCGGCGACGTGTTCATGTCACGCATGAACCAGTATTGGGGCCCCGCGATGGGGTCTTTCCAGCAGGGCGATCTGAAGTACGGCACAGACTCATTGAAGACACTTCTCGCCGAGGCCGACGCATCAGGAGACGTTTTGCATGGCCTCCTTGCACGTATCGGTCTTGCGCACGTATATGCGCTGACGGGTGATCCCGCCGCGGGTCGACGTCTTGCCGAGGAGGCCATTGAAGCCGCAGCCATCGTCGGTCCTTACCTCGAACCATGGGCGTACGCGCCGTTGGCTTACGCCGCTCTCGCAGAGGGCGATCTGCAAGGGGCCTCCCGGGCAGGTGATTTGGCGTGGCAGCGCATCAGTGCGCAGCCTGAAACGGCAATAACGAACGTCAACGCTCTGGCAGAGCTCGAACTCGCCAGAGGTGATCTGCGGGCCGCCAGGGAATACGCGGACAATGACGTGTCGCTGATGCACGGATGGCACCTGGCACGGGCCCTGGTGGTCCGCGGACGAGTCGCTCTCGCGCAGAGTGACCTGGCGCAAGCCGACGAAGATCTGCGCCGAGCGCTCGACTGCATGGCCGGCCACCAGACCTATCAGATCGCGCCCGACGCGTTCGAGGTGCTGGGCGAGTTGAGCTGTGCGGCCGGTGATCAGCGCAGTGGGGCGCGATTCCTCGGCGCCGCCGACGCCATGCGCAAACGCATGGGACTGGTGCGACTCCGGGTGCACGACGCGACGTACGCGGCGACGGTGTCGTTGCTGCGGGAGTCCCTCGGCGAGAACGATTTCGAGGCGTTGTGGGACGAAGGGACAGCGCTGTCGATCGAGGATGCCGTCGCGTACGCGCAGCGCGGGCGCGGTGAGCGTAAGCGGCCGTCGAGCGGATGGGCCTCGTTGACGCCGACCGAGCTCGGGGTGGTCCGGTTGGTCGCCGAGGGCCTCGGCAACAAGGACATCGCCGCAAGACTTTTCGTGTCACACCGGACGGTGCAGACGCATCTGACCCATGTCTACACCAAGCTGGGACTGACGTCGCGAGTGCAGCTGGCCCAGGAAGCCGCGCGGCACGCCTAGGATCGCGGTATGACAGTCGTTCTGGTGCATGGCAATCCGGAGACGGATGCGATCTGGGGTCCCTTGGTCGACGCGCTCGGCCGCGATGACGTGGTGCGGCTCTCCCCGCCCGGATTCGGCGCACCGTTGCCAGACGACTTCGCGGCGACGTACCTCGACTACCGCGACTGGCTCGAGCGCGAGCTGGAGCGTTTCGACGAACCGGTCGACCTCGTCGGACACGACTGGGGCGGCGGACACGTCGTCAACGTGGCGATGCACCGGCCCGACCTGCTGCGCACCTGGACGAGCGACGTCGTCGGGCTGTTCGATCCCGACTATGTCTGGCACGACCTGGCTCAGGTGTGGCAGACGCCGGGGGCGGGCGAGGAACTCAACGAGACCATGATGGGCGGCACCCTCGACGACCGGGCGGCGCAGATGGCCGAGCTGGGCCTGCCGGCCGACATCGCCGCATCGCTGGCCGAGGCCCAGGGACCCGAGATGGGGCGCGCGATCCTCGCGCTGTACCGCTCGGCCGCGCAGCCGGCGATCTCCGAGGCCGCGCGCGGACTGGATGCGGCCGCTTCCCGGCCGGGCCTGTCGATCCTGGCCACCGAGGATCCGTACGTGGGGACCGACGAGATGCGTCGGCGCGCGGCGCAGCGGGCCGGTGTTCGGACGGAAGTGCTCGAAGGGTTGGGGCACTGGTGGATGGTGCAGGACCCGGCGCGCGGGGCTGAGGTGCTCACGAGTTTCTGGGAGACCGTCGGCTGACAGCTGGACTTGATGCTCCTATCTCTGTTATGGGTCAAGCGGCGTCTATGGTCAGTGTGTTTAGCCATTGGCGGTAGTTGGTGGCGG
>NZ_LZSQ01000116.1 GCF_001665535.1 Mycobacterium sp. 852002-51961_SCH5331710
ACCGAGCGGTCTTCACAACGCAGCGCCACCGCCTCCGAGGCGTTGGCCACCTGAGCAGCGAACAACTCCGGAATCGAAGCCGGTGCGGTCGACGGGGCGGCCAACACCGCCCGGTGTCCCCACTCATCCAGACGCACACACTCGGCCTCATCGACCACATCAATCGACGAAAGCCGCCGTACCGGATCGGCGGTCATCGCATCCAACACCCGCCGCAACCGCTCAATCAACGTCTCGACGCTCACCGCATCGAACACATCGGTGCGAAACTCCACCGACCCGCCGATCCCGGCCGGTTCACCGGCAGCGCTCCAGCGCTCGGCAAGGGTAAACGTCAAATCCATTCGCGCGGTGTGGGTGTCCAGCGGCAACGACTCGACCTGCACATCACCCAACACCAACCCGTCGGCGGCACCGTCGCGCCCGGCGAAGTTCTGCCACGCCAACAACACCTGCACCAACGGGTGATGAGCCAAACTCCGAGCCGGATTGAGCCGCTCCACCAACACCTCAAACGGCACGTCTTGATGTTCATAAGCGGCCAAACTGCGCTGCTGAACCTGGGCCAACAACTCACCCACAGTCAGATCGGCACCCAGATCAACCCGCAACACCAACGTGTTGACGAAAAAACCCACCAACTCATCCAAAGCCGGATCACGCCGCCCCGCGACCGGGAAACCAACCG
>NZ_LZSQ01000117.1 GCF_001665535.1 Mycobacterium sp. 852002-51961_SCH5331710
CTCAAAAGCCGAGAATCAGACGAAGGGGGTCAAAATTCGGGCGTCGACACGGGGTCAGTTTTCAGGCGACGCCGACAGGGTGAGGAAGGTAGACCCGCGCCCAGACGCCGCAAGCAGTGATCAGCCCCGGGGATTCGGTGGAGAAAATCGGCTCTCCGCCAGTAGTGATCTTGGCATAGATGCCCGTCCACGGTGGCTCGGGGAGAAGCCCCGCATGACGCACCGCATCCTCGGCCGCCTTCGGAGCAACATCCCCCACCTCTGGATTGCCGACCCGCGCATCCTGCGCAACCGCCGCGAAGGTACTCGGCCACTTCCGCGCCATCGGCCCTCCTATCACCCCGAAGCACTCGTCGAGCGGTTAGTTGAAAACGTAGAAGAGCGGACCGGAGTGCTCGACGGACCACAGCTCACGAGGACGACCAAAGGATCTCGTAGTCCAACCTCAACCCCGACCCGGCAACGATCCCTCTCCGCAAACCGAGCACATCGTGTTCTGATCACGATACTGGGATCGTCGGAAGACGCACGAATGTGCCGTAGACGGGCAAATGGGGTGAGCCGCATAAGCTGCACCTGACAGTGGCTGGCTGTATCGCGTGGTCAGCAGAGCTGGTGTTCAGCAGCCTCGACGAGGAACATGCCGTCGGGCATCGACAGGGACAAGCCCATCTGGTTCTGCGCGCGCCCAACCGCCCGATCAGCGTTGGCTCGCGCAGAGCCAAAGGACAGCCCAGAATCCACCCCGTCGCGGATAGCCTCACAGGCGACTTGGCCGAGGCGGAACGCTTGGGCGTCGGTCAGCGAAGCCTTGACCTTCTTACGCACCTCGGTTAGGTACATGTTCTCGTCGGCGAAAGCCGGAGGAGGCGCGCTAATCGCTACCCCCACGCTGGCCAACAGCACGAGCAAGAATTTGGTCACTGCCATCCCTCCCTACGCTGAGTTCACGACCCAACGGCCACTGCCACATACCATCGGCAGACCGTCGGGCGATTGCGCGGCAAGACCCGTCTCCGTGCAAGGAGATCCCTGTGGGCGAACACCCACCAGAGGAACTGCCGGACCCCAGATGCCGCCGCCGTCAAGAGCGTGACCGCAAGCCATCGGCTGACCGGCGGTGCTCACACCGAAGATGTACTTCTCGGTGTTGCTGCACGGCTGGCCGGTAGCCACACCCACTGTTATGCCCGGGATGGTGCTGGAGGCCCCGGAGTTGCCGGTTAGCGGCGCGGGACACTGGCCAGTACTCGCGCCGATCGAGTTGATCTCGGCGTTCGACCGGGGGTCACCCGCGTAATCAATCAAATTCGTACACCGCTCGGCGGAGGCGGTTGGCGGACACACAACAGCGCCCACCACGATCATCGCTCCTGCCGCAAACACAGTCCTAGACACGCGAATGCCACCCGACAAGTACCTCATCGATCCCCCAAATAAGCGCCCCCACCCGCTTAGCAAACTACCGCACCGAGGCCGAACTAGGGCAAGAACGGACTGGTCAACCTGTACACGCTAGGTGGACGGGTTAAGAAGACGACGATTAATGAGTTCCTTCGTCAAGGGTTACGCGGTCGAGCACGCGACACCAGTTGATCCGCGCTAAGCCGCCGCATGAGTTCACCCCATTTGCTGGAAAGGCATTGCTACAAAGCGGTTGAACCCATAATGATCCCTATCCACCTGTTTGCCGTACGCGAGGGGAGACCGGCGATCATGTTCGGATACAACGTCCACAAGCATCTCGGACGCGTCATTGCCGCTCTTGCCGCTGTCAGCATCCCGCTGTTCGGAGCTGCTGTCGCGGGTGCCGACGATCCCGACCCACACATGCCCAACATGCAATCCGGGTACTGCCCCGGAGGAGGGATGGGGTCGCAAATCTCAATGGCCTACTGCGACGGGGTGAAGTATCCGGATGGCTCTTACTGGCACATCATCCAGTACGGGGCACCGATGATCGGCCATCCGTATGGCCTGTTATCGCCGGGCATGCAGTGTGTTATCAACCCGGACAACGGACCTATTCCACAACCAGCGCCGCCGGGCGGATGCGGCGGCGCGGTTCCACAGCCACCCTCATAGAGCTGGGGATTGGCATGCCTCGGTTGAGGATCTGTTCAGGCATAGCTGCCGCGTTGAGCAGCGTCAGCATCCTCGTCTCGATGCCGACTGCCTTCGCGCAGACACCGGGTGAGGCGTTCTGCGCGGAGAACCAGCGCCGCCTTGATAGGACCAGCGGAGAGATGCCGTTCGAGGTCAACGAAGCTGTCGCATGGCTAACGCAGCAATTTAACATGTCTGAGACTGAAGCCGTCCGTCTCATCGACAATGTAGGCGAGACGTACTGGTCAAGCATGAACGGGCGATGGGAGGTCAAGTGTCATGATCAGTGATCTTGTCTCGCCGAGAACATGTTCTGCACTCGTCGCCGCCCTCTGTCTCATGCCGGTAATCGCGCTACTACCGACCGCGCACGCCGCGCCCAGCGTGTATCAGGAGGCTTGCGAGCTGGTAGCCAGCCAGGAGTACAACTACTACTCGGCGGGCGGTTACGACCATTTGGACGTCACTGAGGTGCGCTGGGAACTGCAGCGCCGGGGGTGGCCTGAGGACGCAGCTCAACTAGGCGCTCAGTACGGCGCTGATGAGTGCATCAATCTTCGACCTGTCCGTGAACCGAATTGGTGATCACGCTGAGCGGAAGGACAGCGAGAATCCCATGAGGCGCAGACGGGCACCACTCGCAAGATGACCTAGCGGCAACGACGGCCTCGATGCCGCCCGCTGACGTGTCGAGGAAGAGTCTCATCAGGCGATGGCCGCTCTTGTTCAATCTGCCTGTAGAGCAACTACTCCTACTGATCGCGTTCTGACCTCAGGCGGGAAGCTCGCCCCCGAGGGCCATCTGCGACAGTGCCGCCGCGATCTGACGGTCGCGACCCTGGGCCGCGTGCTGGTACCTCATCGCTGCCGTTGGCGTGGAGTGACCCAACCGCGCCATGAGTTCGGCAAGTGTGGCCCCGGTCTGCGCGGCGAGGACCGCGCCGGAATGCCGGAGGTCGTGGAACCTCAGATCAGTACGGGCCGCCGCTGTGCGTGCCTTATAAAACTGCCTGTACAGCGTGGCTGGGGCGAGGTGCCCGCCGTGGGCCGCCGGGAACAGGAGCGCGTCGGCACCCTTACCCACGTGCGTGGCCAGGTGGGACTCCAACACAGGGACGAGGTGCGGGGGGATGGCCACGTCACGGATGCCCGCGTCACTCTTCGGGTCGCCCACCACGAACCCTCCCTCGGCGCGCACCACAGCGCGTTCAACGTGTACAACGCCCTCGTGCCTGGTGACCCCTGCGCCGTGCTCGTCGTGCACTACGCGGGTGGTCAGCTCAACGTCTCTGCGGCGCAACTCGGTCAACTCCCCGAACCTCAGCGCACACCACGACGCGAGCAGAATCATGGCCTGATACTGCTCGGGCATGGCCTTGGTCAACACCCCCAGTTCCGGCAGTGTCGCGGGCCGGATCTTCTTCACCCGCCGGGAAGTTCCCGCACCCCGGATCACGCACGGGCTGAGTGCGGCCTTGCCGTCGCTCACCGCCGTATTCATGATCGCGTTGAGCAGCCCATAGGCATGCGCCCGCGCTGTCGGCGTCGCCTTACCCATCTTGTCGTGCCAGGCCCGCACGTCGTCGCTGGAGACCGACGCGACAGGCAAGGCACCAAACGTCGGCAACAGATGCTCGTCGAGCAGCCACTGGTAGTGCTCGCGGGTGCGCACCTTCAACGGCTCACCCCTCACGCGCCGGTCGGTCAGCCAGGCCTTTGCGTAGGTGCGGAACAACAACTTGTTGTCGACCTTTGGCGTGGCCGTCGGGGGCATCCACTCCCCCTTGATGATGTCGGCTTGGCGCAGGGACAACCAGGCCCTGGCGTCCTTCACCGTGAGGAAGGTCGTGGGTGCCTTGTACCGGCGTCCATCGGGGCCGGTGTACCGGGCACGGTGATGCCCTCCGGACAATTGCTCGACGCTGCCGAACGTGCCTCTGGTCCGCGCCACTGGGTGGTCCTTCCCGCGATACTGAGATGGGCAGACAGTGGACTGGAGACCGCCCACGGGCTATGAATGGGCAAAAACTAGCACACTCATTTCCGCAGCCTTCCGCAATCTTCCGGTACGAAAGTACTTGTCTACCATCATGATAGCTGCATCAACCCTGATCACGCCTTGATACCAGCAAACGGTAGATGAGATTCAATCCCAGTATCGCGCACCACAGTTTGTGCAGGGCTACCGCTATATCTAGTCAGCCAATATAAATGCCATGCGATAAATCGAGATGTCCCCCAATGTTGCGCGCGCGCCACACCCAGTAGCGCAGCCCGGCAGGGGCCGACACACTCGCAGCGGAAGTCGTCGTAAACGCGCTCGCGTTCTGGGGGTTAACCCCCAGAAACTTGGAGGTCAACCTCGTGTTGTCACGCGGCCGCACTTCGTAGTTTGAAGGTATGGCTGACATGAATACCGACCGGGATGTGATCGAGGGCGCCCTGTCGCTTATCGAGGCTGACGGCGGGTGGACCCAAGGCGCCTACTACCGCGACGTCGATGGCACTCAGGTGCACCCGGTAGCCGAGTCGCCGGGCAGCTGGGTGCGGGTGCGCACCGAGCACGTCGGCGCGGGAGGTTACCGGACACGCACCGAGCCCGTGGCCGCCCCATGCAGCTTCTGCCTGGGCGGGGCCATACGTGCCGCGGCGGGTTACTGGCACAGCGGGCAGCCTTACGCGGTGCAAGAGCAGATCGATCGGCTGGAATTACTACTCGTGCGGCTGGCCAATTCCGACGGCGCGATGGACTGGCCGGACCTAGACGCCTTCAACGATGACGCGCATACCACCGCGGCCGACGCGGTGCTGCTTCTAAAGCATGCCGCCGCATACGCGGGCGACAGATAGTCGACCTGCCGATCACCTTCTTCTGCGCGGCCAAAAGCCGGGCCTCGCAATAAGTTTCGCAAAGTCGCCAGGACATCCCCTCATCTGGCGGGCCGTTCAGTATGCGCGTTACCCCGCTGCGAGATGTCGTGCTCACCAGAGCCCGGCACAGGCGTTTGTCCTCGATGCGACCGCCACCGCGCCGCTAGCCCACGCTGCCAGGTGTACCGATTGGAACCTGCACACCTATCCAGTTGCACGGCGTCCAGGTTCGCCATGCAACCAGCGCGCACTGCTGCTGAGGACTGAGCGACGGCGCACACGGCGGCATCCCAGGCGCCCCACACACAGCCGGGTCAGCGGACGCAGCACCTCCACCCATGAAACCGCCAGTACCGATCGAAACCGCGACGGTCCCGATCATCAGCAATCGTCTTAACACGTCAAGTCCTGCGTTTTCTCGTTCTTGTCAAAGGGTGCTACACGTAGCGCCAAACCGCCCCCACGGCTATGGCCGTCACCGCTACGCTGACGCAACTCGGGTTCGAACCGCCTGGAACACTCCACTTTTGCTCTCGAGATGGGACGTCGGCGCCTGGCCAGAGTCCTCCCCCCGCAGCCAGTCTGCGCGTGAGACGAGGTATTTGAATCAGGTGTTTCCCTATGTTCTCGTAAATCGCAACAGCTAACTGTCGCCCCCGGTACTTCCATCGTCAGCGACGGGATGCCGGCCGTGTTGGGCCTACGCAATGCGCCTGTCCCGGGCAATAGCTGTCTCACGTGCACTTTTCGACACTGCTCTCGTCAGACGCTCACCCGAACGAGATTGGGCCATTTCGACCTATTTGTAGAAGCAGTGGCGGCTCGAAAGGCGTTTGCAAGGGGCCGATTCGGTCGCCCAGGTCGTTGCGATCGACAACGGTCGCGGCGCACCCATTGCGACCTTGGTTGCGCCGGAGTAAATATTCTTCCAATGCTACTGGGGGAGGACACATTTCATGCGCGGCATCCTGTCGATTGCAAATATGCTTTTCGTTGTCGAGGACTGACACTTGGTCTGCTCGGCTTCTCAGGCCCGACGACGGCTTCGCCGACCTGCTGGGGCGCCATCCCGCCGGGATCAGCACATCAACCATTTTCGAATGGCTCGGCCGGTGATGCCGGCTGCACACATCAGCAAGACACCAGCGACACGAGCATGGCCGACCTCGGCGAGGCTGGCTCGTGGCCCGGCAGTGGGCCTGAGCTGGCTGCGGCCCCGTGGACGACGGTTCCCTAAGGGCGACACGGGTGGCCGTCGGGCTGATCTCCACTTGAACGAAACTCTCCGGCCGCCTACTCCGGCCTACTAGGCTTGCGAAGACCGACCGGTCACGACACGAGGGTGGGACATGATTCGCCAACTGCTCGCCGCTGCCGCCATCGCCGGCGCCGCCATCTGCGCGGCACCGTTCGCCTCCGCGGACGACAACGACTATCCCGACACCCCCGGCCGGTATGCCTCCGACGTACCCGGCATGAACTACGACGCCCACCTCACCGGGCCGTGCTTCAACCTCGAGCGGTTCACCTTCGGGCGTGGCCCGGGCGGCGAAGTCCTGCAGTGCCGCTGGATCGAGAACCAATGGCCGCCGATCCCCACCAACCAGGGATTCTGGCAAGCCTCCTATGAACTCTTTGGCGTTCAGGACGTCGGCGCCCCGTGCCCCAAGCCTCAATCCGCCGCCCAATCCCCCGACGGTCGTCCGATGTTGTGCCTCGGCGCCCGAGGATGGCAGCCGGGCTTCTTCACGCGCGAGGGCTTCTTCCCGAGATAAGCCGTCAGGCGCGCAACGTCTCGCTCGGCGGGGTTCCGTAGGTGCGTTTGTAGACACCGCTGAAGCGGCCCGCGTGCGTGAAACCCCACCGCCCCGCGATCGCCATCACGGTGTCGCTGCGCGGGTCCGCTATTTGCAGTTCGCGGTGCGCTCGGTCGAGTCGCACGCGGCGCAGATACTCGAGCGGCGTCGTCCCGAGGTGCCGACGGAACGCGTACTGGACCGAACGCGGCGTCACATTGACGGCAGTGGCAATATCTTTGAGTGTTATTTCCCTGTTGGCGTTCTCGTTGATGAACGTGATCGCGCGTCGCAGCAGGGCGGACTGAACGCGAGCCGGGTCCACATGGTTGCGCATAGCAATCCGTGGATACCCCGGCGCCGATAACCGAAACGGCTTACGACGCGTTTCACATCCAAGGCATGATTTGCTGATGAACGATCGCATCGAGGTCCAGCGCACCATCGCCGCACCGGCGTCCGACGTCTTCGCCGTCCTGACGGACCCCCAGGGCCACGTCGCCATCGACGCCACCGGGATGCTGCAGGACGCGGAGGGCGAACCGGTTCGCGCGGCCGGCGACAGCTTCGTCGTCCACATGGATCGCGAAGCTCTCAACGACTTCCCCATGGGCAAGTACGACGTCACCGTCTCGATCCGCGATTTCGAGCGGGACAGCCTGATCTCGTGGACGGTCCTCGGTCGAATCCGGCCGCAAGTCGGCCACGTCTACGGCTATCGCCTGGAGCCCGCCGCCGACGGAACGCTGGTGACGTCGTTCTACGACTGGTCCGACATCGACCCGCACTGGCGCGAGGCGGGCATCCTCCCCGTCGTCTCCGAAAGCGCGTTGCGCGCGACGCTGGGCATTCTCGACCGCACGGTCAGGCGCGGCTACCCGCGATCGTCAACCCAAGGTTGACGCACACCATTCGTCAACCTACGGTTGACGGTATGACGCAGTCCGCCAAGATCACCAACCCGGTCCGGCTCGACGACCTCATCGACGTCATCAAGACCGTGCAGTCCGAACCCCTCGACCAGCTCACCGACGCCGTGCTGGCGGCCGAGTCCCTCGGCGAGATCGCCGACCACCTGATCGGCCATTTCGTCGACCAGGCCCGCCGCTCCGGCGCGTCCTGGACCGACATCGGCAAGTGCATGGGCGTTACCAAACAGGCCGCGCAGAAACGATTCGTCCCCAAGACGCCGACCGACGCCGAACTCCTCGACCCAAACGCAGGATTCGGCAGGTTCACTCCCCGCGCCCGCAACGTCGTCGTCGAGTCTCAGAATCTCGCCCACGCGGCCGGCAACGCCGAGATCGGATCCGATCACCTTCTGCTGGCACTGTTCAAGGACCCGAACGGACTGGCCGCCAAGCTACTCGCCGCCCAGGGCGTCGACTCCGACGCCGTGACGAAGATGGTGTCACTTCCGGCGCGGGCCGAAGGCGACCTTCCCGCCCTGATTCCCTTCACCAGCGGCGCGAAGAAAGTTCTCGAACTGACCTTCCGACAAGCACTTCGCCTGGGGCACAACTACGTCGGTACCGAACACATCTTCTTGGCGCTATGGGAGGCCGAGGACGACGACGGCCCTCTGCACCGCATCGGCGTCGACAAGGACCGATTCGAAGCCGAACTGCTCGATGCGTTGCAGGCCTTCACCGAGGAGTGATCTCACAACGGCCGGCCCGGGGGCGTCTTCATGATGTGAGGGTGCGACCGTTCGAAGACGTAGTGGCCGAGCACGGTCCGACCGTGCTGCGCGTCTGCCGCGCCGTCGTCGGTCCCGTCGACGCCGAGGACGCCTGGTCCGAGACGTTTCTGTCGGCACTTCGCGCCTACCCGCAGTTGCCTGCCGACGCCAACGTAGAGGCCTGGCTCGTCACCATCGCCCACCGTCGCGCGCTCGACGTCGGCCGGGCTCGGTCGCGAAGACCCACACCCACCGACGACATGCCCGATCGCGCCGCGCCGCGGGCGGATCCGGCGTCGCACGACCCCGACCTGTGGGACGCGCTCGCCCGCCTGCCCGCCAAGCAGCGCCAGGCCGTCGCCTACCACCACGTCGCCGGCCTACCGTTCGCCGAGATCGCCGACCTGCTCGGCAACTCTGCCGACGCCGCCCGCCGCGCCGCGGCCGACGGCATCAAGACACTTCGCAGGATCTACCGTGAGGACCAATGTCGATGACCACCAACATCTTCGACGAGCTGACCCCCGATGATGAGACGCTCGACCGGTTGCACCGACGGCTGGAACGCGCCGCCGACCACGACGGCGTCCTCGACGTCGCCTACCGCACGATCGACAGCCCCGTCGGCCCACTCCTGTTGGCCGCCACCACCGTCGGACTGGTCCGCGTCGCGTTCGATGTCGAAGACCACGACACGGTGCTCACCCGCCTGGCGCAGACGGTGAGCTCTCGCATCCTGCGCGCACCGGCCCGTCTCGACACCGTCGCGTACCAACTCGACGAGTACTTCGCCAAGCGCCGCACCACATTCGAGGTACCGGTCGACCTTCGGCTCGCAGCGGGCTTTCGCCGCAGCGTGATCGAGCATCTCCGCGACATCGGCTACGGCCGACGTGAGAGCTACGCGGCCGTCGCCGCCGCGGTCGGCAACCCTCGCGCCGTACGCGCAGTGGGTAGCGCCTGCGCCCACAACCCGCTGCCGGTGGTGATTCCGTGCCATCGTGTCGTGCGCTCGGACGGTTCACCCGGTCAATACGTCGGCGGGCCGGACGCGAAGTCGGCGCTGCTGAGCCTCGAGGCGGCCTGAGGGAATGAATCGGCGCGCCGGGCGGTAGAACCTCGCATGAAACTCAACGACGCCGCCCGCGCCCTCATCGGGCAGGGTGCAGACGCCACGCTGGTCACCCTCAATCCCGACGGCAGCCCACAGGTGACGTTGGTGTGGGTGGCGCTGAAGTCGACGCCCGAGGGCGACGAACTCGTCACCGCACACCTCGCCGAGCATCAGAAGGTCCGCAACGTCCGCCGCGACCCCCGCGTCGCGGTGACGATCCTGTCGCCGCAAGGTGTCGGGCAGGCGATGCGGCCGTACCTGGCGATCAACGGCACCGCCCGCGTCGTCGAGGGCGGTGCGCCCGAACTGCTGAAGGAACTCGCCCAAACGCTGTCCAGCCCGGATTCGGGGTTTCCGCCCCAGGACGCTCCGCCCGGGTACCTGACCCGGATCTGTATCGACAAGGTCGGCGGCGTCGGGCCGTGGACGTCCTGACCGGGAAGCGTCTGTAACACGTTTCAGTGTGTGCGATCATTCGGTGATGCGTCGCTGGTTCGTGCTGCTCGTGGTCGCCATGGCGACCGCCGCCGGGATAGTCGCTGCACCCGCCTCGGCGGTGACCGCTCCGATCGGCAGACTGGGCGACACCCTGCAGGTGAAGTTCGAGGGCCTGGTTGCCGACATCACCGTTCACAGCGTCGACCCGTCGCCGATCCCGCCCGGGTTCGGCTATCCCCCGCGGCCCCCGCGTCAGCAGGTCTGGCGAGCCTGGGTGACGGTGCATTCGATTCAGGTGCCGACGCCGTATGCGCAGTCGATCACCTACAGCTTCCGCGGTGTCACGCCGACGGGCGACAGCTACGAACCCCGCAACACCGACGCCCCGGACGCGCTGCAACCGCAACTGAACAACGCGCCCGCCGGTTCGACGGTCAGCGGCGCGGTGTTCTGGGACTGCTACCGCGACCTGGTGTCCAACGTGGTGCTGCTCGACAAGGTCACCGGCGAGCACCTGGCTCAGTGGAACGTGTAGTTGCCGTTGGGCATTGACGTCACGGCGGCCGTCGAAGCCGACCTGCCCGAACTCGCCGACGTCGCCGCCCGCACCTTTCCGCTCGCCTGTCCCCCGGCAGCCACACCCGACAACGTCGCAGCGTTCATCGAGGAGAACCTGTCGCAGTCCCGCTTCCGCGACTACCTCGTCGACCCCGACCGGGCGGTGTTCGTCGCGCGCGCCGGCAGCGCAATCACCGGCTACGCCATGCTGATTCGCGGTGTCCCCGACGACCCCGACGTCCAGCGTGCCGTCGGATCCCGCGCCGCCGTCGAGGTGTCGAAGATCTACGTGCTGCCCGACCACCACGGCGCCGGTGTCGCCACTGCCTTGATGACCGCGGCGGTGCAGGAGGCCACCGATCTGGGCGCTGCAGCGGTGTGGCTCGGCGTCAATCAGCAGAATCGACGCGCGCAACGGTTCTACGCCAAGCACGGTTTCGTCGTCAGCGGCACCAAGACATTCCGATTGGGTGCGGCCATCGAGCACGACTACGTGATGGTGCTCGACCTTCGACCGCGAACAGACGCAAAACTGACGTAATCGGCCCGAAAGTAGGCAGGTTTACGTCTGCTCGCGCGAAGAAGGCGAGCCCAGTTCGCTGCCTTCCCTCGACAGCGCCAGTAGTCGCGACGTCGCGCGCAGATACTTCTTGCGGAATCCACCCGCCAGCATCTCTTCGCTGAAGAGGGTGTCCAGTTTCGCCCCCGACGCCACCACCGGGATTCCCGCGTCGTACAGACGGTCGGTCAACGACACCAGGCGCAGGGCCACGTTCTGGTCGTCGACCGTGTGCACGCCGGTGAGGAACACCGCGCCGATCCCTTCGATCAGTGTCAGGTAGCGCGACGGGTGCATGGTGGCCAGATGCGCGCACAGCGCGTCGAAGTCGTCGAGGGTCGCATTCGCCGACCGTTCGGCGCGCTCACGGACCTCGGTGTCGCTCAACGGTTCGGGCGCGGGCGGGAGATCGCGATGGCGATAGTCCGGTCCGTCGATGCGCACCGTCTCGAAAATGGCTGCCAGCGTGTTGATCTCACGCAGAAAGTCCTGCGCCGCGAATCGCCCCTCCCCCAGTTGCTCAGGCAGCGTGTTCGACGTCGCAGCCACCGATACCCCGCGCTCGACGAGTTGCGACAGCAGCCGCGAGATCAGCGTTGTGTTGCCGGGGTCGTCGAGTTCGAATTCGTCGATGCACACCACCACGTAATCGGCCAACAGTTCGATGCACTCGACGAACCCGAAAACGCTTGCCAGCTGGGTCAACTCGCCGAAGGTCGCGAACGCCTTCGGTTCCGGCAGCCGGTAGTACGACGACGCCAGCAGGTGGGTCTTGCCGACACCGAAACCCCCGTCTAGATACAAGCCGACCCCGGGCAGCACCTCCCGGCGCCCGAACAATTTCTTCTTGCCCGCCCGACGCTGCTCCGCCTGGTCGCAGAACCGGGCGCAGGACTGCACGGCTGCGGCCTGTGACGGCTCGGCGGGGTCGGGGATGTAGCTGTCGAAGCTGACGTCGGAGAACGTGGGTGGCGGCACGAGTTGGGCGATCAGCCGGTCCGGTGTGACGTCGGGGTGCCGATCGACCAGATGTTGCACCGCTCCGGACCCGTCCATGCAGGCACCTTATCGACGTGCTGCAATCGTCTTCATGCCCGATACCGCCGCTGCGGCGCAGTTCACAGTGCTCGGGGCTGACGGCGCCCCGATCGACGGCGCCGACGGGAGGCTCGCCGACTTCTACGCCTACCCGGCCGACCTGCGAAGGTGCTGGGTGCGCGGCAACATGATCGCCACCGTCGACGGCGGAGCGACCGCCGACGGTAAGACCGCGGCGCTGGGAGGCGTCGGCGATCGCACCATCTTCGAGCAGATGCGCTACGCCGCCGACGTGATCCTCGTCGGCGCCGCCACCGTGCGCACCGAGAACTACTCCGGCGCGCAGGTGCCCGTGCCGCAACGCGGCGAGCGACAGGTGCGCGGCCAGGCCGAGGTGCCGCCGATCGCCGTCGTCACGCGGACGGGCAACCTCGACCCGGATGCCCGCTTCTTCACCCGCACCGAGGTGCCACCGCTGGTCTTGACGAGCTCCGCCGCCTGTGACGACACCCGCCGCCGTCTCGGCGGGCTCGCCGAGGTGATCGATGCCTCCGGCGCCCGGCCCGACGAGGTCGATGCCGCGAGTGCGCTCGACGCGCTGGCCGCACGCAAGTTGTTTCGGGTGCTCACCGAGGGCGGTCCGCTGATCCTGAGCCTGCTCATCGAGAGCGATCTGCTCGATGAGCTGTGCCTGACGATCGCGCCGTTCCTGGTCGGCGGCAAGGCGCCGCGAATCGCGACCGGCCCCGGAGAGGTGCTGACGCGGATGCGGCCGGCGCATGTACTGACCGACGACGACGGCTATCTGTACACGCGCTACGTCCGGCTCGGCTGAGGCACGCATCAGTACTGTGGTCGGCATGCATCGGCGTGGTCAGCTGGTTCGGCTCCTCAGCCTGGCATCCGTCGTCGCCTTCGTCGCGGCGTGTTCGCCGGGCCTCGCCGCCAATCCCCGCTTCGCCACCGACTCCGGCGCGGGCCCCCAGGGCGAGCCGGAAACGACCAAGGCGGCCGAGGGTCCGCCGGCCGTCGAGGCGCCGAAGAACGACCTGGCCTGGCGGGAGTGCACGTCGCGGGTGTTCACCGACGCCGCTGTACCCGCCGTACCCGGTGTGACGCTGGACTGTGCCACCTACGACGCCGACCTCGACCCGATCAACGGTGCGTCGGGCTCGGTCAGCATCGGCGTGGTGCGGGCGCGCGGTCCGCAAACTCCCGAGGACGCCGGCCCGCTGGTGATGACGACCGGCACGGACCTGCCGTCGTCCATCCAGTTGCCGGTGTGGCTGTCGCGCGCAGGCACCGATGTGCTCAACACCCATCCGATCGTCGCCGTCGACCGCCGCGGTATGGGCATGTCCGGCGCGCTGGACTGCCGCGACCTGTTCGACCGCCAGGAGATGCTCGACCAGGCGCAGTTCCAGTCCGGCGACGACCCGGTGGCCAACCTGGGCGCCATCGTCCAAACCGCGACGACGAGCTGCACCGACACCATCGCCCCCGGCGACTCCGCCTACGACAATTCGCACGCCGCCGAGGACATCGAGCGGCTGCGAAGCACATGGGACGTGCCCGCGCTGGCGCTGCTGGGTGTCGGGAACGGAGCGCAGATCGCGCTCGCGTACGCCGGATCGCACCCCAACAAGGTCGCGCGCCTGGTGCTCGATTCGCCGCTGCCACTGGGCATCGCCGCCGAAGCCGCGATGGAGCAGCGCGTCAAAGGCGAGCAGGCCGCGCTGAACGCCTGGGCCGCGCAGTGCGCCGCGACCAACTGCGTGCTGGGCCCCGATCCCAAGGCGGCGGTCGACGCGCTGTTCTCGGCCGCCCGCCAGGGCCGAGGTCCCAACGGCGCCGCTGTCGCCACGGTGGCCAACGCGATCGCCACCGCACTCGCTTATCCGCGCGGCGACCGGGTCGAGTCGGTCAATGCGCTGGCCGCCGCCATCGCGGCCGCGCAATCGGGAGATCCGGCTCCGTTCACCGACCTGATCGCCCGCGCCGAGACCCTGCGCGACACCGACGGTCAGTTCGTCAACAGCTGCAGCGATTCGCTGAACCGACCCACTCCGGACCGGGTGCGCGAGCTGGTCGTGGCCTGGGACAAGCTCTATCCGCAGTTCGGCACGGTCGGTGCGCTGAGCCTGGTCAATTGCCTGAACTGGCCGAGCGGTTCAACGCCCGAGGAGCCGAAGAACCTGAAGATCCCCGTGCTGCTGCTCGGCACGCAGAACGACCCGATCGTGGGCAACGAAGGCGTCGCCGCGGTCGCGGCGACGGCGATCAACGCCGGCTCGGCCAACAGGCGAGTCATGTGGCAGGGCATCGGACACGGCGCCTCGATCTACTCGCCGTGCACACTGCCTCCGGTCGTGGGTTACCTCGACAGCGGCAAGCTGCCGGACACCGACACGTTCTGCCCTGCCTGACGCCTCACGCGTTCGGCGGTCGGGTACCGTGCGGTCGTGCGCGATCTTGTGACCGCCCCATTCCGGCCCCGGACCTCCCCGCCCAACGTGGCGTCGGTGTTGAGGCTGATCCTGTGGCCGCTGGCGATCCTGTTCATCATCCACCGCAGCTACGTCCTGGCCACCAACGGCTACATCACCGACGATTACGGGCCCGTGTACCGGGCGGTCGTCAATTTCAAGATGGGCTGGGACATCTACAACGAGCACTTCGACCACGTCGATCCGCACTACCTCTATCCTCCCGGCGGCACGTTGTTGATGGCGCCGTTCGGCTATCTGCCCGTTGACGCATCGCGCTACTGGTTCATCACGTTCAACACGATCGCGATCGTGCTGGCCGCCTACTTCCTGGTCCGGCTGTTCGGCTTCGGCTTCCGTTCGGTCGCGCTGCCCGCGCTGCTGGCCGCGATGTTCTGCACCGAAAGCGTGATCAACACACTGGTTTTCGGCAACATCAACGGATGCATCCTGCTGGCCGAGGTGTTGTTCTTCCGCTGGCTGCTGGACGGCAAGCGCAACCACGAATGGTTGGCGGGCGCGGCGATCGGATTGACCCTGGTGGTCAAACCGCTTCTGGCGCCGCTGTTGTTGCTGCCGCTGCTGAACCGGCAATGGCGAGCGTTGGTGACCGCCGTCGCGGTGCCACTGGCGTTCAACGTCGCGGCATGGCCGTTGATCAGCGACCCGATGAGCTTCTTCACCCGCACCGTCCCCTACATCCTCACCACCCGCGACTACTTCAACAGCTCCATCGCCGGCAACGGCGTCTACTACGGCCTGCCGACCTGGCTGATCCTGTTGTTACGCATCGCCTTTGCCATCATCGCGGTGATCTCGCTGTGGCTGCTGTACAAGTACTACCGCACCCGTGACCCGCTGCTCTGGATGACGACGTCGTCCGGCGTGCTGCTGATCACGTCGTTCCTGGTGTTGTCGCTGGGGCAGGGCTACTACTCGATGATGTTGTTCCCGTTCCTGATGACGGTGGTGCTGCCGAATTCGGTGCTGCGGAACTGGCCTGCGTGGCTCGCGATCTACGGGTTCATGAGCGCCGACCGCTGGCTGCTCGGGCACTGGCCGACGACGGGTCGGTTCCTCGAGTACATGAAGTTCACCTACGGGTGGGGCCTGATGTTGGTCGTGGTGTTCTCGGTGCTGTACTTCCGCTATCTGGACGCCAAGGCAGAAGGCCGTCTCGACGACGGAATCGACCCGGCATGGCTGAACAAGTCGCGATCAGATCCGGGTGCCTCGACCGAGCCGGCACCGCCGGTTGCGCCCCCGATCAGCTGATACCGATTTCGGCTCCGACAGTATTTGCCAACGCAAGGTTATGACGGGCAGCACGCCCGTTATAACCAGTGCTGACGCGCCTTCGATCTCGTACGATTGATTCGCTCGCGGGGTCTGAAGGGGAGGCGCAACATGCCGAGAATCCCGGTAGACCCGCAGTCCATCACGGCGGAGTGGTTGAGCGAGGTTCTCGACGCCGACGTGCGGGTCTGCAAGCTCGAGCAGTTCGGAATCGGCTACGGCCTTCTCGGTCGCCTCTATCGGGCCCATCTCGATGGCGACCCTGACCTGCCGCCGACGGTCGTGGTGAAGCTTCCGACGCTGGACACGACCGCACGGACCCACCTGTGCGAAGACCTGGAGTTCTATCGACGAGAAGTCCGGTTCTACCAGGAAATCGGCCTGTCCAATCCGCTGCCACCCGCCCGGCCGTATTTCGCGGCCATCGACGAGGACACCCACGATTTCGTCCTAGTGCTCGAGGATCTGGGTCGGCTCCGCAACGTCGACCAACTCGTCGGCTGCTCGGTCGCCGACGCTGAAACCGTCATCGACGCCATCGCCCGCCACCACGCCTACTGGTGGGAGAACGATCGCCTCGCGTCGCTGCCATGGCTGACGGTATACACCGATCCGCCCTTTCCTCCGGTGATCATGAGCAACTACCACGCCGCCTGGCCTAAGTGCGTCGAGCGTGTGGGCTCTGAACTGACTCCCCCGGTCCGTGAGTACGGCGAGCGCTTCGCGACGCTGATGCCTTGGTTCCTCGAGGAGGTCTCTCGTCGGCCCCAAACTTTCCTGCACGGGGATCTGCGGTTGGATCAGATGTTTTTCGCCGTGGACGCGGGCGATCCGCCGCTGACGGTGCTGGACTGGCAAGTCACGAATAGAGGTCGAGGCGCCTTCGACGTCGGCTACTTCATCAGCCAGAGCCTGACCCCCGACACACGTCGTGGTTGTGAGGACGAGTTGCTGAACCGCTATCGGAAGCGTCTCGCCGAGCACGAGATCGACTACCCCACAGAACAATTGCGGCACGATTACCGAATCGCCATTGCCTGGTGCTTCCTCTACCCCGTCATCGCCGAGGGCCGGATCGAGGTCGTCAATGATCGCAGCGCACGGTTGGCCCGCACAATGTTTCATCGCGCGGTCGCGGCGGTGGAAGACCACGACGTTTTTACCTTGAGCCCGGACTGACCATGGCCGAAAACCGCCGCACCTGCGCCTCCTGCGGGACGGCGAACGAAGAGGACGCACGCTTCTGCGAGGGCTGCGGTGGCTCACTGGCGCGGGTGTGTGCGACGTGCGGCCTGGAGGCCAGAGCGACCGCTCGGTTCTGCCGCGGCTGCGGGGCGCCGCTCGACGAACTGGCCGCCCCCGCATCCGAACTGCCGATCGCGGGTCCGGCACGCAAAACCGTCACGGTGATGTTCGCCGATCTGGCGGGGTCGACCACCTTCGAGGAAAGGGTCGACGCCGAGACCGCTCGCGAGGTGATCGGTCGCTACCACGAGCTGCTGCGGTCGACCGCGCAGCGACACCGTGCGGGCGTCACCAAGTACATCGGCGACGGCTTCATGGCCGTCTGGGGTGTTCCCGAGATCGGCCCCGAGGACGCGCTGCGCGCTGTCGATGCCGCGGTCGAATTGCAGGACCGGTTCGTCGACCTGGCCGCCCAGGTCGCCGAGACGCACCGCACCGAACTGGCGCTGCGCGTCGCCGTGAACACCGGTGAGGTCGTCGTCGGAGCGGGTGACGCCGATCTGGTGGGCGACGCGCTCAACGTCGGCGCTCGTCTCGAGGCCGAGTGTCCGCGCGGGCGGGTGGTGGTCGGTGAGGAGACCTGGCGGGCCACGCGAGGGCGATACGGCTACGAGTCGCTCGGGCAAGTGCAGGTGAAGGGCCGCCACGCGCCGGTTGCGGTGTACCAGTGGGTCGGACGGCATTCGGATGTCGCGGACGCGGCACCGTTCGTCGGCCGGTCGCAGGAAGTAAGGCGGCTTCAAAACGTTCTCGACGACGCGATCGCGGCGCGTGCAGCCCGGCTCGTGACCGTGATCGGCGACCCCGGCGTCGGCAAGAGCCGGCTGGCGACCGAATTCCTTGTAGCCCAATCGGATGCGTGCGTTCTCCAAGCTCGATGTGCCGTCGAGGGCTCGGTCGCACTCGCGCCGATCGTCGAGATGTTGCGGGCCCGGGATCTCGAATCCGGCATCCCGGCAGGAGTCTCGGAGCGAGATCGTCTGCTGCGCGACCTCAATGGCCTCGCGACCGGCGTACCGGGGTCGGTCGAAGAGAACTTCTGGGCGCTGCGCCGATTCGTCGAGGTGCTGGCGTGGCGCGGGCCAGTTGTGTTCGCGGTCGACGACATTCAGTGGGCCGACACCTTGCTGCTGGATTTCATCGAGCACCTGGTCGAGTGGATCAAGGACGTGCCGGTGCTCGTGCTGGCCTTGGCACGGCCCGAGCTGCGTGAGATTCGGCCCGACTTCGTCGCCGCCAGCCGGTGGGTCGCCGACACGCTGCACCTCGACGGCCTCGATGCGCGGGCGACGGCGGAGCTTGCCGCCAAGGTGTTGGGTGCCACCGAACTCCCGGCCGAGCTGCTACATCGCCTGCCGGCCTCTACGGGCGGCAATCCCCTGTTCGTCCGGGAATTCGTCGGGATGCTCGCCCACGACGGTGTTCTGGTGGAGAATCCGAACGGCTGGCGACTGACCATCGACGTCGACGCCATCACGATTCCACCGACGATTCATGCCCTGCTCGCGTCGCGGCTGGAACGGCTCGATACCGGTGACCGACGCATACTCGAGATCGCGTCCGTGGTCGGCAGCGACTTCTCCGTCGGTACGGTTCGCGCACTCGCCGGCGGTCATGCGGACGCGATCAAGTCCTCGCTCAACCGGCTTCGGCGTCTCGAACTCGCTCAACCCACGGGGACGTACGTCGGCGACGAGGCGGTCTGGCGATTCCACCATGTGCTCATCCGCGACGTGGCTTACCGGCGGCTGCTGAAGTCCGAACGCGCAGACCTTCACGAGCGTCTCGCCGACTGGGTCGAATCAGGCGGGGCGAGTGTGGCATTCGAGGCCGACGAGATGATCGCCCGCCATCTGGAGGCCGCATACACCTATCGGCGCGAATTGGGCACTCTCGACGAACAAACCGACTATCTCGCCCTGCGTGCCGCCCGCCATTACTCGGCATCCGCGCGACGCGCACTCGACCGCGACGAGTTGGTCTCCGCCGGCGCTCAGGCCGCGCGGGGTGCCGCGCTCGCGGCCGCCGACGAGTCCGTACACGCCGAGCTTTTGTTGACGGGGTGCGAGGCGCTTCTGTCCGCAGGCGACGTCACGGCCGCGGCCGCCCTCGTCGAGGATCTCGAACGCATTGCAGGCGAGGCATTGGCGCCGTGGGCCACGTGCTATCGGTGTCAGTTCGGCGTGTACACCGACCCGGAGCGGCTGTTGGAATACGACGCGCGGCTGCAGGCCGCCATCGACGAATTCGCCCGCCGCGCGGACTCTTCGGGCCTCGCGAAGGCGCACCGGGTACGCGCGAGCGCGCGGCTGCGTCTGGGACGGGTCGGCGACGGTGAGGTCGACCTGTTCGAGGCGCTGATCGCGGCCCGACAGAGCAGAGATCACCGGCAGATCACCGCGGCGTTGGGCGCGGCGCCGGGCGCGGCGCTGTGGGGGCCGAGCCCCGTGCCGAAGGCCGGCGGCCGGTGTCTGGACGTGGTTCGAATGCAACGGATGACAACCGCTGCGCCTTCGCTCGAGGCGACGTCGTTGCGGCATCTGGCGGTGCTGGAGCTGCTGCGCGGGCGGCCGGACAAGGCGCGCAAGATGCTCGGCGAGGCTCGCCAGATCGTCGCCGACCTCGGTCTGCGGCATGGATTGATGGAGACGGAGTTGTTCGCCGGGATCATCGAGTCCATGAGCGGCGACCCCGTCGCTGCCGAACCGCACTTCCGCATGGCCCTGGAAGGGTTGGGTGCGTTGGGCGTCGGCGCCGACGCGGGCCTGGCCGCTGCCCTGCTCGCGAGATCGGTTCTTGCGCAGGGCCGCATCGACGAAGCGGATCGCTATGCGACCGAAAGCGAGCGGCTGGCAGGGCACAACCTCAAGACGGCGATCGCGTGGCGCGCGGTGCGAGCCGAGATTCTCTCGGCGCAAGGGCGCCACAGTGAGGCGGCAGCGATCGCCCGGGATGCGGTGGCGGTAGCCAGCGGAACCGACATCGTGCTCGATCACGCCGAGGCCTGCCTGGCACTGAGCCGTGTGCTGGACCAGGCGGGAGATACGAACGGGACCTCAACAGCCCGAGCGGATGCCAAAGCGCTCTACGCGGCGAAGGAGGTGTCGATCCCGGTCGGACTCGTCGACGAACCCGTCGTCGCGCAACCGGAGGAATCCGTTCGGGCAGCACTCGGCCCCGTGGGGGCAAGCGCGCCCGCGACGGCCGGCCGACTCGCGGTCGACAACGATTCCTGCCGACTGCTGCCCATGTTCATCCAGGCGACCAAGGACGGCGATGTCGAGGGTGCCCTCGCCTGGCTCTCAGAGCAGTTCGTCTACGACGACCGGCGGCGACTGAGCGGCGATCCTGTCGTCGGATTAGACGCGATGCGGACTGCCCTGGAGCGTGTTCATGAGCAGTACACGCAGTTCGAGTTCCGCGTCTTGGCGGTCCGCGGCCGGCATCTGCATCTCCTGTGGAGTCGCTGGGCCGACGACGACGGCAATACCGCCACGACGCTGTATGTCAACGAAACCGGAGACGACGGGCGCATTCTCTACCACATTCGGTTCGATGAGGACGATTTCGCGAGCGCCTACCGAGAGCTTGAACGCCGGTTCTATGCCGGAGAAGGTGAGGCCTTCGCCGACGTCGGCGCCGTCGGAACGGAATATATCGTAGCGCTCACTGCGGGTGATCTGAACCGTGCGTTCAATGAACTCAGTTCCCCAGGGTTGCGGTTCGAGAACCGTTCCCGGATCGCGTTCCCCGATCCCGTTGTGAGTGATGCGAAGACAAGTTGGGGTCAACTCAACGCAATGATGCTGTCGACGCGGACGTGGGCGTCGGTCGGTTTCTGGCTCTCTTCTCGCTGCCTCATTGCCCGTATCGAGCGGGAGGCGATCGGCTCCGACAACGAACGCTATTCGTGGGCATGGCTGATCGTGAGCGAGATCAGCGAGGGCGTTTTCGTATCCAGCTGCGTGTTCGACGTCGATGACGAGGCAGCGGCTTTCGCCTACGCCGACGAGCGAGTGCGGGCGACCACCAGCCGGCTTGCCGTGGAAAACCGTGCATCCCGGTCATTGCCGCGCTTCGTCGAAGCGCTGCGGTCACATGATGTCGACGGCGTCCTCGCGGCCTATGCGGACGAGTTCGTCTACGACGATCGCAGACGACTCAGCGGCGCGCCGATCGTCGGACGCGACGCAATGCGGGCCGCGGTCGCCCGAATCTGTGATCAGTACACGCAATTCGATGTTCGCGTGTTGGCCGTTCGCGGAGAACGGCTTTTCATGGCCTGGAGTCGCTGGTCCGACGAGTCCGACAACGCCACGGAGTACCTCCATGTCACCGAGGTGAACGACCTCGGCCAGGTCATCTACGACGGTCGGTTCGATGCGGACGATTTCGAAGGCGCCTACCGAGAACTGGAACGCCGCTACTACGTCGGAGAAGGCGCCGCTTATGCGGAAGCAGCGGCTGTGACGACGGACATCACAATCTCACTGAATCGGAAAGACTATGACCGCGCGTTCGGTGAACTCTTAGCTTCGGACTTCCAGCTCGAAAATCATTCGCACGCTTCATTTCCCGAACTTTCCGCCAGCGAATTCCGCGGCACGCTGGAAGAGCTCGACGACATCGTTGCTTCCTCTCGTGTGTGGACTTCAGCCGTCGAATGGTTGTCACCGAATTGGCTTGTATTCCGCTTCGCACGAGACGCTGTGGGACTGGATGACGAGAACTACGAGTGGTCCAGCATCCACACAGCCGAGATTCGAGGCGGTCGACTGTCATCGATATGCCAGTTCGAAATCGACGATGAGGCCGCTGCATTCGCGTATGCCCAGGAGCGGATGCGGGCAACCAGCAGTCGGCTCGCGGTGACGAATCGCGCCAGCCGGGCCGCCAAGGTCGCGTGGCGCGCATTCCAAGTCGGCGATCTACGGGCGGCCATGGACGGGTGCTCGGATCGGTTCATCTATGACGACCGACGCCGGATGAGCGGCAGTGCGATCGAAGGCCTCGACGGGTTGCGGAACGCCTCAGTTCGGATCCTCGATCAATACCCACATTCCGAATGGCGAACCTTGGCGGTCCGCGGTGATCGACTGGAGCTCGGCTGGAGTCGGTGGTGGGATGACGCGGGAAACGAAACGAGCGGTTTTCACGTCCTGGAGACCGACAGCGATGGCCTGACCATCTATCACGGTCGGTTCGACGAAGTCGACTTCGAAGAAGCGCTCGGTGAACTCGAGCGAAGGTACTACGCCGGCGAAGGCGTGAAGTTCGCCGAGGGTGGTGCGGTGTCGGCGGCGACGTTCGCCGCTATCAATCGTGGCGACTACGACAAGGTGGTAGAAGAACTCAGCACTCCAGCGATGCGCATCGAGAATCGTTCGCGCTCCGGACTTCCCGACCGGTCAGCGGACGATCTACGCTCTGGCTGGGGCCACTTGGACGCTTTGGTCTCCTCTTCGCGGAGCTGGCCCTCGGTCGTCTGCTGGTTGTCACCGCAATGGAGCGTCAGCCGCGTCGAACGCGAGGCGACCGGTGACGACGGCGAGTTGTACACCTGGACATTCGTGCTCGTCGCTGAAGTGCGAGATGGCCGTACGAATTCCCTGTGCCAGTTCGACATCGAGGAAGAGGAGGCCGCGTTCGCGTACGCCGAGGAGCGCGTTCGCGCCGCCCGCAGCCGGCTGGCGGTCAAGAATAGAGCTACCGACGCCGTCGAAGCCGGTTGGCAAGCAATGCGGAGTCACGATGTCGAGGGCCTGGTGTCAACCTACGCCGACAGCTTCGTCTACGTCGATCGACGCCGTCTGAGCGGTGACCCTATCGTTGGTCGCGACGCGATACGCGCAGCGATCCAGCGGGTTCTCGATCAATACAGCCGATTTGAGGTCCTTGTGCTGGCGGTACGGGGAGACCGACTGGCGATGGGGCGTAGTCGCTGGTGGGACGAGGCGGGTAACGAGACGACACAGCTTCATGTTTCCGAAATCGGCGACGACGGTTTGTGTGTCTACGACTGCCGCTTCGACGGAGACGACTTCGAGGGCGCTTATCGAGAGCTCGAACAACGGTACTTCGCGGGAGAGGGTGCGGCGTTCGCCGAGACAGGCGCCGTCGGAACCGAAATGACCCTCGCGTGGAATCGCGGAGATTTCGACCGGGTGTTTGGTGAGTACTTGGCGCCCGACTTCCGGATCGAATCGCGAACGCAGTCGGTTTTCGGCGATCGTTCGGCAGCCGAGCTTCGGTCCACATACGAAAAACTCTGGGATATGGTCGCCTCGACGCAGGTCTGGATCTCGTGGGCGTACTGGCTGTCCCCGACGGTCGGGATAGGCCGCAACGAACGCGAAGCAATCGGCCATGACGGTGAGAAGTACACGTGGACCAAGCTCTACGTCTTCACACTTCGTGACAACCGCTTCACGTCGATGTGCGAGTTCGCTGTGGACGACGAGGACGCGGCGTTCGCGTATGCCGAAGACTGCGTCCGCGCGACGACGAGCCGGCTGGCAATCACAAATCGTGCGTGCGAAGTAGGAGATCGAGTCCTCCAGGCGAGCGAGAGCGGGGACGTCGACACCGTCGTCGCCAATTTCGCCGAGCACTTCGTCTATGACGATCATCGGCGCCTCAGCGGCGACCCCGTCACAGATCGTGTGGAACTCAGGGCGGCCGTGCAACGAATGCTCGGTCAGTACAACCACTTCGACGCCCGCGTGCTGGCTGTTCGCGGCGAGCGCCTTCAACTCGCCCATACCCGGTGGTCCGACGACGCCGGAAATGAGACGTCATATCTCCTCGTGATCGAGCTCGACGCCGATGGACGAATCGCTTTACAGGCCAGCTTCGACGAAAACGATTTCGACAGCGCATATCGCGAACTCGAACAGCGTCACTACGCCGGTGAAGGTGCAGCGTTCAGCGATGCGGGCACGACAACGACCGAATTCGCGATCGCCATCAACGAACGCGACCTGAACCGTGCGTTCAATGACCTCATCGCACCAGACTTCCGTGTTGAAAATCATTCGCGCTCCGGCTTTCCCGAGCGTTCGGTCGAGGGGCTCAGGGCGAGTACGGCCGAACTGAATTCGATGTTCGATTGCGTGCGCGCGTGGAACTCAGCCGTATGTTGGTTGTCACCGATGCATGCCGTCGGCCGCAACGAACGCGAGGCGATCGGTCACGATGGTGAACGGTTCACGTGGTCACGGCTTTTCTTGATGGAGATCAAGCAGCGTCGGATCACGTACTTGTGCATATACGAATTGGATGACGAAGAAGCCGCATTCGCTCACGCCGAAGAGGTCGCCCACGAGGCCGCGACTCGCTTGCCGGTCACCAACATGGCCACCCGAACGTTCCTCGTCGGAGGCCAGGCTGCGAACGCGCACGACGTCGACGCAATGGTCCGACAGTATTCGGAGCACTTCGAGTACGACGATCGGCGGAAACTGGCGGGGAACCCACTACCCGATGTGCGCAGCGGCGCGGAACGCATCTTGGCCCAGTACGACCACTTCGAGGGGCGCATACTGGCCGTCCGCGGTGACCGGCTGCACCTGGCTTGGAGCCGCTGGTCCACCGACGCCGGATATGAGACGGCTCACCTGATTCTGCAGGAGGTCGATGGCGACGGGCGCATCACCTACGAGGGTCGTTTCGACGAGGACGACTTCGAAGGCGCCTATCGCGAACTCACGCGCCGATACTGCCTGGGTGAGGGTGCAACAATCGCTGAGGCAGAGGCGACGCTCGCGGAGTATCCGATCGGGTTCATGAACGGAGACATCGACGGCGTCTTTGATCGCCTCACTGCTCCGGGATTGCGTGTCGACGACCGGTCGCGCTCCCTTTTCGGCGAGCGCTCAGTCGGCGAGTTCCGGTCAACCTATGACGAACTGCTCGCCAGGACCACCTCGCTGCGGGTGTGGCACGCCGCGGTCTGTTGGTTGTCACCGGCGGTGGTGATCGCCCGCTTCGAGCAGACCGCCGTCGGGGCGGACGGCGAGCGGTTCGCGTGGACGCACATCGACGTCGTCGAGATCCGTGACGGGCGGTTCAGCTCGGTCTGCTTGTTCGAAACCGACGACGAGCAAGCTGCATTCGCGTACGCCGAGGAGCTCGCCCATACCGTCCACAGCAGATTCAGACTGACCAACCGGTCCTGCGAGACGGTCGCCGCCCTCCAGAATGCCCTGTGCGCCGGAGATCTCGAGGGAGGTATCGGCTGCTACGCGAACCCATCCGTGTACGAAGATCGACGCCGGCTCAGCGGGGATCCCATTCGCAACGCCGCAGGGCTGCGGCTGGCCGGGGAACGGATCCTGGCTCAGTACAGCCAGTTTCAGTGGCGAACTCTGGCGATCCGTGGCGATTATCTGAGCATGCACTCCAGCGTCTGGTCGGACGACTCCGGCAACGCAACCTCCTATCTCCACGTCTACGAGGTCGACTCCACTGGGCAATTCATCTATGAGGGCCGCTTCGACGAGGACGACTTCGAGAGTGCCTACCAAGAGCTCACGCGCCGGTACTGCGCCGGTGAGGGATCCGCCGTCGCCGAGGGCACCGCACACAACGCCAGGTATCTCGCGGCCATCAACCGACGGGAATGGGACCGAGTGTTCGACGAAATGACGGAGCAGGACATCGAAGCCGTGAGCCGATCGAGCGCAGGCTTCCCTGACCGTTCGATTTCCGAACTGCGCGCGAGCTACGAAGACCTCTGCGCGATGGTCGCCTCGGTCCGTTCGTGGCACTCGATCGAACGATGGGTTTCACCGATGGTGGCGGTGACGCTTCACGAACGCGAGGCGATCGGCCACGACGGCGAGCGATACGAGTGGAGCCGACTCATCGTGGGCGAGTTCAGCGACGGGCTCACCAGGCACATATGCGAATTCGATGTGGACGACGAGGACGCGGCCTTCGCGTACGCGGAGGAGGTTGTTCGTCGTGCCGGCACTAGTAGCGTGGAGTCATGACCACACCGGCTCCCAAACTGCAGCTGACCGATGACGAGTGGCGCAAGAAGCTGACCCCCGAGGAGTTCCACGTCCTGCGCGAGGCCGGCACCGAGCGCCCCTTCACCGGCGAGTACACCGACACCAAGACCGAGGGCATCTACGAGTGCCGCGCCTGCGGCGCCGAGCTGTTCCGCAGCACCGAGAAGTTCGAATCGCACTGTGGCTGGCCGTCCTTCTTCGATCCCGCCGACTCCGACGCCGTCATCCTGCGCACCGACGACTCGCTCGGGATGCACCGCGTCGAGGTGCTCTGCGCCAACTGCCACAGCCACCTGGGCCACGTCTTCGAGGGCGAGGGCTACCCCACCCCGACCGACCAGCGCTACTGCATCAACTCGATCTCGCTGCGACTGAAGCCGTCCTCCTGACGCGTTCGGCGCAACGAGGGCCAGAAGGCTACGCCGGATAGACCGCGAACTCGGCGCGGTCCTCGGTGTCGGCGACGCACTGAAACAGCAACGGCGCGGTCATCGCGTTGCCCGAGTAGCACGTGAACGGGCCGATCACCTGATACTTGTCGCCGTTCAGGTCGTACTTCACCGCGTAGTCCGACGCGGTGATGCAGTCGATGTCGCCTGCCGTGATGTCGATGACCTGACCGAAGCGCGGCGCGCACTTCTCACTGTCGGGGTCCTGCGCGAAACCCGTCGGCGCCGTCGCGAGCGCGCCAACCAGAAAGCCGGCGCCGACCAGCACCTGTGTCCTCATAGGACCATGATGAACGACGCGCTCCCGCCCGCGAGGCCCTTTAGGGCAGGCGATCGATCAGCTGCTCGGCGCTGATCCTCGGCCCGGTGAAGAACGGCGTCTCCTCGCGGACGTGCCGACGCGCGTCGGTGGCGCGCAAATCTCGCATCAGGTCCACGATGCGGTGCAGTTCCGGCGCCTCGAACGCCAGGATCCATTCGTAGTCCCCCAGCGCGAACGCCGGAACGGTGTTGGCCCGGACGTCCTTGTAGCCCCGCGCCGCCATGCCGTGCTCGGCGAGCATGCGGCGGCGCTCCTCGTCGGGCAGCAGATACCAGTCCAGCGACCGCACGAACGGATACACGCAGATGTAGTTGCCCGGTTCCTCACCCGCGAGGAACGCGGGGATGTGGCTCTTGTTGAACTCCGCCGGGCGGTGCAGCGCAACGTTGCTCCAGAACGGATTGCTGACGCGGCCCAAGGTGGTGGTGCGACGGAAGTCGGCGTAGGTGGCCTGCAGAGCCTCGACGTTGTCGGCGTGCGTCCAGATCATGAAGTCGGCGTCGGCGCGCATGCCCGCGATGTCGTACAGGCCGCGCACCACCACACCGCGTTCCTCCTGCTGTTTGAGGAACGTCGCGGTCTCGTCGGCGACGGCCGCGCGGTCCTCGCCCAACTCCCCCGGACGCACGGAGAACACCGAGAACATCAGGTAGCGCAGGGCGGAGTTGAGGGCGTCGTAGTCGAGCTTGGCCATGGTTCTATCGTGCCACGCGCGAGGTGACCAACGCCGCCGCCGCCCTCGTGGCCGCCGACACACACGCCGGAACGCCGATACCGTCCAGAAATCCGCCCGCCACCGCGATCGTCGGCGGCAGTCCCGCCCGCAGTTCGGCCACCAGTGCCCCGTGCCCGGGGCCGTACTGCGGCATCGCGTCGATCCAACGCTGCACGTGGAAGTCGACCGGCTCCGTCCTGACCCCGAAAAGCGTCGCGAGATCCTCCGCCGCCCACGTGAGCAGCTCTTCGTCGCCCACATTGCGGGCCAAATTGTCGCCGAAGCGGCCGAACGACAACCGGACCAGCTCGACGCTGCCGCGTGGACCCCATTTGCGCGACGTCAGCGTGACCGCCTTCGAGCGCAGCCGTTCACCGCTGGCCGCCAGCACACCGGACTGTTGCGGCAGCGGTGTGCCGCCCGGCAGCGCCAGCGCCACCAACGCCGTCGACGCCACCGGAATGCGACCAGCCGCGGCGGCGCTCTGGGGAGCCACCTCCGCAACCAGCCGGGCCAGGCGTGGCGCAGGCACCGCGAGCACCACCGCATCGGCGTGGTAGCAGGCGCCCTCGTCGTCGACGAGTTCCCACCCCCGTGCGTCGCGGTGCAAACCTTGGACCGTGACCTGCCGCCACTGCATCCCCGCGCGGCGGACGAGTTCGTCGACCAGCACCCGGTAACCGCCCTCGACGGCACCGAAGACGGACCCGGTGACCGGCGGTGGCACCGCCTCGCGGACGGCGTCGGTCAGGCTGGGAGCGCCACGGTCGAGGAGGACGGCCAGCGTCGGGACCGCCGAGCGGACGCCGATCGTGCCCGCGTTGCCGGAGTAGACACCGGTCAGGAGGGGTTCGACGGACCGGGTGACCACCTGCTCGCCGAACCGGTCACCAACGAGGTCGGCCACGGACGGATCGGCACCGGGACGCCAGGCGAACGGCCGGTTACGTTCACCCTGCATCCAGGCGATCGTCGCGTCGTCCACCAGGCCCGCCAGCGCCGACGGCTGCGCAGGGATCCCCTGCAGCGTGCCCGAAGGCAGCGGGTGCAGCCGGGCCTGGCTGTAGATCAGCGGTCGTGCGCCGGTCGTGCCGATCTGCCGGTTCGCCAGGCCCAACTCGGCCAGCAACGCGGGCACCTCGGGGCGTCGCGCGACGAACGCCTCGGCGCCGACATCCATCGATTGGCCGCCGATCCGCTCGGTGCGCAGCACGCCGCCCAGCCGGTCCGCGGGGTCGAACAACGTGATCGACGCGTCCGGGCCGGCCGCAACACGCAGCCGATACGCGGCGACGAGACCCGAAATACCGCCGCCGACAACGCAGTACGACGCAGTCACAGCGAGTGCACCAACGCCACCACTTCGGTGATCACCTCGGGGTCGGTCGCGGGTAGCACGCCGTGGCCGAGGTTGAAGACGTGTCCCGCGGCTCCGGCGTCGATCGCCCGGCGACCGTCGTCGACGACCGCACGCGCCGCACGCTCGGCCACCGGCAGGCCCGCCAGCAACACCACCGGGTCCAGGTTGCCCTGCAACGCCGTCCCCGGGACCACCCGGGCGGCGGCGTCGGGCAGCGACGTGCGCCAGTCGACCCCGACGACGGCTGGGGCGCCGTGCCCGGAAGCGGCCTGAGACATTGCCCCCAGCAGTTCGGCGGTGCCGACGCCGAAGTGTGTCATCGGCACACCGGCGGCGGCCAGCGTGGCGAACACCCGGGTGCTGTGCGGCAGCACATAGCTGCGGTAGTCGGCAAGCGACAGCGTGCCGGCCCACGAGTCGAACACCTGGATCGCGTCGACGCCCACGTCCACCTGGACCTGCAGGAACGCGATCGTCACATCGGTCAGCGCCGCCATCAGCGCGTGCCAGGTCTCGGGTTCTCCGAGCATCATCGCCTTGGTGCGCTCGTGGTTGCGGCTCGGTCCGCCCTCGACGAGGTAGGACGCCAGCGTGAACGGCGCGCCCGCGAAACCGATCAACGGCACGTCACCGAGTTCGGAGACCAGCATCCCGACCGCCGCGGCCACCGGCGCGACTTGCTCACGCTGCAGTGGTTGCATGGCTGCGACGTCGGCGGCGGTGCGAATCGGGTGCTCGATCACCGGGCCGACGTCGGGCACGATGTCGAGGTCGATACCGGAGGCCCGCAGCGGCACCACGATGTCGGAGAACAGGATCGCGGCGTCGACGCCGTGCCTGCGGACCGGCTGAAGCGTGATCTCGGTGATCAACTCGGCGTCAAAGCAGGCCTGCATCATCGTGTTCTTGGCCCGCAGGGCGCGATACTCGGGCAGCGAACGGCCCGCCTGCCGCATGAACCACACCGGTACACGGCCGGGTTTGCGGCCGCTCGCGGCGGCCAGATATGGCGAGTCGGGCAGGTCACGGCGTGTGTTCATCGCTGTCAATGCTGCCATGACGACCCGTCGGCGCCCGCTTCGCCTCGATGGACCGGTCGTCCGTACAAGATCGGCGCGCCACGCGCACAGACCTGCTCGAATGGTCTAGCGTCAAACGTCGTGACCACCGCCGAACCGGCTCAGTTCCGCGAAGCGGTGGCGGCGATGAATGCCACCACCGTCCGACCGGAGATCGAGCTCGGCCCGATCCGCCCGCCGCAGCGGCTGGCGCCGTTCAGTTATGCGCTGGGCGCCGAGGTCCGCCATCCCGAGACGGCGATCGTGCCGGAGCGCTCCGAAGGCGACGCATTCGGCCGCCTGATCCTGCTGCACGACCCCGAGGGCGCCGACGCGTGGGACGGCACCATGCGGCTCGTCGCCTACATCCAGGCCGACCTGGACTCCAGCGAGGCCGTCGACCCGCTGCTGCCCGAGGTCGCGTGGAGCTGGCTCGTCGACGCCCTTGCCGAGCGCGCCGAACACGTCACCGCGCTGGGTGGCACTGTCACCGCCACGACCTCGGTGCGCTACGGCGACATCTCCGGCCCTCCCCGCGCCCACCAGCTGGAGCTGCGTGCCTCGTGGACGGCGACGACGCTCGAGTTGGGTCCGCATGTCGAGGCGTTCTGCGAGGTGCTCGAGCACGCTGCCGGGCTGCCGCCTCAGGGCGTGACCGACCTCGGCTCCCGCACCCGCGCCTGACGATGCCGGAATCCGACGAGGCCATCCCGGAGGCGGCCGAGGCCGAAGCGGGCGAACCGGAGGCCACGCCGCTCCTCACGCCCTGCGACGGTGTGCCCCCGCTGTCCGCCAGCGTCAGTGAAATCCGAAGGGCCGCCGAACTTCTGGCGTCCGGCCACGGTCCGTTTGCGGTCGACGCCGAACGGGCCTCGGGATTCCGCTACTCCAACCGCGCCTACCTCGTGCAGATCCGGCGCGCCGGCGCCGGCACCGTGTTGATCGATCCGGTGAGCCACGGCGCCGACCCGGTGGAGGCGCTGGCACCCGTGGCCGAGGTGCTGCGCACCGACGAGTGGGTGCTGCATGCCGCCGACCAGGATCTGCCGTGCCTGGCCGAGCTCGACATCCGTCCGATCAGCGTGTACGACACGGAGTTGGCGGGCCGGCTCGCCGGCTACGAGAAGGTTAACCTCGCCGCGATGGTGCAGCGCCTGCTCGGGCTGCAGCTGATGAAGGGGCACGGTGCGGCCGACTGGTCCAGACGTCCACTGCCCGACGACTGGCTCAACTACGCCGCCCTCGACGTCGAGGTGCTGATCGACCTGCGTGACGCCGTCGCCGCGGTCCTCGAGGAGCAGGGCAAAACCGACTGGGCAGCACAGGAATTCGAGCAGCTGAAGAACTTCGAGGCCGCTCCGACGCGACGCGACCGCTGGCGTCGTACATCGGGGATCCACAAGATCCGCGACGCGCGGGCGCTGGCCGCCGTGCGCGAACTGTGGACCACCCGCGACCACATCGCCCAGCGCCGTGATATCGCGCCGGGCCGCATTCTGCCGGATTCGGCGATCATCAACGCGGCCACCACCGACCCCGACACCGTCGAGAAGTTGACCGCACTGCCGGTGTTCGGCGGTAACCGGCAGCGCCGCAGCGCGAAGGTGTGGCTCGACGCGCTCGCCCGGGCCCGCGCGACGCAGGATCTACCCAAATCGCAGGAGCCGTCGAACGGGCCTCCTCCGGCATCCCGCTGGGCCAGGCGCAAACCCGAAGCCGCCGCTCGGCTAGAGGCGGTGCGCGCGGCGCTCACCGAAGTGTCGCAACGGGTTTCGGTGCCGACGGAGAATCTCCTCTCCCCCGACACCGTGCGCCGGTTGTGTTGGGACTGGGAGCCCGTTGACGACCGAGCCGCGGTGATCGAAGCGTTCCTGCGCGACGCGGGTGCGCGGCCCTGGCAGCGTGAGCTCACCGTGGCCCCGCTTGCCGAGGCGCTGGCCGCGGCCGACGCCAAGCTGGCCCAGCAGCCGGCAGCTCCCGACGAACAATGACCTCTGGGCCTAGCTAGCGGCCCACCTTCTCGACGTGGGCGAGGAAGTGCCGCAACACTTCCCGCGGCGCCTCCAACTGCGGCCAGTGGCCGATGTCGTCGGCGAGCATCACGACGTCGGCCTCGGGAATCACCTCGGCGTACCGCCGCGCCATGTGAGCGCCGGAATTCGGGTCGACGGGCCCGTCGATCAGCCGCATGGGGACCGCGGTTTGACGCATCGCGCGCACCCAGCGGTTGCGATGTGTATAGCGGTCGGCCAGGAAGCGTCCGACCTTGTGCAGCACGCGTTTACCGTCGTTGAACTCGAGGATCTCGTGAAACCGCGTCATCAGATCGCGTGATGGTTTGGTGTTGGGCCCGAACATCTCGTTGATCGTCGACTCCAGCACCTTGCGCGACAACGAACTGCGACCCTGCAAGGGGCTCATCAGGTCGCCCAGCGGGGTCCCCGACATCAACTTCTGCATGGTGCGTGGCGTGTAGGCCTCGTTGAACAACCCGCCGTTGAGCCAGGTGATCGACTGGTACCGCACCGAACCGTACGACTGGTCACCGAATTCGCTGCGCGCCAACAGTTCCTGGCCCACTGAATCGCCCAAGTCGTGCGCCAGGACGTGACACCGCTCGACGTTCAGATGCTCCAGCAGAGCCTCATGCATGTCAGCGTGATCGAGCACCGAGTAGTCGTAGGCGGCCGGTTTCGCCGAGAAACCCATCCCGATCATGTCGGGCGCGATGACGGTGAAGTGTTCGATGAGCGTCGGCCAGATCAGCGACCAGTCCCACGAGTTGAACGGATAGCCGTGGACGGCCAGCAGCGTCGGCGACTGACCGAGTGGCGGGCCGTCGACACGGTAGAAGATCTCGAAGCCCAGGTAATCGAAGTAGTGGCCCGCAGCTTTCCAGCGCTCCAACTCGGCGTCCATCGTCGCAGCCTAGCGGGATTGCCTTGATCGACGGCGCGGCTGTCAGCCGAACTGGCGCGCCAGAAACGGCGTTGAATCCGGCAGCGAGGCCAGCACGGTGCCGCTGTGATCCTCGTCGGGGTAGACCTCGAGCGTGACGTCTTGCCGGTTGGCGGTGAGCTCATCGGCGAATCGCAGCGTGAGATCCGGCGGGACGTCACGATCGAGCAGTCCGACGCCCAGGAAGATCGGCCTGTCGTAGCCGTCGGCGGGGATGCCCATGTAGGCGTCGATGGCTTCCGTCGCCGCGGGGATCGATGCCAGGGGTGCGGAGAAGAACGACGGCAGCGTCGCATCCGTCAACGCGGCGGAAAGCTCGGCCAGACACTCGGTTTCGGCGCGATCGGCGGCGTCGCGGCCGACCGGGGTGAGCATGCCGTCGAGGTCGAGCTCGGGGTGCGCTTCGCGCAACGCCGCGACGATGTAGGCGGTGTAGGCGTTGGCCACCGGTCCCAGCTGCGGGGGCACCGCCATGTCCGGGCCCGCTTGTTTGACGATGTTCTCGACGTGCGCCGGCGTCCCGGTGGCGACGACACCGCGGAAGTCCAGGCCCGCACCGGCGCTGAACTCGGTGGCCCACCGGGCGGTGGCGACCGCGGCGGCCCCACCCTGCGACTGGCCGATCACCGCCCACTTCGGGGACAACGGCAGACCCAGTCCGTGCGCAGCGATCACCGAATCCACCACGCTACGTGCGGTTGTGACGCTGTTGAGGTAGCTCATCAGGCCGGGCGTGCCGAGGCCGGCGTAATCGCTGGCGACCACCACGTAGCCCTGGTCGAGCCAGTGGGTGAGGTACGCGTTGTCCCGGTCACTGCGCGGACGCGCCGACGGCGTGCAGTCGTCGCCGAGGCCGACCGTGCCGTGTGCCCACGCCACGACGGGCCACCCGCCCGGCGGCGGAGGCGTTTTCGGGGTGAAGACGGCGGCGGTGCTCACGGCGGGGCGGTCATGCTGGTCGATCGTGGCGTACAGCATCCGGTAGGCCGACTCCGCGCCGTCCACCGCCAGCGACGGGTCAAGCGGAATCGATTCGATCAGTGCGCCGGGCGCCGGGATCGGCCCGGCGTAGCTTCGTACATCCAGGTTCGACCACTGCGGCGCGTCCGCGGGTGCTACGCCGGGGGTCGCCACCAGGCCGATCGCGATCAGCAGCACGACCGCCAAAACACGAACCACCGCAGCGAGTTTCATTGCCACAGCCTATCGAGCGAGCACGCACGCTCGCCGGACAGGGGGCGATGGCTAGTCGAGTCGCTCGCTGACTTCGGTTTCGTTCACGGCGGCGCCCTGCGCGGCGACCCAACCCGTGATCTGACGTGCCACCGTGCGATCGGTCAGTCCGACCTCGGCGAGCACCTCGCCGCGCGACGCCTGCGCGAAGAACTCCTGCGGCAGTCCGACGTCGCGGCAGGGCACGTCGATCTCGTTGCGGCGCAACGTCGCCGAGACCGCCGACCCGATGCCGCCGCTGACGCCGTTGTCCTCGAGGGTGACGACGAGCTTGTGCTCGCTGGCCAGCGCGGTGATCGCCTCGGGCACCGGCAGCACCCAGCGCGGGTCGACGACCGTCACACCGATGCCCTGGTTGCGCAACAGCTCCGCGACCGCCAACGCCATCGACGCGAACGGTCCCACCGCCACCAGCAGCACGTCGTCGCCGAGACCCTCGGCGGGCACGGCCAGCAGGTCGACACCGTCACGCCGTTCGACGGCCGAGATGTCCTCACCGACATCGCCTTTCGGGAAGCGAATGGCGGTCGGGCCGTCGTTGACCTCGAGCGCCTCGCCGAGTTCCTCGCGCAGCCGGGAGCCGTCACGCGGCGCGGCGACCCGCATACCGGGCACAATGCCCAGCATCGACAGGTCCCACATGCCGTTGTGGCTGGCACCGTCGGGGCCGGTGATGCCCGAGCGGTCCAACACCATCGTCACCGGCAGCTTGTGCAGGGCCACGTCCATCATCAGCTGGTCGAATGCCCGGTTCAGGAAGGTCGAGTAGATCGCGACGACCGGATGCAGACCGCCCATCGCGAGCCCGGCCGCCGACGTCATCGCATGTTGTTCGGCGATGCCGACGTCGAAGAACCGGTCAGGGAAGCGCTGGCGGAACGCGGTCAGCCCTGTTGGGCCGGGCATCGCCGCGGTGATCGCCACGATGTCGCGGCGCCGTGACGCGTATCCGATCAGCGCCTCGGAGAACGTCGACGTCCAACCGGGACCGGGGACCGACGTCGCCAGCCCGGTCTCGGGGTCGATGACGCCGCACGCGTGCATCTGGTCGGCCTCGTCGTTCTCGGCGGGCGCATATCCCATGCCCTTGCGAGTGACGACGTGCACGATCACCGGCATGTTGAAGCCGCGGGCGCGGCGCAGTGCAACCTCGACGGCGTGTTCGTCGTGACCGTCGATGGGGCCGACGTACTTCAGGCCCAGGTCGGTGAACATCACCTGCGGCGCCAGCGCGTCCTTGATGCCGGCCTTGATGGAGTGCATGCACTGGTAGCACACCTCGCCGATGACGGGGACCCCGCGCACGGCCTTGCGGCCCTCCTCGAGCACGCGTTCGTACCCGGGCTGCAGTCGCAGGCCAGCGAGATGCTCGGCGAACCCGCCGATGGTCGGCGCGTAGCTGCGCCCGTTGTCATTGACGACGATCACGACCGGCCGCCGGGCCGCCGCGATGTTGTTCAGCGCCTCCCAGCACATGCCGCCGGTCAGCGCGCCGTCACCGACGACCGCCACCACGTGGCGGTTGCGGTGCCCGGACAGCTCGAACGCCTTGGCCAGACCGTCGGCGTAGGACAGCGCCGAACTGGCGTGGCTGGATTCCACCCAGTCGTGCTCACTCTCCTCGCGCGAGGGGTAGCCCGACAGGCCGCCCTTCTTGCGCAGGGTGGCGAACTCGTGGCTGCGGCCCGTCAGCATCTTGTGCACGTAGGACTGGTGTCCGGTGTCGAAGATGATCGGATCGTGCGGCGAGTCGAACACCCGGTGCAGCGCGAGCGTGAGCTCAACAACACCGAGATTGGGACCGAGATGCCCGCCCGTGGCAGCCACCTTGTGGATCAGGAATTCGCGGATCTCACGTGCTAGATCGCTCAGCTGCGACTGCGATAGGTGCTGCAGATCAGCGGGCCCGCGGATCTGTTCAAGCATTCGTTCAGTCTACGCACGGCCGTCGTAGTCAGTCCTGCCGAGCTTGGTAGACGTCGGGCACACCGTCGTGGTCGGCGTCGGCGGTCTCCTGCTCGTAAATCGCACGATATTGCCTGTTCCGCAGCCTCAACAGGACCGCAGCCAGGGCCGCGGAGGCCAGCGATCCCGTCAGCACCCCGATCTTCACGAATTCGTCACGTTCGGACCCGATCCCGTAGGCCAGGTCGCCGATCAGCAGGGACACGGTGAAACCGATACCGGCCAACATGGCGATGCCGAGCACGTCGATCCACCGGATCGCCGAGTCGAGGTTGGCGCGCGTGACGGCCGCCAGCACCCGGGTGGTCAGGAAGATCCCGACCGGTTTCCCGACGATCAGGCCCAGCACGATGCCGAGCGTGATGGGGTCGGTCATGGCCTCGGTGAACCCGGTGTAGCCGCCGATGTTCACCCCCGCGGCGAAGAAGGCGAACACGGGCACCGCGACACCCGCCGACAGCGGGCGCAGGCGGTGTTCGAAGTGCTCGGCGAGGCCCGGTCCCGCGTCGGGGCCGCCCGCGGCCTCGGAGCGGACCACGGGCACCGTGAAGCCGAGCAGCACGCCCGCGACGGTGGCGTGGATGCCCGATTCGTGCATCAGGGCCCAGGTGGCCAGCGCGAGCGGGATGAGCAGCCACCACGACCGGATGCGGCGCTGCACGCACAGCGCGAACAGGGCGAGCGGCGCCATTGCCGCCGCCAACGCGGGCCAGTTGATGCCTTCGGTGTAGAAGACGGCGATCACCAGCACCGCGAGCAGATCGTCGACCACAGCGAGCGTCAACAGGAACGTGCGCAGCGCGGACGGGAGGTGGGTGGAGATGACGGCGAGCACCGCGACGGCGAAGGCGATGTCGGTCGCGGTCGGGATGGCCCAGCCACGGAGGGCGCCGTCGCCGACGTGGGCGGTCACCGCGACGAAGATCAGCGCGGGCACGACCATCCCGCCGACGGCGGCGGCGATGGGCAGCGCGGCGCGCGCGGGGTCACGAAGATCGCCGGCGACGAACTCGCGTTTGAGCTCCAGCCCGACGACGAAGAAGAACAGCGCCAGCAGCCCGTCGGCCGCCCAGGTGCCGACCGTCAGGCTCAGGTGCATGCCGAACGGTTCGCCGCCGACCTCGAGATCGCGCAGCGCGAAGTAGCTCGCCGACCACGGGGAGTTCGCCCAGACGAGGGCGACGGCTGCGGCCGCCAACAGCAGCGCGCCGCCGACGGTTTCCTTGCGCAGGATCGAGGAGATGCGATCGGTCTCGGACCACGATCCGCGCGAGAACAGCGTCCGCTGTGCGAACCGGCGGAGTGGGCTAGAGGTCACTGCGGGTCCCGATCTGTGTTTCGCGGTCGACAAAAAATCGCCGACCAGACTTCCCGGCACACCTGTCGCCCAACGTATCAACGCGACGTGCGCCCCGCAGCGGTGGGCGTCTCGGCTAGCTTGAACCGGAATGATCGTCGAACGTCAGAGCACCATCGACGCGCCCGCCGCGCGGGTGTGGGAGCGCATCGTCACGCCGGAGGGCATCAACGACGAACTGCGGCCGTGGATGACCATGTCGATGCCCCGCGGTCGCAAGGATCTGACCGTCGACACCATTCCCGTCGGCGAGCCCGTGGGCCATTGCTGGATCCGGTTGTTCGGTGTGCTGCCGTTCGACTACGACCACCTGACAATCGTCGAATTGTGGCCCGGCCGTGGGTTTCACGAGGAGTCGACGATGTTGAGCATGCGGCTGTGGCGGCACGAACGCACGCTGGAGCCGGTGGGCGAAGGGCGAACCGCGGTGCGCGATCGGCTCACCTTCGAACTGCGCACCCCGCTGCGAGTGCTCACTCCTGTGATCGCAGCGGGTATCGGGGCGCTGTTCGGGCACCGCCAGCGTCGGCTGGCGCGGTACTTCGGCTGATCGTCAGATCGCGATGCGGCGCGGTCGGTCGGATCCGGGCCAGACGTAGTCGAGATCGTCGGGCACGTCCGGAAAGAACCGGCGGTAGTGCTGCGGGTCCTTGCGGACGAGCACCGACTGATGGCTGCGGTGAAAGCCCGGATCGCCGAGCCACGGCGGCACCTCCCCCGCCGTCGCCAATTCGTCCTGGGTGCGCGGGCTGCTGATGCCGATCGCGCGGGTGAGGTCGGTGACCATCGTCGTCGCGCACGTGTCGGCGTGCCCCAGCCGGCACCATCCGGCGCAGATGTCGAGCCCGTAGCGGACCAGGGCCTCTTCGTAGCCCGCCCACATCGCCGCCGCGGGGTGATGACGCCAGCCGTAGCCCGGCACGGTCAGCGCGCGCACCACCTGTATCGCCTCGACCCGCTGCTTGCCCAGCCGCTTCGTGTCCAGGACGCGGGCGGTGTCGTCGAAGCCCGGGCAGGGCAAAAACGTCTGCATTCTCGGCGGGATACCCGTTTAGCCGCGCGCGAGTACCGCGATGCACTCGACATGGTGCGTCAGCGGGAACGAGTCGAACACCCGCAGCTCTTCCACCGCGTAGCCGTGCCCGCGATACAGCCCGACGTCTCGTGCGAACGACGCTGCCTCACAACCGATGTGGACGATCCGCGGCACCTCGGCGGCCGCCAGCAGATCGATCACCTCACGACCCGCCCCCGTGCGCGGGGGATCCAAGACCGCGACGTCGGCGCGATCGCGCTGGGCGGCGACCGCTCGGCGCACCGAGTCGGTGATCACCGACACCCAGCCCATGTCGCCGAGCGCCGCCCGCGCCGCGCGCGACGAGCCGCGCGAAGTGTCGACCGTGACGACCTTGCCGCTCTCCCCGACGGCTTCGGCCAGCACGGACGCGAACACCCCCGCGCCGCCGTACAAGTCCCACGCCGTCATCCCCGGGCTCAGCCGGGCCCAGCCGGCCACCAGCTCGCTGTAGAGCCGAGCGGCGTCGCGATGCGACTGCCAGAACGCGGTCACCGGCACGCGCCATGTCCGGTCGCCGACCCGCTGCACCGCTTCGTAGTCCCCCTCGACCACCCGGGTCGGGGCCTTGTGGCCGCCGTTGCGCCCTCGCGGGCCGGACTGCACGACGTGACGTGTGCCCTCGTCGTCGATCGCGACGTGCAGCTGCGAGCCGGGCGGCCAGGTCCGATCGGCCAGCCCGTCGACCATGCCGTGGGGCAGCTGCGCGCAGTTCAGGTCGGTGACCAGCTCTGCGCTGTGGAAGCGGTGAAAACCGGGCCGTCCGTCGCCGGTGGTGTCCAGCCGCACCCTCGTCCGCCACCCGGTCGCGGCGCCGTCACCGACGGGTTCGGCCGTGGCGTCTTCCTCGTCGCGCCAGTGGAATCCGCCCAGCCGCGCCAACTGGTTGGCGACGACGGCGCCTTTGAGTCCGCGGACCGCCGCCGGGTCGGCGAAGGCCATATCGCAGCAGCCGGCGCCGTCGGCTCCCGCGATCGGGCACAGCGAGTCGATACGGTCCGCCGATGGCTCGATGACCTCGACGGCGTCGGCATGCAGGTACTTGCCGCGGTCGGCGACGACCCGCACCCTGACCCGTTCGCCGGGCAGCGCGTAGCGGACGAACACCACGCGGCCGTCGTCACGCGCCACACAGCTGCCACCGTTGGCGGGCGGGCCGGCGATGACGGTCAGCTCGAGGCCCGTCGATCCACCCTTGTCTTCGGTCAATCCAGAAATCCCCTACGCGCGTCGCCCGGCGCCGAATGCGGTTGCAGCGTCTTGAGCCGCTCCGAGGAACTCAACTGCCACGGCACCGACGTCACCATCACATTGGGCTCGAACAGCAGTCGGCCCTTGAGTCGAAGGGCGCTCTGATTGTGCAGCACCTGCTCCCACCAATGGCCGACGACGTACTCGGGGATGAACACGGTGACAACGGTGCGCGGCGATTCCCGGCTGATGCGCTTGACGTAGTCGAGCACCGGGCGGGTGATCTCCCGGTATGGCGAAGCGATCACCTTCAACGGGACGCTGATGTCGCTGGCCTCCCACTTGTGCACGAGCGCGCGCGTCTCACCGTCGTCGACGCTGACGGTGATCGCCTCCAACGTGTCCGGCCGGGTGGCCCTGGCATAGGCCAACGCACGCATCGTGGGCAGGTGCAGTTTGGACACCAGCACGATCGCGTGGTTGCGGCTGGGCAGGACCAAATCGGTCGCCTCGGCGGCCTGCTCCTCGAGTTCTCTCGCCACCGTGTCGTAGTGCCGGTGGATCAGCTTCATCGTCACGAACAGAACGCTCATCGCCAAGATCGCGATCCACGCTCCGGCGGCGAATTTCGACACCACGACGACCACGAGCACCGTTGCGGTGCAGGCGCAACCGAGCGCGTTGATCACCCGGGACCGCACCATCTTGCGCCGCAGCGCGGGCTCGGTCTCGGTGCGCAGCAGCCGCGTCCAGTGCCGCACCATGCCGACCTGGCTGAGGGTGAACGACACGAACACCCCGACGATGTAGAGCTGGATCAGCGCCGTCACTTCGGCGCGGAACGCCACGACGAACGCGATCGCGGCGAAGGCCAGGAACAGGATGCCGTTCGAAAACGCGAGCCGGTCCCCGCGGGTGTGCAATTGCCGTGGCAGGAAACGATCCTGGGCGAGGATCGAACCGAGCACCGGGAACCCGTTGAACGCGGTGTTGGCGGCCAGCAGCAGGATCAGCGCCGTGACGGTGGCGATGAGGTAGAGCCCGGCGCTGAAGTCGTGGAACACCGCGTCGGCCAACTGCGCGATCAACGTCTTCTGGTGGTAGTTCGGCGGGGCGCCGACGAGCTGTTCGTGCGGCCGCTCCGCGATCTGCACACCGGTTTCCTTGGCCAGCATGATGATGCCCATGAACAGGGTGACCGCGAACAGACCAAGCAGCGCCAGCGTCGTTGCGGCGTTGCGCGACTTCGGCTTTCGAAAGGCCGGCACCCCGTTGCTGATCGCCTCGACACCGGTCAGCGCCGCACTGCCCGACGAGAACGCCCGCGCCACAAGGAAAACCAGCGCGAAGCCGAGGATCTCGCCGTGTTCTGCATGCATCTCGAAGTCGGCCGATTCGGCCCGTAGCGAATCGCCGAGCACGAAAATCTGGAAGAACCCCCAGCCGAGCATCACGAACATGCCGACCATGAACGCATACGTCGGAATGGCGAAAGCGGTTCCGGATTCCCGGATGCCGCGCAGGTTCAACCCCGCGACGAACAGGATCGCGATCACGGCGAACAACACCTTGTGGTGGTTGACGAACGGCACGGCCGAGCCGATGTTCGACATCGCCGAGGACATCGACACCGCGACCGTGAGCACGTAGTCGACCAGCAGCGCACTCGCCACGGTCAGTCCGGCCGTCGGCCCGAGGTTGGTGGTGACCACCTCGTAATCCCCGCCTCCCGACGGATACGCGTGCACGTTCTGCCGGTAACTGGCGATGACGACCACCATCACCCCCGCCACGGCCAGGCCGATCCAGGGAGTCATCGAGTATGCGGTCAGACCCGCCACCGACAGCACCAGGAAGATCTCCTCGGGCGCGTATGCCACCGACGACAGGGCATCGGAGGCGAAGACGGGGAGCGCTATCCGCTTCGGCAGCAGAGTGTGCGAAATCCTGTCGCTGCGAAACGGCCTGCCGAGGACCACCCGCCGCGCGAACCTGGATAGCTTGGACACGAGTGCCAAGGGTAAGCCCAGCAGCAATTGCCCGTAGGAAAGCTGTAGCGTTCGACTGCGCGGGTTCGACAGCAGGAAGGACCGTGGAGTGCGTGTAGTGGTGATGGGCTGCGGCCGGGTGGGCGCGTCGCTCTCGGACAGCCTCTCCCGAATCGGCCACGACGTCGCGGTCATCGACCGGGACAGCACGGCGTTTCACCGGCTCTCGCCGGAGTTCTCGGGAGAGCGGGTGCTGGGTATGGGCTTCGACCGCGACGTGCTGCTGCGGGCGGGCATCGAGGAAGCGGGCGCATTCGCCGCGGTGTCATCGGGCGACAACTCCAACATCATCTCGGCGCGGGTGGCCCGCGAGACGTTCGGAGTCGAGCGCGTGGTGGCCCGCATCTACGACGCCAAGCGCGCCGCGGTCTACGAGCGACTGGGCATCCCGACGGTGGCCACCGTGCCGTGGACCACGGATCGCCTGCTCAACGTGCTGACCCGCGAGACCGAGACCACCAAGTGGCGTGACCCCACCGGCAACGTCGGCGTCACCGAATTGGCGCTGCACGAGGCGTGGGTGGGCCGGCGGATCACCGACCTCGAAGCGGCCACCGGCGGCCGGGTCGCGTTCCTGATCCGGTTCGGCGCCGGTCTGCTGCCCGACGCCAAGACCGTCATCCAGGCCAGCGACCAGGTGTTCATGGCCGCGATCGCCGGGCACATCGCCGAGGCCCTGGCCATCGCGGCACTGCCGCCGAGCGAGGAGCCCGAGGGATGAAGGTCGCCATCGCCGGAGCCGGTGCCGTCGGCCGGTCCATCGCCCGCGAACTCGTCGACACCCACGAGGTCACGCTGCTCGAACGCAATCCCGACCACATCGACGTCGACGCGATTCCGGCGGCACAGTGGCGGCTGGGTGACGCGTGCGAGCTGACGGTGCTCGAGTCCGTTCAGCTCGAACAGTTCGACGTGGTGATCGCGGCCACGGGTGACGACAAGGTCAACGTGGTGGTCAGCCTGCTGGCCAAGACCGAGTTCGCCGTGCAGCGGGTGGTGGCCCGCGTCAACGATCCGCGCAACGAGTGGTTGTTCGACGAGAGTTGGGGCGTCGACGTGGCGGTGTCCACCCCCCGCATGCTGGCGTCGCTCGTCGAGGAGGCGGTCGCCGTCGGCGACCTGGTGCGGCTGATGGAGTTCCGCAAGGGGCAAGCCAACCTCGTCGAGATCACGCTGCCCGACGACACCCCGTGGGGCGGAAAACCGGTCAAGCGCCTCGAACTTCCGCGTGACTGTGCACTGGTGACGATCCTGCGCGGCCCGCGCGTGATCGTGCCCGAATCCGACGAACCGCTCGAGGGCGGCGACGAGTTGCTGTTCGTCGCGGTCGCGGAGGTCGAGGAACAGCTGCAGGACCTGTTGCTGCACCCGCAGCAGCGCTGATCTCAGCGCGCGACGTGCGCCGGCGGGGGCGTCGCGCGATCGTGACAACCGGCGGTGGATTCCGGCCGCACCCGAGCGACGTCGCATTGCTCGTTGCGGATGCCCACCGCCGCGATCAGTCCCGCCACCGCGAAAAGCGCCGCGGTGACCAGTGCGCCTCGCGGGAAACCGTCGAAATCGACTGCGGCGCCGACGATCACGCCGGTGAGTGCCACCGCGATCAGTCCGGCGATCCGCGAGATCGCATTGTTGACCGCCGATCCGATGCCACTCTGCGCCGGATCGACGGCGGCCAGCACCGCGGCCGTGAGCGGTGAGACGGTGATCGTAAGCCCGAGACCGAACACGACCAGCCCCGGCACCAACTGGGTCCAGATGTCGACCGGAGGGTGGGCCGCCGACATCCACAGGAAACCCGCCGCTGCGACGATCGGCCCCACCGCCATGAACAACCGCGGACCATGCACACCGGCCAGGGTGCCGAACCGCCGCGCCAGCAGGAACGACAGCACGGGGATCGGCAGAGTCACCAGGCCGGCCCGCGTCGCCGACAGTCCGACGGTCTCCTGGAGAAACAGCGCCACGATCAACATGCCCAGCGACACCCCGGCGTAGAGGAACACGGTCGCCAAATTGCCGACCGCGAAGTTGCGGACGGCGAAGATCGCCGGCGGCATCATCGGATTCGCTGCGCGGCGCTCCCAGATCGGGAAGATCGCCAGGCAGATCCCGCCGAGCACCAATCCGGTTGCCACCGCCGGATGCGTGAAACCGAGGCGCTGGCCCTCGATGAGCCCGTACACCACACCGCTGAGCCCGACGGCGTTGAGCGTCGCCGCCACGCCGTCGACACGTCCCCGGCCGCCCTCCCGATCGCGATCCTCGGGCGGCAGTTTGGTCATGAGATACAACGTCACCGCGAGCGGGGCGAGATTCACCCCGAAGATCCATCGCCAGTTCAAGGCGTCGACCAGGACCCCGCCGAGCACCGGGCCGATGACAAACGCCGTACCCGTCCACGCGGTCCAGGTGCCGATCGCCCGTGCCTGGGCGGCGCCGGAGAACCGCGCGTTGATCATGGCGAGCGAACTGGGGACCAGGAACGCCGCCCCCACGCCCTGCAGCACACGCGCGGCGACGAGCACCCACCCCGCGGGTGCCGCGGCGCACAGCAGCGACGAGACCGCGAAGATCATCAGGCCCACCCGCAGAACACTGAGCCTGCCGAACTGGTCGGACACGGCGCCGGCGACCAGGATCAGGGCGCCCAGCGTCAACAGATAACCGTCGAGGACCCACTGCTGCAGTACCAGCCCGCCTCCGAACGTCCGGCCGATCGCCGGAAGCGCAAGGTTGACGACTGAGCCGTCGAGGAACGCCACGAACGAGGCGAGCACCGCGACCGCGATCAGCGGCCGGTCGGTGGCCTCAGCGGGCATCCGGTTGGGTCGCGTCGCCGAGCTCGGATGGCGATCCCTCGTCCGCGGTGACGGAGGACTCCCGCGCCTCGACGGCCTTCTGTGCGGACCGGATCGCCAGGTAGGTCACCACCGCGGCGACGGCGGTCAGCGGCCAACCCATGGAGATGCGCGCGACGCCGAGCCACCCGGTCTGGTCGGCGTCGTAGAGGTGCCGTTGCACGATGAAGCGCGAGGCGAACACCGCCACCCAGAACAAGGTTGCGACGTCGAACGCCGTGACGGCCCTACGGACATGGCGCCAGTCACGACCGTGCCCGTTGACCCAACTCCAGACGTAGCCGACGACGGGCCGGCGGATCACCACCGACAGCGTGAACACCGCCGCCCAGAGCAACGATGACCAAATGCCAAGCAGAAAGTAGCCTTTCGACTCCCCCATGACGTAGGCGATCAACGCGCAGATCCCCACGCCGAAGAAGCCGGAGACGGCGGGTTGCGCCGATTCCCGCCGAGCCAGCCGCCACGCCAGGATGATTCCGGCCACGCCGAGCGCGGTGACGATGGCGGGGATCAGTCCGACGAGTTGGGATACCGGAACGAACGCGACGACGGGTAGCGACGAATAGATCAGGCCGCTGATCCCGCCCATCTGGTCGAGGACGGCGTTCGCCTTGGTCGGCTGCTGGGTTCTGGGCTGCCCCGGTTCGGTTCCGGGGTCGCTCACTTCTGGATCTCGTAGTGCGGGTTGTAGATGGCCTTGGCGCCGTTGTCGAGCTTGCCGACGCGGCCGTGCACCTTCAGGGTGCGGCCGGATTCGATTCCGGGGATGCGCCGTTGGCCGAGCCAGACGAGCATCACCGAATCGGTGCCATCGAACAGTTCGGCCTTCACGCCTCCGGCGCACGCCTTGCCGTTGCACTCCACGCTTCGCAGGGTGCCGATCATCGTGACTTCTTGGCCGCGTTCACAGTCGATCGCCTTCTGGGCGCCGGTCATGGCGGCTTCGTCGCTCAGCTCCTCGACGTCCAGTTGCTCGGGGTCTTCCGTCAACCGCCGCGTGAGCCGGCGCAGATAACGTTCGGCCGTCGCCATGGCCTCTCCTGACTATCCGCAGATCCACCTTGGACCTACCCCGATAATCGCCACGGTAACCCTCTCAGTTACGAGATGCCACGCGGGGTCACCTCGCCACGCCGAGGGGTTTTCGCCCACGGCAGGATCGAGTCATGACGGTCACTCTGCGCGGCGTCACCGCGGTGCTGCTACCTGGCACGGGCTCGGATGACGACTTCGTCTACCGGGCCTTTTCCGGCGCCCTGCACGCGCAGGGTGCGACGCTTGTCACACCGCCGCCACAGCCGCACCGTCTCGTCGACGGCTACCGTGACGCACTCGACAACGCGGCGCGGCAAGGACGCATCGCGGTGGGAGGCGTGTCGATCGGCGCGGCGGTCGCAACGGCGTGGGCGTTGGCGCATCCGAGCCGGGCGGTGGCGGTGCTCGCCGCCCTTCCGGCGTGGACCGGTTCGCCGCAGCACGCCCCAGCGGCGGCCGCGGCGCGGCATTCCGCGGAACTACTGCGCCGCGACGGGCTCGCGGCCACCAGCGCGGCGATGCGGGCGTCGAGCCCGCGGTGGCTGGGCGACGAGCTCACCCGGTCGTGGCTCGGGCAGTGGCCGTCGCTGCCGGAGGCGATGGAGGAGGCGGCGAACTACGTCGCGCCCACGTGTGAGGACCTGGAGCGGCTGGCCGTCCCGCTGGGCGTGGCCGCGGCGTCCGACGATCCGGTGCATCCGATCGAGGTGGCCGCCGAGTGGGTGACGGCGGCGCCGCAGGCGGCGTTGCGCACGGTCACGCTCGACGAGATGGGCGCCGATCCGGGAGTGCTGGGCGCCGCGTGCGTGACCGCGCTACTGGAGGTCTGACGCCGCTCCCCGGGGTCGGGGTCACCGACGGGTGGATCGCACGCACCGGGTGCGTGGAATCAACCCGTTAACGGGGTCTCCGATCAGCCGCCGGTGATGGTCCGCAGCTGCTGCATCGCCGAGCCCTGTTCGCTGCGGCGCGCGACCGGTTCTGGCTGGCCGGCCTGCTGGGCTTCCTGCGCCTGCTCGGCGGCGGCCTGCTGGGCCGCGGCGGCCTCGCGCAGTTGGTTGGCCATCGGCTCGGGCAGCTCGACCGCCAACGGGGTGCGCACCGGCAGCGGGGTATCTCCGCGCCGAACAACGGTGTCGGCCAACGCTTCTCGAGCTTCGGTGGCGAGCGTGTCGATGTGTTCCTGCGGGCCGTTGACGACGCAGCGGATCATCCACCGGTAGCCGTCGACGCCGATGAAACGCACCACGCCCGGCTGACCCTGCTGGGCGGCCTGGGCCTGCTTGGCGGACGCCACGCCGACGACCTCGCGACCCCACGGACCGTCCTGGATCGAAACGTCGGCGCCGTCCTTGCGCAGGGAGTCGGCGAGTTCGGAGGCGATTTCGCGCCACAGGCCGCTGCTCTTGGGGGCGGCGTAGGCCGCGACGGTGAATCGGCCGTGTGGGGTAACGACCCATACCGCGCTGGGCACTCCCTGCGGGGTGAGCTCGACCTGCACCTGCCCGCCCGCGGGCAACGGGATCAGGACCGAGCCCAGGTCCAGCCGGCCGGCGGCAGCGGTCTCGGCGTCGTCGAAGTCTTCGATGTCGAACGGCCCGTCCAGTTCGTCGTCGACGGCGCCCTGCCCTACGGCATCCTCGACGTCGTCGGGTGTCCCGTTGTCTTTGCGTTTACCGAATGCCATTTCACAAACTCGCATGTCCGCCGGAGGAACCGTGGCCGCCTTCGCCACGGGTGGTTTCACCGAGACCGGCCTCGTCGAACGACGTGACCTCGACCAGCTCGGGCAATTCGACCCGTTGAACCAGCAACTGTGCGATGCGGTCGCCGCGGTGCACGATGATCGGTTGCTGTGGATCGAGGTTGATCAGCGACACCTTGATCTCGCCGCGGTACCCCGCATCGATGGTGCCCGGGCTGTTGACGATCGAAAGCCCAACGCGCGCAGCCAAACCCGAGCGCGGATGCACCAATCCGACCATCCCATGCGGGATCGCCACCGCGACGCCGGTAGGAACCAGCGCACGCTGACCGGGTGCCAGTTCGACATCGAGCGCACTGAAGAGGTCGACGCCCGCATCGCCGTCGTGGGCACGGCTGGGCATCGGCAGATCAGGGTCGAGGCGCACGACCGCCAGAGAAGTGGGCACGACGTCAGAGATTACTCTTGGCCGCGTGTCCGACACGCGCGCCACGACGCAATCCGTGCGCTACCGCGAGCGGCTCTGGGTGCCGTGGTGGTGGTGGCCGCCGGGCCTGGGTCTCGCGGCGCTGATTGCGGTCGAGATCGACATGGGTGTTCCTGCCATTCCCGGATGGTTGCCGTTCGCGCTGCTGTTGCCGGTCGCCGGGGTCGTCCTGCTGTGGCTGGGCCGCATGGAGGTGCGGGTGGTCAGCGGGCCGCAGGGCACCGAGCTGTGGGCGGGCGCCGCACACCTGCCCGCCGAGGTGATCGCCCGGTCGGCCGAGGTGCCTCGCAGCGCCAAATCCGCGGCACTGGGACGTCAGCTGGATCCGGCCGCCTATGTCGTACATCGGGCATGGATTGGCCCGATGGTTCTGGTCGTGCTCGACGACCCGGACGATCCCACGCCGTATTGGCTGGTGAGTTGTCGTCATCCGGACAAGGTCCTGGCGGCGCTCAGCAGCTGAGCTGCGAATTCAGGTAACAAGCGGCTGCAAATCGGGGCGGGTGGTTGAACTGCGATGGGCTGGACCAATTAGGCGGCGCAGTCCGAACAGATCATCAAGCCGTTCTTCTCGCTGGCCAGGCGGCTGCGGTGGTGGACAAGGAAGCAACTCGAGCAGGTGAACTCGTCGGCCTGCTTCGGGATCACCCGCACCGACAACTCCTCGCCGGACAGGTCAGCGCCAGGCAGCTCGAAGGACTCGGCGGATTCCGACTCGTCGACGTCCACAACCGCCGACTGGGCCTCGTTACGCCGCGCCTTCAGCTCCTCGAGCGAATCTTCCGAGACATCGTCGGTCTCGGTACGCCGTGGGGCGTCGTAATCGGTAGCCATCGTGGTCCCCTCCGGATAAACCTTGTGCAGCAGAGCTTTGTACCAGCGTCGAACGCATCCACCAAACGATTCGTGCCCGTATGTGTACCCGTTGCACTGTGATTTATGTCACATACCGGATCATCCCACGCGAAGAACCCGGGAGCAGGGGCTTTAGAGTGCAGGCGTGGTCGCGCAAATCACAGAGGGAACCGCGTTCGACGAACACGGTCGCCCCTTCCGGCGGCGGAACTACCTGCCGGGCATCTTGTTGTTGGTCGCGCTGTCGGTGGTGACGCTGTTGGTGTGGGTCATCGCGCTGAGCCGACCCGCCGACGTGCCGGAGGCCGCCATCTGCAATCCGCCGCCCGCACCCGCCGACCCGAACGCCCCCGCCCCGAGGCTGGGTCAACAGATCTCGAGCGCCGACATGGTCGAGGTCAGCCCCGCCCGACTCGCCGACACCAAGATCCGGGTGCTCAACGCCAGCGGCCAGGGCGGGCAGGCCGCCGAGGTCGCAGGCGCCTTGAAGGACCTCGGGTTCGCCGAGCCGACCGCGGCCAACGATCCGATCTACACCACCGCCCGACTGGAATGTCAGGGCCAGATCCGATTCGGCGAGGCCGGACGGGCCGCGGCCGCCGCGGTGTGGCTGGTCGCGCCCTGTACCGAACTGTTCCAGGACGACCGCGAAGACGACACCGTCGACCTGGCCCTCGGGACCGATTTCAGCGAACTGAGCAGCAGCGACGACATCGAAGCCGTGCTGGCCAGCCTGCGGCCCGACGCCACCCAGGCCTCCGACTCGTCGCTGTTGACCAAGGTTCACTCGGGAACCTGCTGAACTCCGATCTCGCTGTCCGACAGCAGATTTCGGTCCGTTACGGTGCGCCGGCGCGCCGCAGCACGTCATCGAGCGCAGCAGCTATGCCCGGTGCGGCGGCCGTGATGAACCCCGGCCCGCCGGCCGCGCCGCTCCCCTGCGGCAGCGCCAGCGCGGCACCCGCCTCCGCCGCGATGAGCGCTCCGGCGGCCCAGTCCCACAGGTGCACGCCGTCCTCGTAGTAGGCGTCGAGTTGACCCGCCGCGACCATGCACAGGTCCAGGGCGCACGATCCGATCCGTCGCACGTCGCGCACCTCGGGCAGTACCCGCGTCAGCACCTCCGCCTGGCGGGCGCGCTGGTCGCGGTCGTAGGAAAACCCGGTGCCCAACAACGACATTGAGAGATCGACGGCGGCGCTGGCGCGCAGCGGCGTGGTGCCGTCGGCGCCCCGCAGATGTGCGCCGTGGTCGAGGGCGGCCGAGTACACCGTGCCGGCGGGGACGTTCGCGACGGCGCCCGCCACCGAATTTCCGTTGCGCTGCACGGCCACCGACACCGCGTAGGCCTCCAGTCCGTACACGAAGTTGACCGTGCCGTCGATCGGATCGAGCACCCACGTGAGGGCGTCGCCGCGCGCGGGCGCACCGCCTTCCTCCTCGCCGAGGACATGCTCACCGGGCCGCAGTTCGGCCAGCCGGTCGCGGATCAGCCGCTCGGTCTCCGTGTCGACGATCGTGACCGGGTCGGTCGGTGAGCTCTTGGTCCGCACCCCGGGGGCGTCGTTCGACGGGCCGTCGAAAACCTCTGCGCGACGCCGTCGCACGAAAGCGGCCGCTTCGGTGGCGAGCCGCTCGGCGACCGAGCGCAGCTGGACGGGATCGGCGTCGTGTTCGGGCATCCATCCATCGCAGCACGTTCGCCCGGCGTTGTCGCCGACTGTCTGCCCCGACAGGCCCGCGTAGCCTCTGCTGAGCCACTAATGTGTGGGGCGCATACCTGGCTGCGGCACGCCTGCCCGAAGTAGAGGAGCGCACATGACCGCGACCAATTCGCCCGCCGTCGCCCCGAGTGTCAACGGCAGCCAACGGCGCGGGTTCGGCATCGACGTCGGCGGCAGCGGTGTCAAGGGCGGCATCGTCGACCTGAACACCGGGCAGTTGATCGGCGATCGGTTCAAGCTCGCAACGCCGCAGCCCGCGACGCCCGAGGCGGTCAGTAAGACCGTGGCGGCTGTGGTTCGCGAGTTCGGCTGGACGGAGAAGGTCGGCGTCACCTACCCCGGGGTCGTCACCGACGGCATCGTGCGCACCGCCGCCAACGTCGACAAGGGCTGGATCGGCAGCAATGCCAGCGAGTTCTACAGCAAGGCCCTCGATGGGCAGCCCGTCACGGTCCTCAACGACGCCGACGCCGCCGGGTTGGCCGAGGAGAGGTTCGGCGCGGGGCGGGACAACACGGGCCTCATCGTGCTGCTGACCTTCGGCACCGGCATCGGCTCGGCGGTGATCCACAACGGGGCACTGCTGCCCAACACGGAGTTCGGTCACCTCGAGGTGGGCGGTAAAGAAGCCGAGCACCGCGCCGCGTCGTCGGTCAAGGAACGCAAGGGCTGGAATTACGAGCGGTGGACCGTCGAGGTGACGAAAGTGCTGGTAGCGATCGAAAACGCGATCTGGCCGGATCTGTTCATCGCCGGTGGTGGAATCAGTCGCAAGGCCGAGAAGTGGATCCCGCTGCTGGAGAACCGCACGCCGGTGGTGGCCGCGGCGCTCCAGAACACCGCGGGCATCGTCGGCGCCGCGATGGCCGCTGAGGTGGACGTCACAGCTACCGCCAAGTAGCCACGCCGAAGTCCGATATTTGCCGCTGGAGGCGGCGTTATCCCACACTGTCGTTACAATGGTCGATGGCGGCCGCAGCCTGGATAGCGGCGATTATCAACCGCCAATATTCGACAGCCAACGCTCATCGATGGGGCACACCTCCCCCGCGCTTCGCGGTGGGCCCAGCCCGCGATGAGTAGCACAAGGAAAGGGTGTTCGTGGCAGCGACAAAGGCAAGCCCGGCAACCGATGAGCCGGTGAAGCGCACCGCTACCAAAACCGCCCCCGCCAAGAAGACCGCGGCGAAGTCGGCCAATGGGACGGCGCCGGCCAAGAAAGCCACCAAGACCCGCGCCGCCACCAAGGCGCCGGCCAAGAAGGCCGCCAAGGCAACCACCTCAGGCAAGGCACCCGCCAAGGCGGCGAAGGCCGCCAAGACGGCAGCACCGCGCGGACGCGCCAAGAAGGCCGCCGCGGGCGAACCCGACAACACCAAGCTCGACGGCGAGACCGACGAACTCGAGACCGACGACCTCGAAGCCGAACCGGACGAGGATCTCGCGGCCGAGGACGCCGACATCGACCTGGAGGATCTCGAGGTCGACGACGAGGCCACCGAGGAGACCGCGGAGGCCGCCGAGGGCGATGCCCCCGCCGCCGAAGCCGGTGAGGAAGCCGTCGCCGAGGACGACGAGATCGCCGAGCCGACCGAGAAGGACAAGGCGTCCGGCGACTTCGTCTGGGACGAAGAGGAATCAGAGGCGCTGCGGCAGGCCCGCAAGGACGCCGAGCTCACCGCGTCCGCCGACTCGGTGCGTGCGTACCTCAAGCAGATCGGCAAGGTCGCGCTGCTCAACGCCGAAGAAGAGGTCGAGCTGGCCAAGCGCATCGAGGCCGGCCTGTACGCCACCCAGTTGATGGCCGAGCTCGCCGAGAAGGGCGAGAAGCTGCCCGCCGCGCAGCGCCGCGACATGATGTGGATCTGTCGCGACGGTGACCGCGCGAAAAACCATCTGCTGGAAGCGAACTTGCGTTTGGTGGTATCGCTGGCCAAGCGCTACACCGGCCGCGGCATGGCGTTCCTCGACCTCATCCAGGAAGGCAACCTGGGTCTGATCCGCGCCGTCGAGAAGTTCGACTACACCAAGGGCTACAAGTTCTCGACCTACGCCACCTGGTGGATCCGTCAGGCGATCACGCGTGCGATGGCCGACCAGGCCCGCACCATCCGCATTCCGGTGCACATGGTCGAGGTGATCAACAAGCTGGGCCGCATCCAGCGTGAGCTGCTCCAGGATCTGGGTCGCGAGCCCACGCCCGAAGAGCTGGCCAAGGAAATGGACATCACGCCGGAGAAGGTACTGGAGATCCAGCAGTACGCGCGTGAGCCGATCTCGCTGGATCAGACCATCGGCGACGAGGGCGACTCGCAGCTCGGCGATTTCATCGAAGACTCCGAGGCCGTCGTGGCCGTCGACGCGGTGTCGTTCACGCTGCTGCAGGATCAGCTGCAGTCGGTGCTGGAGACGCTGTCCGAGCGCGAGGCCGGCGTCGTGCGTCTGCGGTTCGGGCTCACCGACGGTCAGCCGCGCACGCTCGACGAGATCGGTCAGGTGTACGGCGTTACCCGCGAGCGGATCCGCCAGATCGAGTCGAAGACGATGTCAAAGTTGCGCCACCCCAGCCGTTCTCAGGTGTTGCGCGACTACCTCGACTAGTCGCATCACGCCGGCGGCGGGGGCGGCGGTGGTCCGACCCTGTTGAGCTGGAATTCGTTGGCGCCGTTGTAGGCGTCCCCGCATATCCCCGGTTCGTGGTAGGAGCGCACGCCCTTTCCACTGGCCGCGTCCCAGGCGTAGTTCATCGGCAGGTCGTGCTGCGAGCCGTCCTCACAGGTGAGCGCATCGGGTGTCAGGGCGTCTCGCATGATCCACCAGCCGACCTGCCAGTAGGCGTTCGCGCTCCATCCCGGCGACTTCCGCTCGGTGTCGCCAGCGCCGTACTCGGTGACGTGCACGCACTGGAACGCATCGCCGTCACAGGGCGTGACGACCCACGTCGTCGGGCCCCACTCGTAAACGGCTTCGTAGGTGCCGAGCGCATTCTGTGTGATCTGGTCCGTGCCGTACGCCGGGGCGGCTACACCGATCGCCACCATTCCTGCCGCGACGACGGACGCCGCAGCGGTCACCCCCCTGCTTCCCATGCCCACTCCTTCGTGTCCGGCTCCCGTGTCAGCAGTATGCAACGCGGGCGACCGGGCCTGGACGCATTTGCTGTCAACCGGGTGCCCGCGAGTGTTGGGGCGGATGACGCGATCTCACGGGACGGCCCGTCGCGACACGTTCCCGTTCGTCTCGGGCTAGCAAACACATCGGGCGTAGAACCTGTAGTGTTTCCCGCCGTGCCGAATAAGCCAGCGAAGGTTCCGCCCATGCCCGTGGTCCGCGTCGTCAACCGCGTGCGCGCAACCCTGCAACATCTTCACCGCTCTACGGTGCCCGCGAGCGTCGCCATCCTCGAGATGGCGACCGGTGCGTGGCAGACGCAGACGATGTACGTCGCCGCGAAACTCGGCGTCGCCGACGAGCTCGCGAGCGGGCCGGCACGCGCCGCCGACATCGCCGAGCGGGTCGGGACGGACCCCGACGCGTTGTACCGGCTGATGCGGGCACTGGCGTCCAAGGGTCTTCTCGACCATCGCCGCGACGACACGTTCAGCCTGACCAAGGTCGGAGACGCGCTGCGCTCCGACCACCCGGAGTCGATGCGCGACATGGTGTTGTTCATCGGGCACCGTGCCCGCTGGGAGGACTGGGGCAGCCTGCTGCATTCGGTGCAGACCGGCGAACCGTCGGTCATCAAGTTGCGCGGCATGCCGTACTTCGACTACCTGGACACCGATCCCGACCTGGCCCAGGTGTTCAACAAGGCGATGACGGCCACGAGCGGCATCACCAACGAAATCGCGCTCGGCCAATACGATTTCAACAACTTCAAGCTGATCGTCGACGTCGGGGGCGGCCACGGCCTGCTGCTGTCGACCATCCTGAACGGCGCGCCCAACGCCCGCGGCATCGTCTACGACCTGCCGTCGGTGGTCACCGACGCCCCCACGACGTTCAAGGCCGCGGGAGTGGCGGACCGTTGCATCGCCGAGGGCGGTTCATTCCTGGACCGTGTACCCGAGGGCGGCGACGCCTACGTGATGAAGAACATCATCCACGACTGGGACGACGCCAACTCGCTGACGATCCTGCGTAACGTTCGCACCGCGATCGCTCCTCATGGCAAGCTGCTGCTGCTGGAAATGGTTCTGCCGGAACGGGCTACGCCGTTCATCGGCTTCCAGCTGGACCTCGAGATGCTCGTCACCGTGGGTGGCAAGGAACGCACTCGCGCCGATTACGCAGATCTGTTGCAAAACGCGGGTTTCCGGCTCGACCGCATCATCGACACCGTCACGCCGATCTCGATCGTGGAAGCCTCCCCGATCTAGCGGTCACCGCTTCTTGTCGCGCACCTTGTACGTCGACGGCCAGGACTCGCGCGTCTCGTCGCCGGTCAACGGAATGCCTTTGCTTCCGATCTTGATGTCGAAGGCCTCCTTGCCGGGGCCAACCTCCCGGTTGGCGTGCTCGGTGGCCAGATAGATCAACTGGTCGATCTCGGCTTCGGCGAACGCGACGAACGACGTCTTGCGGACGATGTCGTCCGCGCCGGCGGCGATCCGGTCCGGCAGCACCCGCGTCGCGAACGCCGCGGCCGCCACCAACGCGAACGGGATGACCCAGTAGCAGAGGAAGGACAGCGGCGTCTCGGTGTCCAGGACCGTCGCATCGCGGTCGACGATCGGCGGGATCGCCGACGCCACCGTCATGCCACCGAACGCCGCCACCCATATCCAGGACAGCTGCGAGGTGATGCGAGCGAACAGGTCGCTCTTGACGACATGAGCCTGCTGACCCGCTTCGGCGAACTCCCGCACAAACGGCTTGCCGATCAAGACGCCGGTGAGCGCGACGAGGAAGATCCCCAGGTTGCTCAGCGGAAAGATCCAGCGTTCGAGGAACGATTCGTCGAGCGCAAAAGTCAGCACCGTCAACACCAGAAATGTTGCCACAGCGCCGATTTCGAGTATCCGGCCGGGACCACCCCGCAGCTGCCCCAGCGTGAAACCGGCAACCGCGACCGCCAGAGCGATCAGCACCGCGACGGTGAACGGAACATTGCCGACGAGCACCCAGTAGACGATCCACGGTGCCAGACCTAACAAAATGCCCATGATTTGTAAGTGTACGTAGGGCTGGTCCGGCCTCGTGAGTGATCTAGTTTGGAGCCGTGCCAGAGCGGCGCGACATCTCTTCCATCTCGCAGTATGAGGCTGCGGTGGGCTACTCGCGGACGATGCGCAGCGGCCCCTACGTCGCCGTGGCCGGCACCGCGGGCGCTGGAGATCGAGGCCAACGCCTACGTCGAGGACCCGGATCCGGGCGCCAGCGGAGCGAACCGTCCGTCGGCGTCGGGCAGATAAGAAGTGACGCGGATCACAGCCCGGATTGGCAAAGGCCCGTACAGATGTGGGAACTCCATCCCCACGGGATCAGCGGGTACACCGGGTTCCCAGCGAACCGGAGAGGACAGTCGTGCGGCGTCGATGTGCAGCAGCACCAGATCGGTGCGACCGGCGTACAGCCGGTTGGCCGGCAGGTGCACCTGCTCGGGTGTCGAGAGATGCACGAAGCCGACTGCGGCCAACGAATCGGGGCGATGCTCGCCGTGCGCTCGAGCGGACCGCCATTCGTCTTTGCTACACAAGTGGACCAGAACGGTGGGCGCCGAGTTCATATCGCCAGCCTGCCGTGTCGGCAACTCGAGGTAACGGTGAGACACGACACACCGGTAAAGCCTTTGGGAACAACGCCGAAGGTCAAAACGTCTGAGACAGTAGATGCACGCGACAGTACGGAGGTCCGCAATGACGAACGCAACGCTCACCAGTCCCCCACTGACCCGGGCTGACCGCTGCGATCGTTGCGGCGCCGCTGCACGGGTTCGTGCGAAGCTCCCCTCCGGAGCGGAGTTGCTCTTCTGCCAGCACCACGCGAACGAGCACGAGGCCAAGCTGATCGAGCTGGCCGCCGTCCTCGAAGTCAGCCCGGTGGAGGCATAGCGTCCGACACGGCTGACAGCCGCTCTGGGCAGGAGCACCTTTCGTCAGTAATGCTGGACTGGTCATGAGTGACCAGCCCCGGCCGCTGCCGACGAAGCCGTCGCGCCACCACATCCGGCACATCGTGCGGCGCACCTTGTCCAAGAGCTGGGACGACTCGATCTTCTCGGAGTCCGCGCAAGCAGCGTTCTGGTCGGCGTTGTCGCTTCCCCCGCTGCTTCTCGGGATGCTCGGCAGCCTGGCGTACATCGCCCCGCTGTTCGGGCCCGAGACGCTTCCGATGATCGAAGACCAGATCATCGACACCGCCGCGCGGTTCTTCTCCACCAACGTGGTGACCGAGATCATCGAGCCGACGGTGCGCGACATCGTCAAGGGCGCTCGCGGCGAGGTGGTCTCGGTGGGGTTCGTGATCTCGCTGTGGGCGGGGTCGTCGGCGATCTCGGCGTTCGTGGACTCGATCACCGAGGCGCACGACCAGACGCCGTTGCGCCATCCGGTGCGCCAGCGGTTCTACGCGCTTGGCCTGTACGTGGTGATGTTGGTCGGCGCGATCCTCGCGGCGCCGTTCATCGCTTTGGGGCCGCGCAAGATCGCGACATTCATCCCCGACAGCTGGGATCACATCCTGCGCTTCGGGTACTACCCGGTGCTGATCCTGGGCCTGATCGTGTCGGTCAACATCCTCTACCGGGTCTCGCTGCCCAAACCGTTGCCGTCGCATCGGCTGCTGCTGGGCTCGATCCTGGCAACCGTGGTGTTCCTGCTGGCGACGTTCGGGCTGCGCTTCTACCTGACGTGGATCACCGCGACCGGCTACACCTACGGCGCGCTGGCGACGCCGATCGCCTTCCTCTTGTTCGCGTTCTTCCTCGGGTTCGCGATCATGATCGGGGCAGAACTCAACGCCGCCGTCCAGGAGGAGTGGCCGGCCGCGGACACCCACGCCAAGCGGTTCCGGTGGTGGCTGAAGGAGAAAGCGGACTCACTCAACGGCGTCTCCGCCGACGACCCGGCGCCCGCCCCGGGCACCTCAGCTGACCGCGCTACTTCTTGAGCTTCTCGTAGATCCGCTTGCACTCCGGGCACACCGGCGAACCCGGCTTGGCCGACTTCGTCACCGGAAACACCTCACCGCACAGGGCGACGACGTGAGTTCCCATCACCGCGCTCTCGGCGATCTTGTCCTTCTTGACATAGTGGAAGAACTTGGGGGTATCGCTGTCAGTCCCGTCGTCGACGCGTTCGTCGGTGTCGGTGCGCTCGATCGTCTGGGTTTGCATGACAACCATTTTGCCCGTAAGAAAACCGACCCGTACAGCGGAGCCACAATGTGGAACAGTGGAGTTATGAAACAAAGCCCCGAGCTGAGTTTCGATGACGACGGTCGGCCCATCCTGATCACTCGCGCCGCCCCCGCCTACGAGGAACAGCACCGCCAACGGGTTCGGAAATACCTGACGATCATGTCGTTTCGTATCCCGGCCCTCGTCCTGGCCGCGGTCGCCTACGGCATCTGGCACAACGGGCTGATCTCGCTGGCCATTCTGGTCGGTTCGATTCCGCTGCCGTGGATCGCCGTTCTCATCGCCAACGACCGCCCGCCGCGCCGTCCCGAGGAGCCGCGTCGCTACGACAACCGGCACCGCTCCGCCGAGGTCGCGACCGCCGAGCGGCCGGCGCTGGAACACGGCAACATCGCCGCGCCGCAACCCGAGGGATGCGCCCCGAACGGTGATGTTCCCAGCTGAGACGCTTCTATCGCTTTTCTAAGGACATTCTCAGGTCCTCGCCGAGAAACCGCTGATCAGAAGGTGTGAACCAGCCAATGGCTGGGAACTCTTTGGACCTCGTGGGCGTTGTAGCTCATGACAGTTCGACTTGATCAGGAGGCCGTCATGGCAAATGCCAGCACCATCCGCGTCGACCAAGACCTGGACGCCCAGAGTCCAGCGGCTGACCTCGTGCGCGTGTACCTCAATGGCATTGGCAAAACGGCCTTGCTCAACGCCGCCGACGAGGTGGAGCTCGCAAAGCGCATCGAGGCAGGGCTTTACGCCAAGCACCTGCTCGAGACGCGGAAGCGCTTGGGAGAGAACCGCAAACGTGATCTTGCCGCGGTGGTCCGTGACGGTGAGGCGGCGCGACGCCACCTCCTCGAGGCCAACCTGCGCCTCGTGGTGTCGCTGGCGAAGCGCTACACCGGTCGCGGGATGCCGCTGCTCGACCTGATCCAGGAAGGCAACCTGGGCCTGATCCGGGCGATGGAAAAGTTCGACTACACCAAGGGATTCAAGTTCTCGACGTACGCCACGTGGTGGATCCGACAGGCGATCACCCGCGGCATGGCCGACCAGAGCCGCACCATCCGGCTTCCTGTGCACCTCGTCGAGCAGGTCAACAAGCTGGCTCGAATCAAGCGCGAGATGCATCAGAACCTCGGACGCGAAGCCACCGATGAGGAACTCGCGGCCGAGTCGGGCATCCCGGTCGAGAAGATCACCGATCTGCTCGAGCACAGCCGCGACCCGGTGAGCCTCGACATGCCGGTCGGCAGCGACGAGGAAGCCCCCCTGGGTGACTTCATCGAAGACGCCGAGGCGATGTCCGCCGAGAACGCGGTCATCTCCGAGCTGCTGCATACCGACATCCGGCACGTGCTCGCCACGCTCGACGAGCGCGAGCAGCAGGTGATCCGGTTGCGGTTCGGCCTCGATGACGGCCAGCCCCGCACCCTCGACCAGATCGGCAAGCTGTTCGGGCTCTCCCGCGAGCGGGTCCGCCAGATCGAGCGCGAGGTCATGGCCAAGCTCCGCAACGGCGAACGCGCGGATCGGCTCCGCTCCTACGCCAGCTAGAAGCCCCGATGACGATCCCCGCCGGCAACAACCGGCGGGGATCGTGTCGTCTCGAGCCGGTGTCGCGGACGTAACAACGCAGTTCAGGCCCTCAAGCCGGTAGACTCACCTTCGACGGAGGGTTAGCGCAATGAATGATCTGGTCGACACCACAGAGATGTACCTGCGGACGATCTACGACCTCGAGGAAGAGGGCGTGGTGCCCCTGCGTGCACGCATCGCGGAACGTCTCGATCAGAGCGGCCCGACCGTCAGCCAGACGGTGTCCCGCATGGAGCGCGACGGCCTGCTGCACGTCGCCGGGGACCGCCACCTCGAGCTGACCGAAAAGGGCCGCGCCCTCGCGGTCGCCGTGATGCGCAAGCACCGACTCGCCGAGCGGCTGCTCGTCGACGTCATCGGCTTGCCCTGGGAGGAAGTCCACGCCGAGGCGTGCCGCTGGGAGCACGTGATGAGCGAGGACGTCGAGCGCCGGCTGGTTCAGGTGCTCAACAACCCGACCACTTCCCCGTTCGGCAACCCGATCCCCGGACTGTCCGAGTTGGGCTTGATCAGCACCTCCTCCGACCGTGACCCCCTGAACCTCGTGCGCCTGACCGAGCTGCCCGCGGGGATGCCGGTCGCGGTGGTGGTCCGGCAGCTGACCGAGCACGTCCAGGGCGACGTCGACCTCATCGGCCGGCTCAAGGACGCGGGCGTGGTGCCCAACGCCCGAGTGACCGTGCAGACCAACGACCACGGCGGGGTGATGATCGTGATCCCCGGCCACGAACAGGTCGAACTGCCCCATCACATGGCGCACGCCGTCAAGGTCGAGAAGGTCTGACCGGCCGATTGGGCCCAACGGCCGGCGATCAGCCGGCCCGCCTCCCGAACGCCTGCCGCGGCGGTAACCGCACCCCCAGCTGGTCGGCCAATCGGTAACCGGTAGCCGCCAGCTCTCGAATCTGCTCCGGCCGCAGGCCGGACTGCAGCGCGGTGTCGAGCATGCCCGCCATCCGATGCGTCCCGTCACACCGCAGCGCCGCCTCCAGGGACACTCCGGCCAGCGGACCGTCGCCACGCGCGTACGCCGAGAACGCCAGCAGCACGAGGGCCTCGGCGCGCCACTGCTCCGGGAGCCGCCGCGAGAGCTCCGCCCACAACGCCTCGGCCTGGGGCGCGCGCTCGCCGACCGCGAGAGCGTAGAGCGTGTCACGGACCTGCAGATCGGTCAGAGCCGCCGCGATCCGGACCAGCGTCTCGTCGGGCAACTCGGCGCCGTCGGCGACACGGGTGGCCGCCGCCATTACCGCCTCGATGTCGCGGCAGGCGTCGGCGTCCGATCGCGCCGCTCGCGCATCGTCGATGCGGCCGGCCAGCGTGTCCGCATGGGCGGGGTCCCTGACCGCGATGACGTCCTGAAGTTCGCCGCGCCGGGCATAGAGCCTGCGCCCGTCCAGCACAGCGGCCATGGCCAGCGGCGACGCGGCCGGGTCGTCCACGGTGCCCGTCGCGCCGCAGCCGTCGGCACAGTGCCAACGGCCGCCGGCCGCGATCCGGTCGACGACATGGGCCGCGAGCAGTTCTATGCCCCGGTCGGCGAGTGCGGAGGCCAGCATCGCGGCCAGCTCGCGGTACTCGTCGTTGCAGAGCCGGCAACCCGCGCCGTCCTCGTCCACGACGACGGCGATCGCCGCGTCCGGTCGTGCGGACGCGGCGACCTCGGCGATGTGCTCCACCGATTCGGGCAGCTCGTCGGAGAGGTCGACCCGCATCACGCAGCCCAGGGCGCCGCGGTCCACAGTCACGAGCACGAGGGACTTCTCCGGGACGAAGCCGAGGACGGCGGGCAGGGCGGCGATCAGGACCGCCGGGCGGTCGAGGTGGAAATCGGGTGATGGTGAGGTCGTCATGGGCCGACCCTCCCCGCCCACTCGGACGACGATCGCCCATCGACGGCCCAGGTCCGCCCCGCTGTGGATCAATCCCGTGTTGGGGATGATTTCGGCCTCGGTTGAGGCCAGTCGGCGTGCGGAAATCGTCCAACCGGCGTACATCTTGTTGCCATGGCTTCCATGCTCGAATATGACCTCGTCGTCATCGGTTCGGGACCCGGCGGGCAGAAGGCGGCGATCGCCGCGGCCAAGCTCGGTAAGACAGTCGCGGTCATCGAGCGGGGCCGGATGCTGGGCGGCGTCTGCGTCAACACCGGGACCATCCCCTCCAAGACGCTGCGCGAGGCGGTCGTCTACCTCACCGGCATGAGCCAGCGCGAGCTGTACGGCGCCAGCTACCGCGTCAAGGAGAAGATCACACCGGCCGACCTGCTCGCGCGCACCAGCCACGTGATCGGCAAGGAGCAGGACGTCGTCCGCTCGCAGCTGATGCGCAATCGCATCGACCTCATCCAGGGCCATGGCAGGTTCATCGACCCGCACACCGTGCTGGTCGAGGAACCGACCCGCGGTGAGCGCACCATGGTCAGCGGCGAGTACATCATGATCGCCACCGGCACCAAGCCCGCCCGGCCGGCAGGCGTCGAGTTCGACGAGGACCGCGTGCTGGACTCCGACGGGATCCTCGACCTCAAGTCGCTGCCCTCGACGATGGTCGTGGTCGGCGCCGGCGTGATCGGCATCGAGTACGCCTCGATGTTCGCCGCACTCGGCACCAAGGTGACCGTCGTGGAGAAACGCGACAACATGCTCGACTTCTGCGACCCCGAGATCGTCGAGGCGCTCAAATTCCACCTGCGCGATCTCGCGGTGACGTTCCGGTTCGGCGAGGAGGTGACCGCTGTGGACGTCGGCGCCGCGGGAACGGTCACCACGCTGGCCAGCGGTAAGCAGATCCCCGCCGAGACGGTGATGTACTCCGCGGGCAGGCAGGGCCAAACCGAGCACCTCGACCTGGAGAATGCGGGCCTGCAGACCGACGCGCGCGGCCGCGTCGACGTCGACAGCAACTTCCAGACCAAGGTCGATCACATCTACGCCGTCGGCGACGTGATCGGTTTCCCCGCGCTGGCGGCGACGTCGATGGACCAGGGCAGGCTGGCGGCCTATCACGCGTTCGGCGAGCCGGCCAAGGGCATGACCGACCTGCAGCCGATCGGCATCTACTCGATCCCGGAGGTGTCCTACGTCGGTGCCACCGAGGTCGAGCTCACCCGCAACGCGATCCCCTACGAGGTCGGGGTGTCCCGCTACCGCGAGTTGGCCAGGGGCCAGATCGCCGGCGACTCGTACGGGATGCTCAAGCTGCTGGTGTCCACCGATGACCTCAAGCTGCTCGGCGTGCACATCTTCGGCACCAGTGCCACCGAGATGGTGCACATCGGCCAGGCGGTGATGGGGTGCGGCGGGACCGTCGAATATCTTGTCGACGCGGTGTTCAACTACCCCACCTTCTCCGAGGCCTACAAGGTCGCGGCGCTGGACGTGATGAACAAACTGCGCGCACTCAACCAGTTCCGCACCTGACCGGCCGATCTCGGCAAACAATTTCGTCGCTTCCGGCATGGGATGCCCGGCAGTGGGAACGCAACGTGCGCGAGACTAGTTGTCACTGTAAGAAGACGTTCACGGTCTGGCACCACTGCGAGGAGGCGAGGCTCATGGCTGACAACGCTGGTAACCCGGAGCAGCACTACCAGCCTGACCAATCAGGCATGTACGAGTTGGAGTTCCCCGCGCCCCAGCTGTCGTCCAAGGACGGCCGCGGGCCGGTGCTCATCCACGCCCTCGAAGGCTTCTCCGACGCCGGGCGCGCCATCCGGCTGGCCGCCCAGCATCTGAAGGACACCCTCGACACCGAGTTGGTGGCGTCGTTCGCGATCGACGAGCTGCTCGACTACCGGTCACGGCGCCCGTTGATGACGTTCAAGACCGACCATTTCACCAACTACGAGGACCCCGAGCTCAACCTGTACGCGATGCGTGACAGCGTCGGAACCCCGTTCCTGCTTCTGGCGGGCATGGAACCGGACCTGCGTTGGGAGCGGTTCATCACCGCCGTGCGCCTGCTGGCCGAACAGCTCGGTGTGCGCCGCGTCGTGGGCCTGGGCACCATTCCGATGGCGGTGCCGCACACCCGTCCCATCACGATGACCGCCCACTCCAGCGACAAGGAACTGATCTCCGATCACCAGCCGTGGGTCGGCGAGGTACAGGTCCCCGCGAGCGTGTCCAACCTGCTCGAGTTCCGGATGTCGCAGCACGGGCACGAGGTCGTCGGCTTCACCGTCCACGTGCCGCACTATCTGGCGCAGACCGACTATCCCGCGGCGGCCGAGGCGTTGCTGGCCGAGGTCGCCAGGAACGCGTCGCTGCAGTTCCCGCTCGACGCGCTGGTCGCGGCGGGCGCGGAGGTGCTCACAAAGATCAACGAGCAGGTCGAGCAGAGCCCCGAGGTCGCGCAGGTCGTTGCGGCGCTCGAGCGCCAGTACGACGCGTACATGACGGCCCAGGAGAACCGGTCGCTGCTGGCCAGCGACGAGGACCTGCCCAGCGGAGAAGAGCTCGGCGCCGAATTCGAGCGGTTCCTCGCCCAGCAGGCCGAGAAGAAGGGCAAGGACCGCTTCGAGGACGGCGACGACGCCGGATGACGAACGTCGCCCGGTGAATGGGCGACTCGAGGCGCGAGGTTGACGGCGGCCCGCTAAGTTGGCGCAATGGCGCCGCGAAAGCCGAACCTTCGCCCCGTGCGGGATCTGACGCCCGTCCTGCAGTTTCGCACCATCCACGGATACCGGCGCGCGTACCGCGTAGCGGGCTCCGGACCGGCGATCCTGCTGATCCACGGCATCGGCGACAACTCCACCACGTGGGAGACGGTCCAGTCGAAGCTCGCTCAGCGATTCACGGTCATCGCGCCGGACCTGTTGGGCCACGGCAAATCCGACAAGCCGCGCGCGGACTATTCGGTCGCCGCCTACGCCAACGGAATGCGCGACCTGTTGAGTGTGCTCGACATCGACCACGTCACCGTGATCGGCCATTCGCTCGGCGGCGGGGTGGCCATGCAGTTCGCCTACCAGTTCCCCCAGCTCGTCGACCGGCTGATCCTCGTCGGTGCCGGCGGCGTCACACGGGATGTGAACATCGCGCTGCGGTTCGCCTCGCTGCCGATGGGCAGTGAGGCGCTGGCGCTGCTGCGGCTGCCGTTCGTGCTGCCCGCATTACAGGTGGTAGGCCGCGTCGCCGGTGGTGTGATCGGATCGACCGGTCTCGGTCGCGATCTGCCTCAGGTGTTGCGCATCCTCAACGATCTTCCCGAGCCCACGGCGTCTTCGGCGTTCGCGCGGACGCTGCGCGCGGTCGTCGATTGGCGCGGCCAGGTGGTGACCATGCTGGATCGCTGCTACCTGACGCAGTCGGTTCCGGTTCAGCTCATCTGGGGCAGCTGCGACGCCGTGATCCCCGTCAGCCACGCGCGGATGGCCCACGCGGCGATGCCGGGGTCGCAGTTGGAAATCTTCGACGGCTCCGGCCATTTCCCGTTCCACGACGACCCCGAACGCTTCGTCGAGGTGGTCGAGGAGTTCATCGACGGCACCGAACCGGCGGTCTACGACCAGGAGTATTTGCGCGGGCTGCTACGGGCGGGGATCACCGAGAACGCGATCTCCGGTTCGGCCGACACGCGGGTCGCGGTGCTCGACGCGATGGGCACCGACGAGCGCAGCGCGACCTGATCTTCCCGCCCACCGCGACCGCGCCACCCTCACGCCGATAGCAAGTAGCATCGGCCCCATGGCCATCGACGTGACGGTGTTGCGAGTCTTCACCGACCCTGACGGCAACCACGGAAACCCTCTCGGTGTCGTCGACGCCAGCACCGTCGACTCGAATGATCACCAGCGGATCGCGACCCAATTGGGTTACAACGAAACCATATTCGTCGATCTGCCGGCCCCCGGCACGAACACAGCACACGCACGCATTTACACGCCGGCCGTCGAACTGCCCTTCGCCGGACATCCCACCGTCGGCGCGGCGTGGTGGCTCCGCGAGCAGGGCGCACCCGTGCACACCTTGCGCGTTCCCGCCGGCATCGTCCAAATCGCCTACAGCGACGACCTCACCTCTGTTCAGGCCCGCGCGGAGTGGGCACCCGAATTCGCCATCCACGACATCGGCTCGGTGGACGAGCTTCTCTCCCTCGACCCGTCGGACTATCCCGACGACATCAACCACTACGTGTGGACGTGGACCGACAGGGACAAGGGTGAGCTGCGGTCCCGGATGTTCGCGACCGACCTCGGCGTGCCCGAAGACGAAGCCACCGGCGCCGCCGCCGTGCGGATCACCGACTACCTGAGTCGCGACCTGAGGATCGTGCAGGGCAAGGGTTCACACATCTACACCGAGTGGAGCCCCGAGGGCTGGGTGCGTGTCGCCGGTCGCGTGGTCAGCGACGGCACCAAGCAGATCGACTGACCAACACACACCGTGCGGTGGGTTGTTAGACAACCCGGTCGGCTCAGCTGGCCGTGGGTTGCGGCGAGTTTCGATGCGCCCGCAGGTCCTCGATCTCCCGCTCGAAGTCCTCGGCCGACGTGAACCCGCGATACACCGAGGCGAAGCGCAGGTAGGCGACCTCGTCGAGATCGCGCAGCGGCCCGAGGATGGCGAGGCCGACTTCGTGGCTGGGCACCTCGGGCGATCCCGAGGCGCGCACGGCGTCCTCAACCTGCTGGGCCAGCAGGTTTAACGCGTCCTCGTCGACCTGGCTGCCCTGGCAGGCCCGGCGCACTCCTTTGATGACCTTCTCGCGGCTGAACGGCTCGGTGACGCCGCTGCGCTTGACGACGGCCAGGACGGCGGTCTCCACCGTGGTGAACCGACGACCGCATTCCGGACAGGACCGTCGGCGCCGGATGGCCTGGCCCTCATCGGTTTCACGCGAGTCCACCACGCGCGAATCCGGGTGACGACAGAACGGACAGTGCATCACCGCTCCTTCGCCGCGCCAACAAACGACCAACTCGAACCTCTCCGAGCGTACCTGCGAGGGGTTGCGATGGCCCAGCACCGCGCTGAACGGCACGTAGTCGAGCGATCTGTCGGTGAACACGTCTGCGCACCAAGTCGTTTGCCGGCGACCCTGACGTCAGCCGACCGGGGCGATCAGCGTCTGCCCGGCATCGACCGACGACGAGTCGAGCTGGTTGAGCTCGCGGATCCGGTCCATCACCTGGCCCACAGGAGCGTCGGGCGCCACCCGCAGCGCCACCTGCTGCAGACTCTCCCCTGACTGGACCTGCACCACCGCGAGCCGGCTCGGCACCGCGGCCGAGGTGGTCCCCACCACGCCGCCGAACTGTGCGACGAGGCCGAGCCACACCGTGATTCCCGCCGCCACCAGGGACAGCAGCACCGTGGTGACCGGGGTGATCGGCCGACGCCGGTGCGAAGCACGCGACATCATCACGCCGGTTCCGCGATAACGCACCGCGGCCCCTGCCGGTCGGACCGTAGAGGGCCGCCGACGGGCGCGAACCGGCCGGTAACCGGTGCTGACCACGCGTGTGGGCTGAAATTCGTGGGTGTCGAGAACGGTCATCTTCCTGCCTTCCGGTCCGCTGCCTTCGCTCCTGTGTTCGAACATACTCGATCACATGTTCGAAAGATAGAACGTGTGATCGAACTGTTGTGAAACGATAAATCGGCCCACCGACAAAAAATCGCCATGGAATCGCGCAGGCCGCACCGGGGCGACACGCCTCGAACAAATGTTTGATTAATCGGATGTCGCGGGTTACATTCGGCGGCATGGACTCGAGCAGCGATAACCCGGAAGGCGCCGGCGGGGCCCGAACCCTGGACCCGGGGCTCACCGAACGCCAGCGCACCATCCTCGACGTGATCCGCGCCTCGGTCACCAGTCGCGGCTATCCCCCGAGCATCAGGGAGATCGGCGACGCGGTCGGATTGACCTCCACCTCTTCGGTCGCCCACCAACTGCGCACGTTGGAGCGCAAGGGCTATCTGCGCCGCGACCCCAACCGACCGCGCGCCGTCGACGTCCGCGGTGCCGACGACCACGTGACGCCGATCGTCGGCACCGATGTCGCCGGCTCCGACGCGCTACCGGAGCCGACGTTCGTGCCTGTGCTGGGACGCATCGCCGCCGGCGGGCCGATCCTGGCCGAGGAGGCCGTCGAGGACGTCTTCCCGCTGCCGCGCGAACTGGTCGGCGAAGGCTCGCTGTTCCTGCTCAAGGTCGTCGGCGACTCCATGGTGGACGCCGCGATCTGCGACGGCGACTGGGTGGTCGTGCGTCAGCAGAACGTCGCCGACAACGGCGACATCGTGGCCGCGATGATCGACGGCGAAGCCACGGTCAAGACGTTCAAACGCACGCGCGGCCAGGTCTGGCTGATGCCGCACAATCCGGCGTTCGATCCGATCCCCGGTAACGACGCCGCGGTGCTGGGCAAGGTCGTCACCGTCATCCGGAAGATCTAGTCGGCTCGGACGAATCCGTTCGTCCGGGCGAATTCCTCACTCGAGAACCAGATCTCGGCGTCTACCTCGTCGTAGTCGGCGGCGGTGGGCAGCCAGTAGCGACCCGACTGGGTGTCCGCCTTGATCGGATATCCCTCGGGCGCCTCCCCTGAATCGCCGACCGGTAACCGGAAGGCCGGGCTGGGTACCTCGGGCTCGTCGATGACGATCCTTGCGTGGCGGCCCGTGTCGGTCAGCGAATCCCGTTGTCGCGGTGCGGGTTCACTTGGCTCGGCCGGGACATCGACGTCTTCGGCGACATCGAGGTCTTCGGCCGCGGTATCGAATTCGTCGGGCTCCTCGTGCTCGCCGGTCGTCTCGTCGGGGTCGGCAGTCAGACGCCCCGCGGCGATCGCGGCTTCCTCCGAAGCCGGAATGCGTGTGGGCGCGGTGTCGACGTTGTCGGGGTTCTCCTCGTCTTCAGCGATGCCGGCCAATTCCGATGGCTCGCCGAAGCCCTGGGACGGCGCCTCCCATGGGCTACCCGGCGAGTCGGCCGACTCCCCCGGTGCGGAAAGCGCGCCCAAACCCTCTGTGGCGTACCGATCACCGAACATCGCGGCCGACGGATCGCCACGGTTGGACAGTTGATCGTCCGAACCCGGTGTGGCGTAGGCGTGTTCGGCGTCGGAGCCGTACGTGTCGTCGTACCGGCCGTCGACCGCTCCCGGGCGATCGACATCCGGGCGGCGCCTGTTGCGCATCGTCGCGAACGCGACCAGGCCGACCAGCACGATCACCGGCACGATCGCCAGCAGCCACCACCAGCTGAAGGTGAACCAGTTCCTGTCTCCGCCGGAATCCGAGGAGCGTTGAGTGCCCGGCGTTTCGGACTTCTGCTCGGCAGGCACCTCGAGGCCGGCCAGCTCCCCGGCGAGATTGGGTGGTTCTGTGCTGAACTCGCCGGTCTTGCGATTCCAGGAGACGACCCCACCGCTGAACCGCTGCGTGACGACGTCACCCTTCTCGGTCTGGTCTGCCATCGGCGCGCCGAGCGTGCCCTCCGCGCCGTCGAGCTTGTCCCAGGCCGCACTCATCGCACCGCGCACCAGTACCGCGCCGTAGTCGGGCGTCCAGAAGATCACCGGCTTGTCGTCGGCGGCGAAACGGGACATGCGGCTGGCGGTGGACAATCCGCCGTCGCTCTCGCTGGAGACCGGGAACCCGAGGTCTCCTTCGGGGCCGCCGAGGCTCTCGTACTTGGCCAGGACCTGACCGGTGACGACCCGCGCGCCTGTCTGCGGGCTGTAGAAGATCTTGCCGCCGGCGAAGTTCTGGCCCAGGCCATCCTTGCCGATCGGATACGCGGGCCCCTCCGCGGCGCCCAACGGCCCCAGTGGGCCGCCTGCCGCACGGCGCGCCGCGTTGATCGCGGAAGTGGCATCACCCGGTACCTGCAGGTCCGCCAACTGTCCCGCGAGATCGGGCGGCACGGTGGTGAACTTCTTGTCGCGAGTGTTGTAGGTGATCTCGCCGCCCGTGAACTTTTGGGTGACGAGATCACCGCGGTACGACTCGTCGTCGGCAGGCACACCAAGCGTCCCGGTGGACCCGCCCAACTTGTCCCACGCGGCGTTGATCGGTCCGCGGACGACCCGCGCGCCGGTGTCGGGCGTCCAGAAGATCACCGGATTGTCACTGGCGCTGAACGTGACGTTGAAGCTGCCCGGGGCGCGCCCGGGGCCGTCGTCCATGGTGGGGAATCCGAGGTCGCTGTCGGCGGGGCCGCCGAACGATTCGTACTTCTCCAGGATCGCACCCCGCATGACGTGAGCGCCGGTATCGGGGGTGAAGAAGATCTTGCCGCCGGCGAAGTTCTGCGCGAATCCGTCGCCCACTTCGTACACGTCGCCCTGCCGTGGGCCCAGGGGGCCGCCGTCTCCGCCGCTGGCGTCGAACGCCGCCGTGATCGCGGCGTTGGCCGCATCGGATTCCGGCGACGCGCTCACCACCGGCGCCAGCAGTAATGCGACGGCGCCCACGAGCAGACCGATCGCCATTCGACCCAACACCGAGGTGCCCCGGCTGTTCTGCCCGATCATTCGACCTCCCGGGTCGGCACGAAATTTCGCTCGAAGAATTCGCACCCGTCCTCTATCTGTCGTCAGACGCCAATAACCAACGAACACGCCGATCTTGGGAAGAAAATACCTGCCGATACTCCATTCGCTGTGGATAACCCCGCCGTGCCGCCCGGATTAATCGCGGCGCCACCAAGGCTATTTGCATCCACAACGGTCGTGACGGCATCGCAAATAGTTTGCACACCGCAGACGAGAATGACGGACGGCCGCCGAGTATTTACCCAAATATCGGTAGCCACCAGGCAATGTCTGCGCCGATCGATGCGACCTGCGCGCGCGATTGCGGCACTAATGACATTCGCTATCGCTGGGGCGGTTCACGCCGACCCGGCCGTTTCCGAGCCGCAGGTCGCCCGCACCTAAACTGACGCCATGCCCGCCCCGGTCAGCCTGACGCACTGGGGAGCCTTCGCCGCCGAGATGCGAGACGGCGACATCGCCGCGGTCAGTCCGTTCGAGGGCGACGCCGACCCCTCACCTCTGCTGGGCAATCTGCCCGGATCTCTTCGACATCGGGCACGGATAGCGACACCCGCCGTTCGGCGGGGTTGGTTGCGCGGCGGGCCGGGTCCGACCACGCGTCGCGGGAACGACGAATTCGTGGCCGTCACATGGGACGAGTTGACCGAACTGCTCGCCGATGAATTGCGCCGCGTCGTCGATTCGCACGGAAACGAGGCGATATTCGGCGGCTCGTACGGCTGGTCCAGTGCAGGCCGGTTCCACCACGCCCAGAGCCAGGTGCACCGGTTTTTGAACCTCCTTGGCGGATACACGTTTTCCCGGCACTCCTACAGCCTCGGTGCCACAGGGGTGATCATGCCGCGCGTCGTCGGCACGCACGACGACCTGTTCAAGCGGTCGACCTCCTGGGAGGTCATCGTCGAGCACACCGAACTCCTCGTGTGCTTCGGTGGGTTGTCGCTGAAGAACACGTCGATCAACCACGGCGGCACCACCACCGCCCATCCGGCGCGAGATGCGCTGCGGCGGTACCGCGCCCGTGGCGGACAGATCTTGTCGTTCTCACCGCTGCGCGACGACGTCGACGGAGACTGCGAATGGTTCGCGCCGGTGCCCGGGACCGATGTGGCGATCATGCTGGCGCTCGCATACGTACTCGCGACCGAGAGACTCGCCGACCGAAACTTTCTGAGCACGTATTGCACCGGTTACGAACGTTTCGAGCGGTATCTACTCGGGGCCGACGACGGTGTGCCGAAGACTCCGCGGTGGGCGTCGGCGATCTCCGGCATCGCCGCCGACGACATCGCCCAATTGGCTCGGCGAATGTCCGAGCACCGCACGATCGTCACTGTCAGCTGGTCGCTGCAGCGAGTGCGGTACGGCGAACAAGCGCCGTGGATGGGCTTGACGCTGGCTGCGATGCTGGGGCAGATCGGCCTTCCCGGCGGCGGTTTCGGGCACGGCTACGGCTCGATGAACGAACCCGGCCTGCCACCGCTGCGGTGCCGACTGCCGAGGCTGCCGCAGGGCATCAACCCCGTACGGTCGTTCATCCCCGTGGCCGCAATCAGCGATCTGTTGTTGCGCCCCGGCGAACAGTTCGACTACAACGGCCAGCGGCTTGTCTACCCCGACATCCGGTTGGTGTACTGGGCGGGCGGAAACCCGTTCCACCACCACCAGAACATCCCCCGGCTGCGGCGGGCCCTGGGTCGTGTCGACACCCTGGTGGTGCACGAACCGTATTGGACCGCAATGGCCAAACACGCCGACATCGTCGTGCCGTCGACGACGTCGTTCGAGCGTGACGACTTCTCGGGGTCCCGCAACGACCCGATGCTGATGGCGATGCCAAAACTGGCCGAGCCATACGCCGAATCACGCGATGACTACACGACTTTCGCTGCGCTGGCAGATCGACTGGGTTTCGGCGATCGATTCACCGAGGGTCGCACGGCGTGGCAGTGGCTGGCCCACATGTACGACAAGTGGGCGACTGAACTGGATTTCGGCGTGCCGAGCTTCGACGAGTTCTGGAGCCGCGGGCGGTTACGGCTACCCGTCGAGAAGGGATTGACCCTGCTGGCGGACTTCCGCGCCGATCCGGTCGCCCACCGACTCGGCACCCCCAGCGGACTGATCGAGATCTTCTCCGCCGACATCGACGGATTCGGCTATGCCGACTGCGCGGGACACCCGAAATGGCATGAGCCCGCCGAATGGCTGGGCGGCCCACGGGCGACCGACTATCCCCTACACCTGCTGGCCAATCAACCGGCATCTCGGCTCCACGGTCAGTTGGACGGCGGTGAGGTCAGCCGGAAATCGAAAGTCGCGGAGCGCGAACCCATCCGGATGCACCCGCGCGACGCCGCCGACCGTGGCCTCACCGACGGTGATGTGGTGCGGGTGTTCAACGATCGCGGTGCGTGCCTGGCCGGATTGGTGATCGACGATCGCCTGCGGCCCGACGTCGTGCAGTTGGCGACGGGCGCCTGGTTCGATCCCGTCGACCCCGTCGACCCGGACTCCATGTGCGCCCACGGAAATCCCAACGTGCTCACCGACGATGCGGGCACTTCGTCGCTTGCGCACGGTTGCACCGGTGCGCATGTGCTGGTGCAGGTGGAGAAATACACCGGCACGCTGCCGCCGGTGCGGGCTCACGAACCGCCGGTGATCGGTCCGAGATGACCGACGTTCTCGAGATCCGTGAGCGGGGACGAACGCTCACGTTCACCTTCGAGGACATCAATCGTTACCACGGCGGCCATTCCCCCGCCGGCGTCGCGATCGCGTTCAAGGCCATGCAACTCGGGTTTTCCGTCGTGAGCCCGGGCAATCCGCCTGAACGCCGATCCGTCGTGGTGCGCACCGCGTTTCGCGGACCGGGCGCCCGCGACGCCTTCGAGGCGGTGACGCGCGGCGTCACCGACGACCGCTACGTCGTCGACCGTTCCCTGGTGCGAAGTGACCGCGGCCGCCTGCTCGAAGACTTCGTTTTCGTCGTCGAGCACGCCGGCAGTACGGCCACACTGCTGCTGCGCGACGGGTTCGTCACCGACGAGTTCGTCGACCTGGCCCGTGCCGCAAACCGGACGCCACCGCAGGAAGAGCGGCTCGACCGCTTGAAAGCGCAACTCGCGCAGCAGGTGATGGCGGTGCCCGCTACTGAGGTCTTCGAACTCGGCTAGCGCCGCGCACAATCCGGGCCCGCTGTGAGGTGCCTCACCGGCGCATCGTTTGTCCGATTAGCGAAACGGCGTTTCGGGTATTGGACCGTCACACCGTTCGACCGGCAAGGAGGAAGCCGCAGTGTCCGACAAGAACAACAGTGGGCCCGAAGAGGCCGTCAAGGGCGTCGTTGAGGGCGTGAAGGGCAAGGCCAAAGAGGTTTTGGGCGCCGTTGCCGGCCGAGACGACCTGTACCGCGAGGGTCAGGCCCAGCAGGACAAGGCAGACGCGCAGCGCAACGCCGCGCAGAAGGAAGCCGAGGCCGAAAGCGCGCGGGCCGCGGCCAAGACGGCCGAGAAGCGTCAAGAGGCCGAGCAGGAGTAACAAACACCGTCGCGAGAGGCGCAGGGGTCGAGGACCTCTGCGCCTCTTCGCTGCTCGTGGACGCTCGAAACGTCAGAACGTCGCGTATTCACGCAGCGCCGCCGCCAGCGGAACCGGCACCCTGGCCTTGATCCTGGTGCCCTCGGCGGTGTGCTCGGTGGCGTCGATGCGGCCGTCGGCGTGCACGCGGTTGACGAGATCGCCGCGCTCGTACGGGATTGTCACGTCGACAACCGTGTCGGTCGGCGTGATCAGCTCGGCCATTCGCTGCTGCAGGCGCTCCAATCCCTCCCCGGTGCGCGCCGAGACGAATACCGCATCGGCCAGCGCGCGGCGCAACTGCGCCAGCGTCAGACCGTCGGCAGCGTCGATCTTGTTGACCACCAACAGTTCCGGCGCCCGAGTGCCGTCGTGCTCAGCTATCACCTCGTTGACGACCGTGCGCACGGCGTTGATTTGCGCGAGTGGATTGGCGTCCGATCCGTCGACGACGTGGACCAGCAGGTCGGCGTCGACGACCTCCTCCAGTGTGGAGCGGAACGCCTCGACCAACTGTGTCGGCAGGTGGCGGACGAACCCGACCGTATCGGTCAGCACGAACGGCCTTCCGTCGGCGAATTCGCCTCGGCGCGTTGTGGGTTCGAGCGTTGCGAACAACGCGTTCTCCACCAGGACGCCGGCACCGGTGAGCGCGTTGAGCAGACTGGACTTACCCGCGTTGGTGTAACCGACGATCGCGACCGAGGGCACCTCGCTGCGCCGCCTGCCGCTGCGCTGCGTGTCACGGATCTTCTTCATGTCCTTGATCTCGCGGCGCAGCTTCGACATCCGCTCGCGGATGCGACGGCGATCGGTCTCGATCTTCGTCTCACCGGGACCGCGCGTGCCCACCCCGCCGCCGGCGCCGCCTGCGCGGCCGCCCGCCTGACGGGACATCGACTCACCCCAGCCACGCAGCCGGGGCAACATGTACTCCATCTGGGCCAAGGTGACCTGCGCCTTGCCCTCCCGGCTGGTCGCATGCTGGGCGAAGATGTCGAGGATCAGCGCGGTGCGGTCGATGACCTTGACCTTGACCGCCTTCTCCAAGGCCGTCAGCTGGGCGGGGCTGAGCTCACCGTCGCAGATCACGGTGTCGGCACCCGTCGCGAGCACGATCTCGCGGAGCTCGGCGGCCTTGCCCGAGCCGATGTAAGTGGAAGCGTCCGGCTTGTCGCGGCGCTGGATCACACCTTCGAGAACCTCCGAACCCGCAGTCTCGGCCAGCGCGGCCAGTTCGGCCAGGCTCGCCTCGGCGTCGGCCGCGCTTCCTTCGGTCCACACCCCGACCAGCACCACGCGTTCCAGGCGGAGTTGGCGGTATTCGACCTCGGAGACGTCGGCGAGCTCGGTCGACAAACCGGCCACACGGCGCAGCGCCGTGCGGTCTTCGAGGGCCAGCTCACCCGCGCTCGGGGTGTTGCGAATAGGAGAATCGGGATACGTCATAGGCGAATAAAGATTCGCACGGAGATCACTTTTCATGCACCCCAATTAACGTTGAGCAACGCTCCACCATTCCTCGGACAACTCCCCGTGCGCCACCAGGATCGACGGGCCGCGCAGAAAACTGCTGGCCTCGGTGACGGTGACCGAGACCTCGCCGCCCGGAATCCGGACGTCGAGGCTTCCCGTGGCGGCACCGGAGTACGCCAGCGCGGCGACCGCGGCCGCGACGGTGCCCGTCCCGCACGACCGGGTCTCGCCGACGCCGCGTTCGTGCACACGCATGGACACCGCGCCGTCGACGGGCGCGGTCAGCACTTCGATGTTCACGCCCTCCGGGAACTGGGTGGTGTCGAAGGACACCGGCGCCCCGACGTCCAGCGCGGACAGCTCCTCGGGTGTCAGGTCGGGATCGACGCACGCCAGGTGGGGGTTGCCGACGTCGACGGCCAGGCCCGCGAACGGCCTGCCGCCGACGATCGCCTCGCCGGTGCCCAGCTGGTTCACCTTGCCCATCTCGACGGCGACGTCGGCGCTTGTCGAATCCCAGTGGTGCAGCACCACCGGCCGCGGCCCGGCAAGCGACCCGACGACGAATTCGTCGCGGCTCTCCAGGCCGCTGGCCCGCAGGTAGTGCGCGAACACCCGAACCCCGTTGCCGCACATCTGCGCGATCGATCCGTCGGCGTTGCGGTAGTCCATGTACCAGTTCTCGCCCGCAACGCCCTCCGGCAGTTGTTCGAACAGCCCGGCCCGCTGCGCTGCCGCCGCAGTGGTCACGCGCAGCACACCGTCGGCGCCCAGGCCGCGGCGCCGGTCGCACAGCGCCGTCACGACCGCCGGGGCAAGCGTCAGCTCGAAGTCGAGGTCGGGCAGCAGCACGAAATCGTTCTGCGTGCCGTGTCCCTTGGCGAACCTCACGTGTTCAGGGTACGTCCCGCCACACCCGCAGCGTCTCCTCGACGAGGCCCGAGCCGGCGCCGTCGAGCCACACGATGCGGTGGTCGCGGCGAAACCAGGACCGCTGCCGGCGCACGTAGCGGCGGGTGCCGACGAAGGTCGGCTCGCGCGCTGCGGACCCGTCGCCGCCGGCGTCGAGGTCGGCGAGCACCTGCGCGTAGCCCAGCGCCCGCGAGGCGGTGACCCCGTCGCGCAGCCCGCATCTCAACAGCGCGCGCACCTCGTCGACCAGTCCGTCGGCGAACATCTTGTCGGTGCGTTTCGCCAGGCGATTGTCGAGATGTGTTGTGTCCCAGTCCAGCCCGATGATGACGGTGTCCCAGCGCGGTGCGCCGATGGCGGGGAACGAGGCGGCGAACGGCTGACCGGTCAGTTCGACCACCTCGAGCGCGCGCACGATGCGCCGGCCGTCCGTCGGTTGAATGGAGGCGGCGGCATCGGCGTCCACGCGCGCCAGTTCCCCGTGCAGGGCGGTCGCCCCGATTTCGGCGAGCCGCTGCTCGAAGCGGGCACGAACGGCCGGATCGGTGGCCGGGAAGGTCCAGTTGTCGAGCAGCGATTGGACGTACATCATCGACCCGCCCACGACCACGGGGACCGCGCCGCGTTCGAGGATGGCTTCGATGTCGGCGGCGGCCGATTGCTGGTATCGGGCCACGCTCGCGGTCTCGGTCACCTCCCAGACGTCGAGCTGGTGGTGCGGGATTCCACGACGCTCGTCGACGGTCAACTTCGCGGTTCCGATGTCCATGCCGCGGTACATCTGCATGGCGTCGGCGTTCACGATCTCGCCGCCCACGCGCTCGGCGACGTCCAACGCCAGCGCCGATTTGCCGGTCCCGGTCGGTCCGATGACCGCGATCGGACGCGTCATCGTTGGCGTGCGCTCATCGCGGCTGCCAGAGGCCGGCGAAGTAGCCGACGCCGTAGGGTGCGCCGCGGTACAGCTCCTTGGCCGACCGGGGTCCGGTGCCGACGAGGCCGGCCAGCACCTGGTACGCGACCCGGCCGACCACGGCGTCGGGCAGCCGGGTGAGCGGTTCGGTCCGGCCACCGGCCAGCGCGTCGTCCAGCGCGGCTTGTACGGGGACGGAGTCGGGGTCGAAGCCTCCCGGCGCGGCCGGGGTCAGCGTGTTGGCGCCGTCGGCGACCACGACCACCCCGACGGCGTCACCGGCGTCGTCGATCTCGGCGCGTAACCGCTCGCCGCGGGCCAACGCGGCGTCGGCGCCGTGGTCATCGGCGAACACTCGCACCTCGACGGACGCGTCGGCGCGGGCCGCACCGCGCACCCAGCCGGCGATCAGCGCGCACAGCGGCAACGCGACCGGGTCGCTCGCGGCCTCCGAGGACAGCGTGACCTGCAGGTCGACGCCGTAACCGGCGAAGGTCCCGCTGTGGTGCGGACCGAAACTCTGATCCGAGCGCCCCACCCCGACGGCGATCCACCGCGCCGGGAGCCCCGCCACGGCCGTGAACACGGCGTCGCGCAGATCGGCCAGCTCGGGCGCGGGGCCTGCGGCGAGTTCGGGCACCATGACCGGTGCCGACGGGACGATCGCGATGGCGCTCAGCACGCCGTCCACGCTAATGCGGTGCGGGCTGGGCGGCGGTGGCGGCTTCACTGCGGGCCAGCGCGGCCGTCGAAATCACCATCACCCCCACCGCGATGATCAACGTGAGCAGTCCGGCCTCGCCCGGCCGCAGCATCTCGCCGAGCACGACGACGCCGAGCACCGACGCGACCACCGGTTCGGCCACGGTCATCGTCGGCAAGGACGCGGTCAACGATCCGGCCCGGAACGATGCCTGCTGCCACGCCGTGCCCGCCACCGCCACGGCCGCCCAGACGTAGAGCTCGGGGGTTCGCAGCACGGCTTCCAGCCCGTCGTCGAGACGGTCGACGACGCCCTTGGTCAGCACCGCGAACAGCCCCCACAGCGCGCCGGACACCAGCGCCAGCAGCACCGCGCTGACCGGCCCCTTCCAGAGGTTGGCGCCGATGACACACAGCACCAACGCCGGCCCCAACACCACGACCACCGCGGTCCAGGTCTCCCAGGAGGCCCGGGACTGGCCGGCGGTCGGGTTGCCGACGGTCACGATCACCGCCACCGATGCGGCCAGCAGCACCGCCCACATCCACTGCCACCGGGTCACCCTGCGATGCGAGAGCCGGGCGTTGATCGGCAGAGCGAACAGCAGCGAGGTGACCAGCAGCGCCTGGACCAGCAGCACCGAGCCCAGGCCGAGCGCGGCGGCCTGCAGCCCGAACCCGGCGGCGGCCACGAAACTCCCCAGCCACCACTGCCGGTCGCGCAGCAGCCGGGTGAACAGCTCGAGGTGGCCGACGGGTTCGTCGGTGACCTCGTGGGCCTGCCGCTGGTGGATAACGTCGCCGATCGCGATGAAAACGGCGGCGCCGAGCGCGAGGACGACGGCCAGATCCACCCCATCGCCGACACCGGCCATCGCAGTCCTTCCGTAGGTTGTCGCACGAGCCTAGGCAGGTCATCGCGGAAAGCTGTGCGCACGTGCCCCGGCGACCTGTTTCAATAGCGTCGGACAGCGAACAGGCGCCGCGTTGCGCGGCAGGTACGCGGCACGCCGCGGAGGGCACGAGGATTACGGACATGACGACCAGCCAGCCAGGGGGCCAGTCCTCCGCGCCGAAACCCGCTCCTCGGCCCGGGCCGCCGCGTCCGGGACCCGTGCCGCGGCCGGGCCGACCCATACCGCCGGTGGCCGCGCCGCCGTCGAGCGACCCGCATCGGTTCGGTCGCGTCGACCCTGACGGCACGGTGTGGCTGATCACCGGCTCGGGCGAACGGATCATCGGATCGTGGCAGGCCGGCGACACCGAGGCCGCCTACGCGCACTTCGGCAGGCGCTTCGACGATCTCCAAACCGAGGTCGCGCTGATGGAGAGCCGGCTCGAGTCCGGTACCGGGGACGCCCGCAAGATCAAGGCGGCCGCCCAGTCGCTGGTCGAGACCCTGCCGACGGCGCACGTGCTCGGCGACGTCGACGCGATCGCCGAACGTCTGCAGGCGATCATCAACCACGCCGACGAGACCGCTCAAGCCGAGAAGGCCCGGCGCGAGGAGTTGCGCGCCGCCCAGACCGCCCGCAAGGAGGCGCTGGCCGCCGAGGCCGAGGACATCGCCGCCAACTCCACCCAGTGGAAGGCAGCAGGCGACCGGCTGCGGGAAATCCTCGACGAGTGGCGCACGATCACCGGGCTGGACCGCAAAACCGATGACGCCCTGTGGAAGCGGTATTCGGCGGCGCGCGAACAGTTCAACCGCAGGCGCGGATCGCATTTCGCCGAACTCGACCGTGAACGTGCCGGTGCCCGGCAGGCCAAAGAGGCGCTGTGCCAGCGTGCCGAGGGGTTGGCCGACTCGACGGACTGGGGTCCCACGAGCGCGGCGTTCCGCGAACTGCTCAACGAATGGAAGGCGGCGGGCCGCGCGGCCGAAGACGTCGACGACGCGCTGTGGCAGCGGTTCAAGGCGGCCCAGGACAAGTTCTTCGGGGCCCGCAATGCCGCCAGCGCCGAGCGCGACGCCGAGTTTCGTGCCAACGCGGAGGCCAAGGAGGCGCTGCTGGCCGAGGCGGAGAAGATCGACACCTCCGATCTCGACGCGGCGCGCGCTGCGCTGCGGGTGATCGGCGACAAGTGGGACGCCATCGGCAAGGTGCCCCGCGAGCGCGGCGCCGATCTGGAACGGCGTCTGCGCGCCATCGAGAAGAAGGTCCGCGAGGCGCCGACGCACGGTGTGGATCCCGAGGCCCAGGCACGAGCCGACCAATTCCGGGTCCGCGCAGAGCAATACGAGCGTCAAGCGGAGAAGGCCGCGGCCGCCGGTCGCGACAAGGACGCCGCCGAGGCGCGGGCCAACGCGGAGCAGTGGCGGCAGTGGGCGGACGCGGCCGCCGAGGCGCTCGGCAAGACCCGCTGAACGCTCAGCAGTCGGTGGAGATCTCGAACGGCGCGGTGGTGCGTTCGCCCGGATCGTCGTGGAAGAACCCGACCGCGGTGCCGGTGATCGTGAACTTGCCGTCCACCAGGCTGGCTTCGGCCTCACCGGTGGTCTTGTCCCAAAAGCTGCCCGTGAACCCGCCCAGGTTGTTGATCTGCACCGATCGCGCGACGACCGGATCCCCGGTGCGAACCTGGGCGATCAGGCCGGGCGTCTGCTCGAGCGTCTCGAGATTCCACAGCCAGCCCACCTGGGTGCAATCGACGGGGTGCCCGCCGGCGTCCTTCCCGTCGATGCTCACGTGGACGAGGTGCTTGGCCAGCAGTTCCGGGCCCGACGCGCATCCCGTCGGGATCATCAGCACGGCTGCTGTTGCAACGGCAAATCGTTTGTCCATGGTGCCGCCTCGATGAACTCCCGGCTACTCGTCTTCGCCGGGCGTTGACATTCGCGTTCCCCACGGAGATTTGCTGTATACCTCCGGCGTATGGCCGGCAGCCATTGCGGGTATCACTTTGACCCGATCCCGAAGGTCCGGTCATGGTCGAAGATGTCAGCGTCGCGCGCACCGCGGCAGCGCTGTTGCTGACCGTAGGGCTCGCCGGCTGCTCTTCCGCACCGCCGGCTTCACCCGACCCCATGGGCGGCACCGCGACGGTGTCCATCAACTCGCATCCCACCGGTGATCGGTACTACGTCAGCTGCGCCAAGGTGAAGTGGCTGCTGACCATCGAAAGCGGGGACACCGACACGGGTTTCACGGCCATCGTCGATACGGACGACGGCCCCGACGCGCAGGTCGTCAAGATCCGCGACCTCGGCGGGTTCACCGGTTCCGCGTGGACGGGTGGCGTCGGTCAACTGCGGGCAACCCGCGACAACGGCCGAATCACGATCAGCGGCACCGGCTACGGGTACTTCGCCGACGACCCTCACCGCCCAGCGACAGCGGCCTTCGACATCACGGCCGGATGCTAGCCCGGTTGCGAGAGTGAGCCCGTGCGCGAACCGATCGTCACCGTCGTTTGTTCACGGTCACCCCCGCGCATGAACACCATCGATTGCTCGGACCCCGGCTGCGTCTGGCGCAAGCCACCCAGTAGGTCCTCGACAGAATGCACCGGCTTGCCGGCGAACTCGACGATCACGTCGCCGGGCCGAAGCCCCGCGAGGGCAGCCGGTGCGCCGGGATCGACGCTGGTCACCAACGCACCGCGGTCGACCTGCACACCCCGCAGCTGCTGGATCGCCGGGGTCAGCCGGCCCAGGGAGATACCGAGGTACGGGTGCGTGGCTTCGCCGTCGGCGAGGAGTTGATTCGCCACGTCGAGCACCGTTGCCGCGGGAATCGCGAACCCCAACGACACCGCGCCCACTGCCGGCGGAATGTACGCCTCGTTGATCCCCACGACCCGTCCCTCAGCGTCGAGCAAGGCGCCGCCGGAGTTACCCGGCGAGATGGGCGCGTCGGTCTGGATCAAATCCACCAACGACTGAGTTTTCGCCGCCGAGCCGGGGATGTCTCGGTGCAGACCCGAGATGACGCCGACGGTCACGGAGTTCTGGAACCCCAGCGGACTCCCGATTGCGACGGCGACCTCGCCGGGCCGGGGCAGATCTTCGCGGAACTGCGGCACCGGCATGTCCTGGCCTTGCGTGCGCACGACGGCCAGGTCGGTCACCTCGTCCGTGCCCACCACGACGCCGGGCGAACGTTCCTCGTCGGCGGTTATGACGGTCACTTCGCGGGCGTCGCCGACGACATGGGCATTGGTCACCACGACGTCGGGGCGTAGCACCACACCGCTGCCGACGCCGCCGTCGCGCTCGACGGTCACCACGCTCGGACTGACGCGTTCCACCAGATCGGCGTAGCCGGTGCGGTCCAGCGCCGAAGGCGGGGAAGTCTCGGTCAACGGCGTCGCTGCCGGGATCGGTGTCGACGCCGGAGTCGATGTCGACGCGTCCTGTGGATTGGACTGCAGCGTGCATCCGGCGACGGCGACGAGAGCTGCCGCGGCGGCCGCTCCGACACGAAAATGCCTGCCCTGCAAAGGTTTACCTCCTGAATTCAGTATGCACACGGCACGGATCGGCCGCCGGCGATAAGCAGCGGCTCGGACTGCCGAAGCGGTGCACGGGCCGGCTAGGGGGACCGCTTGGCTCGCTTCCAGCGGGCACCCAGCACGAGCGCGCCGGCGGCAGCAACGACACCGGCGCCCGCCAGCGTGATCGTCCATATCCGCCGATCTTCGAGATTCATCTGACACAGCCGCGTGAAGTCGGTGTCGGCGACCACCCCACCGGGAACCGGGATGTTGGCTGCGCTGCCGTCGTCGTGCGCGCGAGCGGCGGACAGGTCGGGCGCCACGGCGCTGCCGCACTCGATCGTCAGATTCTCGGGTGATGCCGAAACCGGAGTGAACAAGCCCGCGACGCCGACGATCGCCGCGACGACACCAACGAAAAGCACTATCCGAAGCACAATCATGCGCCTGACATACCCATTGCCGCGGATTCCTCGCGGCAGGATTGCCGCAGCCGCTCCAGCGTCGCGCCGAGCAGCCGCGATACCTGTACCTGCGAAATGCCGAGGCGCCGGCCGATTTGGCTCTGCGGCAGGTTCTCACAGAACCGCAGCCGCAGGATCAGCCGTTCACGCTCGGTGAGCGTGCTCACCAGTCCGGCGACGGTCAGCGCGTCCTCGACGCTGCTGTAGCGCGGGTCGTCGAGGCCCTGTCGCGCGGCGGCCGGTTCGGATTTCCCATCACCGGGTGCCGCCGCGTCGAGTGACGACGGTCGGTACGCGACAGCCGCGTCGACCGACTGCACCACCTCGTCTCGGTCGACACCGAGCTCGGCGGCCAGTTCGGTGGCCGTCGGTGCTCGGCCGAGACGCTGTGACATCGGACCGATCGCGGCGCAAACGCGCTGGCGGGTGTCCTTGATCCTGCGGGGCACGTGCATGACCCACGTGTGGTCGCGGAAGTGGCGGCGAACCTCGCCCATGATCGTCGGTACGGCGTAGCCGAGAAACGGCCCCTTGCCTGGGTCGTAGCGGTCGATCGCCTTGATCAGGCCCAGCCGGGCCACCTGCCTCAGGTCGTCGGCCGATTCGCCGCGGCCGGCGAAGCGGCCCGCGATATGGTCGGCCAGCGGCAAACATCTGGTGATGATCTGGCAACGAAGCGAATCCCGTCGCGCCCCCTCCGGCGTGCGGCGCAGCTCGCAACACTGCGGGTGCACGTCGTCGTAGTCGTCTTCGTGAGTCCCCACCGCGCCCGTGCCGCCCGTCGGTTCCACGAAATCGACGCGATTGCCAGCCTCCATCAGGGCCGATACCATGACAGCCTCCCCTCTCGGTATTGACGTCGGACCAGCCCGCCCACCGTTCGGCTGGGCGCTGTCGACCGGCCTGTACGTGCAGACTATCGGCGCAGGAATACCGCAACCTGAAAGGACTCTAATAAGAACCCGTGAACCCGGACTCGCAAATTCAGCAAACAGAAGTAGGCGCAGTGGGCCCGGTGCGCCGGTCGGCTGCCGAACGTATAGGGACGCGGTTCGCGGGCAACTCTTCTCACCATGCAAGCTCTCACCGTTGACCCGACCAAAGCCCAGTCTCTGCGAGTGGAAGACCTCGCCGATCCCACTCCCGGGTCGACTGGCTGTGCCTGCCGCGCTTCGACTCGCCGGGATGCTTTGCCGCGAGATCGGCAACTCAGATGAAGACACTTACCGTTTCACGGCGTCGCGTTGCGGCGGCCGGTTTGGTGACGAGCGTGCTGGTCGCCGGTTGCGGCGGCGATCCGAACATGGACTCGTCGAACCGGGGCGCGGGTTCGGAGACCGAGACGACGTCGGTCGAGAATGCCTTCATCGTGCCGCGCTTCATACCGGGGTCGTGCGCCATTCAGGTCGGCGATGCGGCGGCGCTCACGTTCACGGTGACGAACAACCGGATCACCGAGCCCGAACGCCTGCTCGGCATCGAGACACCCGCCGCCGAGGCGATTCGGCTGTCTCCCGATGCGACGCTGGAGATTCCGCCCGAGACGTCGATCGCCGCCGGCCAACCGATCGAAGACGTCACCGACGGCGCCGCAGACCAACCCTTCACGGCCAGAGTCGAGGGGCTTCGGGAATCGGCGACGCCGGGCAAGTCGGTGGACATGACGTTTCACTTCGACAAGCAGGGCGACCTCGTGATGAAGGTTCCGATCGAGGCCTGTCCCACTCAGAAATAGGCCATTCGGTGCGGCCGCCGAGGGGTAGGTCAGCCGTCGGTCGAGCCGTTGTCGTCGTCGAGGTTCTCGAGCAGACCCTTCTTCTGTTGCTCCGCGGCGGCCCTGCGCCGTTCCTCCTCGGCGGCCAACTGCAGCGCGGTGCGCGCCCACACCGCCCTGGCCCAGTGGAACGTCACCACCGCGACCGCGATCCAGGCGATGATGAGCCCGATTCCGGGACCCGGGTAACGGTCGGGGGCGGTTTGGCGCGACCACACCGCCAACAAACCGAGAAGCGTCGCCACGGTCGAGCCCGCCAGCGCGATCCAGGCCAGCGCCCAGCGCCGGGTGAGCAGCGCGAGCATCGAGAAGCCGACGCCGAATACCAGTACCAGCCAAGCGAATACCCGTAACGGCAGGGTGATTCCCTCGCGGAGCGCGGTTTCGCCGCCGACGAGCACATCCAGACCGCGCGCGTCGCCGGTGTGCGGCAGGATGAACGACACCAGCAGTACGAACACCCCGATGGCGATCACCAGGGCTCGTGCGCCGGGGTCGATCTCGCCCGCGACGCGTCGCTCGGCGGCCTCGATGTCGCCCTTGAACTCCTCGAAACCGTTGTCGCCGGGCGTCGTCACTGTGTGCATCCCGTCGCGGTAGCGGGTGTCGTCGGTGCGCCGATGCCCGGCATGCCCAGGCCCACTCCGGTGCGTGGGCGCCGACCTTCGGCGTGGGCGTCGCCCGCCCGGGTGCGCCGATGGCTGTGCACGGCCGAATCGGCGATCAGATGGTGCGGTGCGGCGCCGGTCACGGTCGTGGTCACGACGTCGCCGGGGCGGATGTCGAGTCGCTCCGGGTTGAAGTGCACCAGGCGGCCGTCGCGGGCACGGCCCGACATTCTGGCCGTCGAGGCGTCCTTGCGGCCCTCCCCGGCAGCCACCAGGACTTCGACGGTGCGGCCGACCAGCGCGCGGTTCTCCTCGAGCGAGATTCTCTCCTGGAGGTCGATCAAACGCTGATAGCGTTCGCTCACAACGGCTTTCGGAATCTGATCGGGTAACTCGGCGGCGGGGGTGCCGGGCCGCTTGGAGTACTGGAAGGTGAACGCGCTGGCGAACCTCGCCTGCTCGACGACATCGAGCGTCGCCTGGAAGTCCTCCTCGGTCTCACCCGGAAAGCCGACGATGAGGTCGGTCGTGATCGCCGCATGCGGTATCGCCGCGCGGACGCGGTCGATGATGCCGAGGTAGCGCTCGGCGCGGTAGGACCGTCGCATCGCGCGCAGGATGTGGTCGGACCCGGACTGCAGCGGCATGTGCAGCGTCGGGCACACATTCGGCGTCTCGGCCATCGCGGCGATGACGTCGTCGGTGAACTCCGCGGGGTGTGGTGAGGTGAACCGCACCCGTTCCAGTCCGTCGATGCGCCCGCAGGCGCGCAGGAGTTTGGCGAACGCGCCGCGGTCCCGCGGCTCTTCGGGGTCGACGAAAGAGACGCCGTAGGCGTTGACGTTCTGGCCGAGCAGCGTGATCTCGAGCACGCCTTGTTCGACGAGCGTCTGCACCTCGGCGAGCACGTCGCCGGGCCGGCGGTCGACCTCCTTGCCGCGCAGCGCGGGCACGATGCAGAACGTGCAGGTGTTGTTGCAGCCCACCGACACCGACACCCAAGCGGCATATGCGGATTCGCGGGCGGCGGGCAGCGCGGACGGGAACTCCTGCAGCGCCTCGACGATCTCGACCTGGGCCGCCTTGTTGTGCCTGGCCCGTTCGAGCAGCGTGGGCAGGGACCCGATGTTGTGTGTGCCGAACACCACGTCGACCCACGGTGCCCGGCGCAGCACGGCGGCCCGGTCTTTCTGCGCCAGGCAGCCGCCGACGGCGATCTGCATATCGGGATTGGCCTGCTTGCGCGGCGCCAGGTGGCTGATGTTGCCGTAGAGCTTGTTGTCGGCGTTCTCGCGCACGGCGCAGGTGTTGAACACGACGACATCGGCGTCCTCGCCCTCGGCGGCGCGTTGGTACCCGGCGCCTTCCAGCAATCCCGCGAGTCGCTCGGAGTCGTGCACGTTCATCTGGCAGCCGTAGGTGCGGACCTGGTACGTGCGGATTGTCGCCGGCGCGCGTGAGGACTCGTCGGTCGCGTGTGGGCGAACGGCCACGTCGGCCGCTCCCTGTCGCGTCACCATCGAAGTCACGGCCCCATGGTACGGACCCGGCGGTGCGCCGACCCGGGCGGATTGACGAGTTCCGGGCAGGCATGCCCTTCCCTCGGTAAGGTCTGCACCCATGAAGACCAGCGAGTCGGACGGAAAAGAGGTCAATCCGACTCAGTCAAGCGTGCCGATGATCTCGATCTCGGATGTCAACAAACACTTCGGCAGCCTGCATGTGCTCAAGGACATCAACCTCGACGTGGAGCGCGGTGAGGTGATCGTGGTGCTCGGTCCGTCGGGCTCGGGCAAGTCGACGTTGTGCCGCACCATCAATCGGCTCGAACCCATCGATTCGGGCACGATCACGATCGACGGTGAAGTGCTTCCCGAGGAGGGACGCAAGCTCGCCGAGTTGCGGTCCGACGTGGGCATGGTGTTCCAGTCCTTCAACCTGTTCGCCCACAAGACGATCCTCGAGAACGTCACTCTGGCTCCGATGAAGGTGCGCAAAAAATCGAAGAACGAGGCCCGCGAGAAGGCGATGCAGCTGCTCGAGCGGGTGGGCATTGCGAATCAGGCCGACAAGTACCCGGCGCAGTTGTCCGGTGGCCAGCAGCAGCGGGTGGCCATCGCGCGATCTTTGGCGATGAACCCGAAGGTGATGCTGTTCGACGAACCGACCAGCGCGCTGGACCCCGAAATGATCAACGAAGTGCTCAACGTCATGACGTCGCTGGCCAAAGACGGGATGACGATGTTGGTCGTGACGCACGAGATGGGTTTTGCCCGGGGCGCGGCCAACCGGGTGGTGTTCATGGCCGACGGCGCAATCGTCGAGGCGGCCGAACCCGACCAGTTCTTCACCAACCCCCAAAGCGACCGTGCCAAAGACTTTCTCGGCAAGATCCTTCACCACTAGTCGAAAGGAATCTCCAATGCCATCGATCTCCAGGCGCGTTCTGGGAGCGCTCGCTCTCGCCGTCGCGCTGCCTCTGTCCGCCACCGCCTGCGGTGGTGGGAGCGACGGCGACACGATCGTCATCGGCACCAAGTTCGACCAGCCCGGGCTCGGAATGAAGAATCCCAACGGCAGCATGAGCGGCTTCGACGTCGACGTGGCGAAGTACGTCGCCCAGCAGCTCGGCTATCCCGAGGACAAGATCGAGTGGAAGGAAGCGCCGTCCGGTCAACGCGAGACGCTGATTCAGAACGGGCAGGTGAAGTACATCGTTGCGACGTACTCGATCACCGAGGCGCGGGAGAAGAAGGTCGATTTCGCCGGACCGTATCTGATCACCGGCCAGAGCCTGTTGGTGCGCGCCGACAACACCGACATCACCGGTGAGGCATCGCTGGAGAACAACAAGAAGCTCTGCTCGGTGTCGGGATCCACACCCGCTCAACGCATCAAGGACAAGTACCCCCGCGTACAACTGCAGCAGTACGACACGTACTCGGCCTGCGTCGAGGCGTTGAAGAACGGCGGCATCGACGCGGTGACGACCGACGAGGTGATCCTGGCCGGCTATGCCGCGCAGAACCCCGGTGCGTTCAAGGTCGTCGGCGGCACCTTCTCCGAGGAGCGCTACGGAATCGGTTTGAAGAAGGGCGATTCCGAGCTCCTGACGAAGATCAACGACGCGCTCGCGAAAATGATTCAGGAAGGCGCCTGGAAGAAGGCCTGGGACGACAACCTCGGGGCGGCGGGGATTCCCGCGCCGCAGCCCCCGCAGATCAACCAGAGCTGACGGACCTCCCCCGCGCTAGGAGGTCATGTGGAGGTTCTCCCCGGCTACACCGTCGGCCAGATCGTCGAGGCGTTCTGGACGACCATCCAGCTGACGGTCTACTCCGGCATCGGCGCGCTGGTGCTCGGCACGGTGCTGGCCGCGATGCGGCTGGCACCGGTGCCGGTGCTGCGTTGGCTCGGAACGACATACGTCAACGTGGTGCGCAATACGCCGCTGACGCTGATCATCCTGTTCTGCTCGTTCGGGTTGGCCGGGACCATGGGGATCACGCTGGTCGACCCGAACTCGCGTACGTCCATCGAAGACAGCAACTTTCGTCTGGCGGTGCTCGGCCTGGCGCTGTACACCGCGGCATTCGTATGTGAGACGGTGCGCTCCGGGGTGAACACCGTGCCGCTGGGCCAGGCCGAGGCGGCGCGGTCGTTGGGGTTGACATTCGGGCAGAATCTGCGGCTCATCCTGATGCCACAGGCTTTTCGAGCCGTGATCATTCCGCTGGGGTCGGTATTGATCGCCTTGACCAAGAACACCACGATCGCCTCGGCGATCGGCGTGGCCGAGGCGGCGTTGCTGATGAAGGAGATGATCGAGAACACAGCGGCGATCCTCACCATCGGTGCGATCTTCGCAGCCGGCTTCGTCGTCCTCACACTGCCGACCGGACTGTTCTTCGGCTGGCTCGGCAAACGGATGGCGGTCAACCGATGAGTTCGGCTTCTGTCCTCTTCGACGCTCCGGGACCGCGGGCGCGGGTTCGTAACTGGTTCGTGTCGGCGATCGTCATCGTCGTCACCGCGCTGGTCCTGGTCGCGGTGCTCGTGCAGATGGCGGCCAAGGATCAGCTCACGGCGGCCAAATGGAAGCCGTTCCTGACGGCCGACCTGTGGAGGACGTACGTACTGCCCGGCGTGCAAGGCACGTTGACCGCCGCGGCGGTGTCGATCGTGCTGGCGCTGATACTCGGTCTGCTGCTCGGTGTGGGCCGACTCTCGACACACGGCCTGCTTCGGTGGCCGTGCGCGGTCATCGTCGAATTCTTCCGTGCCGTACCGGTTCTGATCATGATGCTGTTCGCGTTCGCGCTGTACGCCGCCTACGACATGTTCCCGTCCAGGCATCTGGCGCTCGCCGCGGTCATCACCGGGCTGACGCTCTACAACGGCGCAGTCATCGCCGAGATCGTGCGCGCCGGCGTCCACGCCCTGCCCCGCGGCCAGTCGGAGGCGGCCTATGCCCTCGGCATGACGTGGGGCCAGACGATGCGCTCGATCCTGTTGCCGCAGGCGATCACGTCGATGCTGCCGGTGCTGATCTCGCAACTCGTCGTCGTCCTCAAGGACACCGCGATCGGCTACATCATCACGTTCCTCGAACTCGTGCGCCAGGGCGTGCAGATGGGTACCGCCTACAGCAATCTGCTGCCAGCGCTGATCGTGGTCGCGTTGTTGATCATCACCGTGAACTTCACGCTGTCCTGGGTGGCGACCCGGGTGGAAGCGCGGATGCGGCGTTCGCGTCGTGGTCCGACGCCGCTTGAGACCGAGGCCGTCGAGCAGGAGGGCGCACCTGGCGCTAAAGCCGTGTGATCAGGCCAGTTCCGCGCATCGGGCCAGCAACTCGTCGTCGGGCGGCTGATAGAAGGACAACACGACGTGCTGGCAGCCGAGTCGGCCGTAATCGGCCAGGGAGTCCAGCTGGGCGTCGACCTGATCGGGCTGCTCCGGATGCAGGAACAACTGCACGCCCCGTCGGATCGACGCTGGGTCACGGCTTTCGGCCGCGCACGCCTCGTCGAGACCGTGGCTGGCGGCCGCCCATTCCTGGGGCGAGGTACTCGGCATGTTCCATTCGTCGGCGTGGCGTGCCGCGACGCGCAACATCTTCGGCTGCGACGCGCCAACGACGATCGGCGGATGCGGACGTTGGAGCGGCTTGGGATCGCAGAGCGCCTGCTGCAGCGTGAAGAAACGGCCGATGAAGTCGACCGTCTCCTCGGTCCACAGCCTGCGGATGACCGTCAGCGCCTCGTCGACCATCGCGACCCGCTGTCCCGGCGGCGGAAAGTCGATCCCGTAACCGCGATGCTCGGCCTCGTGCCAGCCGGCCCCGAGACCGAAGTCCAGTCGCCCGCCGGAGATGTGGTCCACGGTGACGGCCATCTTCGCCAGCACCGCGGGGTTGCGATAGGTGACACCGCTGACCAGGCAGCCCACGCGGGCGCGCCGCACGACGACCGCCATCGCGGCGAGACTGGTCCACCCCTCGTGGGTCGGCGTCGTGGGATCGACCAGGCCGTAGAAGTGGTCGTAGTTCCACACCGCCGGGAATCCGAGGTCGTCGGCGGTCCGCCAGAACCGCTCGAGGACCGGGTAGTCGAAGGTGGGCGCCAGCTTGACGGACAACTGCATGCAAAATGCTTACGCGGTCGGCTATTTCCTTGCAACCGGCCACGCTACGTGCGCCGAGGACTCGACTTCTCGACCACGGTCTGGAGTCCTAGACCTGGCGACGCTCGCGTTCGTTGGCCAAAGCGACCTTGACGACGTCGAACGCCATCGTTTGGTTGTAGCCGCGCCGGGCGAGCATCCCGACGAGCCGACGGGCCAGCTTGGCGTCGTCGCCATCGGCCAGCTTTTCGCGGCGCAGCTTGTCGGCCACGAGTCGCTCGGCGCGGGCGCGTTCGGCACCGGGTTCGTCGTCGGCCAGCGTCGCCTCGATGATGTCCGTGTCGACGCCTTTGGTCCGTAGCTCGGCAATCAACGCGCGCCTGCCTTTTCCGGCGTTCACCCGCCGGGATCGGACCCACTGTTCGGCGAAATTAGCGTCATCAACGAGGCCGACTTGTTCGAGCCGGTCGAGCACCTTTTCGCTGACGTCGTCTGGGTATCCACGCTTGGTGAGCTGGCCGGCCAGTTCGGCCCGAGAGCGCGCTCGCGCGGTGAGCAGACGCAGACACACATTTCGCGCCTGCTCCTCGCGCGAGGCCTCAGAAGTCGACGGGGGCGGGCAGGACTTCGTCATCGGTCACCACGGCGCCAATGCCGAGCTTCTCTTTGATCTTCTTTTCGATCTCGTTGGCCACCTCGACGTTCTCGAGCAGGAAGTTGCGGGCGTTCTCCTTGCCCTGGCCCAACTGCTCACCTTCGTAGGTGAACCACGAGCCGGACTTGCGGATGAAGCCCTGCTCGACACCCATGTCGATGAGTGAGCCTTCCTTGCTGATGCCCTTGCCGTAGAGGATGTCGAACTCGGCCTGCTTGAACGGCGGCGACACCTTGTTCTTGACGACCTTGACCCGGGTGCGGTTACCGACCGCGTCGGTGCCGTCCTTGAGGGTCTCGATCCGCCTGACATCCATCCGGACCGAGGCGTAGAACTTCAAAGCCTTTCCGCCCGTTGTGGTTTCGGGCGAATTGTGCACCATGACGCCGTCGACGAAATAGTTGTGGTTACCCTCGACCTCGATGTCGAATCGATTCATCGATCGAGTATGTGGCTTGACGTGGACATCGAGGACTCGCGCCGGAACCAACCGCTGCGTGGGCTCGACGAACTGCGGTGTTACCGCGCCCTGACCGCGGAACCGAGGCAGCAACTTGTACTCCATCGAGGGCGTGATGTACGGGGCCACCAATTCCTGAAACTTCGCGCTGGACGCGGTGGAGAACACCAGCACCGACTTTCCGGCCGCACCGGACAGCCGCAACCGTACGTCCAGACCGTGTGTATCGCGCAGATAATCACGCAGCCGGATCCGAGTGCCCTCACTCATGGCCTCGACACAAATCTCGATACGCCCGCTGCCACCCGCGGTGCGCTCCTGCAGCCCCTTGGAACGGACGGTGAACGTCCCGTCATCCATGTACCAGATAGCAAGCGCCAGCGGAGTGAGCGCCTTGAGGTACTCCTCGGACAAGAACTTCTTACCGTCACCGAGATACACCGCCCGCTGCAGTTCAGCCAACTCGGGCAGCGGGGTGAAGTCGACGAACGTTGCGCCCTCGTCATTTACGTGGGTCGAGTGCTTGATATTGCCCAGAAGCGCTGTCTTCCACTGCAAATAGTCGACCTGCTTGGCGCCGTGGCCCATTCTAAAGCGAACCCCATTACGGTCCCGGCGATTCGGCGACAGGTTGCCATCGCCCATCAAAGACCCGAGTACGACCTGAAACTGCTGATCGCTGAGTCGATGCGGCTCCGCGGCCATCACTCGATCACCGGCGACGAGGTCGCCCGCTTCCGTCCAGCCGGCGGGAGTGCGGATCAGGTGGTTCGGGGTAGCCGCGAACTGCGATTTGCCGTTGCCGCCCGACTTCTCGACGGTGAACTGAAGAAATTGCTCGGCGGGACCGTTGTTGAACCAGTTCACCACCTTGCGGGGCACAACCTGATCGGTGTCCGGGTCATAGGACATGACCTCAACGTCCATCTTCTGGTTGACGATCTTGCCGATCTTCTCGGTGGTGCCGTCGGCCAACTGCACCCGGGTGCCATAGGCAAAACACCCGAACATCACACCGATTTTTTCGCGGAGCTGGTTGATGAAGATCGCGGTGGTGCCCGAGTTGCTCAACGCGCCGGTCATCTTGCGCAGCGCCTGGCTCATCAGCCGGGCCTGCAGGCCGACGTGGCTGTCGCCCATCTCCCCCTCGATCTCGGCGCGGGGCACCAGCGCCGCCACCGAGTCGATGACCAGGATGTCCAGCGCGCCCGAACGGATCAGCATGTCGGCGATCTCCAGCGCCTGCTCACCGGTGTCGGGCTGGCTGACCAGCAGCGCGTCGGTGTCCACCCCGAGCTTCTTGGCGTACTCCGGATCCAGCGCGTGCTCGGCGTCGATGAATGCCGCGATACCGCCGGCGGCCTGCGCGTTGGCGACCGCGTGCAGCGCGACGGTGGTCTTACCCGACGACTCCGGGCCGTAGATCTCGATGACCCTGCCCCGCGGCAGGCCGCCGATGCCGAGGGCCACGTCCAGCGCGATCGAACCGGTCGGGATGACCGAGATGGGCTGGCGGACCTCTTCGCCGAGCCGCATCACCGACCCCTTGCCGAAGTTCTTGTCGATCTGCGCGAGTGCCAGCTCGAGGGCCTTCTCGCGGTCGGGTGCCTGCGCCATGGGGTTCTCCGTCCTTCGGATGTCTAGCTGTTCGGTGATCGGTTTCGATCTGTTGGCCGTGACGCTAGAGGCAGCCACCGACAAGTTCCGGGACAAGTCGGCCTGACCAGCAGCATCTAGCCGTCGAACACGACCCACAGTAGACGAACACCTGTTCGACTCAAGGGAGACACGCCGTGCGGTGGGCAGCGTGTCGAATAGTCCGCTCCCTGCGGGGGGTCGCGGGGCCTATCGTGAAAGTCATCCCGGCCGAAACGGGGTCCGCGTGCACGAGATGGCGATAACGCAGAGTGTGGTCGATGCGGTGTGCGAGCACGCCGCGGGACGCCGGGTGCACTGCGTCAAGCTGGAGGTCGGCGCGCTGTGCGCCGTCGTACCGGACTCTATGCGGTTCTGCTTCGAACTCGCCACCGCGGGCACCGTCGCCGACGGCGCGCGCCTGGACCTCGATGTGCAACCCGGCGCGGCGCGCTGTCACACCTGCGGCCAAAGCTTCGAACTACCCGATCTGATTCTGTTGTGTCCCTGCGGCAGTGCCGATGTCGAGGTGACCGCCGGTCGGGATCTGAGGATTCTCTCGATGGAGGTGAGTTGAGCATGTGCGCGACCTGCGGCTGCGGCGACGACGGTGCGACCATCACCACGCCGGGACACACCCACCTCCACCCTCACGAGCATGACCATCTCCACGAAGGCGAACACGTCCACACCGAGACCATCACGCTCGAACAGAGGGTCCTCGCCAAGAACGACGAGCTCGCCGAACGGAACCGCGCATGGCTGGCCGCCCGCGACATCCTGGCGCTCAACCTCACCAGCTCTCCGGGCGCCGGTAAGACCACCCTGCTCGAGCGCACCATCCGCGATCTCAACTCGGCTCGCCCGGTCGCGGTCATCGAGGGCGATCAGGAGACACTGCTGGACGCCGAACGCATCACGGCCGCGGGAGCACGCGCCGTGCAGATCAACACCGGCGCAGGTTGCCACCTCGACGCCGAGATGGTGCACCGCGCGCTGCACGAGCTCGACCCTGAGCGTGGCTCGGTGCTGTTCATCGAGAACGTGGGAAATCTCGTCTGCCCCGCGCTGTTCGATCTCGGCGAGCACAGCAAAGTCGTCATCATCTCGGTGACGGAGGGCGACGACAAACCGTTGAAGTACCCGCACATGTTCGCGGCGGCCGGGCTGGTGATCGTCAACAAGATCGATTTACTGCCATACGTCGACTTCGATCTTGAAAAATGTTGCGGTTACGTGCGATCACTGAATCCCGACGCGCAGATACTGGCGATGTCGGCCGCCACGGGTGATGGTAGCTCGCACTGGTACGACTGGATCGACGATTGCGCAAACTCAGCTTCTGCCCTGTCAACCGTTGACAAGACATAACCCCGGGAGTAAACCCAGACTCAGCGCCGGAATTCGGCGCCACGGCACAACGTGAGGTTGGGAGCCCCAGCCCGGCTCCCGGTCGTGAGGGCCCCAGCCCGGCCCCCAGAAAGCTGTGACCTATGCCAACGGAGGCAGCAGTCAAAGCGGAAGAGGCCTTGATCCACGTGCTGTGGATCAACGCCGGATTGAGTTGTGACGGTGATTCGGTGGCGTTGACTGCCGCCACCCAGCCCAGCATCGAGGAGATCGCCCTTGGCGCTCTTCCCGGGCTGCCCAAGATCGCCGTCCATTGGCCCCTGATCGATTTCGAGTGTGGACCGAACGGGGGCGCCGACGATTTCCTCGAGTGGTTCTTTAAAGCCGACAGAGGCGAATTGGAGCCGTTCGTTCTGGTCGTCGAGGGGTCGATCCCGAACGAGAAGATCAAAGCCGAAGGCTACTGGTGCGGGTTCGGCAACGATCCGGCCACCGGCCAACCGATGACCACCAGCGAGTGGCTGGATCGGCTGGCGCCCAAGGCCACTGCCATCGTCGCGGTCGGAACGTGCGCCACCTACGGCGGCATCCACGCGATGGCGGGCAATCCGACAGGTGCCATGGGCGTGCCCGACTATCTCGGCTGGGAGTGGAAGAGCAAGGCCGGCATTCCGATCGTCTGCGTGCCCGGTTGCCCGATACATCCGGACAACCTCGCCGAAACGCTGACCTATCTGCTGTACATGGCCACCGATCAGGCCCCGATGATCCCGCTCGACGATGCGTTACGGCCCCAGTGGCTGTTCGGTGCGTCCGTGCACGAGGGTTGCGACCGGGCCGGCTATTACGAGCAGGGTGATTTCGCGACCGAATACGGATCGCCGAAATGCATTGTCAAGCTGGGCTGTTGGGGTCCCGTCGTCAAATGCAACGTACCCAAGCGGGGCTGGATCAACGGAATCGGCGGCTGCCCGAACGTGGGCGGCATATGCATCGGTTGCACCATGCCCGGATTCCCCGACAAGTTCATGCCGTTCATGGACGAACCCCCCGGCGGCAAGGTGTCCACCGCGGCGTCGGGACTGTACGGATCGGTCATCCGCAGCCTGCGCCATATCACCGGCCGCACCGTCGACAAAGAACCGAAGTGGCGCCATCCCGGCACGCAACTCACGACCGGAGCGACCCGCACCTGGTAGGTGCGGCTCGCCCCGCGGCGCGCAGGCGTGCTTTCGGGCTTCGAAACTGCCTGTGACGCTTCTCATCTGAAGAAAGAGAAGAGTTCGATGACAACCATCATCCCCGAGCCGTCACACGTGAAGCGCGACCCCGGCCAACTGGTGGAGATGGCGTGGGATCCCATCACCCGGATCGTCGGCAGCCTCGGCATCTACACCAAGATCGATTTCGACAACCGCGAGGTGGTCGAGTGCCACAGCACCTCGTCGATCTTCCGCGGTTATTCGATCTTCATGAAGGGCAAGGACCCTCGCGACGCCCACTTCATCACCAGCCGCATCTGCGGCATCTGCGGTGACAACCACGCGACGTGCTCGTGCTACTGCCAGAACATGGCCTACGGTGTCAAGCCGCCACATCTCGGTGAGTGGCTGATCAACCTCGGTGAAGCCGCCGAGTACATGTTCGACCACAACATCTTCCAGGAGAACCTGGTCGGTGTCGACTACTGCGAGAAGATGGTTTCCGAGACCAATCCCAGCGTGTTGGCCAAGGCCGAGAATACCCAGGCGCCGCATGCGGACATGCACGGCTACCGCACGATCGCCGAGATCATGCGCGCGCTCAACCCGTTCACCGGCGAGTTCTACCGCGAGGCCCTGCAGGTCAGCCGGTGGACCCGAGAGATGTTCTGCCTCATGGAGGGTCGCCACGTCCATCCGTCGACGCTGTATCCCGGCGGCATCGGCACCACCGCGACGGTCCAGCTGATGACCGACTACATGACGCGGCTGATGCGTTACGTCGAGTTCATGAAGAAGGTCGTGCCGATGCACGACGACCTCTTCGACTTCTTCTACGACGCGCTGCCCGGCTACGAGCAGGTCGGGTTGCGCCGCACGCTGCTGGGCTGCTGGGGCTCGTTCCAGGATCCCGAGGTGTGCAACTTCTCCTACAAGGACATGGAGCGCTGGGGCGACGCCATGTTCGTCACGCCCGGGGTGGTGATCGACGGAAAGCTGCACACCCACTCGCTGGTCGACATCAATCTCGGCATCCGAATCCTGTTGGGCCACTCGTACTACGACGACTGGACCGACCAGGAGATGTTCGTCAAGACCGATCCGCTCGGCAATCCGATCGACCGGCGCCATCCCTGGAACCAGCACACCAACCCCCGGCCGCAGAAGCGCGACTTCGACGGCAACTACAGCTGGGTGATGGCACCGCGCTGGTTCGACGGCACGGATCACCTGGCACTCGACACCGGCGGCGGCCCGTTGGCGCGGCTGTGGTCCACCGCGCTCGCCGGGCTGGTCGACATCGGCTATGTCAAGGCGACCGGCCAGAGCGTGCAGATCAACCTGCCCAAGACGGCCCTGAAGGGTCCGGTCGAACTCGAGTGGAAGATCCCGCAACACGGCAGCAACACGCTCGAACGCAACCGCGCCAGGACGTACTTCCAGGCCTACGCGGCCGCCTGCGCCCTGCACTTCGCGGAGAAGGCGTTGACCGAGATCCGGGCCGGCCGGACCAAGACCTGGGAGAAGTTCGAGGTGCCCGACGAAGGCATCGGCTGCGGGTTCACCGAGGCGGTCCGCGGAGTCCTCAGCCACCACATGGTGATTCGCGACGGCAAGATCGCGAACTATCACCCGTATCCGCCGACGCCGTGGAACGCCGCCCCCCGCGACAGCTACGGCACACCCGGGCCATACGAGGACGCGGTCCAGGGCCAGCCCATCTTCGAGGAGAACGACAGGGAGCATTTCAAGGGCATCGACATCATGCGCACGGTGCGCAGTTTCGACCCGTGTCTGCCGTGCGGCGTGCACATGTACCTGGGCAAGGGAAAGTCACTCGACCTGCTTCACTCCCCCACCCAGTCCGTCACCGGGGAATAGGGAATGGCCCCGCCGATCCGAGACGACGCGCAGTGGCGTACGGCGGGCGACCGAATACAGGCCCTGCTCGACGCGTCCGCCGCGGGCGGCCCCGCCGCGCACGAACGGGCGGTTCAACTCGTCGGCGAGGTGACCGATCTCTACGGCGCCGGACTCGAACGGATCCTGCGGATCGCGGTGAGCGCCGATGCCACGCTGGCCGAACGGCTGGCCGACGACGACCTCGTCGCCAGCCTGCTGCTCGTACACGGGCTGCACCCGCACGGCATCCACCGGCGCATCGAGGATGCCCTGGACAGGGTCCGCCCGTATCTCGGTTCACACGGCGGTGACGTCGCGCTTCTCGAAACAGTCGACGGCCCAGACGGATTCACCGTTCACCTGCAGTTCTCCGGCAGCTGCAAGAGCTGCCCCTCGTCGGCGGTCACGCTGGAGTTGACCGTCGAAGACGCCATCCGGGCGGCGGCTCCGGAAGTCAGCGCGATCGAGGTGGTCGCTCCGCAGTCGAGCCCGACGGTGATTCCACCGGCGACGCTCTTTCGCCGCGTCCAGCAACGGGCGCCCGGGCAGGCCTCGTGGCACCCCGTACCGGAATTCACCGACCTGATGCCCGGTGAGGTCGGCGGCTTCTCCGTGGCGGGAACCACCGTGCTGGCGTGCCGCATCGGCGACGAGGTGTTCGCCTATCGCGACCGGTGCGGTGTCTGCCGCGAGTCGCTGGCCGGTGCCGCGTTGCACCGTCGCATGGGTTCTCCGACCGGCGACGCGGTGTTGCGCTGCCCGCGCTGCCACGCCCATTTCGACGTCGTGCACGCCGGGACCTGTGTCGACGAGGGCGCCGATCCGCTCGCCCACCTCGAGCCGATCCCGCTGCTGGCGCGCGACGGCGTGCTGTCGATCGCGATGGCCGCGCAACCCACCGAAGCAGGTGTGGCATGAGCAGCGCCTACGACGTGCTCGCGATGATCCGGGCCAACCGCGGCGTCCCCGCGCGCGCGGGTGAACGCTGTGAGATGTGCGCCGAGCCGATCGCCGACGAACACCAACACGTCGTCAACGTCGAGGCGCGAGCGCTGATGTGTGTGTGCCGCGGCTGTTATCTGCTGTTCACCGACACCAAGGCCGAACTCCGCTATCGCGCGGTCCCCGACCGCTGGTTATCGTTCCCGGATTTCGCCCTGGCGCGCCGGGATTGGCAGCTTCTGCAGATCCCGGTCGGGCTGGCGTTCTTCTTTCGCAACTCGACGCTGGATCGCGTCGTGGCCTTCTATCCCGGACCTGCGGGCGCGACCGAGTCCGAACTGGACCTCTCCGCATGGGAGGGGGTCCGTTCGGCGGACCCGAGGGTGGACCTGCTCGCCGACGACACCGAGGCCCTGCTCGTGCGGGTTCCCGATGACGACGGTCGAGACCCGGAATGCTTCCTGCTGCCCATCGACGCCTGCTACGAGTTCGTCGGCAGGCTCCGCCAGCTGTGGCACGGCTTCGACGGCGGTCAGCGGGTGCGCGGCTACCTCGACGAGTTCTTCGAGCACGTCCGTGACCGGGCGAAGGTGGTGGCGCCGTGCCAGAGCTGACCTTCGCCGTGCTCGACATCCGCGCCGAACCGTACGCGGTGGCACCGGTTCTCACCGCCCGGATCGGCATCGCCGCCGACGGCGACGACCCCGTGCACGCGATCGCACTGCGGTGCCAGGTCCGCATCGAACCCTTGCGTCGCCGATACTCCGATGACGAGGCGCTCGGACTGCTCGATCTGTTCGGGCCCCGCGAGCGATGGGACACCACACAACACAATTTCCTCTGGCAGCATGCCAGCACCATGGTGTCCGGCTTCACCGGAACGACGCAGGTGGACCTGCCGCTCGAGTGCACCTACGACTTCGAGGTGACCGCGGCCAAATACTTCCATGCGCTGGCTGACGGTGACATCCCGCTGCAATTTCTGTTCAGTGGAACGGTTTTCACCCGCAGTGAAAGAAATCTGCGCGTGCAGCAGGTGCCATGGGATCGCGAGGACCACTACGACCTACCGGTGTCCACGTGGCATGACCTGATGCGCCTGCACTACCCCAACACCGGCTGGCTGCGCCTGGGGCACGACACCATCGACATGCTGTCTGAGTTCAAATCAGCCCGCGGCCTTCTGAACTACGACGACGCGATCGTTTCGCTATTGGCCACTCACACCGCAGAGGAGATTCGATGACCGCGGACTGGGATCACGCACGAGCTGTCGCCGATGCGGTGCTCTACGAGGGATATTTGCTGTACCCCTACCGCGCCAGCTCGAGCAAGAACCAGTCCCGTTGGCAGTTCGGCGTTCTCGGACCGCGCGGCGCCGCGCAGGCCACCATCGGCGAGGACGCCTCGCTGTCCACCCAGGTGCTGCTCGACCCGCACGGCATCCCGATGGTCACCGGAGTGATTCGCTTCCTGCAACTGCAACGCCGCAGCGTCGAACGCGACGCCGGCGGCGGCCGGTTCGAACCGGTCGGCGAACTGCGTTCGGGTGCCGATGCGTGGGTCAGTTGGGACGAGGCGGTCGAGTGCGAGATTCCGATCGACCCGTTCCCGGTCATGAGCCTGCCTGCCACACTGGACATTTCGGCTCCGTCGGCGAGAGAGATCGAACCCGTCGCGGGTGGCAGGCTGGTGCGGACCCGACGCGAGCTGAGCGGTCGGCTCGACATGTCCGCCGAGCAGGACGGCGACCTGCTGCGTCTCACGTTCGATGTGTGCAACACGGCTGCACCGGCCGACGACCAGGACGAGGCGATCGCCGTGTCGCTGATCGGGACCCATCTGTTGCTGGAGGTGGCCGACGGCGAGTTCGTCTCCCTGCTCGAACCGCCGGACTGGGCCGCCGGCGCCGTGGCGCGGTGCCGTCAGCACCGCTGCTTTCCGGTGTTGGCCGGCCCGGCGCCGCATCGCGACCTCGTGCTCGCGTCGCCGATCATCCTCTACGACCACCCCGAGATCGCCGAGCAGAGCAAGGGTGCGCTCTACGACTCGACCGAGATCGACGAGATCCTGACGCTGCGGGTCATGACCATGACCGACGAGGAGAAGGCTCAAGCCAGAGCCACCGATCGACGCGCCGCAGCGATCATCGAGCGCTGCGACTCGATGTCGCCCGAGGCGATGCTCGATCTGCACGGCGTGCTGCGCAATCCGCACGCGCCGTGCCGCGAACCGGGCCTGATTCCCGACATCCCCGCCGGCGTCGAATGGTGGGACCCGACGGCGGACACCGCTGTGCGGCCGGACTCGGATGCCGTGCTGGTCAACGACACTCGCGTCGCGCGCGGCAGCCGTGTGCGGTTGCACCCCTCCCGCCGGGCCGACGCGCAGGACGTCTTCTATGCCGACAAGATCGCGCGCGTCACCTCGGTACATGAGGACGTCGACGGCGAACACCATATCGGCGTCGTCATCGAAGACGATCCCGGCGCCGAACTGCACGACTGGTACGGCCGGTACCTGTACTTCGCACCCGACGAGGTCGAACCTCTGGTTGAAGGGAGTCCGCAATGGAAGTGATCGGCTGGATCGCAGTAGGAATCGTGGCGGTGGTGGCCGTGGCGGCGGCGGCTGTGGGCATCCGCTCCGTGCCGGATGCCCGGCGCTACATGAGAATGCGCCGGATGTGACGGCGAACGAGGTGTCCTGATCTCCCGAATCCTGGTAGCCGGTCTCGGCAACATCTTCCTCGGGGACGACGGCTTCGGCCCCGCGGTGATGCGCCGCGTGCCGCCCGACCTCGCCGGATCACACGTTGCGGTCGCCGATTACGGGATCGGCGGCATGCACCTGGCCTACGATCTGCTCGACGGTTGCGACGCCCTGGTCCTCGTCGACGCCATCCCGAACCGCGGAGCGCCCGGCACGCTTCACGTGTTCGAGGCCGACCTCACCGACGCCTGTGGCGCAACGGGTCTGGACGCGCACGCGATGGATCCCGCGGCGGTGTTCGCCAGCCTCAACGCGCTCGGCGGCACCCCTCCCTTCACCGTGGTGATCGGTTGCGAGGTTGACCGCGTCGAGGAGGGTATCGGGCTGTCGGATGCCGTCGCGTCGGCCGTCCCGCAAGCGGTGCGGGTCATCGGCGAGGTGGTCGCCGGACTGTCAACCCGCGTCACGGTGGCGGAGGGCTGACCGATGTGCCTGGGAATTCCGGGGCGGGTCGTGACGATGCTGGAGGGCTACGGCGACCAGTTGGCCCTCGTCGACGTCGCGGGTGAGCACCGCAAGGTCAACGTCGGCATGCTGCCCGAGGAGACGTTCGCACCGGGCGACTGGGTCATCATCCACATGGGCTTCGTCGTGGAGAAGACCGACAAGGCCGGGGCCGACGCGGCACTCGCCGGTCTGCAGTTGATGGGCAGCGGCGAAGCCCTTCCGGGCTCGGAGGATTCGCCGTGACCTCGCGTTGCCGGCTGCGCGTGCGGGTCCGCGGGGTGGTCCAGGGAGTCGGCTTCCGGCCCTTCGTGTACACGACGGCGGCCGCGTTGGGGCTGAGCGGAAGCGTCCGCAACGACAGCGCGGGCGCGCTGATCGACGTCGAGGGAGACACCGTCGACGTCGAGACGTTCCTGATCCGGCTGCGCGACCGCCCACCGCCGCTGGCGGTGATCGAAGACCTTGACACCGAAGCGCTTCCGGTGGCGGGCGGTACCGGCTTCGTCATCGCCGATACCTCCCGGGCCGACGGTGGCCGCACGCTGACCTCGCCCGACGTCGCCATGTGCGCCGACTGCGCCGCCGAACAACGCGATCCACGCAACCGACGCTTCCGACACGCGTTCATCAACTGCACCAACTGCGGCCCGCGCTTCACCATCATCGCTTCGCTGCCCTACGACCGGCATGCCACGACCATGGCGGACTTCGACACGTGCGAGGCCTGCGCGCGCGAATACCACGATGCCGCCGACCGGCGGTTCCACGCCCAACCCGTCTGCTGCCCCGACTGCGGTCCGACCTTGACCTACCGCGACCACGGGGGCGCCACCACGACCGGCGAATCCGCGCTGGGGCGCGCACGCCGATTGCTCGCCGACGGAGGCATCCTCGCGGTCAAGGGCATCGGCGGCTACCACCTGGCCTGCGACGCCGCCGACGAACGTGCGGTCGCCGAGTTGCGCGGCAGGAAGCGCCGCGGCGACAAACCGTTCGCGGTGATGACACCCGACCTCGCGACGGCTCGCAACCTGGTCGAGGTCGACGCGCCGTCGGCCCGGTTGCTGACCGGACCTCAACGCCCCATCGTGTTGATGCCGCGGCGTGACGGCGCCCCGGTCGCCGAGGCCGTCGCACCCCACAACCCCGACCTGGGCATCCTGCTGGCTTACACCCCGCTGCACGCGCTGTTGTTCGGGCTGCCCGGCGACGCCCCCGGACCGACCGCGTTGGTGATGACCTCGGCCAACCTCGCCGGCGAGCCGATCTGCTTCACTGATGACGCTGCGCTGGAACGGCTTTCACACATCGTCGACGGCTGGCTCATGCACGACCGTGAAATCCTGGTGTCCTGCGACGACTCCGTCATGCGGATGATCACCCTCGACGGCGGAGCCGAGCCGGCGGAGTTGCCGGTCCGGCGCTCGCGCGGCTATGCGCCGCTGCCCGTGGCGTTGCCGGTGCCGGTAGCGCCCTCGCTGGCGGTCGGCGCCGACCTGAAGAACACCATGGCGGTCGCGGATGGCCGGTACGCGTGGCTGAGCCAGCACATCGGCGACATGGACGATCTGGCGACGCTGTCGGCGTTCGACTCCGCGCAACGTCATCTGCGGGAGCTGACGTCCGTCGCGCCGCAGGTGTTGGTAGCCGACGCGCATCCGCTGTACCGGTCGACCGAGTGGGCCCGGCGCAACGCGGCGGACCGGCCGGTCAGGCTGGTCCAACACCACCACGCCCACATCGCCGCGGTGATGGCCGAACACGGTCTGGACGGATCCACGCAGGTGCTCGGATTCGCCTTCGACGGAACGGGTTACGGGCCCGACGGCGCGGTCTGGGGCGGTGAGGTGCTGCTGGCCAATTACAAGGGCTACCAGCGGCTCGCACATCTGAAGTACGTCCCCCTCCCCGGCGGCGACGTCAGCGTTCTGCGCCCTTATCGAATGGCCCTGGCGCACCTGTGGTCGGCTGACATCGCGTGGGATCCCGATCTGCCTCCGGTCTCGGCCTGTCCGCCCGAGGAGCGTCAAACGCTCGCCCGACAACTTGAGACCGGCCTCGGCTGCGCGCCGACCTCCAGCATGGGCCGGTTGTTCGACGCCGTGTCCTCGCTGGCCGGGGTGCGCCACGTCGTGGACTATGAAGCCCAGGCCGCCATCGAGCTGGAGGGCGTCTCACGCGGTACCGAATGCGGCGCAACCGCTTACGCATTCGCCGTCGACGCATCCGGCCCGACGGCGGTGATCGATCCCGCGCCTGTACTGCACGCCATCGTCGCCGATCTCCGAGCGGGGGTGTCCTCGTCGGTCATCGGCGCCCGGTTCCACCGCGCGGTCGCCGAACTCGTCGTCGAACTCGCATCCACACACGCCGATTCGTCGCGGCCCGTGGCCCTGTCCGGCGGTGTTTTCCAGAACGCGCTGTTGCTCGAATCGACCCTGAGGGGGCTGCACGACAGGGGCATCGACGCGATGACCCATCGCACGGTGCCACCCAACGACGGCGGTATCGCCCTGGGCCAGTTGCTGGTGGGGAACGCATCATGAACGGCGCGGACGGCCGCACGGTGTTCGGCCGCTATGCCTACCCGCCGAACGAGCTCGGCTACTGCGGTCCGGCCGACGGCGGCGGATCCTCCGGTCTGGCCTCGCACGCACGCGAGTTCGACGGGGCCTGGCCGTACCTGAGCGCCATCGCCGAAGCCCTCGGGGCATCCGACGCACTCGATGACGAAGTCGTCCACAGTTACTGGATCGGTGGTCCGGCGCTGTCCAAGGTGGACCCCGGTCATCTGCTGGCACGGTTGCGCGCGGCGTTCACCGGTCAGGTCACCGGAATGCTCGACGCGGTGCCCACCACCTCCGACGTCCTGGCGCACCACAGCTTTCACGTCTTCGTCGTCTACCCCTGGGTCAAGTTCCTGGGGCGCGACGCCGACACCGCGGTGGGCGTCATGCAGGCCTGCCGCATCCGCTGGGGCAGTGTCACGTCAGTCGCCGACGACCAGGCGGAGATCGCGTCGCGTCCACTGCAGTACCGGCACGGTCGGCTGGCGTTGGGCGAGCCGCGCGCCGAGCGGATCGCATGGAAGCGCGGCGAACTCTCCCTGGCGCCCGCTCCGCCGCACGGAGCGGTGGTCTCGGCCCACTGGGACTGGATCTGTGGGACGTTGACCGACGAGGAGGCCGCCGACCTCGAATCGGCCACGCTGACCACACTCGACCTCGTGAACAGCGTTCTCGGACAGGGGGGATCACGATGACGACCGCGCAACGCCCGTATGTCGGCGAGGAACTGTCGGCCGACCTCGCCGCCGCCGCGCTGGATCTGGCCCGTCGGTTCAACGACGGCGCGACCCTGTGGGTGATCTCGCCGCAGTGGGAACCACACGCCCACCACATCGCCGTCGAATTCGTGCATCCGGTGGTCATGGGCAAGCGGGCCCTCCCGTCCGTCGCCCTCGTGGAACCGGACCCCGTCGCGCAGGCGCGGGTGGCCAGCCGACCCGGCGACCTGCTGATCGCGGTGGCATCGGCGAACGAACCGTCGGTCCTCGACGCGATGCGGCGCGCCGACGCGTGGGGCGTCCTGACGTTGTGGATCGGGTCCGGACCGCGTCCGCCGGCGGGAGCGGCGAACCACATCCTCTGGATCGACACCGAGGATCCGATGGTGCCGGCCACCGGAGCATTCGTGCTGCTGTATCACCTGCTCTGGGAGTTGACACACGTCTGCTTCGAGCATCCGGGATTGCTCAAATCCGCCGAGCCCGCGACCGTCTGCGTGACGTGCAGCGACGAGGGGCGACTCGGTGAGGTGCTGGCGTCCCCGGTTGATGCGATGAGCTCGGCGCTGGTCCGCACCGCCGACGGCGAGGAGTGGGTCGACGTCACGCTGATCGGTGACGTCGCGGTCGACGACCTCGTTCTGCTGCACGCCGGCGCGGCCATCTCGCGCATCGAGCCCGAGGAGGTGAGCCGATGACCGACTCCGATGCCACCGGTTTCCTGTATCCGTTCATCGAGTCCGAGGAGACGGACGCCACGAGCCTGCTCGATGATCTCGCGGCATCGGCCCGCGGTAAGGCGGCTGAAAGTGCTCGACTGCAACGGGAATCACTCGACGAGTACGGCGACGCGTTGACCGCGGCCGGAACGCAGATGGCCGAGCGGTTCCGCCGCGGCGGGCGGCTGTACACGTTCGGCAACGGCGGAAGCTCCACCGACGCCGCGACGTTGGCCTCGCTGTTCAGCCGACCGGCGCGCGGAAGGCCGGTCGCCGCATGGTCTTTGGCCGCCGACAACGCGGTGGTGACCGCGCTCGGCAACGACGTCGGGTTCGAACTGATCTTCAAACGCCAGATCATCGCCCACGCCCGCGACCGCGACGTCGCGATCGCGCTGTCCACGTCTGGCAACTCCGACGACCTGATGACCGCGATCACCGAGGCCAAGCGTCGCGGCCTGCTGACCGTGGGCTTCTCCGGCCACGACGGCGGACGGATGGCGGCCGCCGACGACCTCGACTTCTGTTTCACCGTCCACTCGCAGAGCATCCACCGCATCCAGGAGAGCCACGCGATGCTCGGCTACCGACTCTGGTCGGTGGTCCAGGAAGAGCTGCACGCCAATTCGGCCCGCGCACTGAACGGAGCACATTCCCCATGACACGAGCTGCGAGCGCGTCCGAACGCGAAGACCGGGTGCTGGAACGGATCGACAAGTTCCGTCAGCGACGACCGCGGCTGCTCGACGATGTCGTGACGCTCGCGCACGGGGCGGGCGGCAAGTCGTCGGCAGCGCTCGTCGACGCGGTGTTCCTCGAGGCCTTCCGCAACGATGAACTCGAACAACTCGGTGACGCGGCCGCGGTGCTGACGCCGTCGGGCGAACGGCTGGCCTTCTCCACCGACTCCTACGTGGTGTCGCCGCGGCGCTTCCCCGGCGGCTCCATCGGACACGTCGCGGTGCACGGCACGATCAACGACCTGGCCGTCTCCGGTGCCCGCCCACAGTGGCTTTCGGCGGCGTTCGTGATCGAGGAGGGCTTCCCGATCGCCGAACTGCGCGAGATCGTCGCGGACATGGGCGAAGCCGCGTTGAATGCGGGCGTGCAGATCGTCACCGGCGACACGAAGGTCGTCGGCAGGGGCGCCGCCGACGGCGTCTACATCTGCACCGCGGGCATGGGATTGATTCCCGAAGGCCGGCGGCTGTCCCGCGACAGCGTGCAGCCCGGCGACAAGGTCGTGCTGTCCGGCACGATCGGCGAACACGGGATGGCCGTCATGCTGGCGCGCGGCGATCTGGCCATCGACGCCGACATCGCCTCGGACACCGCGCCGGTGCACGAACTGGTCGAGCAACTGCTGACCGCGGCGCCGTCGACGAGGTGGATGCGCGACGCGACCCGTGGCGGGGTGGGCACAGTGGCCAACGAACTCGTCAAGGACGCACCGTTCGCGATGATCTTGGACGAGGACACGCTGCCCGTCCTGCCGCAGGTGCTCGGGGCGTGCGACATGCTCGGCATCGACCCGCTCTACGTGGCGAACGAAGGCAAGTTCGTCGCCGTCGTGCCCGCCGACGAGGCCGATGCGGCGGTGTCCGCGTTGCGCGGCCACCCGCAGGGCGCACAGGCCGCGGTGGTCGGCGAGATCGTCCCCGAGCCTCACGGAATCGTCGCGCTAAGAACGTCTTTCGGCGGTAGCAGGATTGTCGACATGCTCGTCGGCGATCCCCTGCCGCGGATCTGTTGAGAGGAGACCGACATGTGCCTCGGCATTCCCGGTCAGGTGGTCGACATCGTCGACACCGAAGAGTCGCTGGCCAAGGTGGACGTCAACGGCGTCCGCAGAACCATCAGCGTGCGCCTGCTGGCCGACGACAACCTGCAGGTCGGCGACTGGGTACTGGTCCACGTCGGGTTCGCGATGGCCAAGATCGACGAGCACGAGGCCACGCTCACCCTCGACCAGGTGCAGAAGATGGGCGCCGACTACGCCGCCGAGATCGAAGCGTTCAACTCGTCCGAAATCGCCTGAGGGGCAAGCCATGAAATTCGTCGACGAATTCCGCGACCCGGCCGCCGCACGCGCGCTGGTCAGATCCATCACCGACCTCGCCGGCGACGACGAGTTCAAGTTCATGGAGGTGTGCGGCGGCCACACCCACACCATCTACCGCCACGGTATCGAGCATCTGCTGCCCGAGACGGTCGAGCTGGTGCACGGGCCCGGATGCCCGGTGTGCGTCATCCCGATGGGACGCGTCGACGACGCGATGTGGCTGGCCGAGCAGCCCGATGTCATCTTCACGACGTTCGGCGACATGATGCGGGTGCCGGGATCGCGGGGCAACCTCATAGAAGCGAAGGCCCGCGGCGCCGATGTGCGGTTCGTGTACTCGCCGCTGGACGCGCTCAAGATCGCGCTCGACAATCCGGACAAACGGGTCGTGTTTTTCGCGGTGGGCTTCGAGACCACCGCGCCGTCCACCGCCGTGACGCTGGTACGGGCGAAAGCGTTGGGCGTGGGCAACTTCAGCGTGTTCTGCAACCACGTCACCATCGTTCCGCCGATCAAGGCGATCCTGGAGTCTCCCGACCTGCGCCTGTCCGGATTCCTCGGGCCCGGACACGTCTCGACGGTGGTGGGGCTGCGCCCGTACCGGTTCGTCCCGGATGTGTACGGAAAACCCATTGTGGTGGCGGGATTCGAGCCGCTCGACATCCTCGCGTCGGTGCACATGCTGCTGCAGCAGATCCGCGACGGCCGCTGCGAGGTCGAGAACCAGTACACGCGGGTGGTACGCCCAGAGGGAAACACCCAGGCGCTCAAGCTGATGGCCCAGACGTTCGAGCTGCGACCGCATTTCGAGTGGCGGGGGCTGGGGTTCATCTCGCAGAGCGCGCTGCGCCTGCACCCCGACTACGCCGACTTCGACGCCGAACGCACCTTCGCCATGCCGGGTGTGCGGGTGGCCGATCCGAAGGCGTGCCAGTGCGGCGAGGTGCTCAAGGGTGTCATCAAACCGTGGGAGTGCAAGGTCTTCGGGACAGCGTGCACACCGGAGACACCGATCGGGACGTGCATGGTGTCCCCCGAGGGCGCCTGCGCGGCGTATTACAACTTCGGCCGGCTGCACCGGGAAACGGCGTTGGTCCTGGGTCAGCGCGCCTGAGGCCGTCGATGCGTCGCCGCCGATCCGCGGCGACAAGTGAGGAGTGATTGCCATGACAGAGCCGGAGGAACGAGGAAAGCGCGGAACCGGATCCGATCAACCCTCGGGCGGCCCCGCGGACCGCCCGTCGGACACCTATCGCGGCGACGAATCCGTTCCCGCCCACGACGACGGCGGAAAGCCGGACTTTCAGACGGGATTCACCAACGAACCGCCTAAGGATGTGAAACCCGAGGTCCCCCCGTACGAGGGCCGGCAGACCTCGGCCAAACCGGAAGGCTCGGGCGAAGACGGCGCCACGCGCCCGTCGCACACCGCGGGCACCGGTCGCACCGAGGACAACCGCTAGCGGCTCACCACTGATCACGCGGGACGTCGAAGTCCGAGCACAGCGCGCGCCAGACGTCCCGCGGTTCCACGCCGTCCTCAATGGCTTGTGCGGCCGTGCGCCCGTCGCACCCGCTCAGCACGTGGTCCACGAGCAGCGACGCGCCGCGCACCGAGCCGAACTGTTCCTCGACAAGCTGATGAAATTCCGTCAACCGCACGGGGCCCAAACTACGCCGGGCTCCGCAGTGCTTCATGGCACACCCGTACCGGATCCTCGACGTCGGCGACCGTCGCCCCGGCCCGCCGCGCCGCATCCCGGTACCGTGGTGTGTCCAACACCTCACGCACCGCGCTGGTCAGCGCCTCCGCGGTGAGCGGACGCACCAGCTGTGCACTGCCCTGCCGCACAACACGATTCGCGATCTCCCACTGGTCGCCGCCGCCGGGGACCACGACCATCGGAACGCCCGCCAGCAGCGTCTTGGCCACCATGCCGTGACCGCCACCGCAGATCACCAGGTCGGCGTGCGACAGCAGCTCGTCCTGCCGTCCCAGCCCGACCACCGCCCACGGCGGCACCGCGACCTGCGTGCCGCCGAGGCGCGACACGACGACCCGCGACTGTGGCGGCAGCACCTTTCCCGGTGTCAGGGTCGCCAGGGCGATCTTCGCCAGGCCGCCCTCCCCCGTCGTCGCGGTGGACGGCGCGACCACCACGACCGGTCCGCCGCCTGCGGGTATGTCCAGCGTCGCCGTCGTCGGCTCGAAGTGCAGTGGGCCGACCACCACGGCCTCGGCAGGCCAGTCCGGCCTCGGCACCTCCAGCGCCGGCAGCGTGGCGATCAACCGCCGGCGTGGGCCGGGATCGGCTGCGGGCAGCCCGATTTGCACCCGCGCGGCCGCGCGTTGCCGGATGCCCTGCCGCCACGACCGCGCGGAGAGGGCGCGCAGGACCGCGTCGCGCAGTCGACCGCGGACACCGACTCCCGGCGCGAGACCGCTGCCGATCGGCGGAAGCCCCTTCGACGGCCGGTACAGCGGATGTGGGTTGAGTTCGACCCACGGCAGCCCGAGCAGTTCGGCACAGAAGCCGCCCGCGGTGGTGATGGCGTCGGAGACCACCAGGTCCGGCGCGAGCCGGCGCATCTGCGGCGCGTTGAGCACGGCCATCCGAGCGCCACGCTGGTGGACCTTCGCCCCGGCATCCGCGTCGTCGTCGGCGTCCTCCGGGTCGAGGCCGAGTAGTTCGGCGGCGGGGACGCCGGCGTCGCGGGCGGTGTCGAGCCACTCCGTTCCGGTCAGCAGCGTGGGCGAATCGCCGTTGACCAGGAAACGAAGGCACAGCGCGATCGCTGGAAAGGCATGCCCCGGATCAGGTCCGGCGACGACCGCGACGCGCATTGGGCCTACCCTGCCACAGCGGCGCGGCACTAGGCTGGCCGCATGACCGACCAGGCTTCCGAACTGAAAACCGACGTCGACAACATCCGGGCGGTGGAGACGTTCCTGTACGCGCTGCAGGACGAGGACTTCGACACCGCCGACGGATTACTCGCCGACAACGTGGAATGGCAGAACGTCGGCTACCCCACGATCCGCGGCCGCAAGCGCATCATGAGCATCTTCCGGCGGGGTCAGGGCCGGGCGCGCTTCGAGGTGAAGATCCACCGCGTCGCCGCCGACGGCAACTCCGTGCTCACCGAACGCACCGATGCGCTGATCTTCGGGCCGGTACGCCTGCAGTTCTGGGTGTGCGGGACGTTCGAGGTGCACGCCGGCCGAATCACGTTGTGGCGCGACTACTTCGACACCCTCGACTTCGTCAAGGCGACGGTGCGCGGGCTGGTCGCGACGGTGGTTCCGTCGCTGCGGCCGACCATGTAGGAGGGTTATGCCCCGCGGACGTGGCCCAGTTCGTTGAACGCCTGGGCCCAGCCGACGAGGCGGTCGGTGGCGTTCGACAGCTCGTCGCGGTAACGCTGCTGCCACATCGGGGACGTGGACGTCGGGCCGGTGTTCGCGGCCGACACCAATTGCGCTGCGGCATTGACCATTTCGCCGTACTGATGCGCGCCGTGGTCGAGCTGTGCGGTGAACGCCCGGATGGTGGGGGTCAGGTGGGCGCGTGACTGCGGCGTCGCACGGATCGCCCGCTCCATCGACACCACTTCGTTCGCGGTGGCGGCCATGGTCGCCGCCGTCTGGTTCGCCGCGGCGGTCAGCTCGCGGAGTTCGTCGGCGGGCAGCATCCGACCGCGCTCCATCACCCCCAGCAGCGAGAACAACCCGCGTTCGGAGGACGCCAGCGCCGCCATCGACTGACGTGCGGCAGAACCCCGCGGTGGGAGCCGGCGGGTGGCACGCGACCGCGGCGGGGGCAACGGCTCGCGTCGCAGCCAGCGATACCGCAGGAACGACAGCGTCGCCAGGAAGGCCGCGCCGACGGCGATCGGTGACGGGATGAGCAGTGCCCACGCCGGAACGTCCCACGCGGCCACCAGCCCGGTGACGCCGATCCAGAACATGGACGACATTGTGAAGAACACCGTGAGCCGCAGCGCCCACCGCCGCTTACGGAGAAGCTTCGCGCGCGGGTCGGCGGCGGCGTTCAGCTTGTCGGCCAGCACATCGGACCACTCGGCGGCCGTGTCGATCCCGTTCTGAAGGCCTCGCTGCATCAGCGAGCGCCACGGCTCGGGCCGACTCGTCTGCGCACTCACGGGTTCCTCTTCGGCTATTGCGACAGCGGGTTTTCCGGCGTCGCCTGCTGCGGGTTGGCCGCCGGGGCCGCGGGCTGCGCCGCGGCGTTACCACCGGCAGGCAGCTGCTCACCGCGCATCGAGGCGCGGATCTGCTCCAGCCGCGAATGCCCGGCCATCTGCACGCTCGCCTGCTGGACCTCCATCATCCGGCCCTGCACCGAGTTCTGCGCCAGCTCGGCCTCGCCCATCGCGTTGGCATAGCGGCGCTCGATCTTCTGACGCACCTCGTCGAGGCTGGGCGTGGTGCCCGGGGCCGCCAACTCGCTCATTGAGCGCAGCGACGAGCTGACCTGCTCCTGCATCTTGGCCTGTTCGAGCTGAGAGAGCAGCTTGGTGCGCTCGGCGATCTTCTGCTGCAGCATCATCGCGTTCTGCTCGACGGCCTTCTTGGCCTGGCCGGCCGCCTGCAGCGCCTGGTCGTGCAGCCCCTTGAGGTCCTCGACGCTCTGCTCGGCGGTCACCAGCTGCGCGGCGAACGCCTCGGCGGCGTTGTTGTACTCGGTGGCCTTGGCCGCGTCGCCGGCGGCCGTCGCCTGGTCGGCGAGGGTGAGCGCCTGGCGGACGTTGACCTGGAGCTTCTCGATGTCGGCCAGCTGCCGGTTGAGCCGCATCTCCAGCTGACGCTGGTTGCCGATCACCTGGGCCGCCTGCTGGGTCAGCGCCTGATGCTGGCGCTGGGCTTCCTCGATGGCCTGCTGGATCTGCACCTTCGGGTCGGCGTATTCGTCCACCTTGGAGCTGAACAGCGCCATGAGGTACTTCCACGCCTTGACGAACGGATTGGCCATGTCAGTTCACTCCGCCTTCGTGTCGTTGTCTCGGACTCGCCGGCCCGGCTTACCGTGCTGCCCAATCTATCGGGTCAGCGCGTATCACCACAGTCACTCGGGTCGCGCGTCAGCGCACGAGTGCGTCAGGCGACCGCCATCGACACGACCTGCGGGATGACCACCTTGGTGGTGGCGTCGATATTGGCGGCTCCGGCGAAGGCGGCACGCTCCTCGCGGTCCATTTCCTGACCGGCGTCGAAGAGCACCTGCGAGAGCGGGACGTCGAGCGCTCCGCAGATCGCGTTGAGCAGTTCGCTCGAGGCTTCCTTGCGGCCCCGTTCGACCTCGGAGAGATAGCCCAGGCTGACTCGCGCGGTGTCGGACACCTCGCGCAAGGTGCGTCCCTGGTCGACGCGGGCACGACGCAGCACGTCGCCGATCACCTCGCGCAGCAATGCCGTCATCGTGCTCTCCCTTCGGAGTCGTTTTCTGGGATCCATTAGGGCAACGCTGAGAGCGGGCCGGTTGGTTCCCGGATGGCGCAGATCACTGTCCGGCGACGATGGAGCGCAGGCGCGCGACGGCTTCGCCGACCGCCGCGAGCCGGATGTCCCATCGCGAACCGGCTAGTCGCAGTTCCACGACGTCGGTCTGAACCGGTCCGGCGATGCCGAGGAAGACGGTCCCGACGGCGTGCCCGCCGTGTGGTTCGGGTCCGGCGACGCCGGTCAGGCCCACACCCCAGGTCGCCTCGCAGCGCTGCTGGGCGCCGACGGCCAGGGCCCGCGCGGTCGGCGCCGCGACCGGGCCCACCTCGTCGAGCACTTCGCGGGCCACCCCCGCCAGCGAGACCTTGGTGTCCTCGACGTAGGTGACCAGGCCGCCGCGCAGCACGACACTGGCGCCGGGCACGCCCGCGAGCGTCGCCGCCAGCAGGCCCGCGGTCAGCGACTCGGCCGTGGCGACCGTCTGCCCGCGCACCGTGAGGTCGGCGATCAGCGCGCGGGCGTCGTCACTGACGAGCGGGTCGTCCACGGGAGTCCCTGATCGCGGACACGACGTAATCGATGCCGGTGAGCACGGTGAGGATCACCGCGGCCCACATGATGACCCAGGCAACCGCCAGCCATGCACCGGACAGCGGGAGCACGAACAGGCCGATCGCCACCCCCTGCACGAGCGTCTTGAGCTTGCCGCCGCGGCTTGCCGGGATCACGCCGTGGCGCAACACGGCGAACCGCAGCCCGGTGATGCCGATCTCGCGGATGAGGATCACCACCGTGATCCACCACGGCAGGTCGCCCAGCATCGAAAGCCCGATCAGTGCCGCGCCGATGAGCGCCTTGTCGGCGATGGGGTCGGCGAGTGTGCCGAACTCGGTCACCATGCCGTAGTTGCGGGCCAACGCCCCGTCGAACCGGTCGGTGATCACCGCGACGGTAAACACCACGAATGCGGCTATCCGCCAGAACGTTTCATGCCCGTCGCCGACGAACAGGAAGGCGAGGAAAACCGGAACCAACGCCATCCGCACGCCGGTGAGCACATTTGCGATGTTCGCTACACGGGCGCGCGGGACCAGCGGATCGATATGGGGTTGGCCCGACACCGCAACAGAATATCGGTTGCTCGAACCGATACTCTCCACGTGTGAGCGCAGAATCCGGCGAGGTCGTCGTGCGGCGTGCGCGAACCTCGGATGTTCCCGCCATCAAATCCTTGGTCGACATCTATTCCGGCAAGATCTTGCTGGAGAAGAATCTCGTGACGCTCTACGAGTCGGTGCAGGAGTTCTGGGTCGCCGAGTACAACAGCGAACTGATCGGCTGCGGCGCGCTGCACGTGCTGTGGTCGGACCTCGGTGAGGTTCGCACCGTCGCGGTGCATCCGAAGGTCAGGGGCCAGGGCGTCGGGCATGCGATCGTCGACAAACTGCTCGACGTCGCGCGCGAACTGCGCCTCGAGCGGATCTTCGTGCTCACCTTCGAGATCGAGTTCTTCAGCAGGCACGGGTTTCGGGAGATCGACGGAACACCCGTCACCGCCGAGGTCTACGAGGAGATGTGCCGCTCGTACGACACCGGCGTCGCCGAGTTCCTCGACCTGTCCTACGTCAAGCCGAACATCCTCGGCAACACCCGAATGCTGTTGACCCTCTAGCGATCTGTGCACCTCTTGTTGCGCTGAGCGCTCCTAGATGTGCACAGATCACTCGTCGTCGTCGCTGCCGGAGTCCGATCCGCGGATCGACGCCAGCGTCGCCGCCAATTCGTCGGGCTTGACCAGAACCTCGCGCGCCTTGGAACCTTCGCTGGGCCCGACGATGTTGCGGGTCTCCATCAGGTCCATCAACCGGCCCGCCTTGGCGAAGCCGACGCGCAGCTTGCGCTGCAACATCGACGTCGACCCGAACTGGCTCGACACCACCAGCTCGACCGCCTGAAGGAAAACGTCCATGTCGTCGCCGATATCCGGGTCGACGTCGGTGCGCTCGCTGTTGGTCTTGGCGTTGGTGACACCCTCGGTGTACTCCGGTTCGGCCTGCGCCTTGGTCGCCTCCACCACGGCGTGGATCTCGTCGTCGGTGATGAACGCGCCCTGCAGGCGGATCGGCTTGTTCGCGCCCATCGGCAGGAAAAGCCCGTCACCCATACCGATCAGCTTCTCGGCACCCTGCTGGTCGAGGATCACGCGGCTGTCGGTCAACGACGACGTGGCGAACGCCAACCGCGACGGTACGTTCGTCTTGATCAGGCCGGTGACGACGTCGACCGAGGGCCGCTGCGTGGCCAGCACCAGGTGAATGCCTGCCGCGCGCGCCTTCTGGGTGATGCGCACGATCGCGTCCTCGACGTCGCGTGGGGCGGTCATCATCAGGTCGGCCAACTCGTCGACGATCGCGACGATGTACGGGTAGGGCTTGTACTCGCGCTGGCTGCCCAGCGGCGCGGTGATCTCGCCCGAGCGCACCTTCTTGTTGAAGTCGTCGATGTGGCGCACCCGCGAGGCCTGCATGTCCTGGTAGCGCTGTTCCATCTCCTCCACCAGCCACGCCAGCGCGGCGGCCGCCTTCTTCGGCTGGGTGATGATCGGCGTGATCAGGTGCGGAATGCCCTCGTACGGCGTCAGTTCCACCATCTTCGGGTCGATCAGGATCATCCTGACCTCCTCCGGGGTGGCCCGCACCAGCAGAGACACCAGCATCGAGTTCACGAAGCTCGACTTGCCCGAACCGGTCGAGCCGGCGACGAGCAGGTGCGGCATCTTGGCGAGGTTCGCCGAGATGTATTCGCCCTCAATGTCTTTACCCAGACCGATGACCAGCGGGTGGTGGTCGCCGCGGGTGGCCGGGTCGGTCAGCACGTCGGCCAGGCGCACCATCTCGCGGTCCACGTTGGGCACCTCGATGCCGACGGCGGACTTGCCGGGTATGGGCGCCAACATGCGGACGCTTTCCGTCGCCACCGCATAGGCGATATTGCGTTGCAGCGCAGTGATCTTCTCGACCTTGACGCCCGGTCCGAGTTCGACCTCGTAGCGGGTGACTGTCGGCCCGCGGGTGCAACCGGTCACCGATGCGTTGACCTTGAACTGGTCGAGCACCTCGGTGATGGCCTCGATCATCCGGTCGTTGCCCGCGCTGCGGCGCTTGGGAGGATCGCCCGCGATCAGCAGATCGAGCGGCGGCAGCGAATACGGCCCGTCGACGACGCGGTCCAGCGTCATCGTCGGCTGTTTCGGTTTCTTCTTGCGGCTCTTCGCGGTCGGTTCGGGAATCGTCGGCGCTTCGTCGGAGAGCGGATAGTTCTCCATGGGGGTGCCCGACGGCCACGCCTGTTCGGCGTCGTCGCCGTAGGCCTTCGGGTCGTCGTAGTAGCCGTCGGAGAAGTCGTCGGACTCGGAGATGACGGCGGTGTCCTCGTCGTCGTAGTCGTCGTAGTCGTATTCGTCGTAACCCCGCGCGGAGAACATGGCCCGCACCGTCGACGGCACTTCGCGAATCGTGGTGCCGGTCACCAGCAATACGCCGAACAACACACCGATGAACAACAGCGGCGCGGCGATCCACGCGGTGAGCCCGTCGGACAGCGGGCCGCCGATCGCGAAACCGAAGAAGCCCGCGGCATGCTGGCGCGCGGTGGGATCCTGCGGCGAACCGGCCCACAGATGCCACAGTCCGAGCGCGGGTAACGCGATCATCGCCGTGCCGAGGATCAGCCGCGGCCTGGCGTCCGGATCGGGCTCGGTGCGCATGAGCGTGATGCCGACGGCGGCCAGCGCGATCGGGACGAGCACGACGGCGGCGCCGATCAGCATCCGAAGGAACGTGTCGAGCCAGTCACCCACCGGGCCGGCGGCGCCGAACCATGAACTCGCCGCGACGATCACCGCCAGGCCCAGCAGCGCGAGGGCGATGCCGTCGCGCCGGTGACCCGGTTCCAGATCGCGGGCCCGACCGACGGAACGTGCGGTGGTACCGGCGCCCTTGGCCAGCATCAGCCAGCCCGCCCGCATTCCGCGACCGACCGAGGCGCCCGCCGACGAAATGGGTGACGAGGTCCGCCGCGGTGCCGGCTTACGCCGCGGCGCCGCCCGGCCACCGGAGCGCGCACCCTGTTTTGACCTGGTCGAACGGGTTCCAGAGCGCGCGGCGGTCTTACTAGGCATGCCTGTAAGCCTAGTCGCTCCAGCCCCAGATTCACCATCTGCCACACGGGTAACAGATCCGTATCGATTGATGCCCTTTTGCGACTTACCGTGCGGAAATGACCGAAACCAAGACGTCGGCGGCCCTGCCGACCGCCACCAAAGTGCTCTGTGCCGCCTATGGCGCCATCGCGGTCGTCGCGCTGATCGCCACCTGGAGCCAGAACCTTGCCTATCTCGACCGCGGGGCGGACTTCCTGCGCGTGTTCTCAGAAGACACCAAAGTCAACCCGGCGTCGCGGTCGATCACCGCCGACATCGCGTTGTTCGGGCTCGCCGCGATCATCTTCATGGTGTATGAGGCGCGCAAACACGGCATCCGGTTCGTCTGGGTGTATGTCATCGCCTCGCTCCTCATCGCGATCAGCGTGACGTTTCCGTTGTTCCTCTTGGCGCGGGAGTTGCGCATCCACCGCACCGAGGTCCCGCGGATCGGCGCAGCGAACGCGGTCGGTCTCGTCCTCGTCGCGGTGTTCGCCGTGGCATTCACGATCTGGATAGACGTGGTCTGAGGGTCGCGGGTGTCGGTGAGTAGGCTGTGCACTCGTCCAGCAAGGCACTCACCGAGGAGTCCCCCGCCGATGCCCGTTGTCGTTGTCGCCACCATGACCGCCAAACCCGAATCCGTAGACACGGTGCGGAACGCCTGCAAGAAGGCCATCGAGGCGGTCCACCAGGAGCCCGGCTGCGAGCTCTACGCGCTGCACGAGGCGAACGGCACCTTCGTGTTCGTCGAGCAGTGGGCGGACGAGGACGCCCTGAAGACGCACAGCACCGCTCCGGCCATCGGTGAGCTGTTCGGCGCCGTCGGTGAGCACCTCGACGGTGCGCCCGACATCAAGATGCTGCAGCCGGTCGTCGCCGGAGACCCGAGCAAGGGCGCACTGCGGTCCTGATGCCCGCGCTCGCAGGCAAAGTCGCGTTCATCACGGGCGCGGCGCGGGGCCAGGGTCGTGCCGAGGCGGTGAAACTGGCCGCCGAGGGCGCGAACATCATCGCCGTCGACCTCTGCGACCAGATCGCCTCGGTGCCCTATCCGCTGGCGACGGCCGACGACCTGGCCGAGACCGTGAAGCTGGTCGAGGACACCGGCGCGCGAATAGTGGCGCGGCAGGCCGACGTTCGCGATCAGGACGCGTTGGCGTCGGCGTTGCAGGCCGGTGTCGACGAGTTCGGCCGCCTCGACATCGTCGTCGCCAACGCCGGTATCGCGCCGATGCAGTCAGGCGCCGACGGATGGCGCGATGTGATCGACGTGAACCTCACCGGCGTGCACCACACGGTCGAGGTGTCGAAGGAGGCGCTGCTCTCCCACGGCGAAGGCGGCTCGATCGTGCTCACCAGTTCGGTCGCGGGTCTGATCGGCGTCGGCAGCGACGACCCCGGCGCGATCGGCTACGTCGCCGCCAAACACGGCATCGTCGGGTTGATGCGGCTGTACGCCAACCTGCTTGCCCCGCACAGCATCCGGGTCAACTCGGTGCATCCCGCCGGTGTGGACACCCCGATGATCAACAACGAGGCCACCCGCGAGTGGCTGGGCAGCATCGCGGAGAAGACCCCGCAGGACATGGGCAACGCGCTGCCGGTGCAGGTGCTGCAGGCCGAGGACATCGCGAACGCGGTGGCGTGGTTGGTGTCCGACGCCGCACGCTACATCACCGGGGTCGCGCTTCCCGTCGACGCGGGATCGGTCAACAAGCGTTAGCCTCGCGCCGGTACTTACCTGGCGGATAGGCAATGCTTCCTCGTTCGGCGATGGATTCTGGCGGCAGAGCCATTACGGATTTGCGGTGCATTCGGCAGCCTTCCTTTCAGCGACACCTCAATATCCCCCGAGCAATGGACCGAAGGAACGACCATGAGATCACTCATCACCACCACGGCCGCGGCCGCCGCGGCCGTCGCGGCGCTCGCCACTGCCACAAATGCGAGCGCGCTGCCCGAATGGGATATCGGCGAATACGACAGCTGCATCGCCAAAGTCGCCGATAGGAACATCAGAGGCGTCACGAATGATGCTCAGATGCTCGACGAGGCCAAGCACTGCTGCTTGATGTCGGGAGGCGAATGGGACATCTCCGCTGGTGGGCCAGCGGGCAAGTGCGTCGCGCCCGCTGCGGAAAGTCAATGGACTCCCCCGGGCGGGTTGCCGGAAAACGTGCCCCCCCATACCTTCGAGCCGGCGCGCCCGGCATCACCAACACAATCGCAGCCCATTCTCACGCCGCCGACCCTGAACTGATCGTCAACTACCGTGTCGGCGCGTTCGCGACTAGACCTCGATGACCGTCGGTACGATCATCGGCTGACGCCGGTAGACCTCGCCTACCCATTTGCCGACGGCGCGCCGTGACGCCTGTGCGATGCGGTTGATGTCGGTGACCCGTTCGGCGACAAGCGCTTCGAGCGCTTCCTCCACCTTGCGGATGGCGGGTTCGAGGGCCTTGGGATCCTCGGAGAAGCCGCGGGAATGCAGATGCGGTGCGGCCGCGGGCTTTCCGGTGCCGCGCTGGAGGACGACGGTAATGCCGATGAATCCGGATGAGAGCGTGAGCCGTTCGCCGACGACGGCGTCGCCGACATCGCCGGTGATCAGTCCGTCGACGAACATCTTGCCGGTCGGCACCGCGCCGGCGATCGACGCTCGGCCGGCCATTAGATCGACACTGACGCCGTTCTCGGCCAGCACGATGTTCTCCTCCGGCACCCCGGTGCGGGCGGCCAGACCGGCGTTGGCCCGCAGCATCCGCCAGGTGCCGTGCACGGGCATCACGTTGCGCGGCCGAACGCCGTTGTAGAGGAACAACAGCTCGCCGGCGTAGGCATGCCCCGAGACATGGACGCGCACTTGGGCATTGGTGACGACGCGCGCACCGATCTTCGCCAGCGCATCGAGCACGCCGAAGATCGCCTCCTCGTTGCCCGGTATCTGTGACGACGACATGATGATGAGGTCGCCCGCGGTCAGGGTGATGCTGCGGTGCTCACCGCGCGACATCCGCGACAGCGCCGCCATCGGCTCGCCCTGTGTTCCGGTGGTGACCAGCACGACGCGTTCGGGCGCCATCATCTCGGCGGCGCCGATGTCGATGATGTCGTCGTCGTTCTGCAGCGTGAGATAGCCGAGTTCCTTCGCGATCCCCATGTTGCGGACCATCGACCGGCCGACGAACGCAACCTTGCGGCCGAGCGCCACCGACGCGTCGATGATCTGTTGCACGCGACCGACATTGGAGGCGAAGCAAGCCACGATGACGCGTCCTTGGGCGCTGCGGATCAGCCGGTGCATGTTCGGGCCGATCTCGCTCTCCGACGGTCCGACGCCGGGGATCTCGGCGTTGGTCGAGTCGCACAGGAACAGATCGACGCCCGCGTCGCCGAGTCGCGACATCCCGGGCAGGTCGGTGGGCTTCCCGTCGGGCGGCGACTGGTCGAGCTTGATGTCGCCGGTGTGCAGGACCGTCCCGGCACCGGTGTGGATCGCGATGGCCAGGCAGCCGGGTATCGAGTGGTTGACCGCGAAGTACTCGCACTCGAACACGCCGTGTCGCGAGCTCTGGCCCTCGTCGACCTCGACGAAGACCGGCTTGATCCGGTGTTCGCGGCACTTCTCGGCCACCAGCGCCAGGGTGAACTTCGACCCGACGACCGGAATGTCGTGACGCAGCTTGAGCAGGAACGGGATTGCGCCGATGTGGTCCTCGTGGGCGTGAGTGAGCACCAGGGCTTCGACGTCGTCGAGCCGGTCCTGGACGAGGCGCAGGTCGGGCAGGATCAGGTCGACGCCGGGCTCGTCGTGCGTCGGGAACAGCACCCCGCAGTCGACGATCAGCAGCCGGCCCAGATGCTCGAAAACGGTCATGTTCCGGCCGATTTCGCTGATTCCGCCCAGCGCAGTGACCCGTAGTCCGCCTGGGGCCAGTGGCCCCGGTGGTCTGAGTTCTTCGTTCACTACCGCAGCACCGCGGCCGCTCGCATATCGGCGGCCAACGCGTCGAGTTGCACGGGTGTCGCGGGCACCTGGGGCAGCCTCGGATCGCCGGCGTCGAAGCCCTGCAGCCGCAGCCCCGCCTTCGACAGCGTCACTCCACCGAGCCGGGCCTGGGCGTTGACCAGCGGGCCGAGCGTGACATTGATCTTGCGGGCCCGCGCGATGTCACCGCATTGGAAGGCGGACAACATCTCTCGCAACTGGCTGGCCGCCAGGTGGCCCCACACACTGACGAAGCCGACGGCGCCCATGGCCAGCCAGGGAAGGTTGAGCGCGTCGTCGCCGGAGTAGTACGCCAGGCCCGTCTCGGCGATGACCTGCCCGCCGCCGTGCAGATCGCCCTTGGCGTCCTTGACCGCCACGATGTTCGGGTGCTCGGCGAGGATGCGCATGGTGTCCCACTGGATCGGCACCACCGACCGCGGCGGGATGTCATAGAGCACGTTCGGCAGAGGGGTGGCATCCGCCACCGCGGTGAAGTGGGCCAGCAGCCCCTCCTGGGGTGGACGCGAGTAGTACGGCGTCACCACCAACAGCCCGTGCGCGCCCTCGGCCGCACATGCCTTCGCCAGGTGCACGCTGTGTGCGGTGTCATAGGAACCGGCTCCGACGATGATGCGCGCCCGGTCGCCGACGGCCTCGAGCACCGCCCGCAGCAGCGCGATCTTCTCGGCATCGGTCGTCGTCGGGGACTCACCGGTGGTCCCGGACAGCACCAGGCCGTCGCAGCCGGCGTCCACCAGCCGGTTCGCCAACCGGGCCGCGGTTTCGGTGTCCAGCGAGCCGTCGGGCTTGAACGGAGTCACCATCGCGGTCAGCAAGGTGCCCAACCGGGCTGTCACATCGATTCCGCTGGTGCTCACGGGGCTCAGATTACTCGCTATGGTCACGCTTCCGTGGCCAGAGGTGACGTGGCGACCTCCGTGCCGTCCGAGAGCGTAGAGATCTCGAAGTCGCTGAACACCTGGGGTGCGACGGCGACCAATTGACGCAGGCACTCGATCGCCAGCCGGCGGATCTCGACGTCGGCGTGTTCGCTGGCCCGCATCGCGATGAAATGCCGCCACGCGCGGTAGTTGCCGGTGACGACGATGCGGGTCTCGGTGGCGTTCGGCAGCACCGCCCGCGCGGCCTGGCGCGCCTGCTTGCGGCGCAGCACCCCGAGCTTTTCGCCGGGCTCGTCGCCCCTGAACTTGGCTTCGAGGCGTTCGAGTAGCTCGGTGTAGGCCGCCCGGCTGGCATCGGCGGCCGCGGAGAACAGCTCGATCAGCTCGGGGTCGTCCTCGATGTCCGGCGGCACCACCACCTGCGCGTCGTGTTCGGGGACGTAGCGCTGCGAGAGCTGCGAGTACGAGAAATGTCGGTGGCGGATCAGCTCATGGGTGCAGGAGCGGGAGATTCCGGTGATGTAGAAGGAGACCGACGCGTGCTCGAGCACCGAGAAATGCCCGACGTCGATAATGTGGCGGATGTAGGCCGAGTTGGTGGCGGTCCGCGGATTCGGCTTCGACCAGCTCTGATAGCACGCACGCCCGGCGAATTCGACGAGCGCGGGCCCGCCGTCGGCGTCGGTTTCCCATGGCACGTCCGGCGGCGCGGTGAACTCCGTCTTGGCGATCAGTTGGACGCGCAGCGGCGTGGTCTCGGCCACGGCTCACCCTAACGCGGGCCGTTCGGTGTTCCGGTGTGCGCGCGGCGGCGCGCCGATTGTGCGGTCAGCTTCGCGACACGGCGCCACGGCGCAGCGGGATGCACAAACGAGGCGGGTAGAACATTGGAAATCCAGGTTTTGCAGCCAGACATGCCGGGAACAAATTCGTTCTCAATCGGTGTTACCCAGACGCCGATCTAGAGAGGGAGTGTGACTGATGGCCACCGATTACGACGCACCCCGTGTGAAGGACACCGACGACACGGTCGACGAATCACTCGAGGCGATCGCCGCCCGGCGCAGCAAGGTCGACGTCGCGGTGCTCGACGTCGACGATGGTGACGCGGTCGATCCGATCGTCCTGCCCGACATGGACCTGTCCGGCGAGGAGCTCACCGTCCGGGTGCTGCCGAAGCAGGCCGACGAGTTCACCTGCTCGAGCTGCTTCCTGGTGCAGCACCACAGCCGGCTCGCGCTGCAGTCGGGCGACAAGACGATCTGCGCCGACTGCGTCTAGCCGTTCTCTCGCCGGGTGCCGGGTTGCGTCAACCGGCCACTCGGCGTAAGTCGTCGGCCAGATCGCCGTTCGCGCCGACCGTAACGGTCGACAAGCCGAGCCACGACGCCATCGCGCGCAGTTCGTCGGCCAACGCCGGCGCGACCCGGGACGCCTTTTCGCCCTCCTCCGCAAACGCACCCACCACATGCAGCGCGTCATTCGCGCGATCCGCCTTCAGATCGGCCCGCCCCACCAGTTCACCGTCGAGCAGGAACGGCCACACGTAGTACCCGTACTGCCGCTTCGGCGCAGGTGTGTAGATCTCGATGCGGTACTTGAACCCGCCGAACAGGTGCTCGACGCGCGGCCGGAAGAAGATCAGCGGATCGAACGGACACAGCAGCGCCGTACCGCGGTCGCGACGCGGAATGGTCTGTCCCGCCCGCAGATACGCGGGTCCCCTCCAGCCGTCGACCTCGACCGGTTCCAGTTCGCCGTCGGCGACCAGTTTCGCGATCGCGGGCTTCACCTGCGCCGGCGACAGCCGGAAGTAGTCCCGGATGTCCTGTTCGGTGCCGACGCCCAGCGCGCCGGAGGCCCTCAGCACCAGCTCCCGAATCGCGTCCGCCTCGTCGACCTCGCGCGCGAGCACCTCCGGCGGCAGCACCCGCTCGGACAGGTCGTAGTGCCGCGCGAACCCCACCCGCGTGGCCGTCGTCAGCACGCCGGAGGCGAACAGCGCCTCGGTCACCCACTTGGTGTCGCTGCGGTCCCACCACGGACCTTTGCGGCCCCGCTGTTCTGCGCCCAGGTGCGCCTCGATCTGCCCCGCCGTCGACGGGCCCAGCTCGGTCACCGCGCGGACCACTTCATCGGCCAGCTTGGTGTTCTTCTTGACGATCTCCTTGCCCCACCGCCCGTGCGTGTACTCGCGCATCCGCCAGCGCAGCAGCGGCCAGTCGTCGACGGCCATCAACGCCGCCTCGTGCGCCCAGTACTCGACCAGCATCCGCGGCGAGCGCGCCGAGTGGCTCCACGCGGCCCTGTCGAGCACATCGCGGTCGTAGGGCCCCAGCCGGCTGAACACCGGCGCGTAATGGGCGCGCACCGACACCGACACCGAGTCCAGCTGCAACACCTGGATCCGCGAGATCAGCCTGCGCAGGTGTGCCCGCGTGACCGGCCCCCGCGGGCGGGGCTCGGCGAACCCCTGCGCGGCGACGGCGACACGCCTCGCCTGGTCGGCCGTGAGTCTGGGCGCCACGTCCTTCATCGTGCCCGACGGCACCGACACCGAGCGCACGCTTGTGTACGCATCGCCCGAGTGGGAGCGCCAACAACCGCGCCCTCGGCGAAACCCGTCAGCGCCGCCGGTAGCTGTAGAACCGGTAGCGCAGGCCCGACGCGCTGGTCAACCAGTCGCCCGCCGCGCCGATCCAGGACTCGTCGAGCACCGGGGCCATCACGTCGGCATCCTGGCGCGGGAGGTCGATCTCGATCTCGGTCACCTCACAGCGCGTCGCGAGCGGCAGGGCCGCCAGGTAGATCTGCGCGCCGCCGATGACCCAGACCGGATCGTCGGTCAGCGCATCCTCCAGCGAGGCCACCACCTCCGCCCCGTCGGCGGCGTAATCGGGCCGGTGGGTGAGCACCACGTTGCGCCGGCCCGGCAGCGGGCGGACCTTGGCGGGCAGCGACTCCCACGTCAACCTGCCCATCACGACGGTGTGGCCCATCGTCAGTTCCTTGAACCGCGCCTGGTCCTCGGGCAGGCGCCACGGAATGCCACCGTCGCGGCCGATGACGCCCGAGCTCGACTGGGCCCAGATCAGCCCGATCTCAGACCGCAACCGGGGCCTTGATCGCCGGGTGTGGATCGTAGTTGAGGATCGCGATGTCGTCGTAGGTGTAGTCGAAGATCGAATCCCGCGGCGCGAGAACGAGTTCCGGATACGGGCGTGGGTCGCGGCTGAGTTGCAAGCCCACCTGCTCGATGTGGTTGTCGTAGATGTGGCAGTCGCCGCCGGTCCAGATGAACTCGCCGACCTCGAGTCCGGCCTGCGCGGCCATCATGTGGGTCAGCAACGCGTAGCTGGCGATGTTGAACGGCACCCCGAGGAACAGGTCGGCGCTGCGCTGATACAGCTGGCACGACAGCTTGCCGTCGGCGACGTAAAACTGGAAGAACGCGTGGCAGGGCGGCAGCGCCATCTGCGGGATCTCGCCGACGTTCCAGGCCGAGACGATGTTGCGGCGCGAGTCGGGATCGGTCTTCAGCAGCTCCAGCGCGGCGCTGATCTGGTCGATGTGCTCGCCCGACGGCGTCGGCCACGACCGCCACTGCACGCCATAGACCGGACCCAGATCGCCTGTCGGAGAAGCCCATTCGTCCCAGATGGTGACGCCTCGCTCCTGCAGCCAACGTACGTTCGAGTCGCCGCGCAGGAACCACAGCAGCTCATAGACGATCGACTTCGTGTGCACCTTCTTCGTGGTGATCAGCGGAAAACCGGCCGTGAGGTCGTAGCGCATCTGGTGGCCGAACACGCTGCGGGTGCCGGTGCCGGTGCGGTCGGACTTGGGGGTGCCACGCTCCATCACCAGCCGCAGGAGATCCTCGTAAGGGGTGGCGATCGGCACGTCGGTCAGCTTACTTCCAGACCGGACGAGTAGAACGGAAGCCATGCCGAGCATCTCCGCGACCGTCACGACACCCGACGGCACCTGCCCCGTCACCCTGCACACCCCGAACGGACCCGGGCCGTGGACCGGCGTGGTGATGTACGTCGACGCCGGCGGCGTCCGCGACACCTTCCAGGAGATGGCCGCACGGCTGGCCGGCTTCGGCCACGCCGTGCTGCTGCCCGACGTGTACTACCGCCACGGCGACTGGGAGCCGTTCGACATGCGCACCGCGTTCAGCGATCCCAAGCAGCGCAACCGGCTGTTCGGGATGATCTCCTCGATCACCCCCGACATGATGGCCTCCGATGCGGCGGCCTTCTTCGACTTCCTGCAGTCCCGTCCGGAGGTCAAGGGCGACGCGTTCGGGGTCTGCGGCTACTGCATGGGCGGGCGCACCTCAGTGATCGTCGCCGGGCGCGTGCCCGACCGGGTCGCCGCGGCGGGGTCGTTCCACGCCAGCGGGCTGGTCACCGACGAGCCCACCAGCCCCCACCTGCTCGCCGACCGGACCAAAGCGACCGTCTACGTCGCGGGAGCCGAGAACGACCACGGCTTCACGCCCGAGCACGCCGAAACCCTCGACAAGGCGCTGACCGCGGCGAACGTCGCCCACACGGTGGAGTTCTACCCCGCAGGGCACGGCTTCGCGGTTCCCGACAACGCCCCCTACGACGAAGAAGCCGCCGAGCGGCACTGGATAGCGCTTCAGGAACTGTTCGAGTCCGCCCTGCCCAATTGAGGCCCAATTGGGCATGACCCGGTACCCGTGCCGGGCCGATACGCGACGATGATCCGATGGACGATCAGGATCCCGGCGCTCACCCGGACCACGAGGACGTCGGCTCGCGCATCGACCCGGTGCTCGCCCGCAGCTGGCTCCTGGTGAACGGCGCCCACTACGACCGGTTCGCGCCCGCCGTGCGGTCCCGCGCCGACATCGTCGTGCTGGATATCGAGGACGCGGTGGCGCCGAAGGACAAGACCGCCGCCCGCGACAACGTCGTGCGCTGGCTGAACGAGGGAAACACTGACTGGGTCCGCGTCAACGGATTCGGCACGCCGTGGTGGGCCGACGACCTCGACGCACTGGCGAAAACAGCGGTCGGCGGGGTGATGCTGGCGATGGTCGAATCCGTCGACCACGTCACCGAGACCGCCAACCGGCTGCCCGGGGTGCCGATCGTCGCGTTGGTCGAGACGGCCCGCGGGCTCGAGCGCATCACCGCCATCGCCGCGGCCAAGGGCACGTTCCGGCTGGCCTTCGGCATCGGCGACTTCCGGCGCGACACCGGCTTCGGCGAGAACCCGACGACGCTGGCCTATGCGCGGTCGCGGTTCACGATCGCGGCGAAGGCCGCGCACCTGCCGAGCGCGATCGACGGTCCGACGGTCGGTTCGAGCGCGCTCAAGCTCAGCGAGGCCACGGCGGTGTCCGTCGAGTTCGGCATGACGGGCAAGATCTGCCTGACGCCCGAACAGTGCGCAACCGTCAACGAGGGCCTCTCCCCCTCACCAGACGAAATCGCCTGGGCCAAAGAGTTTTTTCTCGAATTCGAACGCGACGGCGGTGAGATCCGCAACGGCTCGGACCTCCCGCGCATCGCGCGCGCGAACAAGATCCTCGATCTGGCCCGCGCGTACGGCATCGAGGTCTCGGAGTTCGACGACGTCGACGACCCGGCGCACATCCCGGCGCCGTCGGACACGTACCACTACTGAGATCCGTGCCGCCTGCGCACCAGCATCTGCAGTGACCGCAGCAGACCGCGCGCGGCGTAGATGCCCGCGACCACGGTCGCCAGGATCATCACGATGAACATCAACAGCCAGTTGGTCCGGTGGTGGTCGACGTTCCACCACACGATCGTGAACAGGATCGCGCACAGGAACACCACGATGTCGCGCCAGTTCCCGCGATACGACAGTGCCGCCAGCCGCAGGTCGCGGCTGCGCTCGGCGGCGCTGATCATGTCCTCGATGCGATGGTCGATGCTGGCCTTGAGCCGCGCCTTGAGTTCGGGTTGGTCGTCGGGGATGCGCTCGAGCAGATCCATGTCCTTGGCGATCATGCCGCGGAAGTCGGGTCCGCGGAGGTTGCCTGCGGCGATGCCCAGCAGCGCCCCTCCCGCCAGTGGCGCTGCCCCCAAAGCGATTTCGGCGATTCCAGGCATGGGCTATTCCTCCATCAGCGTCGCGGCCAGTGTGCCACCGAGCTCGTAGGCGCGTTCGCGCACACCGGCGTCGATGCCGCCGGTGACCTCCAGCGCATCGGCGGCCTTGGCCAGCGCGAGCCCGGTCGCGAGCTTCTCCACCGCGTTGACCGCACCGACGGTGTCGTTGTTGCCGTGCACCCACAGCCCGTAGGGCCGGCCGCCGACGTGGTCGAGGCTCGGGTAGTAGACGGTGTCGAAGAAGTGCTTGAGCGCGCCGCTCATGTATCCGAAGTTCGCGGTCGTCCCGAACAGATAGCCGTCGGCGTCGAGCATGTCGGGCAGGGTGGCGGCCAACGCGGGCCGCACCACGGTTTCGACGCCCTCGATGTCGGGGTCCTTCGCACCGGCCAGAACGGCCTCGAGCAGCTCGCGGGTGCCCGGCGACGGCGTGTGGTGCACGACCAGCAGCGTCTTGCTCATCGGAGCCCTCTGCTCTTCGCGCAAGCGCTCATCGTCCGCACTCTTCCATCTCGACCGCCTTCTTCATCGCTTCCCGCGCCCGGCTGCGGTCGCCTGCGTAGTCGTAGGCACGTGCCAGTCGATACCACCGCCGCCAGTTCTGCGGGTCGTTTTCCAGCTCTGCACGCACGGTGACGAACAGCTCGTCGGCGGCGTCGCGCTGGATCCGACCGGACGGCATCCGCGGCAGCGCGCTGACGTCGAGTTCCATCCCCTCCTCGCGGGCGATGCGGGCGAGCCGCTGGTGGGCCAGCCCGGCGCGCAGCGTGCTGAGCATCGCCCACAGCCCGATCAGCGGCAGCGCCATCAGCGCCAGCCCGAGCCCGACGGCGGCGGGCTCGCCGGTTCTAACGAAGGCCATCGCGAGGCGGCCGAGCAGCACGAAGTACACGACCAGTGCCACACACATGAAGCCGATCAGCAGTTGGATGCGCAGGACGCGCCCGCCCTCGGCCATCACAGATCGAGCAGCGGCTCGATACCCACGGTCAGCCCGGGCCGTTCGGCCACCCGTCGCACCGCGAGCAGGACTCCGGGAACGAACGAGGTGCGGTCCAGGCTGTCGTGGCGGATCGTCAACGTCTCGCCTTGCGTGCCGAAGAGCACCTCCTGATGCGCCACCAGCCCGGCCAGGCGCACCGAGTGGACCGGAACGCCGTCGACGTCGGCGCCGCGCGCGCCCTCCAACCCGGTGCTGGTGGCATCGGGGTTGGGTGGCATGTCTTTTCGCGCCTGGGCGATGAGGCGAGCGGTGCGCGCAGCGGTCCCGGACGGGGCGTCGGCCTTGTGCGGGTGGTGCAGTTCGATCACCTCGACCGACTCGAAGTAGCGAGCGGCCTGCTGCGCGAAATGCATCGACAGCACGGCTCCGATCGCGAAGTTCGGGGCGATCAACACCGCCGCGTCCCGCTTGGTGTCCAACCACTCGCGGACGGTGGCCAGCCGCTCGTCGGTGAAGCCGGTGGTGCCGACGACCGCGTGTATCCCGTTCTCGATGAGGAACTCGAGGTTGTCCATCACGACGTCGGGGTGCGTGAAGTCGATGACGACCTCGGTCTGGCTTTCCGTCAGCCGACTCAGCGGGTCGCCGGCGTCGACTCCCGCGGTGAAGGTCAGATCGTCGGCGGCCTCAACGGCCTCGACCATCGTCGTGCCGACCTTGCCCTTGGCGCCCAGTACTCCGACTCGCATGGCGTCACCTTATCCACTCGTCGCATCCACCCACAGCGGGCGCGGCGCTCCCCTACCATCGGCGCATGCGCGGCGCCAAGGTGTTGATAACCGGTGCGACGGGTCAGGTCGCCGTTCCGGTCGCCGAGGCGCTGGCGGCCGACAACGAGGTATGGGGAATCGCCCGGTTCACCGATACGGCGACGCGCGAGAGGCTGGAGAACCGCGGGGTGCACTGTCACGCGGTCAACCTGGCGGTCGGCGAATTCTCCGGCATTCCTTCGGACTTCGACTACGTCCTGAACTTCGCAGTGGCCAAGAGCGGCCGATGGGACAAGGACTTGGGTGCCAACGCCGAATCGGTAGGGCTTCTGATGGCCCACTGCCCCGACGCCACGGCGTTCCTGCACTGTTCGTCGGCCGCGGTCTACGACCCGCCGCATGACGAGCCGCGCACCGAGGACACGGCCCTGGGCGACAACCACAAACACCTGTTCCCGACGTACTCCATCTCCAAGATCGCCGGTGAGGTCGTCGCCCGGTCGATGGCCCGCGCGCTCGGCGTGCCGACGACGATCGCCCGGCTCAACGTCCCGTACGGGGACAACGGTGGATGGCCGTTCTTTCACCTGGAGATGATCCTGGCGGGCGCCCCGATCCCGGTGCCGCCGGGCCCGCCGGCGCTCTACAACCCGATCCACGAGGAGGACATCGTCGCGACGCTCCCGAAACTGCTTGAGGCGGCGACGGTTCCGGCGACGACGGTGAACTGGGCCGGCCATCAGACGATCAGCCTGCAGGAGTGGTGTACCTATCTGGGCACGCTGGTCGGACGGGAACCGACGTTCGAGGTGGACGCTCATGCGTTGCGCGGCAACCCGGTCGACGTCGGCCGTATGCGCGCGATCGCCGGCGACACCACCGTGGACTGGCGCGACGGGTTTCGCCGGATGGCTGCGGCCTTCCACCCCGATCTCGTCGCCGGGTAAAACGTCACGTCTCCCGGAAGGCGGGTATGACGTGATGAGCGAAAAGCCGCATCTGGTCGAGCATCTCGTCGACGGTGTTCGCGACGAACAGGGTGGCGAAGAAACCGTCGAGGCCGGCTTCGGCGAACTTCTCGACCTTGGCGCACACCTGGTCCGGGGTTCCGATGAGGTTGTCGGCCAGATACTTGTCGAAGTCGATCCCCTTCATCATGGTGTTCGTCAGCGACCTCCGGAACAGATCGAACGTCGAGTGTTCGACCCGCGATCCTGCCTCCGCCGCCGTGTCGGCGATGCACACGACGGTCTGCAGCCCGATCGTGATTTCGGACGGATCGCGACCCACCCCGCGGGCGTATTCGGCGATACGGTCGCGGCCCGCCGCGATCTCCGCCGGGCCGGTCTTGGCGGGCAACCAGCCCTGGCACCGCTCACCGGCCCGTTTCAACGCGCCCTTGGCGTTGCCGCCCGAGAAGATCGGCAGCGGCTGCTGCACCGGCTTCGGATACGATTCGACGTCGACGAATCGGCGGTGCCTGCCGTGGTAACTCGACCTCGGTTGCTCGAAGAGAACGCGTAGAGCCTCGATGCCCTCCGTCATCAGGTCCACCCGTGACGCGTCGGCGAGATCGGGTGCGACGCTTTCGAATTCGTCGCGATAGCCTCCGGCGGCCACCGCCAGCGTCACCCGGCCTCCGGAGACCTGGTCGAGCGTCGCGACCTGCTTGGCCAGCAGCACCGGATCGCGCATGGGCAACACCAGGATCCCGGTGCCCAGGCGGATCGCCGACGTCTTGGCCGCGATCGTCGCGAGCATGATGAGCGGTTCGAAGTAGTCCGGCGGCCGGTCCCACGCGTCGCGGACGAACCGCTGGGTGCTCAGATGGTCGTTCCCCGATACCTCGTCGTAGCCCATCTGCTCGGCTTCCACGGCTATCCGCACCACGTCGTCGGCCGTGGCGAACGGTATCGGGTAGGCCATTCCCGCCAGACATGTCGGCGCGTCGACGCCGAAGAGCACGTAGTCCATTGTGACCCGATCGGGCCTTCCAGCAAGCACTTCGCCCTAGAGCGGCGAGGCCCCCCGCAGGTGCTCGAAGATCAGCGAGGTCTGCGTACCAGCTACGTCGGCGTCGGCGTTCAGGTTCTCCACCACGAAGGACCGCAGGTCATCGGTGTCACGCGCAGCGACGTGCAGGATGAAGTCGTCGGAGCCCGCGAGGAAGTAGACGTCCATCACCTGCGGTCTGCGCCGGATCTGCTGGATGAAGCTGTGGATTCTGCCGCGCGCGCTCGACTGCAGGCTCACCGAGATCATGGCCTGCAGCGGTAAACCGATCGCGGCCGGATTGATATCGGTGTAGAAGCCGCGGATCACGCCGACCTCCCGAAGGCGGCGCACCCGGCCGTGGCACGTCGATGGCGCGATGCCGACGGCCTCGGCGAGTGCGCTGTTGGAGATCCGCGCGTCGCGGTGCAGCGCGGCCAGGATCCGGCGGTCGACGTCGTCGAGCGGAACCGGCCGAACATCCTTCGACTGCACGTCCCCAGTCGGCCGCCGTGATGAAGATATTTCGGTCACAAGGCGACCATACAGAATCTTGAACACACGAATTGCCGAAGAGATGAAGTTTCTTCACACTTGAGACATCTTTCAACCGAGGAGTGGTCATGCGCGTCGGCATCCCCACCGAACTCAAGAACAACGAATTCCGGGTCGCGATCACCCCCGCCGGAGTCGCGGAGCTGGTGCACCGCGGTCATGAGGTGATCATCCAGTCCGGTGCGGGCGAGGGTTCGTCGATCTCCGACGCCGACTTCAAACGCGCCGGCGCCCAGATGATCAACAGCGCCGACCAGGTATGGGCCGAGGCCGAGCTGCTGCTGAAGGTCAAGGAGCCGATCGAAGCCGAGTGGCACCGGATGCGTCCGGGTCAGACGCTGTTCACCTACCTGCACCTGGCCGCGTCAAGCGCGTGCACCGAAGCGCTTTTGGCCTCGGGGACCACGTCGATCGCCTACGAAACGGTCCAGACCGCCGACGGCGCCCTCCCCCTGCTGGCCCCGATGAGCGAGGTCGCCGGGCGGTTGGCCGCGCAGGTCGGCGCCTATCACCTGATGCGCAGCCACGGCGGGCGCGGCGTCCTGATGGGCGGGGTTCCGGGGGTGGCTCCCGCCGACGTCGTCGTGATCGGCGGCGGCACCGCGGGCTACAACGCCGCCCGTGTGGCCGCCGGCATGGGAGCGCACGTCACCGTGTTCGACGTCAGCCTCAACAAGCTGCGCGACGTGGACGCCGAGTTCGGCGGCCGTATCGAGACCCGTTACTCGTCGATCCTGGAACTCGAGGACGCCGTCAAGGGCGCCGACTTCGTCATCGGCGCGGTGCTGGTCCCGGGCGCAAAGGCACCCAAGCTGGTGACCAACTCGACCGTCGCGCACATGAAGCCCGGTGCGGTGCTGGTCGACATCGCCATCGACCAGGGTGGCTGCTTCGAGGACTCCCGACCGACCACGCACGACGACCCCACCTTCGCTGTGCACGACACGCTCTTCTACTGCGTCGCGAACATGCCCGGAGCGGTGCCGCGCACCTCGACGTTCGCCCTGACCAACGCGACCATGCCCTATGTCCTCAAGCTGGCCGATCAGGGCTGGCAGGCGGCGTGCCGAGCCGATGCCTCGCTGGCCAAGGGACTGTCGACGCACGACGGCACCCTGCTGTCCGAGCAGGTGGCCGTCGACCTCGACCTGCCGTACACCGATCCGGCGTCGGTGCTGGTCGACGCCTGATTCCTGGGTGTCTGGCCGACACCCTTAAGCGTGCCGGTGCAAAAAGATAGGGATTCGCCCGATTCCTTCGCGCCGCTTCATGCCATACCGTCGTTTTCAGCGGCTGGCGCTCAGTGCAGGGGGGCGACGAGCGTGGGGGGACAGCCGCTGACAAGCCAGCTGGACCCGGCCGTCGAGGGGTGGCCGGGCTAGGCTGGCCACATCATCGGCCCATTCAGGCCAGCAGTTCCGCCACCAGCATCGAACCCACGTCGCCGACCATCTGGCGATCGTTGGGCACGTCGGGGTCGTCGGCCGCGGTCCTGGTCATGATCGCCAGCAGCAGACGTTCACCGGCGGGTCCGAACGCGACACCGACATCGTTGGTGCTCGCGTAGTCCCCGGAGCCGGTCTTGTCGGCGATCGTCCACCCCGGCGGCAGGACCGGACGCACGCTCGACGTCCGATTGGCCCGCATCCAGTCATCGAGCTGCCGACGTTGCGGCTCCCCCAGGACATTTCCGGTGATCAGCGACCGGTAACCGTCGCCGAGCGCCTCAGGTGTCGTGGTGTCGCGCGGATCGCCGGGAACGGCTGCGTTGAGTTCGATCTCCCACCGGTCGAGCCGAGTCCGCTGGTCGCCGATGCTGCGGGCGAAATCGGTCACGCCGGACGGGCCCCCGATCGTGCGCAGCAGCAGGTTGCCCGCGGCGTTGTCGCTCTGCTGCAGGGCGGCCTGGCACAACTCGGCCAGCGTCATCATCTGCCCGATGTGCTCCCCGGTGACCGGCGAATTGGGCACGATGTCGCCCTGTTCGACGGTGACGCGGTCCGTCAGCGCGAGCTCACCGCGTTCGGCCCTTTGCAGCACGCGTGCGGCAGCGTAGGTCTTGAACGTCGAGCACAACGAGAACGGATCCTGCGCGCGGTGGGCGACGGTGCGCCCGGTGTCGAGGTTGACGGCGAACACCCCGATCAGCGCGTTGCGGCTGCGTTCCATCTCGGCCAGGCGGCCCGCGAGCTGCGGCGGGTCGGCCATGGCGGACTTGTGCGGCGAGGCGGCCAGCGCCGCGAGTGTCAATCCACCGATCAGGACGTTGCGCCGCGACAAGTCAGTCATCGGCCCCAGCGTAGGCGATCAGCCGGCGAGGGCCCGAAGCGGCTGGGGCAGAGACCGTTTCGACCGGACCGGGCCGAGCACCGCCCCGCCGTACGGTCGCTGCAGAAGGCGGCGGGCGACGGCATTCACCTCGTCGAGCGTCACCGCGTCGATCTTGGCCAAGGTCTCGTCGATGGTGCGATGTTCGCCGAAATGCAGTTCGCTGCGGCCGATACGGTTCATCCGCGAGCCCGAGTCCTCCAGGCCGAGGACCAGTCCTCCACGCAGAGATCCCTTGGCGATCCGGCACTCCGCTTCGGTGATGCCGTCGCGTGCCACCGCCTCGAGCACGTCGGTGGTGACGCGGGCGACCTCGTCGAACCGGTCCGGCAGGCAGCCGGCGTAGACCGAAAGAGCTCCGCTGTCGGAGAACGTGTCCACCGTCGAGTACACCGAATACGCCAACCCGCGAGCCTCGCGAATCTCCTGGAACAGACGAGAACTCAGCCCACCACCCAGCGCCGTGTTGAGCACCGAGAGCGCCCAGCGGTGTTCCCAGTGCCGGCCCGGCGTGCGCACACCCAGCGTCAGGTGCGTCTGCTCGGAGTCACGGTTGACCAGTTCCAGCGTCGGGCGCCCACCCACCCGGCCGGTCCCCTTGCGGGGCGGCACAGGGGCGCGGCCACGCACCAGCCGGGCGCCGAAGTACTCGCGCGCCAGCGACACCACCTCGTCGTGATCGACGTTGCCCGCCACCGCCAGAACCATCCGCTCGGGGGTGTACCGACGGAGGTGGAAGGAGTGCAGCTGCGCGCGCGTCATCGACGAAATCGAATCCACGCTGCCGATCACCGGACGGCCGACCGGATGCGAGCCGAACATCGCCGAGAGGAAGACGTCGCCGAGGGTGTCCTCGGGATCGTCGTCACGCATCGCGATCTCTTCGAGCACGACGTCGCGTTCGACCTCGACGTCCTCGGCCGCGCACTGACCGCGCAACACCACGTCGGCGACCAGGTCGACGGCCAGCTCCAGGTCGGAGTCGAGCACATGCGCGTAGTAGCAGGTGTGCTCCCTGGCGGTGAAGGCGTTGAGCTCACCGCCGACCGCGTCGACGGCCTGCGCGATGCTCACCGCCGACCGGGTCGGCGTCGACTTGAACAGCAGATGTTCGAGGAAGTGCGCCGCACCCGCGACACTCGGGCCTTCGTCGCGCGAGCCGACGTTGACCCACAACCCGACCGACGCTGAGTGCACCGACGGGATGTACTCGGTGACCACACGCAGGCCACCGGGTAGCACGGTGCGCCGCACCGCCTCCGAAGATCTGCCGCCACGTCCTCCGTGGCGCAAAGCCCTAACTGCTGGCCGCTGCGGCATCTGCCGGCGCGGTCTCCGAGTTGGCCGCTTCCTCGTCAACCAGGATGAGCGATATCTTTCCGCGGTTGTCGATGTCGGCGATCTCCACACGGAGCTTGTCGCCGACCTTGACGACGTCCTCGACCTTGGCGATCCGCTTGCCACGTCCCAGCTTCGAGATGTGGACCAGTCCGTCGCGACCCGGCAGCAGCGACACGAAGGCACCGAAATCCGTTGTCTTGACGACGGTTCCGAGGAACCGCTCACCGACCTTGGGCAGCTGCGGGTTGGCGATCGCGTTGATCTTGTCGATCGCCGCTTGCGTCGACGGGCCGTCGGTCGCGCCGACGAACACGGTGCCGTCGTCCTCGATCGAGATCTGCGCTCCGGTCTCCTCGGTGATCTGGTTGATGATCTTGCCTTTCGGGCCGATCACCTCGCCGATCTTGTCCACCGGCACCTTGATCGTGGTGATGCGCGGCGCATACGGGCTCATCTCGTCGGGGCCGTCGATGGCTTCGGCCATCACCTCGAGGATGGTCAGCCGGGCGTCCTTGGCCTGTGACAGCGCACCCGCCAGAACCTTGGACGGGATGCCGTCGAGCTTGGTGTCGAGCTGCAGCGCGGTGACAAACTCCTTGGTGCCTGCGACCTTGAAGTCCATGTCGCCGAACGCATCCTCGGCGCCGAGGATGTCGGTCAGCGCGACGAACCGGCGCTCGGTGCCGCCATCAGTCTCGACATCGTCCGACACCAGACCCATCGCGATGCCCGCGACCGGCGCCTTCAGCGGCACACCGGCGTTGAGCAAGGCGAGGGTCGAGGCGCACACCGAGCCCATGGACGTAGAACCGTTGGAGCTCAACGCCTCCGACACCTGACGGATCGCGTACGGGAACTCCTCGACGCTGGGCAGCACCGGCATCAGTGCACGCTCGGCCAGCGCGCCGTGGCCGATCTCGCGGCGCTTGGGCGAGCCGACGCGACCGGTCTCACCGGTCGAATACGGCGGGAAGTTGTAGTGGTGCATGTAGCGCTTGGAAGTCTCGGGCCCCAACGAGTCGATCTGCTGGGCCAGCTTCATCATGTCGAGCGTGGTGACGCCCAGGATCTGGGTTTCGCCGCGCTCGAACAGCGCGCTGCCGTGGGCCCTCGGGACCACCGCAACCTCGGCGCTCAGTGCGCGGATGTCGGTGATGCCGCGACCGTCGATGCGGAAGTGGTCGGTCAGGATGCGTTGGCGCACAAGCTTCTTGGTCAGCGAGCGGAACGCGGCCCCGACCTCTTTCTCGCGGCCCGCGTACTGCTCGGCAAGCCGCTCGAGCACCTCGGCCTTGATCTCGTCGGTGCGGTCGTTGCGCTCGGCCTTACCGGCGATGGTCAGCGCCTCCGACAGCGCGTCGGTGGCCACCGAGGCGACCGAGTAGTAGACGTCGTCGCCGTAATCGGGGAACACCGGGTACTCGCCCGTCGGCTTGGCCGCACGATCGGCCAGCTCCTGCTGAGCCTCGCACAGCACCTTGATGAACGGCTTGGCGGCCTCCAGGCCCTCGGCGACGACGGCCTCGGTGGGCGCCTGCGCCCCGCCGGCGATCAGCTCGACGACGTTCTCGGTGGCCTCGGCCTCGACCATCATGATCGCGACGTCACCGTCTTCGAGCGCACGACCGGCGACGACCATGTCGAACACGGCGCGCTCGAGCTGCTCGACGGTCGGGAACGCGACCCAGGTAGCCCCCGCGTTTCCAGCATCGGGGATCAGCGCGACACGCACGCCACCGACCGGCCCCGAGAACGGCAGGCCCGCGATCTGCGTGGACGCCGAGGCGGCGTTGATCGCGACCACGTCGTACAGATCCTTGGGATCGAGGCTGAGCACGGTGACCACGACCTGGATCTCGTTACGCAGGCCGTCGACGAACGTCGGCCGCAGCGGACGGTCGATCAGCCGGCACGTCAGGATCGCGTCGGTCGAGGGACGACCCTCGCGGCGGAAGAACGAGCCGGGGATACGCCCCGCCGCGTACATCCGTTCTTCGACGTCGATGGTCAACGGGAAGAAGTCGAAGTGGTCCTTGGGATTCTTGCTGGCGGACGTCGCGCTCAGCAGCATGGTCTCGTCGTCGAGGTAGGCGGCGACGGCGCCGGCGGCCTGCTGGGCCAGCCGGCCGGTCTCGAAGCGGATGGTGCGGGTGCCGAAGCTCCCGTTGTCGATCGTGGCGGTCGATTCGTACACGCCGTCTTCAATTTCAACTACAGACATAGGTGTCCGTATGGCCTCTCTGGTTCAGTGTCTCCACTGTTTAGCTGTTTTTGCGTCGTCACAGCGTATGAACCACGGGCCTCGATGCGGCTACGGCCATCGATCGAAGCTGCCGGAGATTCTTCCGGCAGCCACTACCGAAGACCGCGCGATCGAGCAGGTCCTGGTTATGACGCGCGGGAACGATGTTCGCGGAGCTGCGAAAATCGCACCCAAGTCGTTCGGGCCGAAACGGCAGTCGAACGGATCCATCGTACTCTGCGGCGAGTACGCGGCCGAAATCCCGGCGCGCATCTGCGCGCCGGTCCGGTGTCAGCGGCGAAGGCCGAGCCGTTCGATCAGCGTGCGGTAACGCTGGACGTCGACCTGGGCCACGTACTTGAGCAGCCGGCGCCGACGGCCGACGAGCAGCAGCAGGCCGCGCCGCGAGTGGTGATCGTGCTTGTGCACCTTCAGGTGCTCGGTCAGGTCGATGATCCGCTTGGTCAGCAGTGCAACCTGCGCCTCGGGCGAGCCGGTATCGGTGTCATGCAGGCCGTACTCGCTCAGGATCGACTTTTTCTGTTCGGCGGTAAGCGCCACGAAACAACTCCATCTATCTCAGTCCGCGGGAAAGGGCGCGTGGCCCCGGTGAGGCGCGGCCGCCGCGAACTGCAGCGCACGCCCGGTCGGCAGGGAGTCTAGCAGCGGCGGTGGTGCAGCACGAAATTCTGCCGAGCGCTCATCTACGTACGCCAGTTAAGACGCCATCCTGGGGTTTTGTGTTCGCGACGCAGCGGTCGGCGTCAGCGAGCCAGGATCGTGCGGGCGTGGTCGGTGTCGCGGCCCATCTGCTCCACCAGGTCGTCGACGTCGGCGAACTTCTCCTGGCCCCGCAGCCTGGCCACGAAGTCGACGGCGACGTGCTGGCCGTACAGGTCGGCGTCGGTGTCCAGCACGAACGCCTCCACCGTGCGGGTGCGCCCGGAGAACGTCGGGTTGGTGCCGACCGACACCGCGGCCTGGTAGCGCTCGCCCGGGACGACGCTGCCCGCGATCGGGCCGTGGCCGAGCACGGTGAACCACGCCGCATAGACCCCGTCGGCCGGAATCGCCGAGTACATCGGCGGGGCCACGTTGGCGGTGGGAAAGCCGAGCACCTTGCCGCGTCCGTCGCCGCGCACCACGACGCCCTCGACGCGGTGCGGGCGCCCCAGCGCCTCGGCGGCGGCGACGACATCGCCCGCGTCGACACAGGACCGGATGTAGGTCGAGGAGAACGTGACGGTCTCGTCGCGGTGATGCTCGGCCACCAGCGACATCGCCTCGACGGCGAAGCCGAACCGCTCTCCGGCCTGGCGCAACAGGTCGACGTTGCCGGCGGCCTTCTTCCCGAAGGTGAAGTTCTCCCCGACCACGACCTCGACCACGTGCAGGCGTTCGACCAGCAGTTCGTGGACATAGCGGTCGGGGGTGAGCTTCATGAAGTCGGCCGTGAACGGCATCACGAGAAAGACGTCGATGCCCAGTTCCTCGACCAGCTCGGCGCGCCGGGTCAGCGTGGTCAGCTGGGCCGGATGGCTGCCCGGGAAGACAACCTCCATCGGATGGGGGTCGAACGTCATCAGCACGGTCGGCACACCACGCGACCGTCCCGCCTTGACCGCCTGGTTGATCAGCTCCTGGTGTCCGCGATGGACACCGTCGAACACCCCGATGGTGAGCACGCATCGGCCCCAGTCCGTCGGGATCTCCTCTTGTCCCCGCCAGCGCTGCACGAGGGCAAGCCTACGGCGCGGCCGGGGTCGCGCGCCCCGCTGGATCCCCCGGATGAGGTGACCATTGCCTAAACTTCCTAACTGTGAATCCTGCCGGCGATGCGCGTGACCTGACGACGGTTGCCCAGGACTACCTGAAAGTCATCTGGACCGTCCAGGAGTGGTCGCAGGAGAAGGTGAGCACGAAGCTGCTCGCCGAACGCCTCGGCGTGTCGGCCAGCACGGCCTCGGAGTCGATCCGCAAGCTGGCCGACCAGGGCCTGGTCAACCACGAGAAGTACGGTGCGGTGACGCTGACCGAAGCGGGCAGCGCCGCTGCGCTGGCCATGGTGCGCAGGCACCGGCTGATGGAGACCTTCCTCGTGCGGGAGCTGGGCTACAGCTGGGACGAGGTGCACGACGAGGCCGAGGTGCTCGAACACGCGGTGTCCGACCGGATGCTCGACCGCATCGACGCCAAGCTCGGGCACCCGACCCGCGATCCGCACGGCGACCCGATTCCGGCCGCCGACGGCCGGGTGCCCACCCCCGACGCTCGCCAGTTGTCGGCCTGCCACGACGGTGACCGGGGCACGATCGCGCGGATCTCCGACGCCGATCCGGAGATGTTGCGGTACTTCGACAGCGTCGGCATCAACCTCGACTCCCGACTGCGGGTGCTAGCCCGCCGCGACTTCGCGGGCATGATCTCGGTGGCCATCGAGTCCGCCGAAGGCGACGACATGACCGTCGACCTCGGAAGCCCTGCCGCCGAAGCGATCTGGGTCGTCGGCTGACGATCAGCGGCGCACCGTCAGGCCGTCCACCAGTAAATCGAGCATGTGACCCGACTGCTCGCGGGAACCACTGGTAAGCAGTACTCCCCCTCCGGATCTGCGGTTTCACACCGCGCCGCGCCGCGAGGTGTCGGCTCACAGCGTCGCGGGGCGCAGCACGACGACCGACTTCGTGCGCGCCGACCGATCTTCGAGCAACGCGATGACGTGACCGTCGGGGGCCGTCGCGGCGTAGATGCCGTCGATGCCGGCCGGTTTCAGCGGCCGGCCGTGGCGGGTGTCCTCGGCTTCGGCGGGCGTGAGGTCGCGGCACGGGAACGCCATCAGGCAGGCCTTGTCGAGGCTGTAGGACAGCCGCGGGGTTTCGGCCAGCTCGTCGAGCGTGCGAGCCTCGGTCAACCCGAACCCGCCGACCCTGGTGCGGCGCAACGCCGTGAGGTGCCCGCCGACGCCGAGCGCGGCGCCGACATCGCGGGCGAGCGCGCGGATGTATGTGCCGCTGGAGCACTCCACCTCGACGTCAACGTCGACCACGCCGGGGTGGCGGCGGACGTCGAGCACGGCGAAGCGGTCGATGCGGACGCGGCGGGCCGCCAACTCGACGGCCTGCCCCTCGCGCGCGAGCTTGTAGGCACGCTGCCCGCCGACCTTGATCGCGCTCACCGCCGACGGCACCTGATCGATCTCACCGCGCAACGGGGCCACCGCCGCCTCGATCTGCGCGGCGGTGACGGCGTCGGCCGAAACCTCCTGCAGGACTTCGCCTTCGGCGTCCTCCGTGGATGTGGTCTGACCGAGCCGGATGGTCGCGGCGTACGCCTTGTCCGTCGCCGTCAACAGTCCGAGGATCTTGGTGGCGCGTTCGATTCCGACGACCAGCACGCCGGTCGCCATCGGGTCGAGGGTCCCGGCGTGCCCGACCTTGCGGGTGCCGAAGAAACGGCGACAACGGCCGACGACGTCGTGGCTCGTCATGCCCGCGGGTTTGTCGACGATGATCAGACCCGCCTCGGTCATAGCACGATCGCGGTCAGCGCCAACCCGTCGCGGACCGACCACCGGCCGGTCAGGGTTTCCAGGGGAGGTCCGTGCATCGCCGCCGGATCGATCAGGATGCGCGAGACGAATTCGCCTGAGGTGCCGCTGTCGTCGACGTCGAAGGCGATGTGCGCGTCTTCGAAACCCAGCCAGCGGTGGGTCAGCGGAAACCACGCCTTGTACGTCGCCTCCTTGGCGCAGAACAGGATTCGGTCCCAGTGCAGGCCCGCGGGCAGTTGCTTGAGCTCGCTCCGCTCGACGGGCAGGCTGATCGCGTCGAGCACACCGTCGGGCAGCACACCGTGCGGTTCGGCGTCGATGCCGACCGATCGGACTTCGGCCTGTCGGCCGACCACCGCGCCGCGGTACCCCTCACAGTGCGTCAGGGAACCGACGACGCCGTCGGGCCAGCATGGTTCGCCCTTCTCCCCCTTCAGGATCGGCACCGGTTCGATGCCGATCTCGGAGAGCGCCTGCCGCGCGCAGTACCGCACGGTGATGAATTCGTTGCGGCGTTTGGCCACCGACTTGGCGATCAGCGGCTCCTCTTCGGGCAGCGGCGCGAGGTCGGGCGGATCGAGGTAGACCTCGGCGGCGGCCAACCCGGACGTCGTCGCCGGAAGCACTCCGGACAGCAGTGAAGCGGCCACCGTCATCGCGAGAACTGCCTGTCGCGTATCCGCTGCTGCATCTTCTGCGCGTTCTCCCGCATCTCCTGGGTGATCTGGAAGTGTCCACCGAACTCGTTGAGGTACCCGGGCGGATACTGCGGGTCCGGCAGGATCTGCCGCATCCAGCGATAAGGCTTGTGGCGCCGCCACTCTCGCGGATATCCGACCGACACCTCCTCGAACCGCACGCCGTCGTACCACGTGGTGCGCGGGATGTGCAGGTGCCCGTAGACCGAGCACACCGCGTTGTAGCGGGTGTGCCAGTCGGCGGTGGCGGTGGTGCCGCACCACAGCGAGAACTCCGGATAGAACATCGCGTCGCAGGGTTCGCGCACCATCGGGAAGTGGTTGACGAGCACCGTCGGCGTCATCCAGTCCAGGTCCTCGAGCCGCTTGCGGGTGTAGGTCACCCGGTCGCGGCACCATGCGTCGCGGGTGGCGTACGGCTCGGCGGACAGCAGGAATTCGTCGGTGCCGACGACGTTGCGTTCGCGCGCGATGGCCAACCCCTCCGCCTTGGTGGCCGCGCCCTCGGGCAGGAAGGTGTAGTCGTAGAGCAGGAACATCGGCACGATCGTGGCCGGGCCGCCCTCCTCGGTCCACACCGGAAACGGATGCTCGGGCGTGATGATGCCCATCTCGTCGCACATGTTGACCAGGTAGTCGTAGCGCGCCTTGCCGAAGATCTGCATCGGGTCCCGGTTGGTGGTCCACAGCTCGTGGTTGCCCGGAATCCAGATCACCTTGGCGAACCGCTTGCGCAGCAGATCCAGCGCCCACCGGATCTCGTCGGTGCGCTCGGCGACGTCGCCGGCGACAATCAGCCAGTCGTCCGGGGAAGCCGGGTGCAGCGACTCGGTCACGGGTTTGTTGCCGGTGTGACCCGTGTGCAGGTCGCTGATCGCCCACAGGGTGGGTCGTCGGCCGTCGCGTGTCACAACTGACCAGGGTACTTAACCGGATGCCCGCGGCTCGCCCGGCAACTAGAACAGGTTCTCGTTTCCTCTTCGGCCGCTGCGAGCGGCCCGCTACACTCCCCGCAGGGTCGGACCGACGAACAAAGGGGTGAGATGCTCGCCAAGCTGCGCTTGGTCTCGGCGCTGTGCGCACTGATCGCTGCGGTGATGGTGGTGTGGCAGGCCAATCCGGCGGGCGCCCCGCGGGTGGATGTCGACGACATTCCGATGACGAATGTCACGACGTCGATCAAGTGGCCCGTCATCGAGACGACCGACCCCGCACCGTTCAATCCGTGCAAGCAGATCCCGCTCGACGCGATTCAGGCGATGGGCCTGGCGTTCACCCCGCCGACGCCGGAGGACCAGCTGCGCTGCCGATACGACGCGGGCAACTACCAGTTGGCTGTCGAGGCGATCGTGTGGCGCACCTATGAGCAGACGCTGCCCGCCGACGCGGTCCAGCTCGACATCGACGGCCACCGCGCCGCGCAGTACTGGGTGATGAAGCCGACCGACTGGAACAACCGGTGGTGGATCACCTGCATGATCGCCTTCGACACCAGTTACGGCGTGCTGCAGCAGTCGTTGTTCTACTCTCCGATCTACTCCAATCCGGCTCCCGACTGCATGCAGACCAACCTGCAGCGCGCCCACGACCTGATCCCGCACTACGTGTTCTAGGGGCCGATGCGGTCCATCGGACTCGAGCGCTCCAGCATCCCGATCGTCTCCTCGCCGTCCCAGCGGTAGCGCACCGCGGCCTGCTGCAGCGCCGGAAACGTCCAGTTCGCCATCTTCGCGAGCTGTTCGGCGGGGATCTCGGCGGGATCCGTGATGTCGTGGGTGGACAACAGCGTCTCCCCCTCGATGCGCACGGTCCCGCGGGCCGTTTCCAGCACCAGCGACACGTCCTCGCCGCGCGGCCGCAGCCGGCGCAGCCACGGCGCCTCGACGACGCGGGCGGCAATCAGCCCTTCACCGAGGTGGACATAGCCCTCGTTGTAGTTCGGTTGCCCGTCGGGCCGCGGCGGGTACGCGATGTAGCCGAACGCTCGGCCGCTGCCGAACAACGCCGACTGCCAACAATGCCCCCAGAACCCCTCCAGTCGGCGGACACCCTGTCGGCGGATGCGAAGCCCGCTGCCGGAGAAGGCATGCCGACGCCCGTCGACCTCGACGACACCCTCAGCGCGGAACAGCTGCTCATAGCGTGCACCGCCCATCAGATCGCCGACCACCGTCGTCTTCAACTGGTTCGCCGCGTCTTCCTGCATCGCCCCCTGGATCCACGGCGGCACCGCCATTTTCGCCTCGACCTCGAACCGCACGTCGACCAGCGGCCCGCCCTTGTCACCGGCGGCCAGCGCCTCCGACGACGTCTGGACGGCCTGGCCGTCGAACATCACCGCCCACGTGTCGAACGGCGCCACGCACTCGAACGCCAGCGGACCCGCGCCGAGCACCGTGGGCTTCCCGTCACGGCCCGCGACCGGCTTGCTCGGCCCGTCGGCTCGCAACCGGTACACGCGGCCCTCGGCGAACGCCAGGTTGACCTGGATCCCGTGGGCGTCCCAGTTGGATGCGACGGCCTCGATTCCGATCCTGGGCAGGCCGACCTCACCGCGGTCATCGAACACCCAGAAGCTCACCGAATCCCGCATCTCGGGGTCCTGCGGCGGCTCGGTGAACATGTGCTCCCTCACCGGGTCGATGCCGCCCGTCAGGTCGATCGTCATGGCGCGCTTCCCTTTTCCCGTTGCAGTGGTCCCGAGTAGGCAGCAACGTAGTCGGCGAACAAGGGCCGGATCACGCTGTCGTCGAGGCCGAATGCCTCCGGATCGGCCTTCGGGTGCGGCTCCCGCTTCTCGGCGTTGTGAGCCCACCACGCCCGCATACCGGCCTCGAACTGTTCGGTCACCGGCTCACCGAGCCAGCCGTACAACCGCTTCACCTCACCGATCGGATCGGTCTGCATGGCACGAAAGTCGATGTCGTAGAACCGCTCTGCGGCCCTGTCCCGGAACGTCATCACCCGCGCGACACCCGTCGACCACTGCGTGACATTCAGCTCGCCGAGGTAGCGGCGATCGAGGTGGTCGGTGAATCCACCGACGATGTCGGCGTAGACGTCGACGACCGAGAGCAACACGTCGGTCGGGTCGCGGTGCGTCATGACGAAACGGGCGTCAGGGAACACGCGGTCGAGGTAGTCCAGTGAAAGCACGTGTGCGGGCGACTTGAGCCGCCACGGCCGGGTCGGTTCGCCCCACTGGAGTAGCTTGAGCACACGACGCTCGTAACGGTATGTCGACGTGAAATCAGCTCTGTCGCAGAGCCATTGCGAGTAGCTGGGGATCTGCGCATACGCCTGGAAGATCTGGGACTTGAAATCGAGCGCCATCAGGTCGAGGCATTCCATCGGACCGCGGACGTCGGTGGGCACATGGGGGCGGGTGCCCACCAGGACGGGCCGTTGATCGGGCGGGATGCGCGGATCGTCGCCGTGCACGGTCGACGGCGGCGGGCACGGCTGCGCCGACTCCCAGCTACGCAGGTACCGGATGCCGGGATCCTGCGCGAGCAGAAACGACAACGCCGTCGACCCGGTCCTCGGCAGGCCGAGCCCGAACAGCGGCGAACGGACCTGCTCGTCGTCGATCTCGGGATGCCGGCGGTACCAGTCCTCGACCTGGAGGCGCTGCGACAGGTGCAACCCGATACGGCCGTAGACGAAGTCCTCGCCGCGACTGTTCAGCCGGGCTTCGTCGCGCAGCGCGCGCACGAGAATCTCCAGACCCTCCCGGAACGCGTCGTCGCCGAAGTCGTCGAGTCCGGTGCGGTCGACGGCCGTGGCCATCAGATCCCCGACGGATGCCACGCTGCACCTCCCGCCCGCGATGCCCGGAAACGAATTGGTGACAGTACACTGCCACCATTATGGCCGGTCCGTCAACGCGCACCTATGACAACAGCGTCCGCAGGCGAAAGGCCGCGCAGACGCGCGAACGCATCGTCGCCGCGGGCAGCGCGCTGGTGCACGAGTTCGACACGTGGGACTGGCGTGGGCTGACGTTCAAGGCCGTCGCCGCACGGGCCGGGGTCGGCGAGCGCACGGTGTACCGGCACTTTCCGACCGAACGGCAGCTGCACAACGCCGTGATGCAGCGGCTCGAGGCCGAAGCCGGGGTGTCCTATGACGACGTCACGCTGGGGAACCTCGGAGAGGTCACGGCGCGGGTTTTCGCGTCGCTGCAACGCTTCTCGGTCGAGAACAGCGCACCCGCGCCGGTGGACCCGGCATTCGTGAGCTCAGACGTCCGCCGCCGCGACGCGCTGCTGCGGGCGGTGACCTCGGCGTCACCGGATCTGCCCGAGGGGCAACGGCGCGCGGCCGCGGCCCTGCTCGACGTGCTGTGGAGCCCGGCAACCTACGAGCGCCTGGTCGCCGTGTGGGGCCTCGACGGCGCGGCCGCGACCGCCGCGATCGACTGGCTGATGACGGAGGTCACGCGGGCGATCGGCCGGGGCGGCATCGGTTCTGCGTAGCCTCGTGTCGTGACCGCATCCTCCGTCGCCGCCCGGCCGGCATCACGTTCGAAGGTCAAGAAGCTCACCGGACGCACCGTCTCTAGGCTGCTGCGGCTGCCACCGCACACCACCGACTTCACGGTCCACAAGGTCCGGGTGCCGATGCGCGACGGTGTCGAGCTGCGCGCCGATCACTATGCGCCCTCCACGCCCGATCCGGCGGGCACGCTGCTGGTCCGCTGCCCCTACGGCCGGGACTTCCCCTTCGCCGCCCTCTACGGCCGCGTCTACGCCGCGCGCGGTTACCACGTGCTGTTGCAGAGCGTGCGCGGCACCTACGGATCGGGCGGCGAATTCGATCCGATGGTCAACGAGGCCGCCGACGGCGCCGACACCGTCGAGTGGCTGCGCAATCAGGACTGGTTCACCGGCTCGTTCGCCACGATCGGGCTGTCGTATCTCGGCTTCACCCAGTGGGCGCTGCTCACCGACCCGCCGCCGGAGATGAAGGCCGCGGTGATCACGGTCGGTCCGCACGACGTGAGCGGGCCGCGCTGGGGTCCCGGCTCCTTCGCGCTGAGCGACTTCCTCGGCTGGAGCCATCTGGTGGCCTACCAGGAGGATCGGAGCCGGGTGCGGGCGCTGGTGCGGCAGATGCGGTCGCGGCGCCGACTCACCCGCGCGATGAATCGGCTACCCGCCGGTGAGTCCGGTCGGGCGTTGCTGGGCTCCGGCGCGCCGTGGTGGGAATCGTGGCTCGACCACCCCGACGCCGACGATCCGTTCTGGACGATGCTGAACCTGCGCCGCGCCATGGAGACCGCCGACGTGCCGGTGCTGCTGATCAGCGGATGGCAGGACCTCTTCCTGGAACAGACCATGGCCCAGTACCGGCGGTTGCGCGAGCGCGGCGTCGAGGTCGGCCTGACCGTCGGCCCGTGGATCCACACTCAGCTGATGACCAAGGCCGCACCCACCGCGATCCGCCAGACGCTGGACTGGCTGGACACGCATCTGTCCGGCGCCGAGAGCACGCGCCGCCAGCCGGTGCGGATTCACATCAACGGTCGGGGCTGGATCGACCTGCCGGACTGGCCACCCGCGATGCCGGAGGTGGTGCGGTACCTGCAACCGGGCGGCCGCCTCGGCGACGCCGTTCCGCCGGAGACCGCCGCGCCGTCGACCTTCACCTACAACCCGGCCAATCCGACGCCGACCGTCGGCGGTCGCCTGCTGTCACCGGAGGGCGGGTACCGCAAGGACACCAGCCTCGCCCAGCGGGCCGACGTGTTGAGCTTCACCGGCGACCGCCTGCCCGCGGACAAGTACGTGGTCGGCGTTCCGGTCGTGGAGCTGTCGCATACGTGCGACAACCCCTACAACGACCTGTTCGTGCGCGTGAGCGAGGTCGACGCGAAGGGACGCTCACGGAACGTGAGTGACGGTTACGTCTGCGCTGCATCGGATTCCGGCCAGGTGCGCATCGAACTCGATCCGATCGCCCACCGGTTCCGCGCCGGTTCGCGGATCCGGGTGCTCGTGGCGGGTGGGTCGCATCCCCGGTTCGCCCGCAACCTCGGTACGGGCGAATCACTCGGGACGGGTACCAAGCTCGCGTCGGCCACCCATACGGTGCATCTCGGTGGTGGCGCGTCGCGGCTGATCCTGCCGGCCGGACCGCAGCCGCCGGCCGGCTGAGCGGTCAGCCCACCGAATCACTGACGCGCGAGGCGATCTCGCCCAGTGTGGCGTCGTCGTGCACCGGCGGTGCCCATTGCGGGTCGACCGGCAGCTGCACCCAGCTCGTGCAGCCCGCGTACTCGGGGGTCCGTTCGAGTCGCAGGGGTCGCACCAGCGGGCTGGCCTGCACGACGAGCGCGGTGAGCCGGTGCTTCGGCCGGAAGTCGAGACGGTCGGCACGCACCGACTCGTCGGTCCAGATATGCAGTGGCGCAATCTGTTCGAGTGCCTCCGGGCGGTTGACCTCGACCGCCGCGACGACGCGGGCGCCGGCGCGGATCACCACCGCGTCGTCGGTGCTGTCGGCGGCCGCAGCGTCGAACAGGTCGCGGTGCTCGGTGCGCACGCGTTCGGCGTGGCTGTGCGCGACCGTCGGGAACAGCAGGAATCGCGAGGCGGTGACCGCGAACCGCTTCTCGTGAATGCCGCCCTTGCGCAGCAGCACGGTCTGCCTGCCGTCCAGCAGCGCATGCACCGCGGCGCTCCACTCCTTGAGCGCGGGCTGCGTCAGCGTCGTCGTCATCGCGCTACGTCTTGGCCGCCGCTTCGATGCGCGCCCTCACCTCGGGCCGACGCAGCGGCGGAACCGTCTTTGGTGGCTGGCGCCGGGGCGGCAGCGACGACAGCAGCCGCTGAGTGGTTGCGGTGACCTCGGCTACGGCGGCCTCGAAAGCATCGGCGTTGGCCGCGGTCGGCCGGGTGATGCCGCTGACCTTGCGGATGTACTGCCGCGCAGCGGCCTCGATCTCTTCGTCGGTCGCCGCTGGTTCGAGCCCACGGAGCTCGGTGATGTTTCGGCACATGGCTCCACGATAGGTTCGTCGGGTGACTGACGACATCCTGCTCATCGAGACCCAAGATCGTGTGCGCACGCTGACCCTCAACCGGCCGCAGTCGCGCAACGCGCTGTCGGCCGAACTGCGCAGGCAGTTCTACCGGGCCCTGGGCGAGGCGCAGGCCGACGACGATGTCGACGTCGTGATCGTCACCGGCGCCGACCCGGTGTTCTGCGCCGGGCTGGACCTCAAAGAATTGGGCGACACCACCGAGCTGCCCGACATCTCGCCGAAGTGGCCGCCGATGTCCAAGCCGGTGATCGGCGCGATCAACGGCGCGGCGGTCACGGGTGGCCTGGAGATCGCCCTGTACTGCGACGTGCTGATCGCCTCCGAGCAGGCACGGTTCGCCGACACCCACGCCCGGGTGGGGCTGTTGCCGACGTGGGGACTGTCGGTGCGGCTGCCCCAGAAGGTCGGCGTCGGGATGGCGCGACGTATGAGCCTGACCGGGGATTACCTGTCGGCCGAGGAGGCGCTGCGGACCGGGCTGGTCACCCAGGTGGTGCCACACCCCGAGCTGATGCCGACGGCCCGACAGGTCGCGGCCTCGATCGTCGGCAACAATCAGCGCGCCGTGCGTGCGCTGCTCGCGTCGTACCACCGCATCGACGAGGCGCAGACCAACGAGGGATTGTGGATCGAGGCGGCGTCGGCGCGCGAGTGGATGCGCTCGGCCAGCGGCGACGACATCGCCGCCAACCGCGACGCCGTCCTGCAGCGAGGCCGCTCCCAAGTCCGCTGACCCGTTGTGGCGCGTGGGCCGACGCGTCAGCTGGGGACGTGCGTGTCTGCACGCGACACGCCGCCCATTTACAGCGGTTTGTGCAGCCTCATAGGCTGCGAGCGTGAACGAAGCGCATGAGTACTGCGGCAGCGACGAATGGCGGCAGCTGATCCGCGAGGTGATCCTGCCGTGGGCGTTGGGTGAGGTCGACCTCGGCGACGACGTCATCGAGGTGGGCCCCGGCTACGGCGCCACCACCGACGTGCTGAGCGAGTCGGTGGGCCGGCTGACGTCGGTGGAGATCGACGACGAACTCGCGGCGATGCTGACCGATCGCTTCGCCGGCGTCCCGACGGTCGAGATCGTGCGCGGTGACGCGACGGCGTTGTCCTACGACGACGACCGCTTCACCGGCGCAGCGTGTTTCACGATGCTGCACCACGTCCCGACCGCCGAACTGCAGGACAAGCTGTTCGCCGAGGTCGCCCGTGTGCTGCGGCCGGGGGCGGCGCTGGTCGCCAGCGACAGTCTCGGCAGCGACGAGTTGGCCGTCGCGCATGAGGGTGACACCTACAACCCCGTCGACCCGACGTCATTGCCGGATCGGTTGGCAGCGGCCGGGTTCGGCGATGTGCAGGTGAAGACGACGGAGTTCGGCTGGGCCGCGATCGCGCGGACCCAGGCTTAACGCACGCTCACACCGCGTCGAGCGTGCGCAAAGTGCCCTGATGTCGCGGCGTGTCGTGTGCAAACACGCACGCTCGCCAAAGGTGAGGAGGGATCAGGCCGTGCCGGGCACCAGCCAGCGGCCCGAGAACGCACGCCAGCCGACGAACGCCAGCCGCAGCACCATGAACGTCGACAGCCCGGCCCAGATCCCCAGCAATCCCCACCCGAACGCCAGCGACAGCCAGATCAACGGCAGGAAGCCGACCAGCGCGCTGGTCAGCGTCGCGTTGCGCATGAACTTCGCGTCGCCGGCGCCCAGTAGCACCCCGTCGAGCGCGAACACGATTCCGGCGACCGGCAATTGGGCCACCATGAACCACCACGGCACCCCGATCGCATCGAGCACCGAGCGGTCGTCGGTGAACACGCTCGGGAACACCGACGCACCGACCGCGAACACGATGGACAGCACCGCAGAGGCCAACGCGGAGAAGATGGTGACCCGCCACGCCACCGACTTCGCGTGCGCCAACTGCCCCGCACCCAGCGCGGCGCCCACCAGCGACTGAGCCGCGATCGCCAACGAATCCAGCACCAGCGCAAGGAAATTCCACAACTGCAGCACGACCTGGTGCGCGGCGACGGCGGCCGCCCCGAACCGGGCGGCGACGGCGCCCGCCGAGACGAAACAGGCCTGGAACGCCAGCGTCCGCAACACCAGATCGCGACCCATCACCACCTGCGCGCGCAACACCTCGGGATGCAACCGCAGCGGCACCCGTTCGATCAGCAGCGCGCGACAGAACAGCAGCGCGGCCAGCCACTGCCCCACGAGGTTCGCGACGGCCGAACCCGGCAACCCGAGCCGCGGCATACCGAGCCAGCCGTACACCAGCAGCGGACACAGCACCGCCGACACCGCGAACCCGAACACGACGAACCGCAACGGCCGCGCCGTGTCCTGGACTCCGCGCATCCACCCGTTGCCCGCCGCCGACACCAGGATCGCGGGCACGCCGACGATCGCGATGCGCACCCACGGCAGCGCCTCGTCGGCGATCTCTCCTCCGTCGGACGCCCCCGCCAACGCCGACACCAGCGGCACCGCGAACACCTGTACGGCGGCGACGATCACCGCACCCAATCCCAGCGCGAGCCAGGTCGCCTGCACGCCCTCACCGACCGCGGCCGCGCGGTCGCCGGCGCCGAAGAACCGCGCCGAGCGCGCGGTGGTGCCGTAGGCCAGGAAAGTCATCTGCGAGCTCAGCGTGGAAAGGACCAGCGCGCCGATCGCCAACCCGGCCAACGCCAGCGCGCCCAGGCGGCCGACCACCGCGAGATCGAACAGCAGATAGATCGGTTCGGCGGCCAGCACTCCGAGCGCGGGCAGGGCCAGCCCAGCGATGCGGCGGCCGGTCACCGGAGCGTCCGGCGGCTCCGTCCCGGGCTCAGCCAAGGGCCGCGCGCAACGCCTTCACCACGTCCTCGGTGGACCCGGTGGCCGAATATCCGGCTGCCAGGCGGTGACCGCCACCGCCGAACCCACTCGCGACCGGCGACAGGTCATAGGACTTGGCCCGCATCGACACCGACCAGTGGCCCGGCTCGATCTCCTTGAACACCGCGGCGACCTCGGCCTCCTGCGTGGTGCGCACGATGTCGACGATGCTCTCGACTTCCTCGGGCCGGGCGTTGACCCACTCCCGGTGGTCGACGACCGCGTACACCAGACCCCGGCCGTCGGCGGCCTCGGGCAGCAGCTGCGCCGAGGACAACACCCGTGACAGCATCGGCAGCCACGCGAACGGGTGGGTGTCGAGCAGGGTCCGGCTGATGCCGGCGTTGTCCACGCCGAGTTCGACGAGGCGCGCCGCCAGCCGATGCGCGCGCGGGGTGGCCCAGCGGAACGAACCGGTGTCGGTGGTCAGCCCCGCGTACAGGCAGTGCGCGACGCCGATGTCGATCGGCTTGTCCCACGCGTCGAGCAGGTCGGCCACCAGCATCGTGGTGGAGTCGGCCGAGGCGTCGACGAAGTTGGCGGTGCCGAACAGCCGGTTGGAGGCGTGGTGGTCGATCACCAGCACCTCGCGGCGGTCGTCGACCAGACCGCGCAGCACCCCGAGCCGGTTGACGCTGGGGATGTCGACCGTGACCACCAGATCGGGGTCGCGCCGCATCTCGTCGGGGCCGACGAGCAGGTGACCGCCGGGCAGCGACTGCAGCGATTCGGGCAGTTTCTCCGGCGCGGCGAAGCTCACCTGAACGCTCTTGCCGACCTGGTCGAGCACCAGAGCCAACGCCAGACCTGCGCCTATCGTGTCGGCGTCGGGATAGACGTGGCACACGACCCCGATCGAGCCGGCCGCCGAGAGCAGTTCGGCTGCGCGCCGGGCGTTGACCCGATCTCCCACTTCCGGAGCGTCAGTCGTCTTGTCGATCGCGGTCACCGATGTCCTCAGAGTCGTCAGGCCCCCCGGCTGCTGCCTCGCCCTCCATCTCAGTGACACGGTACGGGTCCGCATCGCCTGCGTGCTTGGCACCTTGCCGAACTCGCGCCAATTCCTCATCCGCGGCGCGGGCGCGAGCCAGCAGTTCCTCCATCTTCACCGCCGCGTCGGGCACGGTGTCACGCTCGAAAGCGAGCGTGGGTGTGAACCGCACACCCAGGCTCGCGCCGACCTTCGAGCGCAGCACACCCTTTGCCTTCTCCAGCCCAGCCGCGGCCGCGTCGAAGTCCGGCTCCTCGGACAGCGACGCGCCGAGCACCGTGTAGAACAGCGTCGCGTCGTGTAGGTCGTTGGTGACCTTGGCGTCGGTGATCGTCACCCCGGCCAGCCGAGGATCCTTGATCTCGTATTCGATCGCCGAGGCGACGATGGTGGAAATGCGTTTGGCCAGTCGCTTCGCCCGTGCGGGGTCACTCATTTCTGCTCTTCGCGCAAGCGCTCATCGCCCACCCTAGGTGCGCTCCTTCTCAACGAGCTCGTACGTCTCGATGACGTCGCCTTCCTTGATGTCGGAGTACGTCAGCGTCAGACCGCATTCGTAGCCCTCGCGGACCTCGGTGACGTCGTCCTTCTCCCGGCGCAGCGACGACACGGTGAGGTTCTCGGCCACCACGACGTTGTCGCGCAGCAGCCGGGCCTTCGCGTTGCGCCGCATGATCCCCGACTGGACGAGGCAGCCGGCGATGTTGCCGACCTTCGACGACCGGAAGATCGCGCGGATCTCGGCGCGGCCGAGCTCCTTCTCCTCGTAGATCGGCTTGAGCATGCCCTTGAGCGCGCTCTCGATCTCGTCGATGGCCTGGTAGATCACCGAGTAGTAGCGGATCTCCACACCTTCACGGTTGGCCAGTTCGGTGGCCTTGCCCTCGGCGCGGACGTTGAAGCCGATGATGATCGCGTCCGAGGCCGACGCCAGGTTGACGTTGGTCTCGGTGACGCCACCGACGCCGCGGTCGATGACACGCAGCTCGACCTCGTCGTCGACCTGGATGCCCAGCAGGGCCTCCTCGAGCGCCTCGACCGTACCGGCGTTGTCGCCCTTGAGGATCAGGTTCAGCTGGCTGGTTTCCTTCAGCGCCGAATCCAGGTCCTCGAGGCTGATCCGCTTGCGGCTGCGGGCGGCCAGGGCGTTGCGCTTGCGGGCGCTGCGCCGGTCCGCGATCTGCCGCGCGATGCGGTCTTCGTCGACGACGAGGAAGTTGTCACCTGCGCCGGGCACCGATGTGAAGCCGACGACCTGGACGGGCCGCGACGGCAGCGCCTCGGCGACGTCGTCACCGTGCTCGTCGACCATGCGCCGGACACGTCCGTACGCGTCGCCGGCCACCACCGAGTCGCCGACCCGCAGCGTGCCGCGCTGGATGAGCACGGTCGCCACCGGGCCTCGACCGCGGTCGAGGTGCGCCTCGATCGCCACACCCTGGGCCTCCATGTCGGGGTTGGCCCGCAGGTCCAGCGATGCGTCGGCGGTCAGGACGACCGCCTCGAGCAGCGCCTCGATATTGGTGCCCGCCTTGGCCGAGATGTCGACGAACATCGTGTCGCCGCCGTACTCCTCGGGGATGAGGCCGTACTCGGTGAGCTGCCCGCGGATCTTGGCCGGATCCGCGCCTTCCTTGTCGATCTTGTTGACCGCCACCACGATCGGCACCTCGGCCGCCTGCGCGTGGTTGAGCGCCTCCACCGTCTGAGGCATGACGCCGTCGTCGGCCGCCACCACGAGGATCGCAATGTCGGTGGCCTTGGCACCGCGGGCACGCATGGCGGTGAACGCCTCGTGGCCCGGGGTGTCGATGAACGTGATCGGTCGCGGCGTGCCGTCGAGATCGACCTCGACCTGGTAAGCGCCGATGTGCTGGGTGATGCCGCCCGCCTCGCCCTCGCGGACGGTGGCGTTGCGGATCGTGTCCAGCAGTCGGGTCTTGCCGTGGTCGACGTGGCCCATGACCGTGACGACCGGCGGCCGCTGCTCGAGGTCCTCTTCGCCGCCCTCGTCCTCGCCGTAGGTGAGGTCGAACGACTCCAGCAGCTCGCGGTCCTCGTCCTCTGGCGAGACGACCTGAACCTTGTAGTTCATCTCGCTGCCGAGAAGCTCGAGGGTGTCGTCGCCGACGGACTGCGTCGCGGTGACCATCTCGCCGAGGTTGAACAACGCCTGCACCAGTGAGGCGGGGTTGGCGTCGATCTTCTCGGCGAAGTCGCTCAGCGAGGCGCCGCGGGCGAGCCGGATGGTCTCGCCGTTGCCGTGCGGCAGGCGAACGCCACCGACGACGGGCGCCTGCATGTTCTCGTATTCGGCGCGTTTCGCCCTCTTCGACTTACGACCGCGCTTGGGCGCACCGCCGGGACGACCGAACGCACCGGCAGCACCGCCGCGCTGGCCGGGCCGACCGCCGCCACGACCGCGGAAGCCACCGCCGGCCGGACCGCCGCCGCCACCGCCGCGGTAGTTACCGCCGCCGCCACCACCGCCGGCACCGGGACGACCGCCCTGACCCGCACCGGGACGGGGACCGCCGCCGGGGCCGGGGCGCGGACCGCCACCGGGACGCGGGGGCCGCGGGCCGGCGGGACGCTGAGGCATGTTGCTCGGGGACATCCCCGGGCGCGGGGTGCCGGGCCGCGGCCCACCGGGGCCGGGCCGAGGACCTTGCGGCCGCGGGATCGGGCGATCCACCGGCTGCTGGGTCGAGAACGGGTTGTTGCCGACGCGCGGGACGCGCGGAGCGGGCTTGGGCGCGCTCGGCGACGGGCCCGGGCGCGGGCCGGGACGTGCCGCAGGCGCAGCGGGCGTGGCCGGAGGGGCGGCCGCCGCGGGAGGCGCGACGGGCGGAGCCTCGGCGGCGGGCGCAGCAGGCTTGGGTGCGGGAGCCTTCGCGGGCTCCTGGGGGGTGGGGGCCTTGGCGGGCGCGGCCGGTGTGGCCGCCGTGGTACCGGGTTTCGCCGCCGACCCGTTTCCGTCGGCTTTGACCTTCTCCGCGGCCGGTTTCCCGCCGCCGAAGGATTCGCGCAGCCGGCGCGCGACCGGGGCCTCCACCGTGGAGGACGCGGATTTGACGAATTCGCCCTGTTCGCTCAGACGAGCGAGAACTTCCTTGCTGGTGACACCGAGTTCCTTGGCCAACTCGTGTACACGGGCCTTACCTGCCACTACATCTCCATCTCTAGAGGCGTCAGCGGTGGTAGGCGCCGCGCCTCGGGTTAGCTATGACGCATGGTCATCGGGACTTCACGGTGTGCTCATGTTCTTCGCTACCTGTTCTGTTGCCGGGAGGTCGGGCGGGTCCGCACTGCTCACAGTGCCGACATACTCGATCACCGCGGATACGTCCGGTGAACCGGTGATGCGCAGCGCTCGACCGAACGCTCGCCGCCGAATCGCTGCCTCGAGGCACTGTGGAGTGGGATGCAGCCACGCACCCCGCCCCGGCAGCTTTCTCGCCCGGTCAACGGTCAGGGTGCTGAGAGAATTCCCAGCCCCATCGACGTTGCCGACAGCGACCACCCGAAGCAGTTCGACGGCCAGCTCTCGTTTCCGGCAACCTACGCAGGTCCGCACCGGTCCGACAGGTTCGTCGGGGCTGCGTCGTTGCGCCGAAGCCGAAGTCTCGCGCTGGATCACAGGTGAGTCTACCGTCACTGCCGCTGGTATTTGAAATGGCTGCGCTGGTCGGCGTGGACACGTGCGCCGTCGGCGCTTACCGGTCCCCCACGGCACCGCGGGCCGCGTCCTGATCGGGCTCGGCCGCACCCGCGGGCGGCGCGTCGCTGCGGATGTCGATGCGCCAGCCGGTGAGCCGGGCCGCCAGCCGGGCGTTCTGCCCCTCCTTGCCGATGGCCAGCGACAGCTGGAAGTCGGGTACGACGACGCGGGCGGCGCGTGCGGCCTCGTCGATGACGGCCACCGAGACCACCTTGGCCGGTGAGAGCGCATTGGCGACGAACTTCGCCGGGTCGGGGTCGTAGTCGATGATGTCGATCTTCTCACCCGACAGCTCACTCATCACGTTGCGCACCCGCTGACCCATCGGTCCGATGCACGCACCCTTGGCGTTGAGGCCCGGCACCCGCGAGGTGACCGCGATCTTGGAGCGGTGACCGGCCTCCCTGGCAACGGCCACGATCTCGACGGAGCCCTCGGCGATCTCGGGCACCTCCAGCGAGAACAGCTTGCGCACCAGATTCGGGTGCGTGCGCGACAGCGTGATCAGCGGTTCACGCGCACCGCGGCTGACGCCGACGACGTAGCAGCGCAGCCGATCACCGTGTTCGTAGCGTTCACCGGGCACCTGCTCGGCCGCGGGGATGACGCCTTCGGAACCCTTGGTCTCGCTGCCCATCCGGACGACGACCAGCCCACGGGCGTTGGCCCGCGCGTCGCGCTGAATCACCCCGCCGACGATGTCGCCCTCGCGGGCGGAGAACTCGCCGTAGGTCTTCTCGTTCTCGGCGTCGCGGAACCTCTGCAGCATGACCTGGCGTGCCGTCGTCGCGGCGACGCGGCCGAAACCCTCTGGGGTGTCGTCCCATTCGCTGATCGTGTTGCCGTCCTCGTCCAGCTCGGACGCGATGACCTTGACCTCGCCGGTCTTGCGGTCGATCTCGATGCGGGCCTCGGCGGCGTGCCCTTCGGTGTGCCGATAGGCGGTCAGCAGTGCGGATTTGATGGTTTCGACGAGTTCGCCCACCGGAATCCCGCGGTCGACCTCGATGGCATGCAGCGCGGCCATGTCGATGTTCACGCCGAAGCCTCCTTCCCAGATTGGCCGACCAGCTCCAGCTCTCGCGGATTGGGAGGCGAGAATTCAACTTGCACAACAGCTTTCGAGATGCCGTCCAGCGGCAGCTCACGTACGGAGAAGTTGGCCTGCCGGCCGGCCCGAACCACCAGACGCACCACGCCGTCGCAGGTTTCGCCGATTCGGCCGGTCAGTTGGGTGCCGTCGGACAGCGTCAGCTCGACTTTGCGACCGTGCGCTCGCCGGAAGTGCTTCTCGGTGGTCAGCGGCCGGTCCACCCCGGGCGAGGTGACCTCGAGTACGTAGGGCGCCGACCGGGTGTCGAGTTCGTCGAGCAGCGTGGAGGCGGTTCGGGACAGTTGGGCGATCGATTCGAGGTCGAGGCCGTCGTCCCCGTCGGCCACCACCGTGATTCGCGGCGGACGCGCGGCCGGGTCGACGATGACGTCCTCGATTTCGTAACCGGCGCGCGCGAACTCGCCGTCGAGTAGCTCGATCACCTCTTTCTGCGACGGCAATCCCGCAGAATGCTCCGTCACGGCGAGCTCCTCGTCTTGAGTTGTCCGGACACGATCCCCGGCGACACACCTTGGAACCGACACTCCACGATACGCCAGCACCGCCGCGGTAAACGCCAAACGAACGCCGATGCGGATACGGCGCAATGGCAAGATGTTGCTCGTGCCGAGCCCCCCGCCGACCATCAGCAGGAGACGCCTTTTGGCCTCGGCCGCGGCATTGGCGCTGGTGGGCGCGACCGCAGCGGCCTGCGGCTCCCCGCCCCCACCGCCGGAAGTCGACGAACTCGCCGCGCAGCTCGACCGGGCGCGCGCCGACAGCCAGCTGGCTACCGACGCCGCCGCCAACGAGCGGGGCAGCGTCGCCCAGGCCCTGACGGCGGTGGCGGCCGAGCGCGCGGCCCACGCACAGGCGTTGTCTGACGAACTGGTCCGGCTGCGCGGAGAGGAGGCGCCCACCTCGACGCCGACCAGCACCACCGCCGAGCCCGCCAAGCCGCCGACGGTCAAGGATGCCCGTAACGCGCTGCGGGCGTCGGCGTCGAGCGCCACCGAACTCGCGGCCAAACTCGACGGTTACCGCGCCGGGCTGCTCGCGTCGATCGCCGCGGCCTGCACCGCCGCGTACACAGTCGCGCTCGCCGAACCGGAGAAGACGCGATGACGTCGGCGGAACCCACCCCCAGCCGGCCGTCGGATGCGGCGGACGGCGCGCTGTACGACGCGATCGCGACCGAGCACGCGACCATTTACGGGTACGGCATCGTCTCGGCGCATTCCACGCCCGAGGACAACAAGCTAGTGTCGGATTCCATGGCCGAGCACCGCGAACGCCGCGAGGCCGGGCTGAAGATGCTGAGCGACCGGTCGATCGCCGGACCGCTGCCCGCAGCGGGATACCAGCTGCCGATGAAGGTGGAGACCCCCACCGATGCCGCCAAACTCGCGGTCCGGATGGAGGAGGACGCGGCCGTCGCGTGGCGCGCCGTCGTCGAGCAGGCCACCTCCGAACAGGAGCGCGCGTTCGGTGTGGCGGCGCTGACGCAAGCTGCGGTGACGGCGGCGCGTTGGAGCCAGGTGCTCGGCACGACGCCGGTCACGGTGCCGTTCCCGGGCGGCAGCGAGTAGCTCCTCGCCGAGTGTGCGCTCAGGTCGAGATTCCGACCTGATTTTCGCGCTCAGCGCACGTTCGAGGGAGCCACGGCGGCCGCGATGTCCGCCACCGCGCCGTCGGTCGCGATCTCGCGCTTCTCGCCGCTGAACCGGTTGCGTAGCTCAACGACGCCGTCGGCCCAGCCACGGCCGACCACGACGATCCACGGCACCCCGAGCAGTTCGGCGTCCTTGAACTTCACCCCCGGCGAGGCGGTGCGGTCGTCGAACAGCACGTCGACGCCGCGCCGGTCCAGCTCGCCGGCCAGCTCCTCGGCGCCGGCGCGGGCGGCGGCGTCCTTGTTCGCGATGACGAGATGGACGTCGAACGGGGACACCTCCGACGGCCAGCGCAGGCCGATGTCGTCGTGGTGTTGTTCGGCGATGACGGCGACCAGCCGCGACACCCCGATGCCGTAGGACCCCATGGTCAACCGGACCGGTTTGCCGTTCTCGCCGAGCACGTCGACCTCGAACGCGTCGGTGTACTTGCGGCCCAGCTGGAAGATGTGGCCGATCTCGATGCCACGCGCGCTCACCAGCGGCCCGGCCCCGTCCGGCGACGGATCGCCGTCGCGCACCTCGGCGGCCTCGATCGTGCCGTCGGCGACGAAGTCGCGTCCGGCGACCAGGCCCACGACGTGCTTACCGGGTTCGTCCGCGCCGGTGATCCACGACGTGCCGTCGACCACCCGCGGATCCACCAGATAACGAACGCCGTTGGCCAGCAACGCTTTCGGGCCGATATACCCCTTGGCCAGGAACGGGTGCTTGGCGAAGTCGGCGTCGTCGAGCAACGCGTACTCGGCCGGTTCCAGCGCGGCGCCCAGCCGTTTGTCGTCGACCTCGCGGTCACCGGGCACACCGACGCCCAGCAGCTCCCAGTCTTCGCCGGGCAGGCGGGTCTTGAGCATCACGTTCTTGAGGGTGTCGGCCGCGGTGACCGTGCGGTCCAGCGTGGCGTTGGCCCAGTCGACGAGCGTCGCGATCGTCGGGGTGCCCGGGGTCTCGTAGACCTTGGCCTCGGGCTGGCCGTCGATCGGCAGGGCTTCCGGAACCGCGGTGGTCACCGCTTCGACGTTGGCGGCGTAGCCGGATTCGAGACAGCGCACGAACGTGTCCTCGCCGATCTCGCTTTCGGCCAGGAACTCCTCTGATGCGCTGCCGCCCATCGCCCCCGACACCGCCGACACGATCACGTAGCGCACACCCAACCGATCGAAGATCCGTTGGTAGGCCTCGCGGTGCGCCAGGTACTGCGCGCGCAGGCCGTCGTCGTCGACGTCGAACGAGTACGAGTCCTTCATGACGAACTCGCGGCCGCGCAGGATGCCGGCCCGCGGCCGCGCCTCGTCGCGGTACTTGGTCTGGATCTGGAACAGCAGCAGCGGAAAATCCTTGTAGCTGCTGTACTCCCCCTTCACCGTCAGCGTGAAGAACTCCTCGTGGGTGGGGCCCAGCATGTAGTCGTTGCGGCGGCGGTCCTGCAGCCGAAACACGCCGTCGCCGTACTCGGTCCAGCGGTTCGTCGTCTCGTAGGGGGCCTTGGGCAGCAGCGCCGGGAAAAGGATCTCCTGGCCGCCAATCCCGGTCATCTCGGACCGGACGACGTTCTCGATTTTGCGCAGCACCCGCAACCCCAGCGGCAGCCAGCTGTAGAGGCCGGGTCCGACGGGCCGGATGTAACCGGCGCGGATCAGCAGTTTGTGGCTGGGCACTTCGGCGTCGGCGGGGTCGTCGCGCAGAGTGCGCAGAAACAGCTCCGACATGCGGGTGATCACAGCCGACAACCTTACTGACTGTGCTGATCCCCCGATCGCTACGCTCTTACCCCGCCGGAACCCGAGCTACAGCTCGCCGGCCTCCACCGCCTCCTTCGTGTGCTGCGCGGCGGCGATCTCGCGGGACGAGAAGCCGATGAAGAATGCGGCGATCCCGACCATCACCGCGACACCGGCCACCCACAGCAGCGAGTAGGTGTAGCCGTACCCGAGGGCGTCGAGCTGGGCGGGCGTCATGTCCTTCACCGGGCCCGTGGTGCCGCCGAGGTACAGCGTGCGCGACGTCTGCACGGCCTGGATCACGACCAGCACCAAAGGGCCGCCGAGGTTCTGGACCATCAGCGTGATCGACGAGACCGGTCCGATCTCACCCGGGCCGACGCCCGCGATCGCGCACAGCGGCAGGATCACCGCGATGGCCCCGATGCCGAAGCCGCCCACGACGATCGGCGCGAACAGGTCGGGGAAGTACGGGATGCTGCGGTCCAGCGTCGAGCCGTAGAGCATCGCGCCGAGCACGAACAGACCGCCGCCGAGGATCAGCCAACGAGGCGCGACGTGCGGGGCAAGCCGGGCCGCGACCGCCGTGCCGACCCCGAAGGCCAGCGCGAACGGGATGAAGCAGATTCCGGCCCGCAGCGCCGAGTAGCCCAGGACGTCCTGCACCAGCAGCCCGATCATCACGGTCAGCGTCAACAGCACCCCGCCGGCGAGGAACAGCGCGACGAACGTCATCACGCGGTTGCGGTTGTCGAACACCGAGAACGGCACGATCGGGTGCTGCGCGGTGCGTTCGACGAGCAGGAAGCTGATGAAGAACACCGCCGACGCGACCGCGGCGCCGATCACCAACGGATCGACCCAGCCCCGCGGCGGGCCCTGCGTGAACACCAGCACCGCCGACGAGCAGCCCAGCGTGGCCAGCAGCGCACCGGTGATGTCGAGTTTGAGCCGCTCGTGGTGGGTTTCGGCGAGCTTGAACACCGCGATCGCGATGATGGCTATGCCGATCGGCACGTTGATCAGGAACGCCAACCGCCACGAGATCACGGTCAGCGCACCGCCGAGCACCAGGCCGAGCACCGAGCCGATGCCCTGCATAGCCGCGGAGATGGCCAGCGCGCGGTTACGCGCCTGACCCACCGCGTATGTCGTCGCGATCAGCGCCAGGCCGGTGGGCGCCGCGACGGCCGCCCCGGTGCCCTGCACCGCCCTCGCGACGATCAGCGTGGCCGGGTCGGTGGCCAACCCGCACACCAGCGAGGCGATGGTGAACACCCCGACGCCGGACAGGAAGGCGCGCTTGTGGCCGATCGCGTCGCCGACGCGTCCGCCGAGCAGCAGCAGCCCGCCAAACGCCAAGACGTAGGCGGTGATGACCCAGCTCTTGGTGGCGTCAGCGAGACCCAAGTCGGCCTGCATGCGAGGCAGCGCAACGATCACGATGGTGCCGTCGAGCGTCGACATGAGCTGCATGCCGGTGATCGCGATGATCGCCGGGCCCAGAACCGACTTCGCGAGCGGCAGCGCCGCGGGCGGAACGGGGCGGTCCGTCGACTCGGAGGAACCACCGACGGCAGACATGGACAGCCACCCTACCGAGTGCGGTTCAGAGGTACTCGGGTGCGGCTGGCCCTAACCGAGCTAAAGCTCTCCCCGGCTCGATGTCGAGCTAAAGCTCTCCGGAATCGATCGCGTCCTTGACTTCCTGCGCATGCGCAACCTGCGACGCGGTGTAACCGATGAACAACGCCGCGGCGCCCACGATCACCGCGACGGCCGCGACCCAGAGCAACCCGTAGGTGTAACCCTGGTCGAGCGCGTGCAGCTGCGCGGCGTTCATGTCGTTGACCGGGCCGGTGGTGCCGCCCAGATACAGCGTGCGCGACGTGATCACGGCCTGGATCACCGCCAGCACGACGGGCCCGCCGAGGTTCTGCAGCATCAGCGCGATGGCCGACACCGGGCCGATCTGGTCGAAGCCGACGCCGGCGATGGCCGACAGCATCAGCGGCACCACGATCATTCCGATGCCCAGGCCGCCGATCGTGATCGGCAGGACCAGGTTCGGGAAGTACGGGATGTTCGCGTCGAGCGTGGAGCCGTAGATCATCGCGCCCAGCACCAGCACGCCGCCGGCGATCACCAGCAGCCGCGGCGGGAACATCTGGACCAGCTGCGACGACAGCCCCAGGCCGATCCCGAGCGCGATCACGAACGGAATGAACCCGATACCTGCCCGCAGCGGGCTGTAACCCATGATGTCCTGCACGTACAGGCCGATCAGCACGGTCAGCGTGAACATCACGCCGCCGGCGAGGAACACCGCGGCGAACGTCGCGACCCGGTTGCGGTCCTTGAACAGGTCGAACGGCATGACGGGGTTGGCGGCGGTGCGCTCGACGTAGAGGAACGCGAGCAGCGCGACACCCGCGGCCAGGCCGGAGCCCAGCGTGACCGGCGACAACCAGCCCTGCTCGGGACCCATCGAGAAGCCGAACACCGCCGCGGTGCAGCCGAGCGTCGCCAGGATCGCGCCCGCGGCGTCAAGCTTGAGCCGCTCACGGCTCGTCTCGCGCAGCGTCTTGCGGGCCAGGTGGATCATCACCAGGCCGATCGGCACGTTGATCAGGAACGCCCAGCGCCACGACACCTCGGTGAGCGCGCCGCCGACGATCAGACCCATCACCGAGCCGATACCGGTCATCGCGGCGAAGATCGCGGTGGCCGCGTTGCGGGCCGGGCCCTTGGGGAACGTGGTCGCGATCAGCGCCAGTGCGGTGGGTGACGCGATGGCCGCGCCGACGCCTTGCAGCAGCCGTGCGGTGACCAGCGTCGCCTCGTTCCACGCGAGGCCGCACAGCACCGAGGCGATGGTGAACAACGCGACGCCGACGATGAAGGTGCGCTTGCGCCCGATCGTGTCGCCGAGCCGACCGCCGAGCAGCATCAGTCCGCCGAAGGTCAGCACGTAGGCGGTGATGACCCAGCTACGGCCGGCGTCGGAGAGGCTCAGCTCGTCCTGAATCTTAGGAAGCGCGACGATCGCGACCGTGCTGTCCATGGTCGCGAGCAACTGCATGCCACCGATCGCGATGACCGCCGCGATGAACCTCCGCGACGGCAGCCACGTCGGGGACCTGCCGATTTGCTCCCGCGCGGACTGAACAGCGCTCTTCTGGGAACGTGTCGAAAAGGCTCGGTTTGCCCCACCCTCGGCGTCACGGCGCATGGCAGCACGCTCTGCGTCATTGAGAGCCGTCATACGGGTTACCTTACAGTAATCTTAAGAATCCTTTAACCGCCGAAGGCGGCCACGGGCCCGATCACGATGATCGCGGGGGGCCGGATTCCGTCTTCCCGGATGCGTTCCGCGGCGTCGGCGAGGGTTGCGCGCAAAGTCCGCTGCGCGGCCGTCGTACCGTGCTGGACCACCAGGACCGGTGTATCCGCAGGTCGTCCGCCCGCCAGCAGGGCCTCGGCGAAAAGTTCGATGCGCTCGACCGCCATCAGCAACACGATCGTGCCGGAGAGCGCGGCCAGGGCATTCCAATTCACTAACGATTCGGGGTGCCCCGGCGCAACATGCCCACTGACCACCACGAATTCATGCGTGACATGGCGGTGCGTGACGGGCACGCCCGCGAGTGCGGGAACGCCTATGGCGCTGGTCACACCCGGTACGACGGTCACCGGGATGCCGGCCTCGGCGCACGCGATCACCTCTTCGTAGCCGCGCGCGAACACGAACGGGTCGCCGCCCTTGAGGCGCACGACGAACTTGCCCTCCTTCGCGCGGTCGATCAGCAGGCCGTTGATCGCGTCCTGGGCCATGGCCCGGCCGTAAGGGATCTTCGACGCGTCGATGACCTCGACGTGCGGGGGCATCTCGGCGAGAAGCTCCTGCGGTGCGAGCCGGTCGGCGACGACGACGTCGGCGTGCGCCAGGAGCCGGCGCCCCCGGACGGTGATCAGCTCGGGATCGCCCGGTCCCCCGCCGACGAGCGCCACGCCGCCGCGCACGACGTCGGTGGTCGCCGACTCGTCCGGTGCGATGAGCCCCTGCTGCATGGCTTCATGGATCGCCGACCGGATCGCCGCCGCCCGCCGGTGCTCGCCCCCGGCGAGCACCCCGACCGACAAACCCTCGTACTCGAACGACGCGGGGGTGACGGCGGTGCCCTCGATGGCCACGTCGGCGCGGACGCAGAAGATGTGGCGGTCCTCGGCCTCGGCGACGACGGCCGCGTTGACGGCCGGGTCGTCGGTGGCCGCGATCGCATACCACGCACCCTCGAGGTCGCCGGGACGAAACTCACGCAGCTGCAGTGTGATTCCGGCCATGGCCTCGACCACGGGGGTGGCCTCGCGGGCGATGACGACGACGTCGGCGCCGTTGGCGACCAGGAGCGGCAGTCGGCGCTGCGCCACGCTGCCGCCGCCGACGACGACAACCTTCCTGCCGGTCAGGCGTAGACCGACGAGGTAGGCGTTCTCGGTCACTGGCTTCGATCCTCTTCTCGCGAGCGGCTCATCGGCGCGAGCTTAGAGGTTGCGGCGACGGCGACGAACCGGCTGATCGCCCGCGAGTGCGCGGCGGGGTGGGTGTGCAGGTAACCGGCGTGCACGGCGCCGTCCACGACGCCGTCGCGTCTGCGCGCGATGTCGTGACCGGCGAAGATCCATGCGGGCGCGTAATCGTCTTTGAATGTGACTGCGGTGCGGTGGAATTCGTGTCCCATGGTGCGGTCGCCGATCGAATGCAGGGGCGAGTCCGCCACCACGACCGCCTCGCGATAGCCGAGTGTGAGTCGGTCGGTGAACGTGGCCGAACCGGCGATCACGCCACACATCGGGTGGCCGTCGAGGTCGTCGACGAGATAGGTCAGCCCCGCGCACTCGGCGTGCACGGGCGCACCCGATGCCGCCAGCCGTCGAATCTGCGTGCGGGCGACCTCGTTGGCCGACAGTTCGGCGACGAACTCCTCCGGAAAACCGCCGGGCAACACGAGCGCGTCGGTGCCCGGCGGCAAGGGGTCGGTCAGCGGGTCGAACTCGACGACCTCGGCACCCGCAGCGGCAAGCACTTCGCGATGCTCGGCGTAGCCGAAGCTGAAGGCTTTACCCGACGCCAGCGCGACCGTCGCATCACCGCCGACCGGCGTCACCTCCTCGGCGTCCCAGGGGTCGTCGATGACCCGGCTCTCGGCGAGCGCGGCGATACCCACCAGGTCCACGTAGCGTCCGACCAGTGCCGTCATCGCCTCGACCGCCGCTCGAGCCCTGTCGCCGTGTTCGACCGCGGTCACCAGACCCAGATGCCTTGAGGGAACGGTCAATTCGTCGCTGCGTGGAATCGCCCCGAACACCGGCACACCGGCGTGCTCACACGCCTGACGCAACACCTCCTCGTGGCGCAACGAGCCGACCCGGTTGAGAATCACCCCGGCGACGCGCACCGACGAGTCGAACGTCGAAAAACCGTGCAGCAGTGCGGCGATGCTGTGGCTCTGCCCTCGGGCGTCGACGACGAGGACGATCGGCGCGCCGAGCAGGCCCGCGACGTGGGCGGTGGAACCGAACGCGCTACTGCGTGCTTCTTCGGTGATGCGCCCGTCGAACAAACCCATGACGCCTTCGATGACGGCGATGTCGGCGCGGGTGCTGCCGTGCCGGTACAGCGGGCCGATCAGGTGCTCACCCATCAGGACGGGGTCGAGGTTGCGGCCGGGCCGCAGCGTGGCCAGCGCGTGGTAGCCGGGGTCGATGTAGTCGGGGCCCACCTTGAACGGAGCGACCGCCCGTCCTGCCCGCCGCAGCGCTCCCATCAAACCCGTTGCGACGGTGGTCTTTCCGCTACCCGACGATGGTGCGGCGATCACGACTGCAGGCGTTGACCTGCTCACGCGCGAGCCCTCTTCCCGCGAGCGTGCGTGTTTGCACACGACACGCGGGGAAATCCCGGCACCTTGCGCACGCTCGCGCCGACACGAGTGTGCACAAACAGCTGCGCTTGCGCGGCGTGTCGTGTGCAAACACGCACGCTCGCCCAACCGTCGGCGAGAGGTGGGGTCACCACTCGATGCCCTTCTGGCCC
>NZ_LZSQ01000118.1 GCF_001665535.1 Mycobacterium sp. 852002-51961_SCH5331710
CCCCGCCGAAGCACTCGACGAACTACTCTCCAACCCGTCCACACCGACAGCTGTTGCTTAGAGCACTAGAAACCGCCGCGTGAAAATGGGCGAGTTCGCGTCTGCTCGCGGATAGGGTGGCCCGGGCACCCGGCTCGGTGGGAGGTTGACGATGGCGACGACAACCCAAGCGGAACCGCCGCGGTCGACAGCCGCGGAAACCCGGCGGGCGATCTGGAACACGATCCGCGGCTCACTGGGCAACCTCGTCGAGTGGTACGACGTCTACATCTACACGGTGTTCGCCTCGTACTTCGAAGGCCAGTTCTTCGCCGAGTCCGAGAAGAACTCGACGGTGTACGTGTACGCGATCTTCGCGGTGACGTTCGTGATGCGGCCTGTCGGCTCGTGGTTCTTCGGACGTTTCGCCGACCGGCGAGGCCGACGCGCCGCGCTGACGGTCAGCGTGTCGCTGATGGCGCTGTGTTCCATGGTGATCGCGCTGGTGCCGTCGCAGGCGACGATCGGGGCGGCGGCTCCGATCGTACTGGTCCTCGCCCGCCTGGTGCAGGGGTTCGCGACCGGAGGCGAGTACGGGACGTCGGCGACATACATGTCGGAGGCGGCGACCCGCGAGCGCCGCGGTTTCTTCTCGTCGTTCCAGTACGTGACGCTGGTGGGCGGTCACGTGCTAGCGCAGTTCACGCTGCTGGTGCTCGACGCGTTCCTCGACGAGGATCAGCTGCACGACTTCGGCTGGCGCATCGGTTTCGCGATCGGCGGTGTCGCGGCGGTCGTGGTGTTCTGGCTGCGGCGCACGATGGACGAATCGCTCAGCGAGGACGTCATCGAAGCGACGAAGTCCGGCGAGGACAAGGGCGCCGGGTCGATGCGCGAGCTGTTCACCCGCTACTGGAAGCCGCTGCTCATCTGCTTCCTGATCACGATGGGCGGCACCGTCGCGTTCTACACCTACAGCGTCAACGCGCCCGCGATCGTGAAGACGGCGTACAAGGGCGCGGGGATGACGGGCACCTGGATCAACCTGATCGGGCTGATCTTCCTGATGCTGCTGCAGCCGGTCGGCGGAATGATCAGCGACAAAGTGGGACGCAAGCCGCTGCTGCTGTGGTTCGGCTTCGGCGGGCTGGTGTACACCTACATCCTGATCACCTATCTGCCCGAAACCCGTTCTCCGCTCGCGTCTTTCCTGCTGGTGGCGGTCGGATACATCATCCTCACCGGCTACACCTCGATCAATGCGCTGGTCAAGTCGGAGCTGTTCCCGGTGCACGTGAGGGCGCTCGGGGTGGGCGTGGGCTACGCGTTGGCGAACTCGATGTTCGGCGGCACGGCGCCGCTGATCTACCAGGCGCTCAAGGCGCGCGATCAGGTGCCGCTGTTCATCGGCTACGTGACGGTGTGCATCGCGATCTCGCTTCTGGTGTACATCTTCGCCCTGAAGAACAAGTCGGAGACGTTCCTGGATCGGGAGCGCGGTGCCGCGTTCGTGCGCTGATTTCACGCGTGCGTGAGACTGTTACCATCTAGACGAATCATGTGATGTGCCAGCGCCCTAGCCTCGCCGAGGGATCCGGGGGTTGAGTTGTTCGCCGTCACAGAAGGGTTCGACAAGTTATGCGCCGTCAATCCTCCAGCGCCCGCCCGACGATCAGCGGATCGGGCTCGCCGACCACCTCGTGGTCCTTGTCGTCATAGTCGAAGCGCGACAACAAGTATCGCATCGCGTTGATCCGGCCGCGCTTCTTGTCGTTGCTCTTGACCACGATCCACGGGGCGTAGTCGGTGTCTGTGGCGACGAACATGTCCTCCTTGGCCTGGGTGTAGGCCTCCCACCGGTTGACCGCTTCCATGTCCATCGACGAGAACTTCCACTGACGCAGCGGATCGACGAGCCGGATCGCGAACCGCGTCCGTTGCTCGGAGGGCGAGACGGAGAACCAGAACTTGGTCAGATGCAGTCCCGAGTTGACGAGCATCTCCTCGAATGCCGGTGCCTGCCGCATGAACTCGGCGTGTTGTTCAGGTGTGCAGAAGCCCATGACCCGCTCCACGCCGGCGCGGTTGTACCAGGAGCGGTCGAAGAGCACCATCTCTCCGGCGGTGGGCAGATGTTTGACGTATCGCTGGAAGTACCACTGCGACTTCTCTTCTTCGGTCGGCTTCTCCAGCGCGACGACGCGGGCGCCCCGAGGGTTGAGGTGCTCCATGAAGCGCTGGATCGAGCCGCCCTTGCCCGCCGCGTCTCGACCCTCGAACACAATGACGTGTCGTGCGCCGGTGCGCTTGCTCCAGTTCTGCAGCTTGAGCAGCTCGATCTGCAGGCGCCGCTTGGTGCGCTCGTATTCGTCGCGGCTCATCCGCTCGTCGTACGGGTAGCGCTCGCGCCAGGTCTGGATCGGATTACCGTCACGGTCCAGCAGCACCGGGTCGTCTTCGTCCTCGTCGTTGACGGTGTATCCGTGGTTGTCGGTCGCGAGGGCGTCCAGGTCGATCTCTGAGTCTGCAGTCGTCATCACCGGCTCCTAATGAGCCTCGCCTACCCGCATGCCTGCGCGGCTAACCGCGCTAACCTCAGCGGGTGCGGCTTCTCCGCGCCGTGGCCGGCGCCCCGTTGAGTTTCCTGTGGCTGCTCGTTCTGCTCGTCACGACGCGTGTGCAGCGCTCGGCCGGTCGTCGGGGTTCGCGACGGATCCAGCGCAGGAACTCCACGAACCTGCGCCGGCTGCGGTCAGAACCGCATCGGGTGCTCACCACCAGCCTGTTCTGGCTCGACGACCACAGGTGGTGGCCGTATGTCCCGGTGTTCGTCACCGTCGTCGCGCCTGCGGAGCGACGATTGCGTTGGTGGCGTTGGCTTCTCGTGGGCATCTGCGCCCACGTCATCGGCACCTACGTCGGGCAGAGCTACCTGCGGCTGCTGATTCGGAAGGGCCGAGCGCCGCAGCGGCTCGAGAACGCGCGCGATGTCGGGGTGAGCTACTTCGTCCTCGGGGTGGCCGGTGCGCTGTCGGGCTACACCCGCAAGCAATGGCGCCCCGGCGCCCAGGCCGTCGCGACGCTGGCGCTCGCCGGGAACGCCGCCGCCCGGCCGACGTTCACCGAAGTCGGGCACCTGACCGCGTTCCTCGTCGGCCTCGCCGCGGTCCCGCTCACGCCGGACCGCGACTCGCAGCCCTACCCGCCGCTACCGCGCTGACCTCGGCTAATCCGCGCCGAGGTTTCGCGATTGCCACCTCGGGAACGATGTGGCCATGGATTGGGAATGTGCCGTCGTCGGGGGCGGCGCCGCCGGGCTGAGCGCCGCCCTCGTGTTGGGGCGGGCGAGACGTCGGACGGTCGTCATCGACGCCGACGAACAGAGCAACCGCGCCGCCAACGTCATCGGCGGCATGCTCGGCTACGACCAGCGTCCGCCCGCCGAGCTGTACGCACAGGGGCGTCGCGAGCTGACCGCCTACCCCAGCGTCGAGTACCGCCACGGAAAGATCGTCAGTGGCCGCCCTGTCGACAACGGCTTCATCCTCGAAGCCGACGACGGCGATCCGATCCTCGCCAAACGCGTGCTGCTCGCCACCGGCATGCAGTACTGCCCACCCGACCTGCCCGGCCTCGCGGAGCTCTGGGGCACCTCGGTGTTCCAGTGCCCGTTCTGCCACGGCTGGGAGATGCGCGACAAGCGCCTCGCCACCATGGCGGCCGGTGAAGAGGCCATGCATTCGGCGCTGATGCTGCGCGGCTGGAGCGACGACGTCGTTCTGCTCACCGATGGACGCACCGACCTGTCGCCGACCGACAAGAAGGTGCTGGAAGCCGCCAACGTCACGATCGAAGACCGCCGTGTCGTCGAATTGCTCAGCGAAAACGGACAACTCAGTGCGATCGCCTTCGCCGACGGCGACCGACTGGCTCGCGACGGCCTGCTGGTCGAGGCTCCACTCAAACAACGCTCACAGCTCGCCGACCAGTTGGGCGCCGCCTGCACACCAGGCCCGCTGGCGGCCGACACCATCAGCATCGACCCCATCCACCGCACGGAGGCCAGCGGCGTGTTCGCCGCCGGCGACCTGTGCAGCGAACAGCCTTACGTCGCAGGCGCGATCGCGGCGGGATCGAAGGCGGCGATGATCATCGTGCAGAGCCTGCTGGCCGATGAGTTCAGCCTGCCCTACCCGCCGATCTGACCCAGCAACGCGTCGCACGTCACCGGCAGATCCCGCACCCGGACGCCGGTGGCGTGGTAGACCGCGTTGACGACCGCAGCGGGCGAGCCGACAATACCGATCTCGCCGGTGCCGTCGACGGACACGGTGATATCGGTGAAGTGGGCTGACTCCATTGCACGCAGGTACCCGTGCCGGGCCTGGTGAAACGGCCGCGGGCGTCACTCCTCGTGCTGTTTCCTGCCGAGGATCTTTTCCAGCTCGTCGGTCAGATGGTGATGGTGGTGGCGCTTGGGCCGCGAGAAGTCCAGCCCCACGTGTTCCGGACCGTAGGTCATGGCGCCGTTCTCGAGGGTGCCGACGACCATGTGCTCACAGGGCAGGCGATACATAACGCCGCCTTCGGCGTTCGTCACCCACTGAATCTCTTTCTCGTCAACGCTCTCGCCGCATTCTGGACATTCGACTGTGGTCATCGTTGGCGCCTTTCCGCTGTCTTCACGGTTGAGTCTGGTGTTCGCCGCACACCGGCGACAGTGACGAAAGGCCTCGCCGGAACGCCGAGAGTCACAAGACGCCGGCGTCCTCGGCGACAATGGACGGCATGTCCCCGCAATCGTGGAACCTGGATCAGTCCGACGGTGTGTTGACGATCCGCACCGGCGTCGAGGGCCGGGCGGCAAAGACGGGCCACCGCCTGACCATCGCCGTGAACACCTGGCATGCCACGGTGCGATGGTCCGATGGCGAACCCACCGAGGTCACGCTGTCCGCCGAGGTGGACTCGCTCGAGGTGCGCGGCGGGGAGGGCGGCGTGACGCCGTTGACGGGTCCGGAGAAGGCGCTCGCGCGATCGAACGCGCTCAAAGTGCTGAATTCGAAGCGGTTTCCGCGGATCGAGTTCGAAACGAGTGACGTCGAGAAGACGAGCGACGGTTACCGTCTTGCCGGCGCGCTGAAGATCAACGGCAAGACACGCGACCAGGTGGTCGCCCTGACCGTGCAGGACATCGACGGCATGTGGCACATGTCATCGGAAACCGTCGTGCGGCACTCTGACTTCGGCCTCAAGCCGTGCTCGATGCTGATGGGCTCGATGAAGGTCGCCGACGCCGTGACCGTCGCGTTCACGGCGAAACGAAATAGCCGGTAGCCTGGCGCACTGAGCAAATCGCCTGTGCTGCTGCGATATCGGAGCCGCCGGCGATATCCGCTGCGGGGAGCGGGTTACGTAAGACGGCGTTGCGGGAACACCACTGGTTGCTGCGCTGGTGTCGAGAAGAGAAAGGATGGCATGTGAGCTCCCCGAAGGGCGGTTCCCGTCTGGGCACGCGATTCGGGCCGTATGAGCTGAAGTCTCTGATCGGCGTCGGCGGCATGGGCGAGGTCTACCGCGCGTGGGACACCGCAAGGGAACGGACCGTGGCCATCAAGCTGCTACGTCCGGATATGGCGGCAGATCCCAACTTCCAGGAACGCTTCCGACGTGAGTCGCGTGTCGCCGCGCGCCTGCAGGAACCGCACGTCATCCCCGTTCACGACTTCGGTGACATCGACGGTGTGCTCTACATCGACATGCGACTCGTCGAGGGCGCCAGCCTCAAGGAGTTGCTGCGGACCAACGGACCTTTGCCGGCGACGCGTGCGGTGTCGATCATCACGCAGGTGGCGTCCGCGCTGGACGCCGCGCATGCGAACGGGCTGGTGCACCGCGACATCAAGCCCGAGAACGTGCTGCTGACCCACGACGACTTCGTCTATCTCGTCGACTTCGGTATCGCGCACGGCGGCGGTGAAGCGACGGTGACCAAGACCGGCCTGGTCATCGGGTCGTGTGCCTACATGGCGCCCGAACGCATCAGCGGCGAGCGCGGCGGCCCGGCCTCCGACATCTACTCGCTGACCTGCCTGCTCTACGAATGCCTGACCGGCCGAGCGCCGTACGACTCCGGCGACCTGCGCGAGATCATGGGCGCGCACCTGTTCTCGCCTCCGCCGCGGCCGAGCATCATGCGACGCGGCATCAGCCGAGCGTTCGACGAGGTCATCGAGCGCGGGATGGCGAAAAAGCCCACGGACCGGTTCTCGAGGGCCGGGGAGCTCGCCAGGGCCGCGGCGGCCGCCACCGAGCAGGCGCCACCCGCCGCTCCGATAGCGCCGCCACCACCACCGGCACCGTCGACGCGCCAGTTCTCGGCCGTCGACCCGAACCCGGTGAGCACCCGGTATCAGGCCGCGTACGCGCCGCTGCCGCCGCCACCGGCGAAGCGCAAGCGCTTCACCCCGACGCAGATCGGCCTGGTAGCCGCGACGATCGCGCTGTTCACGGTGGCGATAGTGCTCGCCATCGTCCTGGCATTCAGCAACAACGACGGTGGATCGGCGCCGCAGACGCGGTTGGCCGCGCCGCCGTCAACGACGACCGAGACGACGGCCCCGTCCACGACGGAGACGACCACGCCGTCGACCACCGCGACCACGACGAGCCCGACCCCGACCACCAGCGGGCCGCCGATCGCCGGCGTCTCGGGCACCGATTCGCAGGGGTTCATCGGGCACACCACGCGTTGCGAGTCGGGGAGCACGCCGGTCGCCGCGATCCGCACGTCGCAATCGCTGGCGGTGATCTGCGAGACCGGCCAGGGCACGTACCAGTACCGCGGCGAGCGTCTGCGCGACGGCGCGAACGTCCAGCTCAACAATGCGCAGCCGATGGGCGGCGGGTTCGTGGCCACCAATCCGGCGGACGGGGCGCGCTACGACGTGCAGCCCGGGCTGCTGACCATTTCGAGCAACGGCAAGGTCGATTCGGCCGAACCGGCGCTGGAGTACGGCACCGCGGCCGGCTAACCGGCGATTTGTGTGCATTTACGCGCGCTGAGCGCTCGTTTTTGTACACAAATCGCGCAGGTCGGCTACCGTTCGGCCAGGGACACGTCTCGGATCGGGGATCCACATGGACAACCGCAAGTACGCCCGCGAGAGCGAACAGGCTCGCAGACAGGAAATTGAACAGGACGCCCGCCGGCTCCGGGAGTTCGAAACCTTCTCCAAATTCTCCGACAACGACCTGCGACGCCTGGTCGAAGCGGCGCACCGCACGTCCACCTCGGGGCCGTGGCCGCTGATCCAGGAGCAGACCCCGTCGGACGCCTGCTACATCCTGCTCGACGGCGAGGTCGGCGTGTACGTCGGTCACAACCGCATCGCGGTCGTCGGCCCCGGCGAGGTGATCGGCGAATCGGTGCTGCGTCGCGGTTCGCTGCGCAACGCGACCGTGACGACGACGGGACGCGCCGAGGTACTGCACATCAACCGCGACGACCTCGCCCGCCTCGTCGATGAGATGCCGGCGCTGCGCAAGGCGATGGACGAGACCGTCGCCCGTCACGCGCCGCAAGCCGCCGCTGAACAGAGCTGACCGGGCCTAACCTCCCTCATGGTTTGACGCGGGTGTCAACGCGGGTACGCCGCGTGAATGGAACGGCTCAGTGCGTTCGACGCGACGATGCTCTACAGCGAATCATCCAGTGTCCCACTGAATGTCTGTTCCATCGCCTGTCTTGACACGTCGACCATCCCTGGTGGCTACGACTTCGAACGAGCTCGCGACCATCTGGCCACACGGTTGAAGGCGTTGCCTGAACTACGGGCAAAGCTCGCCAACAGTCAGCTCAACCTCGATCATCCAGTGTGGGTCGACGATGACGATCTCGACCTCGAATACCACCTGCACCGCATCGCGCTGCCCGCACCCGGCGGGCGCAACGAACTCGTCGACGTCTGCTCGCGCATCGCCGCGGCGCCACTCGACCGCAGCAAGCCGCTGTGGGAGATGTGGGTGATCGAGGGCATCTCCGGAACCGACCCGTTCAACGGCGGCGACGTCGCACTGCTGATCAAGGTGCACCACGCCGCGGTGGACGGGGTGTCGGCGGCGAACCTGATCAGCACGCTGTGCGACCTCGAACCGGACGGCGCCGCACCCGAACCCGTCGAGGGTTTCGGCGGCGCGAAGCCGTTCGAGATCGCCGCAGGCGGATTGGTGCGCGCGTTCATGCGTCCGCTTCAACTCACCCGGGCGGTGCCCGCGACGATGCAGACACTCGTCAGCACCATCACCCGCGCACGCAGCGGCAACGCGATGGCCGCTCCGTTCTCGGCCCCGGCGACGGTGTTCAACGCCGAGATCACCTCCGACCGCACCATCGCGGTGGCGCAGCTCGAGCTCGACGACGTCAAGAAGGTGAAGAACGCGTTCGACGTCAAGGTCAACGACGTCGTCATGGCGCTGTGCGCCGGCGCGCTGCGTGAGTACCTGCTCAAGCGCGGCGAGCTTCCGGACAAGCCGCTGATCGCGGTGGTCCCGGCGTCGGTACACGACAAGTCCGACCGGCCCGGCCGCAACCAGCTCTCGGGCTTCTTCAACAACCTGCAGACCCACATCGAGGATCCCGCCGAACGGCTCCGCACCATCGCCGAATCCAGCTCTCGCGCTAAGGCTCACAGCGCCGACATCGCTCCCACGCTGCTCGCGGACGTGACCCAGGCGCTGCCGCCGGCACTGTTCGGTATGGCAATGGACGTGCTGTCCCGCACGCCGCTCAAGCGCACCCCTATCCACAACGTGGTGATCTCGAATGTGGCTGGGCCGCAGGACAAGCTGTACGCGATGGGCGCGGAGATGAAGGCGCTCTATCCGCTGGGTCCGATCTTCCACGGCTCGGGGCTCAACATCACGGTCATGTCGTTGGACGGCAAGCTCAACGTCGGGATCATCTCGTGCCGGAAGCTCGTCAACGACCTGTGGGATTTGGCCGACCGCTTCGAGACCGCGCTCGACGAGCTACTGGCCGCCTGCTGAGCGCTTCGCCGGCTTGATCAACCACAGCGCCAGGATGATCGCCGCGATCGGGCCGACGGCCATGATCAAGCTCAACGTATGGATCGCGTCGACGGCGTTGTGCGGCGCCTGTTCGACCACCAACCTCGCCTGCTCGGGATTCACCAGCTGCGCGCCGTGACCGCCGTGCACGGTCAGCAGCGCCTCACGCGTCTCGGCGCGCGTGATCCCCGAATGGGATAGGTCGTGTGCGCTGTCGGTGAGGAACAGGTTGATGCCCACGAGCGCGAAAAGTGCGGGGCCGAGCGAGTATCCGCCCTCGTTGACCGCGCTCTTGACCGCCGACACCGCGCCGCCGAGATCATCGGGCGCGCTGCTCATCATGATCATGGCTTGCGGCGTCGTGACCAGAGCGCCGCCGACCACGATCAGCGCGGTGGTGACGAACACCGTCGTGCGCGTCGTGTCCAGGTCGTAGAACCGCATCGTCAGTAACCCGCCGAGCATGACGATCAGCCCCGTGACCATCACGGCTCGGGGACTGAACCGGTTCGCGGTGGGTCCGGCGGACGTGGCGGCGACGGCGGCCAACGCGGTAGCCGGGATCAGCAGCAGGCCGAACAGCTCGTGCGACTCCTTGCGGATCGTGACGAGATAGAACGACAGGAGCACCATCGATCCGCCGAGCACCACGTTGAACATCACCCCGGCGGTGACGGCCGCGTTGAACCGGCCCGTCCGGAACACCCGCATGTCGAGCGCGGGGTCGCTCGTGCGCAATTCCTGCACGACGAAGGCACATCCGGCCAGCAGGCCGACGCCGATCGCGACCAGACCCACCGCGTTGATACCGGTCTCGATGCGCGAGACGCCGAAGATCAGCCCCAGCAGCGCCACGGCGAACAACGCCATCCCGAGCACGTCGAGGCGACGCACCGCGCGCACCGTCTCCGGTACGAACCGCCACGTGACGAGCAAGCCCACTGCGCCGACGATCGGAACGACGAAAAAGCAGGCGCGCCAACCGATCACGTGGCCCAGCATCCCGCTGATCGCCGGCATCGGGGTGGCGACGGCGTAGCCCACGCCGAAGTAGGCGGCGATCGCCGCGGCCCGCCGTCCCGGCGCGAACACCGCGTTGGTGATCGCGAGCGAGAGGCCGATCAGAAATGCTGACATCACGCCGGCGCCCGCCCGCGCGATGATCAGCATCAACGGCACGGGCGACACCGCGGCGAGCACGCTGAACGCGATGGCTCCGGCCATCCCGAGCAGGTACATGCACCGCATGCCGTACAGGTCGCCCAGCGCGCCGGCGCTGAGGACGGCGGCCGCCATGGTCAACGTGGCCAGGCTTGCGACGAATGTGGAGGTGGTCCCGCTGATTCCCAGGCCCCTCGAGATGAGTTGCAGGTTGGCCGAGAAGGTGGTCGGGTCGCCGATCGCGATGGCATAGCCGAGGCCCATCGCGATGATCGTCATGAGAGCGGCGAGCCCCGATACCTGACGCTGCTCGGCGTCGACACGAGTACCGTCCGGCACGCGCGGGATGTTACCGGCGGAGAAGCGCCGCCATCACCTCTTTCGAGGGGACCGTCGCGGCGGTCAGCGCTATGGTGTGCCGCCCGACGGGCACGTGAACGACCGGACCGGTCGGCTCGCCGTCGAGCAACACCGCGATATCTGGGGGCAGCGCAGCCAGTTCGACGCGTGTGACCGTGTCGGTCGAGACGTCGATGGTCGACGTGTCCAGCGACGCCAGCCCGGCCCTGGCCACGTCGACGGTGATGCCCGCGACGCCGGTGAGCTTCAGTGTCAAGAAAGGTATCGGTTCGACGGCCGCACCTGTGCGCCACAGCAGTTCGGTGTAGAGGCCGGGGGACAGGTCGAGGTCGGGTTCCACGCCCCGGTGGCGCCGGATCGTCCGGGTGGGGTCCGGGCGCGCATACGAGCGCGCGTCAACCGATGCGACCGCACCACGCCGACCGGTCAGCCCCGGATCGGCCGCCAGATCCGAGATCCACCAAACATGTTGCGGGCCAAGGCCGAGATCCGGCCGGACGAGCTCCGGATACCAGGCATAGGTGATGTGTCCGGGATCGGGTTGGCGAAGCCCCGTGCCCATGTGGGCAATCGGATCGTCGAACTCGTCGTCGAGCACCCACGTGACGTGGTCCTCGAAGGGGTAGACGGTGAACCGGTAGCGGTAGCCCAGCCGGTCCAGCTCGAGCACCTGCGACAGCACGGAGGTGATCGGGACGAACTGGTCGAGCACGCCGTGGGCGATGACGAACGGAAGCCATCGAGCGTTGGGCAGGAGCTCCCAGGTGTCGCCCGCGCGGGCGCAGTGGGAGTTCGGGTCGAGGTTTCCGGGGACGTCGACGTTGGGCAGCAGTCGTACGCCGCAGACCGGAGGCCCGGCCAAAGCGACGGCCTGCGCGAAGACCTGCGGGTATGTCAGTCCCAGTTTGTACGCCGCATAGCCGCCCATGGAGTAGCCCGACACCACCGTGCGGTTGGGATCGGTGCCGAGCTGTTCGGCCACCCGCGCCCACACCTCCCACACGTCGAGTTCGCCTTCGTCGAAGTACCAGCACGACGGTCCGCGGGCCAGCGGTGTCACCACCACCGATTCGCGGTCCTCGCAGACCTGATGGAGCAGGCGCGGGTCGATTGCGGCGAACTGGTTCTGGCCCAACGCAAGTGAGTGCAGCAGCAACGTCAGCGGTAGCGTGCGGCCGGGCGTATAGGTGGAGGGCAGGCAAACGGAATAGGGCTGCACACGGCCCAGGAACTGTGGATCGGTACTCAGGACGTTCGTCTTGGTGACGCCCTGGCCCAGCTCGATCGACGAGACGTACCACCGGGTCGATGTCCCACGCACGAGCGGCTCGTCGGTGGTGACGCGATCGGCGAGTCGGTCCCAAGCGAGCGCCAAGGAGAACTCGGTGACATCGCCGTCGCTGAGCGCGGCGGCTTGTGCCTGATCGGACCAGAAGTTCAGGTGCGCCTTCTCCTGCTGATGAGTGCGAAAGGCGATGTTGTAGACGTTCGGCTGGCCCGGCCGCGCACCGCGGGTGGCGGGCACGTCGGCGAACGCGTCGCCCGTGTCGTCGGCCAACCCGGCGGCCAGGCGGACGGTCCAACTGCCTTCCGGTTCGACCAGGTTCCGCGGCACCTTGGCGAGAAAAGACCGGGACTGCATGTCGACGGCGTGTTCGACCGGCGTCGACGACTGCGTGGTGAGGTCCATCAGCCGCGCGCCCTTGGCGGAGATGAGCAGGGCGGTGTCGATTCCGGCCGAGGTGACCCCGGCCTTCGCGGGCCACTCGTTGGTGGGCGCGGCCGCGCGGTCGGTGTCGAAGGTGAACAGCGCTATGGGGATTGACGCGTCGAGAAGGGTGTTCCAGTCGACGCGCCACCATGTATGGGTGTCGGTGAGGCCGATCGCGACGCGGAAGATGTCGGCACCGTTGCGAGCTGAAGGCCCATCGGGGTAGAAGTAGGTACCGCGCGGGGGCACCAGTCCGCCGGTCGGGATGTCGACGAGCAAGCCTGTCGCACCGTGGTCGTCGTAGAGGAAATCGGTCCAGAAGAACGCGCCGTCGGCGTAGCGGCCGGTGCCGCACGTACGGGGAAAGTCTTCGCCGAATGGCCAACCGTCCGGTGCGGGGAGTTTTGGTTCGGGACGCAACGCGGCGGCCGGCACGCCCTCGGGCATGCCGTTGATGACTTTCAGGTCCGGTGGCGCGGCGGCATCCTGCGGTCTGACGGTCTTCAACACGGATTCGGCTGCGCGGACGCCGATGCGGACGGGTAGCAGCGCCAGATCGATGAGGGACATGGCCCCCAACGTAGGAGGAGTGCGGCGGACCGCGGGGATTTACGGCCCGACTCTCAGCAGGGCGCCTTGATCTGGAAGGGCATCGTGCGCGTCTGGCCTGGGTGCTTCCCGTCGGCGCCGACGAGGGTGCCGGAGATGGTGTAAACGTTGCCGCTGGTGGTCGCTTCGGCCTTACCGGCGTCGCCGCCCAGCGAGCCGTTGATCTCGTTGACGTTCTCGATGTTGACCGTCCGTACCACCGGCTTCTCGCCACCGAGCTCCAGGAACACGCTCGCGCTGCCCGTCTTCGCCTTGGCGTCGATCTGCATCGACCACTGATGCTGGGTGCACTCGACCGACTGGGTGTCGACGCCGTTGCCGTCGATGACGATTCGGCCGGACTGGGCGGGTTCCTCCGACGGCGTCGGCCCGACCAGACCGCAGCCCGCGACGACGGCCACCGTCGCCAACACCGGTAACGCACTCGACCGGATTCGCATGAGACACCTCCACCCTGGCGTGGGGAGGTTACCGCGGCCGGACACCGCCGAGGGCGGTCATCGTCGTTTCGCCAGGAAACAGCCCGGGTAATAAAGCCGGGTGTCAGGCGGTCCGGCGCCAGCATGAGCTTCAAGGGCGCAGTCAACGAGGCCACCGAGAGTCGAGTGGTCCAGTTCTTCGCGCGTGCCGGATATCCGGTCAGCGGGACGCTGCACCTGCTCGTCGCGTACACGATCGTGCGGATCGCAATGGGCTTCGGCGGTGAGGCCGACCAGTCCGGCGCCCTGGCGACACTGGCCACCGAGGGCGGTGGGACGTTCTCGCTGTGGATCGTCGCCGTCGGCCTGATCGCGCTGGCGATGTGGCGGTTCGCCGAGACGGTGCTGGGCCTGCATCCGGGCGAGAGCACGGAGGCGCACAAACGGGACTCGCCACTCATGAACCGGCTCAGGGCCTTTGGGTTGGGTCTGGTTTACTGCGCGGTCGCCTTCACCGCGATCCAGACCGCGTTGGGCGCGAGAAAGCGCGGCAGTGAGCAGACCGCCGGCTTGAGCGCGAGGCTGATGCAGTCCGACGGCGGCAAGGCGGTGTTGGTGCTCGCGGGGTTGTTCGTCGCTGTGATCGGGGCCTACTTCGTGCACAAGGGCGCGTCGCGGAAGTTCCTCAAGGACCTCACGGTGCCGGGTGGACGGCTGGTCACGGTGCTGGGTGTGTGCGGTCATGTCGCGGAGGGCGCAGTCCTTTTCGCGGCGGGAATGTCGATCGTCGTCGCGACCTACGTCAGCGATCCGACCAAGTCGACGGGCCTCGACGGCGCGGTCAAGGCGCTCGGCCGCGCGCACTACGGTCCGGCGATCCTGATCATCGCGGCGGCGGGCTTCGCGGCGTATGGGCTGTACAGCTTCGCGCTGGCCCGCTACTCCCGCATGTGACGTTTCCGATCCGAACCGGCGAGGTATCCGGGCGGAAGTCGAGCCGAGGAGGACACATCGTGAGCGCAGCGGACAAGGCGAGGAACAAGGTCGACAATCTCGCCGGTAAGGCGAAGGAAGCGGTCGGCAAACTGACCGGCGACGCGCGCACCCGCGACGAGGGACGCAGCGACCAGGCAATGTCCAACTTCAAGGACGCCGGCGAGAAGATCAAGGACGCGTTCAAGAAGTAGCACGAAGGTTCAGTCGTAGATGACGGCCATTCCCCGGCGTCGGAGGTCCTCGAGGCCGTCCAGCATGGCCTGAATCTGCTCGGGGGTGTGTCCCACCCAGTCGGTGATCTCGCCGACGACCTTCACCGGTTCGCGGGTGCGATAGGACCGTGTCGGATTGCCGGGCAGCTTCTTGTCGGTGACGTTGGGGTCGTCCTCGACCTCGCCCAGTGGTTCGACCATGTAGATGCGGCCGCGTCCCTCGCCGGCCGCCAGCTCGGCGCCCCAGGTGGCGGCGTCCAGGGTTTGCGTGATGTAGACGTGGTTGGAGATGCGCCCGTCTTCGAAGTTCGACGGGCGCCCGGGCACCAGCAGATCACCCACAGCGAGGTCGGCCTTGGTGCCGTGAAGGTAGGCACCAGACTCGTGGACTTCGAACGGTTTTGGCGGGTTCGACACACTGCTCCTTCGTCCGTGGTGTGCGTGCCGGACGATTGTGCAGCAGGTCAGGGGCCTTGCCGCAAGCCCCACCCCCTGACGTAAAGTGAGAGTGGGACGACATTCGCAGGGTCTGTCCCCCCCCAATAATCCCCTCCGCAGCGGAAGCGTCGTCCAGGCGACGGGCTGAGAACTTGAATTCCTCTGCCGCGGTGCTTATTCGGGCTTCTCGAAGTGCTGGTAGTCCTTGGGAGTTTCCCAATCGCCGCCCCATGTCCAGCCGCGGTCGGTGAAGATCTTCACCGCGGGGTCGCCGTCGTGCAGCAGGCCCGGGTCGATACGGGTGCGGTCGAGATAGGCGCCGGCGGTGGCGGGCTCGAGGCCGCCGCTGTCATCGATGTACGGGTTGATGAGCGGATTGATGTCGATGGCACGGCCGTAGGCGTGGAAGGACCAGTTGCCCGATCCGGGGATGCCGCGGCAGCTGAACGCCGACGTGTTGTTGTCGCGCATCGACAATTCGTCTTCGGCGCCCGGATAGTGATCGGGCGTCTGCATCTTCTGGATCGGATAGCGCGCTTCGCGCAGCTGCTCGAAGATCTCGATGACCTCTGGCACCAAGTCTTGGTGTACGACCAACTCCCCGCGATGGGTCTGGGAATCCATTCCGAGATAGTCTATTTCGACGCGCCGCAGCCGCTCCGGAGCCAAAGGGCAACCGGGACGCCAACTTTCGCCGAGGTCGGCGGCGGTGACGGGAAGGACTTCGGCAGACGCCGGTGTGGTCGGCGGGGGAGGAGGCGCGGCGGTCGGCTGCGGCGCGGTGGTCGTGCTCGGTGGCGGGGTCGGCGCGGCCGGCGGCGGCGAGGACGTGCACTGCACAAGCAGCGCAGCCGCCGCGGCGATGGCGGCCAGCCTGGTGATCGCGACGGTACGACCGTAGTTGCCCACGGCCGGATCGTACTGTGTCCGGCAACGGATTCAGGGCAGATAGAAGCCGCGGATCCGGTAGAAGCGTCCGCGACCGAGCAGGGCGTTGGCGGCCTGCAGTCCGGACATCACCGCCGCCTCGATGCACCCGGCGTTCATGCCGCAGTCGGTCCAGTCGCCCGCCAGCACGAGGTTGTCGTAGCCGCTCTCGTCGGGACGCAGCCGGTATTTGTCCGATCCCGGCACCGATTGCACGTAGCGGTCGGACGGATCGATGTTGACGCTGACGTGTTGGGTGGCCAACGCGTCGGGGCCGCGATGACCGTTGACGCCGCAGAGCAGATGCCACGCGAAGCCGTCGGCGGTCGTCGCACCGGGTAGGTACAAACCGATGTGGTGATCGAGGTACCGGACCGCTGCGGCGTGTACGGCGTCTCGGCTCCGGTGGACATAGTCGTCGTGAGGCTCGCCGACGGGCCACTTGGCGTCGAAGGCGCCGCAGAAGTAGGCGACGGTCGCGGGCCGATCGCCGGCGGGCCAGTCCTCGGCCCACAATGTCTGCGGCATCGAGGCCCAGGTGTCGAATGGGGGAACATAGGCGCTGGTGGTCACTCCGGGTCGGGGCCACCCGAGAGTCGGTTCGTCCGGTCGCAGCCAGATCTGAAACGCCTGGGTGGCGACGGTGCGCACGTGCTCGGTCATCGCGCGCCATTCGGGCTGATCGTCGATGAGCTCTTCCGCGACGAGTTCGACCATGCTCAGCGACATCGCCAGCACGACATGGTCGAAATCGGTTCCGCGCCGCAGCAACCGCCTCTCGACGTCGCCACGGTCGCCGAAATGTGATTCCAGCGTCTGCATTCCGGGACGCGCCTGCACCTGGTCGGCGATCGGCTCGCTGGGAAACACGGGCAATTCGCCCACCCGGGTCAACGGGTGGTACTCATCGACACCCGGGGCCAGCGCGAGCTGCCGGCCCATGGTGATCGCCTCGATGTGTCGTCGTGAGTCGTCCAGATGCAGCCGGTCGACCCGATGAAAGAACTCGAAGCGCACGCCTCGCCGGCGCAGGACCTGGTAGATGGGTGCGATCACGATCTCGCCCATCCCCGCGGTCATCTTCCAGAAGATCGCGCCCTTGTACTCGAAAAGAACCAGGCCCGTGAGGAATACGGCCAGCCCCGCCGCGAAGGCGGGTCGCTGCGGGTCGCCATCGGCATAACCGAAAACGAGGTCGTAGAGGCCGCGGATAAGCGGGAAGTCCAAGACGTCGGGGTGGGCGCCGTGTCGCAGGATCCACTGGCCGAAGTCTTCGTCGTTGATGGCGCGGAAACCGCGGGGGTCGGTCACGAGGTTGTCGACGATGAGTCCGCGCACCACCGCAACCACGAGCGACACGAGAAGCCAGGACCGCTTGTGGTCGGGGCGGTGTTCGCAGTCGAGGGTCCGGCCGATCGCGGCGACGGCCTCGTCGAGCGGCTGCGCCGAGGACCCCGGTTCGAGGGCCGCGGTGAGTGCCGCGAACGCCGCGCGCTGCACCGATTCGATCGCGGTTTCGGTGGACGGAAGGTGTGGGGAGGTCGAGATGACGAGTCCGACCGGTTCGGTGTCGCGCAAGCTGCGGGTGAAGTCGACGAGCAGTTGTGCCGCTCGGCGCAAGAAGCCGACGGCCGTGATCTCACGCCCGGCCGAACCGGGCTCGCCCGGCACGTCGTCGTTGCGGGTGAACGTGCCCAGCCAGGTCAGCCAGTCATCGCCCTGCCGATCGGCCAGCCCGAGGTTGTCGGCGGGGATCAGTGCCTGGTCCCAGGTGTGGATCGGCGCGGCGGGGTCGGTTGTGGCGCGGTCGAGTTCGGCGTAGCACTCGCGAAGCAGCCCGAAGGCGTTCTCGTACGAGCCGAGCCAGATGTGCAGCCCGTGCTCCTCGATGCGACCGTGAGGTCCGCGGCTCGAGGCGGCCTTACCGCCGAGTCGCCAGCCGCGTTGGTAGACGGTGATCGAGTCGAACCGGTCTTGCCAGCCTGGCTCGCTGAGCCGCCAGGCCGCGCTGAGGCCGGCCATACCGCCGCCGAGGATGGCGACCTTGCCGCCGGACCGTTTCACGCCAGCAGGGCTCGTGCCCGGGCCAGCTCGGGCCATGTGCTGTCCGGCGGGAACCGCTCGACGACGTCGGCGAGGGTTCCGCGCTGGGAGTCTCCACCCAGCTGGTAAAGATCGGCGGCAGCGCGCAATTCGAAAATCGCCGCGCCTTGGCTGCGGGCCCGCGCGAGTGCGTCCTGCAGGCAGCAGTCCCGGGTAGCGGCGTCGCCTTCGGTGTGTGCCCGCAACCGGCACAGCTCGGCGTCGTAGAAGTGCACGTCGGTGTCGGTCGCCAGCTGCAAGGCCGCGTCGAGCCGCGCACGGGCTTCGTCGGTTCTGCCCGCGGCGGACAGAAGCCTTGCCACGATGCTGTCGTAGAAGGTGAGGAACATTCGTACTTCCGCTGCGCGCCAGGCTTCGACGAGCATTGTCATCGTGTCGATGTGCCGTTCCAGGGTGGCAGGCTCGACATCGTCGGCGGTCAGTGCCCACAAGCCGTCGACGGTGCACTGCTGGGTCGCGGCGATGAGTGCGAACGCGTCGAACCCGTACCGCTCGGCGTCGGCGGCCATCGCGGCGACGATCGCCCCGGCCCGGTCGAGTTCGCCGGCTTCGACGTACATCCAGGCCTCGTAGCTTCTCGCGTAGGCGGCGCTGTAGGGGCCCTGCGGGAAGCCGAGGTGTTCGACACGGCGGGCGGTGCGGTCGAACTCGGCTTGCGCCCCGGAGAAATCGCCCATCACCAGCCGGGCGGCGGCCAGGTGAGTGTAGATCGACGCCAGCGGTTCATTGGGGATGAACCAGTGCGTCTCGTCCTCGCCGGCACCGACGTCGGTGCGTGCCGCGACCGACTCCAAACCCTCTCTGGCGGACAGGAATTGGCCCCGGTACCAGGCCAGCATGGCGAAGCCCGCGTCGTTGTTCACCAGGAACCAGGCGACGTTTCCCTTCTGGCCGGCGCGAACCGCGGTGAGCACCTGCTCGGCGCGTTGCAGGTCGGCGCGCGTGGCGAAGTAGCCGTACAGGGCCGTCATCGTGGTCAGGAATTCCTCGGTGAGATCGGTGCCCACCACCTGCAGGCAGCGTTCGAAGTCGATCGCGGCCTGGGGGCTGGAGGTGCCCTCGATCGCTGACGCGAGAAAGCCGCGACGAAGCCGGATCTCGACTTCCAGCCGGTCGCGGTGGCCGCCGGGCGCAATGCGTTCGACTCGGGTGATCGCCTCGTTGAGGAACCCGAGGGATTCCCCGAGTGCACCGCGGCGCCGGGCGTCGGAGGCGGCCTGCTGGTACGCCGTCGCCGCGTCGTCGAACCGCTGTGCCTCGTCGTAATGCCGTGCGACGAGCCGCCATTCGGACTTTCCATCGGCGGATCCGGCGTCGAGGGCGGCCGCGATCCGGCCGTGGAGGGTTCGTCGGACGCTCGGCGGAGACAACTCGTAGGCCACCTCGCGGAGGAGTTCGTGGCGGAACCGGAAGGTGTCCGCGCTCGTCCGCTCGATGACGCGGGCATCCTCGAGGGCGCCGAGGACGTCGTCGACATCGGTCTCGGGCAGGTCGGTCGCCGAGAGCAGCAGTTGACGGTCGAACTCTCTGCCGATGGTGGCGGCGGCCTCGACGATCGGCACGGTGTTACGGGTCGCGCGCAATCGCGACAACAACGACTCGTACAGAGCATCGGGGACGTGTCCGTTCTGGCCCGCCGACAGCGGTACGCGGTCGAGGGCCGCGACGACCTCCTCGATGTACAGCGGGACCCCGTCGCACCGCTGCCGCACGGAACGCCGGACGTCGGTTGACACTTCGGGGGCTAGCGCACCGATCAATGCGTCCGTGTCATCGTCGGTCAGGGGTTTGACCTCGAAAATCCTGACGTCGCCCACGCTGGGCAGCTTGGTGGCGTCGCGCGCGGTGATCACCACGAGCAGTCGGCCGAGGCGGGCGCTCAGGATTCTGTCGACCACTTCCACGGTCGACGGATCGAACCAGTGCAGGTCTTCTATGACCAGGAGGCCGGGATCGTGACCGACGCACGCGATGAGGTAGTCGTGAACGCTGCCGGCGATGTCCTCGTAGAGCTTGCCGCCTTCGGCCTCGGCGGCTTGATAACCCGCCTCGGCGGCGATGCCGAGAACCGGGGCCAGGAGGGGCAGTGTCGTTGACGGATCGCGTCCGAGTTCGGTGATCTCCTTCTCGAGCAGCCGCAGCCGTTCGCCCTGTTCGGTGAGTCGGGTTATGCCGCAACGACGTTCGAGCAGGTCGCGAACGGGATGGAGACCCGCGACGGTGTGGAACGGAGAGCCGAAGATGGTGATGACCGTTGCCCCGGATTGTTCGGCGAGGTTCACAGCCGCCTGGGCGAGGCGGCTCTTGCCGATGCCGGCCTCACCGACAAACGCGACACCGGCCGTGTCGAGGGTTCCCGCTTGCGCCTGCGCCCAACTCTGCTCGAGGTAGGCCAACTCCTCGCGTCGGCCGACCAACGGCCCCAACGTCGCCCGGGTCGGCATGGCCCGCTCGCCGAGCACCTCGTGGTGCGCGACGGGCTCCTCGACACCTTTCACGGGCTGGGGTGGTCGCGATGCGAGTTCGAAGGTGTCGCGGATCAGGGGTTCGACAGCGTCGCTCACCACGACGGCGCCCGGCGGCGCGATGCTGGACACCCGGGCGGTGAGGTTCGCGGCGAATCCGTAGACGTCGTCCTGGCCGGTGTCGAGGTACACGAGCCCGCGGTGAACCCCTACGCGGACACTGACTTCAACGCCGAAGCGGTCCCGCGCCTGCGCGCTGAGCCGCGCCACGTCGCGGGTGATGTCCAGGCCGGCCTGCACAGCACGGCGGACGTCGTTCTCGTGTGCGCGGGGATAGCCGAAGACCACCAGCAGGCCGTCGCCCTTCGTCGAGCCGATGTGTCCTTCGTAGCGGTCGACGATGCGCTGCACCTGATCGCGATACTTGCCGACGATGATGCGGTACGCCTCGGGTTCGATGCGGGTCGAGAGCACGGTGGAGTCGACGAGATCGCAGAACAGCAGCGTCAGCCGGCGTAGTTCACCGCCGGTCGTCGGCGCTGCGAGCAGGTCTTCGGCCTCGGGGTTTCTGTGGTCGACGGCCAGAACCCGCTCGGCCAACGATGTCGCGGTCGCCCGATCACCGCGGTTGATGGCTTGTACTGCTCGATCAAGCAATTCATCGACCGCTCGCCGGTGATCGCGCTCGGTCACAGCTCGATGAACACCTTTACGATCTGGTCGCTCTTGCCGTCCGGATAACCCACCCGAACGTCACCGAAATAGACCGAGCCGGGCAGTCCAGCGGCGTTGACCTCGATTTGGAAGGCCACCTCGTTGGGCCCCAGTGTGCCGAGCGGCCTCAGTTGTGAATCCCTTCCTGCGTCGGGCAGAAAGGTGATCCGATCGTCGGGTATGGAGAGGTAGCCGTTCGACAGCGGTGTCGCCAAGCCGAGATGGCGCTGCACTTCGACCCGTACGGTCGGAAACTTCTGCGAATGTACGGTGCGCTTGGGCGGCGGAGCCGCCGCGGCGCTCGCCGAACTCACCGTGCCGCTCGCCGAACTAGCCGAACTCGCGGAGCCACAGCCACAGTCACCGACCGGTGCGCAAATTTTCTGTGACGAACAGCAATTGAAGGCAGCCGTGGTGAATGCGAGGCTACCCTTGATGGCGACATCGACGAGTTGTTGGATCGTGGCGGTGCAGTCGTGTGGTGGCGGGCATTGCGGGTGGGGTTCGCCGACATCGATGCGGCCGACTGGGCCGCGGGCCGAACAGCTGCAATTCATCACTGCCCCTTGGTTTGTGGGGTCTTGTTGAGCATGAGGCCCAGGATGCGCCACGGGTCGGTCGCCATCCGCGCCGATACCTTGGCGCCGAAGTCGACCATCTCTGCTGGGTCGAAACCGCATTTGGCCCACTGGTTCACCAGGCCGGCATACTCGGTCGAAACCTCGGCGACGCAACTGGCCCACAGGTCGACGGCTTCGGCGACCGACGGAGGGACAGACTGCTGGCACCCGCACGGGGCCGGCGCTGCCGCCGTGGCGCAGACCGTCGGATCGATCGGTTTTGCGGGCTTGCCGGTGGCGGCGGATGGCTTCCAGCCGACGAGGCCCGACGGCGGGTTCAACGCGCAATCTATGAGCATGTTCTCACCGATGGAGGCGTAGCCCCCGATGACGGCGAACATCAGGGTGGCGACCGGCGGGACGCCTGCGAACTTCACCTCTTTCAGGGTGGTGATCTGAACGCCGCGTTCTTTCTTCTCGAAGCTGATGTAGCCGCGGTCGAGGACGGTGGACCCGTCGTCTTTGGTGCTGGCGCGGTTGTCGTCGATGTCGTAGTTGACGAACGCGCCGTCGCCTTTCTCGCCCTTCCAGTATTTGATCGCCGTCCTGAGCTGATAGCCGGGACTGACGCCGCACAAGGTACTGATGCTTTCCAGCACCCTGCTCCACCCGTAGCTGTCCGGCGTCTTCGGAATGGGGCTCATATCGCAGAAGAACGGACAACAGTTGTCCCAGTTGAGCGGGTCGACCACCTTCTTGACCTTGTCGACGGTCAGACCGTCGCGGGAATACCTGACCTTCAGAACGGCGTACTCACCGCACGCGTCGCGCCGGATGCCGTACTCGTACGACATGTGGCGCAGATACGACAGAACTGCCGCGCTGACCAAGTCTTGCTCCACTGCGGCCGCGATGACCCCGTCGAAAGTGGAGCGACCTTGGAGGTATGTGTGAAACAAGTCCAGCAACCGCTGCCCGCCGGACTCCGAGATGGATCCGGTCTCGCCCGGAACGGCCACCGAGAGCGCACTGGCAAACAATTCCTGTTCTTCGTCGGACTGAGAGGACACCTGCCAAAGAGCGCCGATAACGTAGAGGAGCCGGGACATCTCGACGGGCCCGATGCCGACTTCCTCTTGGACTGCGACGGTACTGCGCATTTCGGCAAACTCGCGTAACGCCTCTCTGCGCGAGGGGAATTCGGTTTGATCGGGATCAACCGAGAGTCGACGCACGAACTGCCGTACATCGTTGAACCAGCCTTGACGCCCCGGACCGGTGGTTCCGGGGAGGAAGGCCTCAACCCTCTCGGTGACGCTCGGGTCGTCGAGGGCCACCACGGTGTCGTCGAGGGCGCCGTAGAGTGCGAGCAAAGAGTGAAGGGTGGCCATTCGGGTCTCCTCCCCCCGGCGGGTGTGCTTAGCATACCGTCCATCGCCTGTTCGAGCAGGCTATTGCCGGGGAGGTAAAAGGGCTTATGACCCGCACGTTTGGCGACGAAGGGAGCCTCGGGGACCTTCCGTGGGCGTCGGTGTTCGACCCGGCCGCCAATGCTCGCGCCCTGAGCGCGATCCAGGCGGAGGGGTTCCGGGCGGCCAGACAGATCGTCGATAGGTTCGTGCGCCTCGCCCCGCCGGATGGCGAGGCTGCGACGACGGAACCGCCTCGGGGTGCCCCCGACCTCGAGCAACTGACGCGCGCATGGTGGTCGGTGGCCGGCCAGTTTCTGCTCGGCGGGCGTGCTCGTGACGTCGAACTCGATTTGTCCAGTCCGGGAGGCCAGCAGGGCGTCGCACTGGAGTCGGCGATACCGGGCGGCGCGGAGACGGTGGTGTGGGTGCACAACCGCACCGATCACAATTTCGGTCGAATCCAGTTGCGGTGCAGCGACCTTCTCGCGCGAAGTGGCGCGCTGATCAGCGCGCGTGAACTGACGTTGGACCCGCCAATGGTGGAGATGCCACCGAGGTGTAGCCGCGGTATCGCTGTGGGACTGCAGGTTTCAGACTCGACTTCACCCGGGGTGTACCGGGGCACCATGCTCGTCGATGCCGACGACAACTTGTGGCTTCCGGTGGTTCTCACGCTGCGGGCACCGGGCTCATGACGAGCACGGCCGATCGGGCCGATCTGGTGTCGTCCGTCGACGAGCGGTTGCGTGAGGTGGCGCGCACGGTCCGGCGTTCGATGTTGGATGCGTTACCTGATGGGGAGCCGGGTCGTTGGCTGTACGCGCCGATGCGCGAGTACCCATCCCGGCCCGGTAAGGCGTTGCGTCCGGCGCTGTGTCTGGCCGCGAGCCGGGTGTTCGGCGCCGACGCCGACGACGCGCTCGGCGTCGCAGTGGCGATCGAGTTGCTGCACAACGCTTTTCTCGTGCACGACGACATCGCCGACGGCAGCGAGATGCGTCGAGGCAGGCCGACGTTGGCGGCGGGCTACGGGATGGCGGCGGCACTCAACGCGGGTGACGGGTTGGCCATCGTGGCGGGACAGGTGCTGCGGCGGGCGACCCGTCGGCTGGATCGCGATCTCGCCGACCTGGTGTGGGCGGAGTTCGACACAATGGCGATGCGCACGCTCGAGGGCCAGGCGCTCGAAGTGGGTTGGCAGGCCGACGGGGTGGAGGATCTGGGGCCGTCGGACTATCTCGAGCTGATCATGCACAAGACATGCTGGTACACAACCATTCACCCGTTGCGGGTCGGTGCGATCGTCGGATCCCGGGGCACGGCGGATCTCGTACCGCTGGTGCGGTTCGGCTTCCACTTCGGCGCCGCGTTCCAGATCCGCGACGACCTGCTGAACCTCATCGGGGACGAACGCCTCTACGGCAAGGAGATTCTCGGGGATCTGTACGAGGGCAAACGGACGCTGGCGCTGCTGCATCTGCTGTCTGTCGCGCAGGGCAAAGACCGTGAGTTCGTTCGGGATTATCTGCGCCTACAACGCTCCGAGCGAACCCAGGGGCTGGTGCTGCGGGTCCGCGCTCTGATGGACGAGTACGGCAGCATCGAGTTCACCGGTCAGTATGCCGAAGGCATTCTGCTCGTGGCCGAGGAGTATTTCGAGCAGGCGTTCGCCGGTGCTCGCCCCGGTCCCGATCTGGACTTCTTGCGTGCCCTGGTGCCGTACGTGTGGGCGAGGTGGCGTTAGCGCCCGGTGCTATGCCGCGGGCGTGGGCGGAAACGCCGCATCGTCCTCGAGGGCGCCGCGGTAGGCGTGTACCCGTCCGGGGATCGTGCTGAGCACCGCGACGGTACGCCCGCCGCGTCCGTACGCCGCGACGAACTCCCACTGGTCGACCTCGCCCTCGATGATATCGACCGCATCGTGATCGGTTGGCAGACCCAGCATTTGGAGTTTCACATCGTACTGGTCGGACCAGAAGTAGGGAATATCGTCATAGCTCTCGGCGTGCTGCGGACCGGCCAACAGCGTCTGCGCCGCCGCCTCGCCCTGGCGGTTGGCGACGTCCCAGTGTTCGATCCGCAGATGGCGTTCGTAGCGCGGATGCCACCACCGCGCGACATCGCCGGCGGCCACGACGCCGCGGACCCCCTCGACTCTGCCGGTGGCATCGCAGAGCACGCCGTCGTCGATGCGCACTCCGGAGCCCTCGAGCCAGTCGGTCGCGGGCGTGACGCCCAGTCCGATCACGACGAGGTCGGCCTTGACCCGGGAACCGTCGGTCAACCGAAGGGCCTTCACCTTGCGCCTGCCAACGAATTTCTCGACGCCGACTCCGAGCCGCAGGTCGACACCGTGCTGCCGGTGCAGCTCGGCCCAATGCGGCGCCAGCTCTGCGCCGAGTGCGGACAACAGCGGGTGCGAACCGCGTTGAATCAGCGTCACATCCAAGCCGAGCGCCCGGCACGTCGCCGCCACCTCGACCCCGATGAATCCGCCGCCGACCACCGCGACACGAGGGCGCGAGGCGAGCCGTTCCCGGATGGCGAGGCAGTCGTCGACCGTGCGCAGCATCATCACGCCGTCGGGCACCGGACCGCCCGGCCACTCGCGAGGAACGGCGCCGCTGGCGATCACCAGCCCGTCGTATCGAAGTGAGAGCTCGCGACCCTCGTCTCGAACCCGGACGGTGCACGACTTGTCGTCCAGCCCTACCGCCGACGCGCCCCGCAGCACCCGGGCGTCGAGGTCGAACTGCGGTGCCATGTCGATGCCGGCCCGATGGATCTCGCCGGACAACAGTTTCTTCGACAGCGGTGGCCGGTGGTACGGGGGTTGACGCTCATCGCCGACGATCGTCAGCGCGCCGTCAAAGCCCTTCTGCCGCAGCGTCTCCGCCGCTCGCACGCCGGCGACCCCGGCGCCGACGACAACCACGTCTCGCAATCCCGTCGCCATGGTCAGTCCTTCACCAGGATCGCGCGGGTGGGGCAGGAGACCTCAGCACCCTTCAACTGTTGGCGCAGCTCCTCGCCGGGCGCGTCCTGAAGCACGTGCAGACCGTCCTCGCGCACGTCGAACACTTCATGGCAGATGCTCATGCACACGCCGTTGCCGTCACACGTGTCGAGATCGACGATGACCTTCATCGCACTCCAGCCCCTTCCCTCTCCGTCGCCGTGGTACTCCGCCGACTCGGTGACCCCGCACGTTCGCGCGCGGCCCGCGCTGCCGGCGAGTGCTCCAAGTAGTCGATGGCCATCTGTGTGTTGGCCTCGTGGCTCGGGTGGTGGCTGGGCCGCATGTATCGCAGGGGCACCGTCACGAGGAAGTTCCACGGGCCCGGCAGCTTGTATTCGCGCGCGGCGCGCATCCAGTCCCGGAATCGCCACTTCTGGTCGATGGTCGGATCGTTGGCCATCAGGTAGCGCGCCCCGGCGATCCACCAGCCGACGAACAGCGGCGCGGTCATCAGCATCGCAAATGCGCGGATGAAGTAGCTGCCGCAGACGTGCTGGTACACGTCGAAGACCAGCGAGCGGTGCTCGACCTCCTCGGCGCCATGCCAACGGAGCAGATCGAGCATGACGGGATCGGTGCCCGCGTAGTCCAGCCCGCGGTTTTGCAGCACCCACTGGCCCAGCACCGCGGTGAAGTGTTCCAGCGCGGCCACATCGGCCAGCCGCCGGTAGAGCCACCACCGCTTCAGCGGCGGCGGGAAAAACTTCGGCGGGTCGCCCAACGTCATCGACAAGGTCCTGCCGAGCCTGTCGGTGTAGGGCTTGGTGTCGATGCCCTGCTCGGCCAAGTGGTCCAACACCACCTGGTGCGCCCAAGCGTGCCAGGACTCCTGCTGGATGAATGGTTTGATCGACGCCTCGAGTTCGGGATCGTCGACCAGAGACGACGCCTCCAGGACCGCCTTGATGAAGTGCCGTTCACCCTCCGGCAGGAGCAGATGCAGGACGTTCATCATGTGCGTGGAGAACGGATCGCCGGGGACCCAGTGCATCGGCGTCTCCGACCAGTCGAAGCGGACCATCCGGCGGTACTTCGGATATCCGTCATGATGTTGCGCGACTTCGGGCATCGGTACCTCTTCCGCCGACCGACGGCGGGCCGTCGGTTCCTTCTTCGTTGAAGGTCCGGTCGACACCGGTAGCGACGCGCGGTGAGCGACCGTCCGTGAAGTCGCGTACCCAGCCGAACCGCTTGGTACTCAATCTGCTGGTGGTGGTTCGCTGTGAATCGACTGTGTGCCGACTCTTGGCGTCGGCTACTTGTTGTAGTCGGTGCTGCCCTCGACGGCGTGCGTGGTGCTGATCAGCTTCGCGAAGCAGTGGTCACGGTCGAAGCCTCCGCTCCTGCACCATGCCAAGGCGCCCTCGGCGGTCGGGAAGGTGAGCCCCGCGACCGTCACCCAGTAGTTCGAATCCGAGAACGTCGACCAGTCGCCTGACCACAGGAGACGCACACCCGGGTAGGCCTGTCGGAGTTGCTGGTGCTCGGCCAGTATTGCCGCACTGGTCCAGGTGCGCCCTTCGGCGACCAATCCGAGCCACTTGGAACTCAACTGCGGGACCCAGGTGTCGGTGAGAGTCGCCAAGACCATCGGCTTGTCGCTCGTGGCGATCGCGCGCAGCTGGTTCCCGCTGGCGGTCTCGGCATCGGGCTGCGTGGCCGGGTATGTCGGAGCCGGCCGGGACACGGGTCGGCTGGTGCTGTCGATGATGTTGGCCGTCAACGACGGTACGGTCGCCGATCCACCGATCTGCGTGTCGTACGTCATCGAGCCCTGCACCTCGACGTACATCGTCACCCTGTCCTTCTCGACGAAGTTGGCGACCATGTCCGCGTCGTGCGCGGTGATGAGGGTGTTTTGGTCGTAGTCGTACACGTCCGTCATCGGAGCGGACGCGGTGTCGGCGCGGAACGTCTTCGCGCCCGTCGCTGCGTCGAACTGTGTTATCACCCCGTACACCACGACCTTTCGGCCGGCCCATGCGTCGGGATTCTTCGCCATGAGGGCGAACTCGCGCGCGGTCAGCGACTCGTAGCTCGACCGGTCCAGACGCGTGGTGTCCGGTGCGGGCCGGCGTGCGGTTGGCTCCTGCGGCACTGTGGGTGCCGGCGCGTTCGGAGCACTTGCGGCGACGGTCGGTGCCGGAGCCGGCGGAGTCATGGCGTCGGATCCCGTCAGCTGGAGGCCGAGCAGGACACCCACCGCGAGGACGAGTACCGCGATGCCCCCGGAGAGCGACGCGGTGACGACGGGATTCCGCCTGTCGCGCTTCGGATTTGCATCGTCGTATCCGTCGGGCCACGGGACGGTCGGCTGCTGGTGGTCGTAGTACGAGTAGACCATGGTGGTGTCCTTTGATGCGTAGTGGCAGCGTCTAGCAGAGATACGTGTTGGCGGCGATCACCACGGCCTGGGCTTGCGTGTAGGTGACGTTGTTGTTCGGATTCCAGACGACGTTCTCGACGGTGGTGTCCAGCGGGACCCACATCGACTTGTCGGCGCAGATGGCGTAGCCCCAACGCAGCAGCGTGACGTAGTTGCCGTCGTTGGGCGTGATGCCGAGCTGCGCCATGGCGTTCAGGTAGCTCAACTCGTCGGCGGACGCCGGGGCGGCCGCGCCGATGGTGGTGCCGATGCTCAGGGTCAGCGCCAGCGCGAGGCCGGCAAGGAACTTCTTCATGGCTTACTTCTTGGTCGTGCGGATGGAAATGTGCTGGCGCGACCCCCAGGGGTTGCTGCGACCGGTAGAGTCGCCGCTTTTTGAGCGCGGTCCATCTGACTGTTCAATGGTGCTTGAAATTGAAAAGTCCGACGAACTGCTCGTTTAGAGGTCCGACTAATAAAACGGTACGGAGCTACCCCGCCAGAGGAATCAGGGGTTTCCCTATCAATAAGTTTGCTGGACGACGACGACGCCCCATGCGTCACACGCGTAACGCAGGGACGACGTCAGCGTCCGTCACGCGAAGAAGTCCGTCGTCCCCGCGGCGGTGGCATGCTCGGAGAATGGCGGCCAGTCCCGAAACCGTCTACGCCCGAGACCGCGACGTTCACCTCGCCTATCAGGTGGTCGGTGACGGCGGGCCGGACCTTCTGTGGGTCCCCACCGCCACGTTCCCGATCGATCTGCTGTGGGATGAGCCGACGGTCGCCGGTCACTTCCGTAGGCTGTCGTCGTTCAGCCGGCTGATCCTGACCGACCTGCTCGGCGTCGGCAGCTCCGATGCCGTGCCGATCTGCGACCGGCCGGCCATGCAATCATGGGTCGACGGCCTGCTCGCGGTGTTGGATACCGTTGGCGCCGAACGGGTCTCGATCTTTGCGATGGCCGAGTCGGCGCTGCCGGTCATGCTGCTCGCGGCGAGCCATCCCCAGCGCGTGAAGTCGCTGGTGCTGTGGAGCCCGTTCGCGTACTACCCCCGCACGCCCGACCAGCCGTTCGGGATGCCCGAACCCACCCTGACCGACTACGTCCGCTGGTGCGAGGAGAGCGTCGGGCGAGGCGACGCCGTCCATCTGACGCCGAGTTGGGAATCGGACCTGGCGAAGCGTCGCTGGATGGCGCGCGGTGAACGGCTCGCGGGTGGTCCGGGGTACTTCGCGGACATCTTCGATCTGTTCGTGCGCACCGACGTACGGCCCGTCCTCGACAGCATCCAGGCGCCCACGCTGGTGATGCACCGCCGCGACGACCGCCACGTGCGAAGCGGACATGCGCAATACGTCGCCGAGCGGATCCCGCATGCCCGGTTGGTGGAGTTCGACGGCGACGATCACGTGTGGTTCGCGGGGGACGCGGACGTCGTCATCGACGAGATCGAGTCGTTCCTCACCGGGGGCCGTGGCACTGTTCCGTCCAATCGCGTGCTGTCCACGGTGCTGTTCACCGACATCGTCGGGTCGACCGAACACGCGGCGCAGCTCGGCGACGAAGCGTGGTCGACCGCGCTCGCCGCACACGACCGGGTCGTCGAGCGTCACGTGGCCGGTGCGCGCGGTTCGGTCGTGAAGTTCACCGGTGACGGGGCGTTGGCGACGTTCGACGGTCCGGCGCGGGCGATTCAGTGTTCGTGCGCGATCCGCGACGCGCTGGACGATCTCGGGCTGACGATCCGCGCCGGCTTGCACACCGGCGAGGTGGAGATGGCCGACGGCGACGTGCATGGCATCGCGGTGCACATCGCTGCGCGGATCATGGGCCTCGCGGGACCCGGGGAGGTGCTGGTGTCGGGGGCGATACCGCCGCTGGTGCTCGGGTCGCGGATCGTGTTCGACGAGCGGGGCAACCACGAACTCAAGGGTGTGCCCGACCGGTGGCCGGTCCTGGCGGTCCGCGACGCCTGAGGGCCTCAGCGCAGGCCGGACTCGATGTCGGCGACGGCTTGTGATGCCTGGGGGCCGCATATGGTGCGAAGGTCGACGGTACCTGCGGCAAGGATGCCGTCGACGCGGTTCTTGAGGTCGTCGTCGACGACGTGGGCGTAGAGGTCGGCGCCCGGACACGAGGTGTCATGGCTGGCGTCGCGGTGCCCGGCGAGGGTGTCGGTCGCGATGTCGAAACGTTGTGCGGCCCAGGCGAATGCGAGCGCGGCACCGTTGAGCTGTTCCTCGGTGACCGCCTCTTCGTCGAAGTTGCCTTCGCAGACGACGAGGAAGTGGCCGGTCGGGTCGTAGTTGGTGGCGGTGTCGCCGACGAGCTCGGGCTTGCGCAGCTCGTAGATGTTGCCGTTGCGGTCGACGCTGAGGTGGTAGGCGATGTCGATCCAGCCGTGGGTCTCTTGGTGATAGCGCTGATGCTGTCGCAGGCGCGCCGGCGCGTTGGAGTTGTCGCCGAGGGTGACCGCCGTGTGGTGGATCGTCATACGGACGGGGGTTTGGGGCGTGCCGCCTGGACGCGGCGGCTTGGCGCCCCAAGCGCTGCGACACAGGACGCTCGGGGAGGGCGGGGCCGCCTGCGCGACGTCCAGGGGCAAGCCGCTGGCGACAGCCCCCAAGCCGGCGAGCTGCAGGAGCCGCCGACGGCTGAGCGCGAAGCGGTCGTCTACCACGTCAGCCCATCAGCGAGATTGCCGCGGCGATCAGCACGGCGACGCCGAGCGCCGTCATCACCAAGGACGAAGGAGCGCTGCGGCGCAGCACCGAGTTCATCGGATTGTTGGGGTCCACCCAGACGTCGACGGTCTGGCCGGGCGCATACCGAGAGGCTTGCGCGGAGGCGATGCCGCCGAGGCCCATGCCGAAGCCGAGGGGTGTGCCGAAGGCTGCACGCTGGCCGACGAAGGTCTGCCCGCCGACTTGGTATTGGTAGCCGACGACGGAGCGCGCAACGTTGGCACCCATGCGCCCACCACCGGCCTGGGTCTGATAGCCGGCGACGCCGGCGCCGAGCATGTTCCCCGGGACGCGCTGCCAGCCGAGCGCACCGAGCAGCTGCAGAACGCCGGGCAGCCCGCGGAACAGCAGGAAGATCCCGATGATCAAGAGGCCGATCTCGGTGACGTAGTTGGCCACGGCCGGAGCCTAACGCGCTGATCGACGCCGGGCTGTCGGTTCAGCCGAGGTCGCGGCGACCCTCGGTGGGTCCGGTTCGGCGTGGGGGAGAACTGTGGAGTGTGAACCCGAAACGGCAGGTCTTCGGACGACGTGCGAGAGTCTTGCCATGGCGGGTAGGGGCGAGACCGGCATCGTGTGGGGTGGGAAGCCGTGGCGCTAGAAGAAGGGGACACCTTCGCCGGCTACACGGTGGTGCGACCGCTGGGTAAGGGTGGCATGGGCGAGGTCTACCTCGTGCAGCATCCGCGGCTGCCGCGCTACGAGGCGCTCAAGATCCTGCCGGTTGAGTTCACTGTCGACCGCGAGTACCGCGAGCGGTTCAACCGCGAGGCCGACATGGTGGCCCGCCTGTGGCATCCGAACATCGTCGGCCTGCACGACCGCGGCGAGTTCGACGGGCAGCTGTGGATCACGATGGATTACGTCGAGGGCACCGATGCAGGCCAGGTGCTGCGTGAGCGCAAGGGCGCCGGGCTGCCGCCGGACGAGGTCGTGCGGATCGTGTCGGGTGTCGCCGACGCGCTGGATTACGCGCACCAGCGGGAGCTGCTGCACCGTGATGTGAAGCCGTCGAACATCCTGCTGGCGCAGGATGGTCAGAAGTACAGCCGAGCCCTGTTGGCCGATTTCGGGATTGCGCGCTGGGTGCAGGACTCGTCGGGGCTGACCGCCACCGACATGACCGTCGGCACGGTGGCGTACGCGGCTCCCGAGCAGCTGATGGGGCAGGCGCTCGATGGCGGCGCCGACCAATATGCGTTGGCGGCGACGGCTTTTCACTTGCTCACCGGCCAGCAGCTGTTCCAGCACGACAATCCCGCCGTCGTGATCAGTAACCACCTCACCGCGCAACCGCCGGCGATCGGTGAGCGCATCCCGGAGTTGTCGGGGTTCGGCCCGGCGTTCGAGCGGGCGCTGGCGAAGTCGCCTGCCGACCGCTACGGCACCTGCACCGAATTCGCCGAGGCGATGGCCGAGGGATTGTCGACGGCGGCACAGGAGTTGGGTGCCACCGACGCAACGCAGCCCGCCCGGGCGGCTAAGAAGAACAGCAAGCACGCGAAGGCCGCTGCACCACCGCGGCGTTCGCGGCGGGTGTTGTTGGCGGCGGGCGTTGCCGCGGTGGTCATCGGGGTCGCGATCGCCGTCGGCCTGGGCGTGGCGAAATGGGACGAGTCGACGCAGGGGGCCGAGTCGAAGCCGGCGGTGCCGGTCGTGCTGATCGGCGCCGACTGCGCGACGCTTGGAGCGGCGGGCCAGACGACGAGCGGACAGCAGGCCTACTGCTCGCGACTGCCGGCGACCGGCGACGAGGTCTGGTCGATCTACCAAGGCCCGGTGCCGAGTCCGACGGCTACGCGAGGTCCGACCGAGGAGGTGTATCCCGCCGGTATCGAGGAGCAGGTGCAGGTCTGCGTCAGCCAGACCGGTCAGACGCGGGCGCAGTGTCGCGAGAATGTCCGCAAGGGCAATCTGGAGGGGCCGGCGTAGTCGACGCCTCTTCGGAAGGTTGTGGTTCGTGAGCGAGCAGGATCGCGTCCGCTGGGACGAGCGCTACCGAACCCATTCAACGCCCGGTGTCTCCGCAGCCGAGATCCCTGCGGTGTTCGCTCCCTATGAAGCCGAGTTTCCCACGCGGGGAAGGGCACTCGAGCTGGCGTGCGGGCCGGGAGTGGCCAGCGTGTGGCTCGCACGTCGCGGGCTCGACGTCTGGGGTCTCGACATCTCGGCGACAGCCATCGATCAGGCACGGGAACTAGCGGCCCGCGCCGGGGTGGGGGAGCGGTGTCGGTTCGACGTTGTCGATCTCGACGACGGCCTGCCGGCCGGTCCGCCTGTCGACGTCGTCGTCTGTCATCGCTTCCGCGATTCTCGGCTCGACCGGTCGGTCGCCGACCGGTTGGCGCCCGGCGGGCTGCTGGCGATCTGCGCGCTGAGCGTGGTCGGCGCCGCTGCAGGGCGCTTTCGAGTACAGCCGGGCGAGTTGACGGCGGCATACGCTCAGCTCGAGGTCATCGCCTCCGGTGAAGGCGACGGCGAGGCGTGGTTGGTGGCGAGGAAGCCGTGGTAGTCGTCGCGTGTTTGAAATGCGTGACGATCGGTGAATCCGTGGCGTCGTCGCAGCGCCGACACGGCCGCTGGGCGTGCGTCACATTGTCCCGTCGTTCATGACGTAGGCCACGAGCAAATTCTCGATATGTTTGCTGTCGGGTGACGAGCAGCTGTGCAAAAACCTGCTTGACGAGCAAGTCCAACGTGTAGACGCGGATGACAAGTGCGATGCTGGCATGCCTGCGGGCGATTGGTCACTCCATAGGGGTGGTGGGTATCGTCCGCCGGCGATGGGAAGACACTCACTTGCCAAGATGCGGCGGTCTTCGCGCTTGGCGGTAGTGGCGGGCGTGGTTTCGGCGGTCGCTGTGTTCGGCGTCGGCGCAGACAGTAATTCGCAGGTCCGTAAGCCCAACACGTGCTGCGAGGTCGCCGCGGCGCCCCAGCCGCCGTCACCGGCAGTGAACCTGATGGCCGCGCAACCGCCCGCCCCGGTTCC
>NZ_LZSQ01000119.1 GCF_001665535.1 Mycobacterium sp. 852002-51961_SCH5331710
GTGGGGCGGGTGCGGCGCCGGTGGCGGGCGGCGGGGCAGCGGGCGCTTGGCCGGTGGGCGCGCTTGCACCGGCGGCAGTCGGAGTTTGAGCGGGCGGCGGTGGCGACGGCGGTGTGTCGGCGATCGCGGCGAGGCTGGAAGGCTGTACGGCTGGGGCGGCGGCTGCGGGCACCGACTGCGGTGGTGGAATCGGTGCTTGTGCAACAGCTTTGGCGGCTGACTCTGCCATGGTGCGTTGGAGATCGGCCAGCTGTGCCTGCGCCGGCACTGTGGCTGCAGGGTTGACGGTGCTAGGCGTGCTGGGTGCGGGTGGCGTTGACGGAGCTGATGGTGTGGGCGAGCCGCCGCTCGACATGGGCCTGACCGGAGCACTTATGCGCGGAGGTGCGGGAGTTCCTGGCGCGCCGGGGATTCCGGGCATCGCGGGTGATGGCCGCGTGTCTAGAACCGGTGGTTGTCCGACGACATCCTCGCCACCTATCCTCCCCAGATCAGAGGTCACTCGCCCAGGTGCATTAACCGGTGGAAAACCGGGCGCGGGATCATCTACCGCCTCACTTCCGCCGACCTCACTCATACCGCTATTAGCTGGCAACGGCGCACCGGGCGCCGTTGGGATTCCGGGAGGCGGGCTCTGAACAAGGTCATCACCACCGACGCCAGAGATGCGACCTGCGGGGCTGACGGTCGGCCCGCCGTCGGACCCTGCTCCGTGGAAGAAGGATACGTCCGCTGGTTTCCCTGCGTCCGCTGAGAGAGGCGTCCTCACCGTCGAGATCTCGGACGCAGCTGTTGTGACGAGCGATGCGTTCTCTTGACGGACAGCGGCTATTCCCTCTGCAAGTGCGGACTGCTTCGCACCCTCGGGTATGTCGGGGTTGGACTCGATCCAGGCAAGGATTGCGTTGGCTATCTCGACGTTGCTCGTAATCTGAGTTTTCGTTGAAATGATCGTTTCAGCGCTCTTGTGAAGAAAATTTGCGGCGGCATCGAGGTTTCGCTTCACGTCTTCAAGATCGAGGATTCGCTCAGCGAGAGCTGCGCTAGCCGTGCTCGCTGCGATTCCAGACCAGAGCCCGACGCCGCCAAATACTTTCGCCTGTTCCTGCTTCACCAGATCATATTTGGCATCAACGGATTTCGATGCACCTTCGAACGTGCCTGCGGACAGACGTAGGGCGTCTTCGTCCGCTTCGGGCCACGCTGGCGGCGCAGTCAAGCCGTATGGGTCAGGAGGCCTGCGAATACCCACCGGTTAGTCCCCAACAGCCTTGCACGCATCAAATATCAGGTTAGTAAGGTCGACAGCCACCGCCGAAAGGTACGAGTCAGCGGGGCTGTAATTCGGTAGTGCCTGGGCAAAAGCGCGGCGGTACTGGGCGGCCAAGACAGCAAAATCCTGCAGGACTCCGTTCGCGCTCTGGCGGCCCAGTCTTTCAACATCTTCCGCAAAGTTTTCTATGACAGGGATGAGCGCTTCCGCAGAAGATCGCTGCTCCGGCGTCCACTGTGTTGCGGGCTTGTTTGCATCAACGGTGGCCCAAGACTGGGTATCCGCTTTAAAGCGTATGAGAAGGGGCTCCCACTGCGGGCATGTCTTATCAGGTACGGATAAGAAAGGCCTTGCGTTGTTGGGATCCTGCAGTGGCGGTAACTGCAATGGGGGAGCGACGGACGGGACTGACGAAGACCAGGTCTGCGCAGACCCATAGGCGATGGTGGCGCAGATATTCCCAATTGATGATGACGCGTCGGCCGCGACGGTAGCCAAGTAGTTGGCGGGCGGAGAGTAGGTGGGTATTGCCTCGTTATACGCCCGCGCATAGGCGATGAACTGATCGAACAGTAGACGCATAGCTCTGTGCGGGGTCATGCGAACCAAGCGCTCCGTCTGGTCGGCGGCATCTAGCATCGCTCGTCCGACAGCGACGTATTGCGCCCGTTGTTCAGGTGACCAATCCGAAGCGCGGATAGATCGGTCGATTCTCTCCCATCCGTTTCGTTGGGCTTTTGCCAGTCCTTCATTGATCGGCGTCCATGCGGCGCACGTAGGGTCTTCCGTGATGATGTTGACCGGACCTGTGTCGTCGGCGCTTGCTAGACCGTAAGTCTCACCCGACGGGCCCGGATCGCGTTCGTCGCCGCGATCGGAGGTAACCGAAATCGTCACTGCCGCAGTGACTCCGATGACGGCGAGCAGGGCGATGCCGCCAAGCGCCCACTTCCACGCGTTACCGCGCTTCTTTGGCGGCGGGCCCGGCTGCCACTGCTGCGGCCACGGCGGCTGCTGCTGCGGCGGCCCGTACGGTCCCGGATAGCCCTGCGGCGGAACCGAATTCCCGGGTGGCGGACCTTCAGGCGGTGGCGGAAAGCTCACAAGGCCGTCCCCGGTTCCTCCTCGACGGAAGACCGGGACTCGGACGGCGAAACCCCAGGTACTGTTTCAACATTCGAGTTTCCAGGTGCTGCTGCCGGTTCCGCCTGCAACTCTCCGGCCCGTTCGGGCGCGTCCGCGCCCGCCACCCCCATCAGCTGCCCGCCCTGCTGGACCGCCTGCTGCACGCCTTGCGTCATCGACTGCGGAACTGAACCCGCCATCCCGGCCGCTTGCGTCGTCGCCTGAACAGCCTGCTGCGCCATCGGCATCATCGCGCCCAGCTGACCCGCCGTCGCCGGAGCGCCCGCACCCGCGGGCGTCACTGCGCCGGTCGCTCCTGCCGCATCGTCGACCGATTCGAGGCGCTTCAGAATTTCCTCCGCGATCGCGCGATCAGTGGAGTCGTAGGCGTTGGCGGCATTCACTACGTTCTGCGCGTACTTCGCCAACTCCTCCTTCGCGACCGGCAACTGGGCGATCACCGGATCGACGATTTCAGCCACCTTCGCCGCGATCGCCGTCGACAGAGCATCCTCGCCCTCGGGCCTGAACGAAGCGGGTGGCTCGGGAATGCCTTCCGCGAGCGCCTGCAACCGCCCACCGGCCTCGAGCACCAGCTCGGTATCGATTCGCAGCGTCTCAGTCATCGTCTTCCCGCGCAGCGATCAGCGTCGCGCCGATCGATCGGCATGCCCCTCCAGAATCACCCGGCAAATGCTACCCGACCAGCAATACCAGCGATCGCGCCAAATTTCACCACTCCGACGCGCACCCTCTCCAGACCTTCTCCCGTCGTAGAGGGGCCCTGCCACGGTCGACGAGTTACTCAATGCCCTGCCACCGCATCCGGGCCATTACCGGGTAAAAGACCGCAACGACCGATGTCAGCAAACGTCGCTCGACGGCTCTCGGCGCCGACGCATTCCTCCGCTATCGTTCCGCGAATGGCCGATCCGGACTCCAAGACGCTTGACGAGCTCTTCAACCGCATCCTGCACACCGAAGACGACGCGCTGCGTGCCGCGCGTGAATCCGGTGACGCGGCCGGCATGCCGCCGATCGAGGTGTCCGGCCAGCACGGCAAGCTCCTCTACCTCCTGACGGCCTTGTCCTCGGCCACCCGCGTCCTCGAGATCGGCACGCTTGCCGGCTACAGCACCATCAACCTCGCTCGCGGCGTCGGCGCCGACGGCCACGTCGTCACCCTCGAGTACGAGCCCAAGCACGCCGAGATCGCTCGTCAGAACTTCGCCCGCGCGGGCGTGCAGGATCGCATCGAGATCATCGTCGGCGCCGCGCTCGACACCCTGCCCGTGCTCGCCGAACGCGGCGACGTGTTCGATTTGACCTTCATCGACGCCGATAAGGAGAACAACATCGCCTACGTCGAGTGGGCGATCAAACTCGGCCGGCCCGGTTCGATCATCCTGGTGGACAACATCGCTCGCTTCGGCCGCGTGCTCGAACCCGCCGCCGACGACGCCCAGGCCCGAGCCGTCCGGGAGATGCTCGAGATGATGGGGGACCACCCCCGACTGGAGACCGCCGCGATCCAGACCGTCGGGCTCAAAGGCTGGGACGGCTTTGCCGTCGCCCGCGTCGTCGGGTAGTCACCTCGACCACGGCGCTGACGCCGCCGCTTCGCGAAGCGCCGCCACGATTCGCTTCTCGTGTGCCACGAACCGTTCGGTCGGTGCGGGCACCGAGATCGCGACGACGTGTCCGCCCGCCGCGCGTCCGGCAACGCCGGCAGCCGAGATGCCGGTCGTGTGCTCGTCCCGGTCGAACGCGACGTCAACCGACCCGTCCAACAACGCCGTCGCCGCCTTCCCGTTGGCCGTCGACTCCAACGGGAAGCGCATCCCGACCGCCGACACCGCCCGCAGCCGATGGGCCGACTCCACCTGGTCGATGAACAACATCTCGCCGCCACGCAACACCGAAAGATCGACCGTCTCCCCGGTGCTGGCCGCCAGGTGCTCGAGCGTCGGCCGGAACAACGCCGCGAGTCCCGCGACGTCGGCACTTCCGAGGCCGAGCAGACGATCCCCGAGCGAGAACCGTCCCTGGTCGTCGACCGCCGCGAAGCCGACCTCCACCAACCCGACGAGCAACCGCCGCACCGTCGATTTGGCCAGCCCCAGCCGCGCCCCCAGATCGACCAGCCGCAGCTGTCCGGGAGCCGCCGCGATCTCGTCGAGGGCGGCCGCCGCCCGGCGCAGCACCTGAATGCCGTCGGTTCGTTCATTTCGGCCCGGCCGCGTCACGCCCTCACTATATTGATCCGCATACCGGTTCACAAAGATTCGGTATACGGACCGAGGAGGTCCCAGATGTCGCTTCCATCTGGCCGTTCCTTCACCCGCTCTGACGACGGATACGACGCCGCTCGCCGCGCGACCGTCTGGAATGCGCGCACCCCGGACCGCTATCCCGAAGTGGTCGTGCAGGCTGCTTCCGTCGACGACGTCGTCGCCGCGGTCCGGTATGCGGCCGCACACGACCTCAAGATCGGCGTGCGCTCGGGCGGGCACAGCTGGGCGGGCAACCACGTCCGCGACGGTGGCTTGCTGCTCGACGTCAGCCGCCTCGACGACTGCTCCATCGACGCCGACCGCATGACCGCGATCGTCGGGCCCGGCAAGGGCGGCAGCCTGCTGGCCGCGGACCTCGAGGCCCAGAACCTGTTCTTTCCGGCCGGGCATTGCAAGGGCGTGTGCATCGGCGGATACCTGCTGCAAGGTGGCTACGGATGGAACAGTCGCATCCTCGGTCCGGCCTGCGAAAGCGTCATCGGTCTCGACGTGGTCACCGCCGACGGCGAGCGAATCCACTGCGGACCCGACAGCCACCCCGAGTTGTACTGGGCAGCAAGGGGATCGGGACCGGGCTTCTTCGGCGTGGTGACCGCGTTCCATCTCAAACTGTATCCCCGTCCCGCCGTCTGCGGCAGCAGCCTCTACGTGTACCCCATCGAACTCGCCGACGAGATCTTCACCTGGGCCCGAGCCATCAGCGCCGACGTCGACCGTCGCGTCGAATTGCAGATCGTCGCGTCGCGAAGCGTTCCCGGCGCCGGGGTCGACCAGCCCGGAATCGTCATGGCCTCACCGGTGTTCGCCGATTCGGAAGATGAGGCGGCGAAAGCGTTGGCATTGCTCGACACATGTCCGGTCCGCGACCAGGCGATCGTCGCGATCCCGTACGCGCCTGCCGATCTCGCGAGCTGGTACGAGGGGGTGATGAGCAACTATCCGACCGGTTACCGCTACGCCGCCGACAACATGTGGACGTCGGCGCCCGCCGACGACCTGCTACCCGGTATCCGCCGCATCATCGAAACGCTGCCGCCGCATCCGTCGCACTTCCTCTGGCTGAACTGGGGACCGTCGCCAGCCCGCCAGGACATGGCGTACAGCCTCGAAGACGACATCTACCTTGCGCTGTACACGGTTTGGCGCGATGCGGCCGACGACGACCGCTATGGCGACTGGGCGCGGTCGAACATGGCGGACATGGCACATCTGGCGACCGGCATCCAACTCGCCGACGAGAATCTCGGTCAGCGTCCGGCCCGGTTTGCCACCGAGGACGCGATGAACCGCCTCGATCGCGTACGCGCACAGTACGACCCCGACGGTCGATTCCACAGCTGGATGGGCAGGGTGTGACATGCAGTCTTACCTCGGCTACCGCGATGACGACTTCGCCGTCGAGTTTGCGCGGTTCTACCACCCCGAAATGGCCGCCCTACCAGAGCATGTCGTTGTGGCGCTGGATCACGGACCCCAGGCCGAGCCGACGTTGCCCGCATTCGACGACATCGTCGCGATGCGCGGCGACGGATATCAGCAGACCGAGAACGGATACGGCGTCCTGCGCGACGGCGGTATCCAGGTGTCGGTTCGCACCGACATGCCCGGCGTCACCCCGGACATGTGGGATTGGTGGTTCGGGTGGCACGGCAGCGACTCGCGCCGTTACAAGCTGTGGCACCCCCGCGCGCATGTGTCGGCCCACTGGAGTGACGGCGGCGGCGAAGCCGGGTACGTCGGGCGGACGTCGCTCGTGGAGGAGTACCTCGGCTCGTCGTTCACCCGCCCGGCGATCCAGTTCGTGGACCCGTCGGAATTGGGGCTGGGCGATCTGAGCGACGGTGTCGCGATCTGCGCGCGGCTCGGATCCAGCGACATCCCGGTCGATGTCGGCTGGCTGGTCCACCAGGTTCGCGCGACGCCCGACGGCTCCGAGATGCGCTCGCGCTTCTGGATGGGGGGTCGCCATGTCGCCGTGCGGTACGCAAACCGGTTGGCTGACAGGGTCGTTCGACCCGTCGCCGCGCGTCAGCTACCCGACCCCCGCGACCTGATGGTGCACTGTGCGCAGGAGATGAACCATCTCGCCGCCTTCCTGCCCGAGCTTTACGCGCGATTCGGCGGGCGCTGAACCTGTCGATGTGTTAACCAGATCTATGTCGAAATCGTTGCCGGTGGCGGTCTTTGCCGCAGGCGCAGCCATGGCCTTCGTCCCTGTCGCGCACGCAGAAAGAGTCGAACCACCGCCGCTGTACGGGTGGTACAACGTCTTCATCGACTTCTCGAAGCAGACGTTCAACGGCCGGCCGACGCCGATGAACCCTGTCACGTTCCCCGTCGAACTGACCACCCAATGCGATGTGAACGGCTGCGTCGCGCGCTGGCACAACGAGGACGACCACGCCCGCAATCCGGGCGCACCACTGCAGTTCGAGTACCGCTGGACCGGCGACCGGTGGTCGACAAGCGGCGAGTATCCCTACTTCTGCGATCGGAGCGACCCGCACAGCGCCGTGAACGCGACACGCTCGGACTACCTGATCCCCAACCCGGACGGCAGCTTCTTCGGGGAGCGGACGCTCGTCACCGAAGGGACCGGGTGCCCCGGCGAAGGGCCCGGTACCCACTGGCTGACGTTCAACCTGACACCCATCGACCCGCCACCGCCGCGGTAGCCGTCGTTTAACCGCCCCCGCGGCGGGGCATCAGCCAGTGGTGAACTTCGGATTCCGGCGTGGGATGCCGACCGTGGAGTTACGCAGCGACGCGTCTCCCGAAGCGGTCTGGGACGTCATCACCGACCTGTCCACATGGCCGCAGTGGGGACCGACCGTGTCGGGCGCCGAACTCGACGACCCCGAACCCCTGCATCTCGGAGCCCGGGGCAAGGTCTTCACACCTGTCGGTGTGCCATTGCCGTTCACCATCACCGAGTTCCGTCCCCGCCGCTGCTGGGCGTGGAAGGTCGCCGGTGTCGGGGCGACCCGCCACGAGGTGATCCCCGAGGGCGACGGCTCGAGGATCGTGTTCGGCGTGCCGTGGTGGGCGACCGCGTACCTGCCGGTCTGCGCGATCGCCCTGCCGCGCATCGTCCAGCTCGCCGGCGCACCCCGGACTCGCTGATTCGACGACGGCCGGCGCGGCACTGTGCTATCCAGTGCCCAGGGTTCTCCGGCCGTCGAGGGCTCCGGACGAAGGGGCTCTCGAAGATGAAGACACTCTCGCTCGTCGCGGGCATCGTCTCTACCGCAGTGACGTTGGCGCCCGTGGCCACGGCCGACCGCCCCGAACCGGCACCGATCTACGGCTACTACAACGCCTTTCTCGATCACTCGCGGCAGACGTTCAACGGCGCGCCGGCCTTCGCGCCGCCGGCCACACAGCTGGGAGTGTTCACCACCAACTGCGATACGACCGGCTGCCTGGCCAAGTGGTTGCGCGAGACGGAGATCTCGCAAGACCCCGATGCGCCAGCGCAATTCGAATACCGGTGGAACGGCGACCGCTGGGAGTCCGCGGGCGAATACCCCTTCTACTGCAATCCCGACGGCAGCGGTGGCACCGTCACCACGCAGCGCTCGGACTGGCTTCGGCCCAACGGCGACGGCAGCTTCTCCGGCGAGCGGACGTTCACGGTGCCCGCGCCGGGCTGCCCCGGCCAGGGCCCCGGCACCTACTGGCTTCCCATCGCGCTGACCCCGACCGACCCGCCACCGCCTCAATAGGCCGCTACCCGCAGACCGCGCCGACCGCCGCCGATCCGACCAACTTGGTGTACTTCGCCAGCACGCCGGTGGTGTAGCGCGGTGGCAGCGGTTCGAAACCGGCCTTGCGCGAGTCGAATTCCGCCGGGTCGACCAACACGTCGAGCGTGCCGTTCGCCACGTCGAGCCGGATGCGGTCGCCGTCCTGCAGGAATGCGATCGGGCCGCCGTCGACGGCTTCGGGCGCGATGTGTCCGACGCACAGGCCCGTCGTGCCGCCGGAGAACCGGCCGTCGGTCATCAACAGCACATCCTTGCCCAGGCCCGCACCCTTGATGGCGCCGGTGATCGCCAGCATCTCCCGCATGCCGGGCCCACCCTTGGGGCCCTCGTAGCGGATGACCACGACGTCGCCGGCCTGGATCGTGCCGTCCTCCAAAGCGTCCAGCGCGGCCCGCTCGCGCTCGAAAACCCTTGCGGTGCCCTCGAAGACGTCCGAGTCGAAGCCCGCCGACTTGACCACCGCGCCCTCGGGGGCCAGCGACCCGTGCAGGATCGTGATGCCGCCCGTCGGGTGGATGGGGTCGCTGAGCGCACGCAGCACCTTGCCGTCGGGATCCGGCGGCGCGATGTGACGGAGGTTCTCGGCCATGGTCTCACCGGTGACCGTCAGGCAATCCCCGTGCAGCAGACCGGCATCCAGCAGTGCCTTCATCACGACGGGGACGCCGCCGATGTGGTCGACGTCGTACATGACGTGCTTGCCGAACGGCTTGACGTCGGCGAGGTGGGGCACCTTGGCGCCCACCCGGGTGAAGTCCTCGAGTGTCAGTTTGACGTTGGCCTCGTGGGCGATCGCCAGCAGGTGCAGCACGGCGTTGGTGGATCCGCCGAACGCCATCACCACCGCGATCGCGTTCTCGAACGCCTCCTTGGTGAGGATGTCGCGGGCGGTGATGCCGCGCCGCAGCAGGTCGACGACGGCTTGGCCGCTCCGCCGCGCGAATCCGTCGCGACGGCGGTCGGTGGCCGGCGGCGCCGCACTGCCCGGCAGCGACATGCCCAGCGCCTCGGCGGCGGAGGCCATTGTGTTCGCGGTGTACATGCCGCCGCAGGCGCCTTCGCCGGGGCAGATGGCCCGTTCGATCGCGTCGACGTCCTCGCGAGGCATCAACCCGCGCGCACATGCGCCGACCGCTTCGAACGCGTCGATGATCGTCACCTCGCGTTCGGTGCCGTCCGACAGCTTGGCCTTGCCCGGCAGGATCGATCCGGCGTAGAGAAACACGCTCGCGAGATCGAGTCGCGCCGCGGCCATCAGCATGCCGGGCAGCGATTTGTCGCATCCGGCGAGAAGCACCGAGCCGTCGAGGCGTTCGGCCTGCATGACCGTCTCGACGCTGTCGGCGATCACCTCGCGCGACACCAGCGAGAAGTGCATGCCTTCGTGGCCCATCGAGATGCCGTCGGACACCGAGATGGTTCCGAACTCCATCGGGAAGCCGCCCGCGGCGTGGACGCCGTCCTTGACGGCCTTGGCCAACCGGTCCAGTGAGAGGTTGCAGGGGGTGATCTCGTTCCACGACGAGCCGACGCCAATCTGCGGTTTGGCGAAGTCGTCGTCGTCCATGCCTACCGCGCGCAGCATCCCGCGGGCTGCGGCCTTTTCCAGGCCGTCGGTGACGTCGCGACTGCGGGGCTTGATGTCGGGCTCGGCCCGACGGCGGGCTTCGGTGTCGGGAGTTTCTGAGGGCATCGAACAAGTATGCCTTCGGGGTTTTGCCCCGGCCAAACCGTTATCTATACCCCGGTGGGGTATGCGGTAGCATCGAGCCCATGACGTCCCTGATCGCTCGCCTAGCCGCTGCCCTGGTCGCCCTCGCCACCGCCGTGTTGCTCACTTCATGCACGACCCCGGCGTCGGATGGTCACACCGACCACGAGCACCCCGACGAGCCTGCGATCAGCGGTCAGCCGGCCGGCTTCAACGCCGACGACGTCGCGTTCGCGACTGACATGATCCCGCATCACGAGCAGGCCGTCGAACTGTCGGCGCTGGTTCCGGACCGCTCCACGAACCCGGAGCTCAAGGCGCTCGCCCAGCAGATCGCCAATGCCCAGGAGCCCGAGATCCGCACCATGCAGGTGCTGCTCGTGCAGTGGAAGGAGAACCCCGAAGCGGGCACCCGGCAGGAGGGGCACGGCGGACACGGCTCCGGGCACGGCGCGATGCAGGGCATGGTCGACGACGCCACCATGGCGAAGCTCAAGACGCTCTCGGGTCCGGAGTTCGACACCCTGTGGCTGCAGTCGATGATCGGCCATCACCAGGGTGCGATCGAGATGGCCCGCGCCGAGCTCGCCAACGGCGAGAACGTCGACGCCAAGCGGCTGGCCCAGTCCATCGTCGACACGCAGCAGGCCGAGATCGATCAGATGAACCAGATGCTGAGGGGCTGAAAATGACCGCGGTGCACGGGTATTCGCAGCAGAAGGACAGCTACGCCAAGCGGCTGCGCCGAATCGAGGGTCAGGTCCGCGGCATCGCGAAGATGATCGAGGACGACAAGTACTGCATCGACGTGCTCACCCAGATCAGCGCCGTCAACAGCGCGCTGCAGTCGGTCGCGCTCGGTCTGCTCGACGAGCATCTCGGGCACTGCGTCGCGCAGGCGGTCACCGAAGGCGGTGACCAGGCCGACGCGAAGCTGGCGGAGGCGTCCGCCGCGATCGCGCGCCTGGTGCGGTCCTAGCCGTTGAGGACGTCTTCGATCCGCTTGACCTTCGCCGTCAGCTGATCGGTGTGGCCGGGGCGGATGTCGGCCTTGAGCACCAGGCTCACCCGTGGCGACGCCGCGGCGACCGCGTCGACCGCCCGCTTGACGACGTCCATCACCTCGTCCCAGTCGCCCTCGATGTTGGTGAACATCGCGTTCGTCTCGTTCGGGAGCCCGGATTCACGGACCACCCTGACTGCCTCGGCGACCGCGTCGCCGACACTATCGTCGCCACCCGTCGGGCTCACGCTGAAGGCCACAATCATTCGACCAGCGTGCCACCGGAGGGCGGTCGGCTACTGCTTGCTGTACCCGGTGGGTCGAACAATCAGGATCACCCGGTCGGCCTTGTCGGCGGGAGGTTCGGTCAACGGGCCGCTGTAGCGATCGTTGAGCTGCAGGTAGAAGGCGCCGGTCGGATCGGGCTCGATGGACTCGACGACGCCGCGGACCTCGAGGTAGCGGTACGGGTTCTCCGGGTCGCTGACCGACATCGCGACCGCGGGCTGGGCCTCGATGTTGCGGAATTTCTGGCGTTTGGTGGTGTGGGTGAAGCGCAGCACCTCGCCGTCCCACGCGAACCACATCGGATTGACCTGCGGCGTGCCGTCCGGCCGGACGGTGGCCAGATGCCCGTAGAGCGGGCGTTCCAAAAGGGACTCGTATCCGGCGGGAATGGCGACCATGGCGATCCTCTCGAAGGCGGTTCGGCGGCTGCGGTGTTAACAGTAGGCGTCCGGAACCGATGAACAGTGCAGGTCATGGGTGCGGATGAGGGGTTTGCCCATGTCGAGGCGGCTCGGAGTGTCCCGGGCGTTATGCCACACTGGTTGAAGTTCTGCGACTGGGAGGTTGTGTATGCGCAGGGTAAAGCGCAGTCGTCTGCTCACTGCGGTCTTGGCGGCGAGCGTCGTCGGCGGGATGGTGCTCACCAGCCCGCACGCTCTGGCTCAGCCCGATGTTCCGCCGCCACCGGCGCCGGTCGATCCGGCCCTGGCGCCGGCACCGCCACCTGGACCGGCCCTGCCGCCGCCTCCGGCTGCGGATCCGCTCGCGGCCCCCGCGGCCCCGCCCCTGTCTCTTATACACATCTCCGAGCCCACGAGACTGCAG
>NZ_LZSQ01000120.1 GCF_001665535.1 Mycobacterium sp. 852002-51961_SCH5331710
TTATCCTCTTCGTCGCACGGGTCTGATGTTTATATGATACTGTAACGGGGGGGGGGGTGGTGGGGGCTCGTCGTGGGCGAAGGCGAACGCCCCCGGCGCTGTCTCCCACAGGAGGTTGTCATCGTCCGCGGTCACATCGACCGGCACGTCATGCAACTCCCCATCCGAGGTACGCACGGTGGCGATGCCCTTGTATTCATTCCCTGACTTGTGAACCAACCTCACCTTTGTGACTTTCAAGCTGGGCAGATCGGGGTTGGAGTCGAGATCCTTCTGCATCGAAGACTGAACTGCTTCGGCGACGGCCTCGGCGGATTGCGGCGCTGACGTGGGGTTGGCTGGCTGCGGTGCTGTCGCAATCGTCGGCGGGGCGGGCGGGGTCTCCTGTCGCGGCCACAACACCGCCAACGTCACAGCCGAAGCGATACCAGCGGCACCAACGGCCAGGGCTGCGGGGACCACCCAATTTCGCTTGGCCGTGGCCGGTGCTGGCTCAGGCTCGACTGCTGACGTCGGGAAGTCCTCCGCAGGCCGCTGCCAGTGCGCACCCTCAATCGGCGGATACCACCCCGGATCCGACATGTTGCCCCCTGGGAAGTTTCTGTGAGGAACCGTACGCCGCTCCCGGTGGGGCCGTTGTCAAAACAACACGGCCTACCATAGGTCGGTGCGGGGTAGGACATGTTTGGCTCGGTGGTCCGGGTCAGCGCCACCCGTGTCACGCGTTTGACGACCACGGGGTGACCGTATCGGCCGGTGCCGAGCATCCCGGCGGAGATCGGCTCAGCGGCATCGTCGTGGCCGTCACGAGATGAAGTTCACGGTCATCTCGATCATCTGGCCCACGGCATGAAGGCCTTCACGATGAGCGCGATCATCTGACCCACGGCGATGAGGCCGTCCGTCGAGCCGGTGTCGATCACGACGAACACGGAGAACATCAGCACCAGCGCGACGACGGTGATGATCGTTATGGCGAGGTACTTCGAAAATGTATCCACACAGATTCGGGAGCGAAACTGCCTCGGCAACAGGTTTCAGCGGCGAAGGGATATTTCTCCCCGGACTGACCCTGTAATTTCGCCCGCGAGCACCCATATGGGGGCACCCTCTCGTCTGCCTCGCGTAACCCTGGTCCCAGGGGATTGACGGAGTCCGCGCGGCCGGACAACCTCGCCTTCAAGTGGGGCGACTGTGGACGTGTTGACGCCACGCCACCGCGATTAGCTGCTCCCCAAGATAATCAGGGCCACAAGGTACGTCTGCGACCTCGTCTTAGCAGGTCAGAGCATAACGCTAGCTAGTCTAGAATGGCCAGTTCCGTGGGGAACCGGGTGAGCAAGTCTGGAGCGTCGCGGCCGACGACGAGCGTGTCCTCGATTCGGACGCCGCCACGGTCGGGCAGATAGACGCCGGGCTCCACGGTCACCGCGGAGCCAGCAAGCAGTGTACCGACGGACGCGCCGCTGATCCCCGGCGCTTCATGGATCTGCAGGCCGACACCGTGCCCCAGCCCATGGGTGAAGTTCTCGACATAACCGGCGTCCGCGATGACCTGCCGCGACGCGGCGTCCACGTCCTTGCACGCGACGCCGGGGCCGAGCGCTTCGCGGCCGGCCTTCTGCGCGGTGGCCACCAGGTCGTAGATCTCGCGCTGCCAGTCCGCGATCGGCGCCAGCACGAACGTTCTGGTCATGTCGGAGTGATAGCCGCACACCAGCGCGCCGAAGTCGATCTTGACGAAGTCACCCGCGGCCAGCACGGCGTCGGTGGGCCGGTGATGCGGAATCGCCGAGTTCGCCCCGGCCGCCACGATGGTCTCGAACGACGGGCCGTCGGCGCCGTGTTCGAGCATCAGCCACTCGAGTTCGCGGGCGACCTCCTTCTCGCTGCGCCCGGCCCGCAGGCCGCCACGGTCGACGAGATCGCGCAGGGCCGCGTCCGCGGCCTCGCACGCCAACCGCAGCAGCGCGACCTCGCCAGCATCCTTGACCTCGCGGAGCGCCTCGACGGTCCCGGCGGCGCGCACCAATTCGGTCTGCTCGCCGGCCGCCTTCGCCAGGGCCGCGAACGCGTCGACGGTCACCACATGACTCTCGAAGCCGAGCTTGTGCACCCCGTCGGCGGCGGCGCGCCGCGCCAGATACGGGCCGCAGGCCCGCTCGATGACGATCTGAGCGTCGGGGGCCTGCTGCGCGGCCTGCGTGCGGTAGCGCCCGTCGGTGGCCAGCACCGGCGTTTCGTCGTCGGCCTTGATGAGCAGCGCGGCGTTGGAGCCCGTGAACCCGCTCAAATAGCGCACGTTCACCAAGTCCGATACCAACATGGCATCGATCTCGGATTCGGCCAGCCGCTCGCGCAGCCGGTGCCGACGCTGTGAAATAGTCACGGTCGATGACGCTACTCGCTAAGGTGAGGCCCCATGAGTAAGTGGTTGCTGCGCGGACTGGTGTTCGCGACCCTGATGGTGATCGTGCGATTGCTGCAGGGCGCGCTGATCAACGCGTGGGAGACCAAAGCCGGTCTGATCAGCGTCGTGCTGGTGGTTTTGTTCGCCGTCGCGGTGTTCGTGTGGGGACTGGCCGACGGCCGGGCCGACGCCCGGGCCAACCCCGACCCGGACCGCCGGGGTGACCTGGCGATGACCTGGCTGCTGGCCGGCCTGTTCGCCGGGATCGTCAGCGGCGCGGTGGCCTGGTTCATCTCGATCTTCTACAAGGCCCTCTACGTCGAGGCGCTGGTCAACGAGCTCACCACGTTCGCGGCGTTCACCGCGCTGGTGGTGTTCCTGATGGCGCTCGCCGGCGTGGCGCTCGGCCGCTGGCTGGTCGACCGCAGAGCCGACCAGACCCCGCATCTGCATCACGCAGGGGACGACGACCGTGCGGACACCGACGTGTTCGCCGCGGTCAGCCAGCCGGGCGCCGAGGAGACCACCACCGAGAGCGCGCCCCGCGAGGACCGGGCCTAGCCCTAGGCACAGCGTTCCGTGAACCCGGACGAGTTCTGCACGTCCGATCAGTGGAGCGTGCTGTCGTCCGCGGCATCGAATTCCCAACTGGCCGGGGTGCTCGGCGGCTTCCTGATCACCGCGATCGCGCTGCTGTTCGACAAGAACAGTCGCGAAGGCGTGCACACGCTCGCGCTGTTCTCCTCCGCCGTTCTGGTTCTCATGCTCGACAGCTTCCTGTTCAGCTTGATCACCGGCACGCAGGTGCCCGATGGCGCGCGGCGGGCGACGTGCGCGATCGCCTGGACTCAGGGAGCGGTGTCGACCGGGATGCTGGCCGCCGGGGCGACGGCCCTGTTCGGCGGGCTCGGGTGGATGCTGGCCAGCCACGCCGTCAACAAGGTGAGCGATCAGGACCCCGCCGACGTCCGCGCGTACTGCTTTTTGGCCGAACTCGGCGGCTGGCTGACCTTCGCGGCCGCGATGACGGCGACGCTGATCGTGTCCGAGACGTCGATCGATTATCTGCGGTTCATGTGGGGCCACCGACCCGAGGTGTGGATCGAGGGCACCATCGTCGTCGCGGCCGCGGCCTTCGTCATCACCGATTTCGCGCTGGTGTATCTGCGCACCCGAACGTTGCGGAAATCGTTGGCCGACACCGGCGAACCGACGCTGCTCGAGTTGCGCTCGATCAAGTTCGCGACGGTGGGCACGGTGGTGCTCGCCATTGCCGGGTCATGGCTCGCGGTCAGCCTGGCACGCATCCCCGAGGCCTGGCTCACCGCGCCTAATCCCGCGATCGTGCTTTTCGTGCTGATGCTGACGCTGGTGCTGCCGACGGTGATCTCGACCGCGATCTGCTACTCGGTCGCCAGTACCGGCGATTCGGGTTCCCCGTCGAGGCTGGCCAGGTACCGCAGGGCCAGCAGGTAGCCCTGCACACCGAGGCCGACGATCACGCCGGTGGCCACCGCGCTCAGGTACGAACGGTGCCGAAACTCCTCGCGCGCGTGGACGTTTGAGATGTGCACCTCGATCAGCGGTGCACTCAGCTCACTGCACGCGTCGCGCAGCGCGACCGAGGTGTGGGTCAGCGCGCCCGCGTTGAGGATCACCGGATCCCCCGCGTCGGCGGCCGCGTGAATCCATCCCAGCAGGTCCGCCTCGTTATCGCTCTGACGCACAACGGCTTTGAGCCCCAGGGCGTCGGCCTCGCGTTCGATGAGCGCCACCAGCTCGTCGTGGGTGGTGCTGCCGTACACGTCGGGTTCGCGGCGGCCCAGCCGGCCGAGGTTGGGACCGTTGAGCACCAGCACCGTCTGGGTCATGACGTCACCGCTCCTATTTCTGCGTAGGCCGCCGCCAGAAGTGACGGGTCGGGCCCCTCCAGGCGTCCCGGTTTGGCGAGCCCGTCGAGCACGACGAAGCGCAGTACGCCCGCGCGGGTCTTCTTGTCGCCGGCCATGTTCTCCAGCAACTCGCCGAACGCATCGGGGTCGTAGGTGATGGGCAGCCCCAGCGAGGTCAGCACGGAGCGGTGCCGGTCGGCGGTCTCGTCATCCAGGCGGCCCGCGAGCCGGCCGAGTTCGGCGGCGAACACCAGGCCCACCGAGACGGCGGCGCCGTGGCGCCACTGGTAGCGCTCGCGGCGTTCGATCGCGTGGGCGAGCGTGTGGCCGTAGTTGAGGATCTCGCGCAGTTGCGATTCCTTCTCGTCGGCGGCGACCACCTCGGCCTTGACCGCGATCGCGCGCCGGATCAGCTCGGGCAGCACGGTGCCCGCCGGATCGAGCGCGGCCTCGGGGTCGGCCTCGATCAGGTCGAGGATCCTAGGGTCGGAGATGAACCCGGCCTTGACGATCTCGGCCATGCCCGCCACGAGTTCGTTGCGCGGCAACGTCTCCAGCGTCGCGAGGTCGACGAGCACGGCAGCCGGCTGATGAAACGCGCCGACCAGGTTCTTGCCCGCGTCGGTGTTGATTCCGGTCTTGCCGCCGACCGCGGCGTCGACCATGCCGAGCAGCGTGGTCGGCACGTGCACGATGTCGATCCCGCGCAACCAGGTGGCGGCGGCGAAGCCTGCGACGTCGGTGGCCGCTCCCCCGCCGAGGCTGACGATCGCGTCCTTACGGCCCACCCCGATGCGGCCGAGGACTTCCCAGATGAACCCGACGACGGGCAGGTCCTTACCCTTCTCGGCGTCGGGGATCTCGATGCGGTGTGCGTCGATGCCCTTGTCCGCCAGCGCGGTTCGGATGACCTCGGCGGTCTGCGCCAAGGTCGGCTGGTGCAGGACCGCGACCTTGTGCCGGCCCTCGAGCACGCGCACGAGGTCGCCGAGCAGTCCGGTGCCGACGATCACCGGGTAGGGCGGGTCGACGAGCACCTCGATGGTGACGGGGTTGGCCACGGGTTCAGTCACGGTTGACCTTCGGATTGCGGGCGGCGACCGCCGCCGGTGACGGCGGGGCCTCGGTACTGGGTTCTGCGGTCAGCGACGACGGACTCCTGCGCCACGGCGAGCGGCGTTTGCGCCGCGATGGGTGGGAGCCGTCGGGGTTCTCCAGGCGGGTCACGATGTAGCGCACCACCGCGCCCGGGTTGCGCCGGTTGGTGTTGACCCGGATGGTCGCCACCTGGCGGTAGAGCGGAACGCGTTCGGACATCAGCGCTTTGAACTTCTCGCCGCGGTCGCCGCCCTCGAGCAGCGGACGCACGGTGCTCCCGCCGGTGCGGCGCACACCTTCGGCGGCGCTGATCTCCAGATAGATGACCGTGTGCCCGGTCAATGCCTCGCGCACGCCGGGTGTGGTGACGGCGCCACCACCCAGCGACAGCACACCGTCGTGGGTCTGCAACGCCGCGCGGATCACCTCTTCCTCGATCCGCCGGAACTCCTTCTCACCCTCGGTGGCGAAGATGTCGGCGATCGTGCGGCCCGTGGTCTCCTCGATCGCGGCGTCGGTGTCGAGCAGCGAGAGGTCGAGCGCCTTGGCCAGTCGCCGCCCGATGGTCGACTTGCCCGAGCCGGGCAGCCCCACCAGCACTGCGCGCGGCGCCATCAGCCCGAAGCCTGGACCCGTTGCGTGGCGGGCTCGCGCGCGGCCACCGCCCGCAGATAGTTGTCGATGTTGGCGCGCGTCTCGGTCAACGAGTCGCCGCCGAACTTCTGCAGCGCCGCGCGCGCCAGCACCAGCGCCACCATGGTCTCCACCACCACGCCCGCGGCGGGTACCGCACACACGTCCGAGCGCTGATGGATCGCGACGGCCTCTTCACCGGTGACCATGTCGACCGTGGCCAGGGCCCGCGGCACGGTGGAGATCGGTTTCATCGCGGCGCGCACCCGCAGCGGCTGGCCGTTGGTCATGCCGCCTTCGAGGCCGCCCGCACGGTTGGTCGAGCGCATGACGCCGTCCGGGCCGGGATACATCTCGTCGTGCGCGGCGCTGCCGCGGCGGCGTGCGGTCGTGAAGCCGTCACCGATCTCGACGCCCTTGATGGCCTGGATGCCCATCACCGCCGCGGCGAGTTGGCTGTCGAGCCGGTTGTCGCCGCTGGTGAAGGAGCCCAGCCCGATCGGGAGGCCGTTGGCCACCACCTCGACGACGCCGCCGAGCGTGTCGCCGTCCTTCTTGGCCGCCTCGATCTCGTCGATCATCGATTTCTCGGCGTCCTTGTCGAACGAACGCACCGGGCTGGCGTCGATGTCGGCCAGGTCGCCGGCCTGCGGCGGCGGGCCGTCGTACGGATCGGACGCCCCGATGGAGATGACGTGGGACAGCACCTCGACGCCCAGGGCCTCCTTGAGGAATGCGCGGGCGATGGTGCCGGCGGCGACCCGGGCCGCGGTCTCGCGGGCGCTGGCGCGCTCGAGCACGGGGCGGGCGTCGTCAAAGCCGTACTTGAGCATGCCCGCGTAGTCGGCGTGGCCGGGGCGGGGGCGGGTCAGCGGCGCGTTACGCGCGCTCTCGGCCAGCTCGGCGGGGTCGACCGGATCCGGGGCCATCACCGTCTCCCACTTGGGCCACTCGGTGTTGCCGATCTCGACCGCGATCGGGCCACCGAGCGTGACGCCGTGCCGAACGCCCGCCAGCATCGTGACCTGGTCTTGCTCGAACTTCATCCGGGCGCCGCGGCCGTATCCGAGACGTCGACGCGCCAGCTGCCCGGCGATGTCGTCCGAGGTGACGTGCACGCCCGCGACCATGCCTTCGACCACGGCCACCAGGGCGCGGCCGTGGGATTCACCAGCAGTGGTCCATCGCAACACGCGTCCCATCTTCCCACGTCGGCTGTCTGGCCCCGAATCAGCCGACGACCAGGCCCGCCAGAACCCGGCCGAGCTCGGCCGCGGCGTGGCGGTGCGCCGACCTCTGGTCCCCGGCGCGCGCGACGATCATCGCGGCCTCGCAGAGGGCGCCGAACAGGAAATGCGCCAGCGGCCCGGGTGGACGCTTGGCGATTCGGCCGGCTTCGACGGCGCGGGTGATGGCGAGCTCCATCATGTCGAGCAGCGGGGTCTCCAGGCGGCGCATCTCCTCCCAGCCGAGCGCGGTGAACCCGTCGAGCAGCACGATCCGCTGCACCCCCGGGTCGAGGCATTCGTCGAGGAAGGCCCGACACCCGGCGCCGAACGCGTCCCACGGATCCTTCTTGCGGCTGTACGCACGCTGATACGCCTCGGCCAGCGGCACCGCCATCCGCTCGACCTCGCGGGTGAACACGGCCTCGAACAGGCGGCGCTTTCCCTCGAAATGGTGATAGACCGCGCCCTTGGTCACCTGGGCCCGGGCCGCTACCGCGTCCAGCGAGGTCGCCTCGTACCCGTCATCGGCGAACAACGCCCGCGCGGCCTCGACGAGTGCGGCGGTCGTCGCCTCCGTCCGCTCCGCCTGGGTCCGCCTCGGGGCTCTCGCGCTCTGGTTCACAGCACTCGGTACACGCGGTAGTCGACGTGGTTGGGCGAGAGAATGTTGTAGCCCACCGCGACGACGCCGCCGAGCCACGCGTACCGCTCGTCGGACGTGGCGAACCTCGGCGTGGTACGCACGTAGGTCTCGTCGAAGTCGAGCACCTCTCCTCGCGCCAACCGGTCGAGGCCGTCGGCGGGGACCTTGATGATGCCCGCGCTCTCGACGTGGATGAGCACGCCGTCGTGCGTACGCAGCGTCACGCGGACGTCGACCCGGCCGTACCCGTCGTCGCCGACCAACAGCCAGTCGCCGCCGCCCGGCAGCAGCTCACCGCGAAGCCGCGGTCCGTCGACCGTGCCCCCGGTCGCGACGAACGTCATCCGCATGCCCGTGGTGGTCGGGATCGGTTGCGCCGGAAGCAGATCGACGTGCATGTCGAACAAGTGCTCCACCGGCAGGGCCGCCACGAGCGGCAATTGGTCGATCGCCGCGGCCGCGGTCACGAGCGGCCCCCGATCGCGGCCATCATCTGTGCGGAGTCGATGAACGAGTCCTTGCGGGCGACCAGGCCCTCGGGTGACACCACGACCACGTCGAGGCAGTCGAATCGGACGTCGCCATCGATCAACACCCAGTCGAGCACCCAATGGGCGTCGCCGTAGAGCACCCGGTTGATCTCGAACGCGAAGCCCGGGAACTGTTGAAAGACACCCGCGAACGCGTCTCGCGCGGCATCGCGACCGACGGCGGGCTCGGCGTCCAGGTGGGTCCAGAACCGCGTATCGGTGGTGTGCAGGTCGGCGATCGCATCGGGGTCGCGGGCGGCCCACGCGGCGAAGTACCGCTCGGAAAGGGCCTTCAGGTCATGAGAGTTATTTTGCATACTCGCAGTATGTACTAACATACTCCGGGTATGCAATAGTCTGTCGCCGAGCGGGGGCTAGAGCCGCGGCGGTCTCCGACGTTGTCATGAATCAAACATGGCCGTCACACCGCGGAAACACTTCGGCCTCAGAGTTTCTCCATGGATTCAAGATCGGCATTGACGCTGAGCATCGGTGTGCTCGGCGGACTCGCGGTGGCGCTCACCGCGGAGGTGATCACGGTCCCGATCTGGGTGGTCTTCCTGACGTGGGCCTCGTTCTTCTTCGTCGGTGGCGGAGTCGGCGGCTGGGTGCGGTCGCTGACGAGCAATCTGGCCGGCGTCGTGATCGCGTCGGCCAGCCTGTATGCCGGACATCTGTTGGGCGGCAGCCTGTTGGCGATCGCGGTCGCCGTCGGCATCGGCAGCGCGGTGATGGTGCAGGCGTCCTGGGTTCCGCTGCTGTCGACGACACCGGCGGTGGTGGTCGGGTTCGCGAGCACCGTCTCCACGGTGGCCGGTACGGGCAATGCGATCACCGTGACGTCGATATCGCATCCGGGCCTCGTCGCGGCGATGGCGTGCGTGCTGGGGGCGTCGTTCGGACTGTTGTCCGAATTCGTCGCGAAGGTGTTGACCCGCGAGACCGACCCGGCCCAGGCGAGTCCGGAGAGTTCCCCGACCACGGAAGGCAGCCCCGCGTAATGAAACTGCAGCACTATCTCGGTGGCCTCGAGGGGCTGCCGGAACCGCTCAATTTCGAGAAGCGCGTGTTCGTCGAAGAGTGGGAGAAACGCATCTTCGGAATCCACGTCGCGATGATGGGGCTGTCGAACCACCTCGGTTCGGCGCTTCCGCAGTACGCCATCGACCAAGTGCCCACCGCGTTCAAGGACGAGTGGACGTGGGCCGATCTGCGTACCGGCGCCGAGGCGATGAACCCGTTCGACTACTTCAAGTTCCGCTATTACGAGAAGTGGCTCGGCGGCATCACACAGTTCTTCATCGACAAGGGTTACGTGACCGAGGACGAATTGGCCGCGCGCAAGGAGGAATCGGCGACCGAGAGCGCCACCGCGGTCGATCCAGTGCCGGAGATCGACGACCAGGTCGTCGATTATCTACGCAGGGGTGACAGCCCCCGCCGCGACGTCGCACATCCGAAGTTCGCCGTCGGCGACTCCGTGCGGATCACCAACGTGCCCGCTGCCGCGCATACCCGCCTGCCGGGTTACCTCCGCGGTCGCGTGGGCACCGTGGAACGCATCTTCGAGGGCGACTACGCCTATTTCACGCACACCGGTGACGGCATCGGGGATCCGATGCCGATCTACATCGTCGCGTTCGATCCGCAGGAGCTGTTCGGCGAGCGCGCCGAGGGCGGCCCGCTGACGATCTACGCCGAGTTGTTCGAGGCCTACCTGGAAGGAGCCCGATGAGCGAACAGTTCCACTACCCCGACGACCGCGAGGTGTCCAGCGCCGCGAAAGTCGCTGCGCTGGAGTCGCTGTTGATCGAGAAAGGTGTGATCACCAATCAGACGGTCGACAAGGTGCTGTCGTACTTCGAATCGGAGATGACACCGCTCAACGGCCGCAAGATCGTCGTGAAAGCCTGGACCGACCCGGATTTCGCGGCCCGCCTCGTGGTCGACACGCCCGCCGCGATCGCGGAGCTGGACCTGCCCGAGGGCATGGCCGGTGCCGAGGGTGAGCACCTGCAGGCCGTCGCCAACTCCCCCGGCGTGCACAATCTCGTCATCTGCACGCTGTGCTCGTGTTTCCCCTGGCCGGTGCTCGGTCTGCCGCCGTACTGGTACAAGGATCCGGTGTTCCGCGCCCGCGCGGCGCGCGAGCCGCGCAAGGTTCTCGCCGAGATCGGTGTCGAGCTGCCCGAGGACACCGAGATCAAGGTCTGGGACAGCAGCGGGCACTCCCGCTGGTTCGTGATTCCCGAACGTTCGGCCGGCACCGAGCAATTCACCGACGAGGAGTTGATGGAACTGGTCACGACCGAATCCATGATGGGCGTCGCACTGGCGGGACCGGTCTCATGAGCCTGCACGAGACCTGCACCACCGACCGGGCCGCCCCGCAGTTCGATCACGACTGGCAGCGCCGCGCCTTCGGCCTGGCGCTGGCGTTGTCGGAGTTCCGCCACTTCGACTGGAGCGACTTCCAGCAGAGCCTGATCGAGACGATCGGTCAGTGGGAGGACACACCGCAGGCCGAGCGAGGCGACTGGGAGTACTACGACCACTGGGTCAGCGCCCTGGAGAAGGTGATTCACGATCACCATCTACTGACCGCGCCCGCCCGGATGACCGGAGACAGCCATGACTGACGCGACCGCCACCCGGGTCGAAGCCCGCGGACTGGTTGCGACGGCGTGGCTGACCGGGACGGCGTTCATGGCGTTGCTGATGCTGTATCTCGTCGGCCTCGACCAGGGCGCGACGTCGATCTTCGGATCCGACACCCACATTCACGAGTTCGTGCACGACGCCCGCCACCTGCTCGGGTTCCCCTGCCACTAGATCACCACGAGCGCGGTCGCCGCCGCCGCGGCCAGGCACATCGACAGTCCATGTGGTACAGGGCTATTCGATCGGCACAGCACGGCCCCGACGGCCCACACCGCCGTCACCAGCGGGGCGCCGAGCGCGGAGAGCGCCCACGCATCGACACCGAAAGAACCGGTCAACGCGCCGATGCCGATCGCGAGCTTGACATCGCCGGCGCCCATCGCCGTGGGGGCCACGAGATGCACCGCCAGGTAGACGGCGAACAGGGCCAGGGCGCCCGTCAAGGCCACCAACCCACGGCCCACGACAGACGCGAGAATCAGGATCGCGAGTGCGCCCGGCAGCGTCAGCCAGTTCGGCAGCCGACGCTGTCGGATGTCGAATGCGCTCAACGCCATCAGCCACGCCAGCACTGCGGCGCAGGCCACTCCCCCCACCTACGAAAGGCTAACCGGGATCGAGCGCCGCCCTCATCGCATCTTTGGGCGCTGGCATCCCGGTGAATTGCTCGACCTGGGCGTACGCCTGGTTCAACAACATCTGCAGACCGCCGATCACCCGGCCGCCCGCATCCTGCACCGCGGCGGCCAACGGTGTCGGCCACGGGTCGTAGATGGCGTCGAGCAGCACCGGGATCCGCGCGAAGACCGATGCGTAGACCGCGGCCGCGTCGGCGGGAATGGTGTTGACCATCAGGTCCGCGTCGGCGACCGTCGCGCCGATCTCGGCGCCGTCGATGTCGCACCACCGGCCGTCGACGCCCAGCCGCGTCGCCAGGTCCACCAGCGGTGCGGCCTTGTCCGGATTGCGGGCCGCGACGGTGATGCGCTGCACTCCGAGTTCGGCCAGCCCGACCACCACCGCGGGCGCCGTACCGCCGGAGCCGACCACGATGCCGTGGTTCGCCGCAACGCCCTCCAGAGCACCCGTCACGCCGTCGATGTCGGTGTTGTCGGCGCGCCACCCGGTCTCGATGCGCACGAGCGTGTTGGCCGAACCGACGAGTTCCGCCCGGGTGGTGCGCTCCTCGGCCACCGCGAGCGCCGCGAACTTGCCCGGCATCGTCACCGATACGCCCACCCACTCCGGGCCGAAACCCGTGACCAGTCCGGGCAGCCGCTCGGCCGTGCACTCGATGCGCTCGTAGGTCCAATCGTCCAGGCCGAGCGCCCGATACGCCGCCAGGTGTAGCTGCGGAGACCGGGAATGGGCGATCGGCGATCCGAGCACCGCCGCCTTACGGCTCACCGTGCGGAGTCGAGCACACCGTTGCGCCGGGCGAGCTCGATGTTCGCGAGATGCTGTTGATAATCCCTGGTGAACAGGGTCGTCCCCTTCATGTCGATGGTGACGAAGTACAACCAGTCGCCCGGCGCCGGATCCTCGGCGGCGGCCAGCGCGGCCGTGCTCGGCGAACAGATCGGGGTCGCCGGAAGCCCGGGCCGCACATAGGTGTTCCAGTCGTTGTGCTGGGCCCGGTCGGCGTCGGTGGTTGCCACCTCGATGCGGTCGAGCGGATAGTTCACCGTGGAATCGAATTCGAGCGTGCGGTTCTCGGCCAATCGGTTGTAAATGACCCGCGCCACCTTCGAGAAGTCCTCGGGCGTTGACTCGCGCTGTACCAGCGAGCCGACCGTCAGGATCTGATACGGCGACATGTCCATGGCCGCGGCCGTCTCGAGCAGGCCTCCGTTGGCGTATTGCGCTGCGCTGGTGGAGACCAGGTTGGCCAGGATCTCCTGCGGCTGCGCGGACGGGTCGATGTTCCACGTCCCCGCCGCGATCAACCCCTCGAGCCGGCGGTGGTCGTCGCCCATCGCCTCGACGGGGCCGACCGCCCAGTCGGCGACTCCCAGCGACGCCGGTGTCGCCTTTGCGGCCACGTTTTTCAACGCATCCGCAGACACGCAATGCCGCTGGCCGTCGAGGTCCACACACGTCGCCCTCGAGATCAGGGTGAGGATGCCTTCGGTGACGGCGTTGGTCTTCACGTCGCGCACATCGTCGAGCTGGCGCCCCTCGGGGATTGTCAGCTTACCGACGCGGTTCTTCGGATCCGACAGCCGCTCAACGGCATTGGCGGCCGGGATCTCGGTGCGCAGCTTGTAGTAGCCCGGCTGGATCGCCGAGATCGCGTCGTTGCCCTCGGCCGCGTCGACGAACGCGCTGGCGGTCGCGACGATGTTGTGCTCCTTCAGCGTCTTGCCGATCGCGGTGGTGGAGTCACCGTCGTGCACCTGGATCACGACGTCGGTGACGCCGCTGCCGGTGAAGTCGTTACCGCCGAACAGCGAATGCCACATCTTGGAGCCGAGGAACACCGCGCCGATCACGACCATGATGAGCAGGCCGACGGCCAGACCACCGGCCAGCCGGCGCTTGCGCCGGCTGCGCGCCGCCCGGATCCGCTCCGCGCGCGTCATCCGGCGCCGCGGCGGACCGACGGCCACCGGTTCGGCCCGCTCGCGGCCCCATTGGTTAGTCATTACCGACCTCTTCGTTGGTTAGTCATCACCGTGCGCGGCGACGTGCTCATCCGCTCCTCGCGTGCGCGCCGCGGTACGCCGCTGGTCCAACCAGTTCTGCAGAATGCCCACCGCCGCCGCTTGATCGATGACCGACCGCTGCCCCTTGGCGCGGACACCGGCATCGCGCAGCGAGCGCTGAGCCACCACCGTAGTGAGTCGTTCGTCGGCGAGGCGCACGGGTGTCGGTGTGATCCGCGCGGCGAGAGCGTCGGCAAGCGCGACGGCGTCCGAAGCCGAGGACCCCGAGCGCTCGGCGAGCGTGCGCGGTAACCCGACGATGACCTCCACCGCGTCGAGGTCGGCAGCCAACGCCGCGAGTCGCCGGATGTGCCGGTTCGTGCGGTCGCGCCGCACGGTCTCGACCGGGGTGGCGAGGATGCCGTCGGGGTCGCTGGCGGCCACGCCGATGCGCACACTGCCGACGTCGATGCCCATCCGGCGGCCGCGCCCCGGGTCCGGCGGGTTCAGTGAATCCCCTGGCCGATCCGGCAGACGATCGCCTGATGCTGCCGGCGCACGCGGATCGTCTCCCGTCGGTGTGGAATTCACGCCGCTAGCCCCGGTCGATCTCTGCTCGCAGTGCGGTCAGCGCTGCGTCGATTCCAGCTGCCCCCTTGCCGGAACCCTGTGCCAGATCGGCCTTTCCGCCACCACGGCCGTTGACCGCCGCGCCCAACGTCTTCACCAGATCGTTGGCGTTGAAGCCCAGATCCTGCGCGGCCGGGTTGACCGCGACCACGAAGGGGACGCTGTCGTTGTCCCCCTCGGCGATCAACGCGACGACGGCGGGATCACTGCCGAGCTTGCCGCGGATGTCACCGACAAGGGTGCGCAGGTCACCGGCCGACATCCCTCCGGCCATCCGCTGCGCCACGAGACGGACCTTACCGACAAGCTCTGCACCCGCGGCGGCATTCGCTGCTGCGGCGCGGGCGTTGGCCAGGCGCAGCCGATCGAGTTCCTTCTCGGCGGCGCGCAGCCGCTCCACCAGGTTCGCCACCCGCGCCGGCACCTCTTCCGACGGCACCTTCAACGTCGAGGCGAGCCCGGCCATCAACGCCCGCTCCTTGGCCAGGTGGCGGAACGACTCCAGGCCCACGTACGCCTCGACCCGGCGCACCCCGGAGCCCACCGACGACTCGCCGAGGATGGTGACCGGACCGATCTGCGCGGAGTTGTGCACGTGGGTGCCGCCGCACAGCTCCAGCGAGAACGGACCGCCGATCTCGACCACGCGAACCTGCTCGGGATACTGCTCGCCGAACAGCGCGATGGCGCCCATCGACTTGGCCTTCTCCAACTCGGTGGTGAACGTGTGGACCTCGAAGTCGGCTTCGACCGCCTCGTTGGTCACCTCTTCGATCTGGGTGCGCTGATCTTCGGAAAGCGCACCCTGCCAATTGAAGTCGAATCGCAGATAGCCGGGGCGGTTCAGCGAACCCGCCTGAACCGCGTTGGGCCCCAACACCTGTCGCAGCGCGGCGTGCACCATGTGCGTACCGGAGTGCCCCTGGGTGGCGCCGTGGCGCCACTTCGGGTCCACCGCGGCGACGACCGTGTCGCCCTCGACGAATTCGCCGGACTCCACGTTGACGCGGTGCGACCACAGGGTTTTCGCGATCTTCTGCACGTCGGTTACCGCCGCCTTGGCCGCCGTTGACGCACCCGATCCGCTGATCGTGCCCTCGTCGGCGATCTGGCCGCCGGACTCGGCGTAGAACGGCGTGCGGTCGAGGATCAACTCGATGCGGTCGGGAGGCGGGCCCCCACCGGCGGCCGAGCCGCCGAAACCGGCACCGTTGTGCGAAACGACGGGCACGCGCTTGCCGTCGACGAAGATACCGAGAATCCTTGCCTCGGAAGTCAACTCGTCGAACCCGGTGAACTCGGTCGGACCCGAGTCGACCAGGTCGCGGTAGGCCGACAGGTCCGAGTGCGCCTGCTTGCGCGCCGCGGCGTCGGCCTTGGCGCGCTGTCGCTGTTCGGCCATCAGCCCGCGGAAGCCCTCCTCGTCGACGGACAGCCCGTGCTCGGCGGCCATCTCCAGCGTCAGTTCGATCGGGAAGCCGTAGGTGTCGTGCAGCGTGAAGGCGTCCGAGCCGGACAGCACCGTCGTGCCCTTTGCCTTCGTCGCGGTGGCCGCCTCGTCGAACAGGCGCGAACCGGAGGCAAGCGTCCTGTTGAACGCGGTCTCCTCGGCAACGGCGATCCGCTCGATGCGGTCGAAGTCGGCCACCAGTTCGGGGTAGGACGGACCCATCGCGTCGCGCACGGTGGCCATCAGATCGGCCATGATCGGCTGTTCCACACCGAGCAGTTTCGCGGCGCGGATGATCCGGCGCAGCAGGCGGCGCAGCACGTATCCGCGGCCCTCGTTGCCCGGGCTCACACCGTCGCCGATGATGATGGCCGCCGTCCGGCTGTGGTCGGCGATGATGCGGTAGCGCACGTCGTCGGTGTGGTTGCCCTGCCCGTAGCCCCGGGGGGCGCGCGCAGCCACCAGGTCGATGGCCGGACGCAACAGGTCGGTCTCGTAGACGTTGTCGACGCCCTGCAGCAGGCAGGCGACGCGCTCGACGCCCATGCCGGTGTCGATGTTCTTCCGCGGCAGCGGTCCGAGGATCTCGAAGTCCTCCTTCGAGGTGCCTTCGCCGCGCTCGTTCTGCATGAACACGAGATTCCAGATCTCGATGTAGCGGTCCTCGTTCGCGACGGGGCCGCCCTCGACGCCGTACTCGGGCCCGCGGTCGTAGTAGATCTCCGAGGACGGCCCGCAGGGCCCGGGGATGCCCATGGACCAGTAGTTGTCGGCCATCCCGCGACGCTGGATCCGCTCGGGCGGCAACCCGGCGACCTGCTGCCAGAGCTCCATCGCCTCGTCGTCGTCGAGGTAGACCGTCGCCCACAGGCGTTCCGGGTCGAGGCCGTATCCGCCCTGGTCGACCGGGTTGGTCAGCAGCGTCCAGGCGAACTCGATGGCGCCCTTCTTGAAGTAGTCGCCGAAGGAGAAGTTGCCCGCCATCTGGAAGAAGGTGTTGTGCCGGGTGGTGATGCCCACCTCGTCGATGTCGGGCGTGCGGATGCACTTCTGGATGCTGGTGGCCCGCTTCCACGGCGGGCTCTGCTGCCCGAGGAAGTAGGGCACGAACTGCACCATGCCGGCGTTGACGAACAGCAGGTTCGGGTCGTCGAGTATCACCGAGGCGCTCGGCACCTCGGTGTGGCCCGCGTTCACGAAGTGATCGAGGAAACGCTTCCTGATCTCGTGTGTCTGCACGTCTGATACATCCTTGAAGTTTCGCTGGTACCTGCGACTATTCGACCGCACTACAGTACCGGTCGCGGTTGTCACGCCGAAAAGTCAACGATCGGGTGCGGCCTGCAGTGCCCTGGTCAGACTTCTCCGGGTGTCACCGACGTCACGTCAACCGCCGATGAAGCTCAGCCGGACCTTCCTTTTCGGGTTGTCGCGGTTGAGGTCGACGAGCACGATGCTCTGCCAGGTGCCGAGCTGCGGCTCGCCGTCCTCGACGGGCAGGGTCACCGACGGTGACACCAGCGCGGGCAACACATGGTCGGCGCCGTGTCCCGGCGAGCCGTGCGAGTGGCGGTAACGGTCGTCCCGCGGCAGCAGGCGTTCGAGCGTCTCGACGAGGTCGTCGTCGGAGCCCGCACCCGTCTCGATGATCGCCACACCCGCGGTCGCGTGCGGCACGAAGACGCTGCACAAACCGTCGCCGCGGCCGCCGCAGAACGAGCGCACCGCGTCGGTCAGGTCGATGATGCGGCGTTGGCCGGTCTCGATGTTCAGCACGTCGGAGTCCACGCCATCGAGCGTACGAGGCGGCTCGCCGAATTCGTTGTATCGGCCACCGCTCAAGAGGAAGCTGAGAGGTGGTCCGGCGGCGCCGCTGGGGCGCTGCCCCGAACAAAGGGGGACGCCGTGTACGCACGCTCTACCACCCTTCAAGCCCGCCCGTCGTCGATCAACGAGGGCATCGCGGTCATCCGGTCCGAGGTCATGCCCGCGCTGGAGGCCATGGACGGGTACATCGGCTTGTCGCTGTTGGTGGACCGGGAATCCGGGCACTGCATCGCGACCAGCGCCTGGGAGTCGGACGACGCACTGCGCGCGAGCGCCGAGCGGGCGGCCCCGTTGCGCGACCGAGCCGCCGACGTCCTCGGTGGCGAGGCGACGGTCGATCAGTGGCGGATCGGCGTCATGCACCGCGATCACCGCTCGGCGGAGGGTGCCTGCGTCCGGGTCACCTGGCTGCGGGTGCCCCGCGAGCACATCGCGCGCTCGATCGACTTCTACAAGACCGATGTGCTGCCGGCGCTGGAGGCGCTCGACGGGTTCTGCAGCGCCAGCTATCTGATCAACCCCGATTCAGGCCGGGCGGTGTCGTCGGCGACCTTCGACAGCCATGACGCCATGGTGGGCAACCGAGAGCAGGCCAGGGAGCTGCGCAACGCCCGCACCCGCGAACTGGGCGCCGACATCGTCGACCTCGGCGAGTTCGAGCTCGCGGTCGCACATCTGCGAATCCCAGAACTGGTCTGATCGCCAACCCGCGGAACCGTTTCGTTTATTGACGCCGGTGTCGGGGTATGTCAGCTGCACCCCGAGACCCTGGAGGAAACATGACCGTCACCGGCTTTCTCACCGCAATCGTCATCGGCGCAGTGATCGGCCTGCTCGCCCGCTTGATACTGCCCGGCAGGCAGCCCATCGGGATCATCGTGACCGTTCTCGTCGGCATCGTGTCGGCGCTGATCGGCACTTGGCTGGCCAACGCGCTCGGCCTGCCGACCGCCACGAAGGGTGTCGACTGGATCGAGTTGCTCTGCCAGCTGGTCGTCGCCGTCATCGGCGTGGCCATCGCGTCCGCGCTCATGGGGCGCAGGCGCACCGGCATGATGGGCGGCCGTCGCGGCGGCGTCCTGCGCTGACCTAACCACCCAGGCGATCCCGGCTGCGCCCCCCGGCAGCCGGGATCGCTTCTGTCACAGAACTTTCGACAACTCCGTTTTCAGCAGCTCGTCGAGTCTCTCGTAGCCTTCCGTCATCCCGCCCTCCATGCCGGAGGCCATCAGCGCGTCTCTGGCCTCGACGGTCGGGCAGATCGACCTGCCCCGCAACCTGCTGCGGCCACCGCCCAGATCCTCGAACCACAGGTACTCGATGTTGACCTGATCGGGCGCCCCCTCGAACTCGAACGTCTGCAGGATGAACTCGTTGTCGCGGACTGTGTGGAAGGTTCCGTTGAAGCCGTAGGCGCCGTCCTCGTCTTTGTGCGTGTAGCGATATCCGCCGTGGCTTCTGAACTCCCACTCCTCGATCGTCATCTCGAGCCGGCGCGGACCGAGCCACCGCTTGACCAGGTCGGGTTCGGCGTGCGCGCGGAACAGGGCCTCGACGGGTGCGTCGAATTCCCTGGTGAACTCCATGGCCAGGGTGTCCACCGGGGCCGTGAGGTCGAGTGCGTTGCTCATGTGTCGGTTCCTTTCTCAGTGGTGGCGGTCATGTCGGCCAGCAGGGTGTCCAGCCGGCGGTAGCTGCGTTCGGCGTCGAGCCGGTACCGGTCGATCCATGCGGTCAGCCGCTCGAGCGCGGCGGCATCCAGGTGTACGGGCCGACGCTGCGCATCGCGGGTCCTGGTGACCAGTCCCGCCTGCTCGAGCACCTGAATGTGTTTGGACACCGCCTGTTTGGTGATGTCGAACGGTTCGGCGAGCTCGTTGACCGTCGCCGGTCCCCGCGACAGCCGCGCCACGATGGCGCGCCGCACGGGGTCGGCCAGTGCAAGGAATGCGCGGTCGAGCCGGGACTCCTCATCGCCATCACGCTCCAATAATCAACCTCTATTTTGATCAACGTTTTGGTTGAATACCAACGTAGACGCCGTTCGGCGGGGTGTCAACGGTCGAATCAGCGCTTGCGACGGATGATCGCGCGCAGCTTGTCGAGCCGGGTGGCGATCTCGCGCTCGGCACCGTGAGAGGTCGGCCTGTAGTAATCGACGCCGACCAGCTCGTCGGGTGGATACTGTTGAGACACAACGCCATCGGGGTCGTCGTGGCTGTACTTGTACCCGATCGCGTTCCCCAGCTTCTGCGCGCCGGAGTAGTGGCCGTCGCGCAGATGCGGTGGGACCATCCCGGCCTTCCCCGCCCGGATGTCGGCCATCGCCGCTCCGAGCGCAGTGGTCACCGCGTTCGACTTGGGTGCCGTCGCGAGATGCACCGTGGCGTGCGCGAGCGTGAGCTGCGCTTCGGGCATGCCGATCAGCTGCACGGTCTGGGCGGCGGCCACCGCGGTCTGCAGCGCGGTCGGATCCGCCATGCCGATGTCCTCGCTGGCCAGGATCATCAACCGCCGCGCCACAAACCGCGGGTCCTCCCCCGCGACCAGCATCCGCGACAGGTAGTGCAGCGCCGCGTCGACGTCGGAGCCGCGGACCGACTTGATGAACGCGCTGATCACGTCGTAGTGCTGATCGCCATCGCGGTCGTAGCGCACGGCGGCCTTGTCCAGCGACTGCTCGATGGTCTCGACCGTCACCTTCTCGCCCGCCTCGGCGGCCACCTCGAGCGCGGTCAACGCGCGGCGGGCATCGCCCGCGGACAGCGATACCAGCAGGTCCACGGCTTCGTCGGTGACCTCGACCCGGCCCGCGAGGCCGCGAGGGTCGTCGATGGCGCGGCGGACCAGCGTGCGCACCGCGTCGGCGTCGAGCGGCTGCAGTTGCAGGATCAGCGACCGCGACAGCAGCGGGGCCACGACCGAGAACGACGGGTTCTCGGTGGTCGCCGCGACCAGCGCCACGACGCGGTTCTCGACCGCGGACAGCAGCGCGTCCTGCTGTGTCTTGGAGAACCGGTGCACCTCGTCGATGAACAGCACCGTCTGCTCGCCGTATGCGGCGGCGCGCCTGGCGACGTCGATGACGGCGCGAACCTCTTTGACCCCCGCCGACAGCGCCGACAGGGCCTCGAATCGGCGGCCCGTGGCCTGTGAGATCAGCGACGCGAGCGTGGTCTTACCGGTACCCGGCGGCCCGTAGAGGATGACCGAGGCCGCACCGGAGCCCTCGACCATCCGGCGCAGCGGCGAGCCCGGCTGCAGCAGGTGGTCCTGCCCGACGACCTCGTCGAGCGTGGCCGGCCGCATCCGTACCGCCAGCGGTGCCGACGCACCGACGGCACCAGCCGCCGGCGTGGGGGCCTCACCGGGGACGTCGAACAGACCGTCGGACACGCCTTCTGCTTACCACGCCGTCACGACGCGGGTTGCGTGACGAAGTCGATGAGCTCCTCCACGCGCCCGATCAGCGCGGGTTCCAGGTCGTTCCAGTCGCGCACCCGCTTGCGGATGCGCTGCCAGGCGCGCGCGGTGTCGGCCTGGCCGGCCGCCGGCCAGCCCAGTGCCCGGCACACGCCGGTCTTCCAGTCGACGCCCTTCGGCACGACGGGCCATCGCTCGACGCCCAGCCGCTCGGGTTTGACGGCCTGCCAGATGTCGATGAACGGATGGCCGACGACCAACGTGTGGGGTCCGCCCGGGCCGCGTCGGACCGCGTCCGCGATCCGGGCCTCCTTCGAACCCGCCACCAAGTGGTCGACGAGCACGCCGAGCCGGCGGCCGGGCCCGGGCCGGAAGTCCTCGACGATCGCGACGAGATCGTCGACGCCGCCGAGGTGTTCGACCACGACCCCCTCGATCCGGAGATCGTCGCCCCAGACCTGCTCGACGAGTTCGGCGTCGTGTCGGCCCTCGACGTAGATGCGGCTGGCCAGCGCGACCTTCGCCCGCGCGCCGTGCACCGCCACCGACCCGGACGCGGTGCGGGTCGTCTTGGGCGCGGACTTTTTCGGCGCGGTCAGGATCACCGGCTTGCCGTCGATCAGGTAGCCCGGCCCGATCGGGAACGGCTTGCGCCGTCCGTTGCGGTCCTCGAGTTCCATCCGGCCGTACTCGATCCGCACGATCGCGCCGACGTATCCCGTCTGCGCATCCTCGACGACGAGGCCGATCTCGGCCGGTTGTTCGGTGGAGCGGGCCCTGCGCTGGTGCGGGTTGTCGGCCAGGACGTCGAATCCATATCGATCAGCCACCGGGCGATCCTAGGGCCGCGTCCGCGACAGCCCACGACGGCGCGCCCGGCGCGTCGGCGACAATGCGGGGCATGACGGATCTCGCTCGATACGGACCATGGGCGGTGATCGCCGGCGGTTCCGAAGGCGTCGGCGCCTCGTTCGCCCACCGACTTGCCGACGCGGGGATCAACCTCGTGTTGATCGCACGGAAACCCGACGCGCTCGAGCGCACGGCCGAGGACTGCCGCCGCAGCGGTGTGGAGGTTCGAACGCTCGCCGTCGACCTGACGGATTCCGATGCGCTGCAGCGCACCGCGGGCGTCACCGACGACATCGAGGTCGGCTTGCTGATCTACAACGCCGGCGCCAACACGTGCAGCGAGCAGTTCCTCGACGGAGCGCTCGACGACTTCCAACGGGTGATCGACCTGAACATCGGCACCATGCTGGCGATGGTGCAGCACTTCGGCCGTCCGATGCGTGAGCGCCGCCGCGGCGGAATCCTCATGGTGGGCTCGATGGCCGGTTACCTGGGTTCGGTGCGGCACACGGTCTACGGCGGGGTGAAGGCGTTCGGCCGCATCTTCGCCGAGAGTTTGTGGCTCGAGCTGCGCGAGTACGACGTGGACGTTCTCGAACTCGTTCTCGGCGTGACCCGCACACCCGCGATGGAGCGGGTGGGCCTGAACTTCGATGTGCCCGGGCTGCGAGTGGCCGAACCCGAGGACGTCGCGCGAGAAGGTCTGGAGCAGTTGGCCAACGGGCCGGTGTACGTGGCGGGCGGTAACGCCGACGACGTCGCCCGCCGTAACGATCCCGACCGCGCGAAGGTGGTGCTGGGCACCGATCGGATGATGCGCAAGTTGTTGGGCGAGAGGGAAAGCCGATGACCGAGCTGGCGGACCTGGAGCGGCGTCTCCGCCGCATCGAGGACGAGCGTGCGATCGAGCGGATGATCGCGTCCTACGGGCCCCTGGTGGACGCGGGTGAAGCCGATGCGGCAGCGGATCTTTGGGCAGAGGACGGCAGTTACGACGTCGAGGGGTGGCACATGGCCGGACGCGACGAGGTCGCGGCGATGGTGCGCTCGGGCGCACACCAGGGCTTGATCCGCCGCGGCTGCTGCCACTTCCTGGGACCCGCGGTGGTCACCGTGGACGGCGACGAGGCGGTGGCGATCTGCGATTCGGTGTTGGTGACCCGCCACGACGACGGCTTCGCGGTATCGCGGGCGGGCGCCAACCACTTCCGGTTGCGGCGCAGCGACGGACGATGGGCCATCATCGAACGGCGATCCCGTCAGCTCGACGGCAGTGCCGAGGCCCGCGAACTGCTGGCCGACGGCATCACCCCTGGGTGACCTCTTCGACGACCGTGTGGATGAAACGCATCTTCTCGAGGACCGGAGCAGGCAGCACGAACGGGTAGAGATCTTCCTTGCCCATCGAGCGGTTCAGCATGTTCAGTGCCCATGACAGGGGTATCCACATTTCGATGATCGCGTCGAAGCTGCTTGGGCCCAACACCTTTCGCTCGAATGTCGCGGCAGCGGGCGCGACCCCGAAGGCCGCCGCCGTGTCCTGGGTGTCGCGGATGTGCAGGTAGTGCGCGAACGTCTCCGCCCAGTCCTCGGCGGGATGCATGGTGGCGTAGGAGGAGACGAAGCTCTTCCCCCAGTTGTCGGGCGGGCCTTCGTTGTAGTGGCGGTCAAGGGCCGCTTGGTAGTCGGCGTCGGGATCGCCGAACAGTTCGCGGAACCGGGCGTCGTATTCGGGTGACACGCTGACCAGGCGGTAGTAGTAATAGTGCCCGACCTCGTGGCGGAAATGGCCGAGCAGTGTGCGGTACGGTTCGCCCATCGCCTTGCGCAGCTGCTCGCGGTGTACGTCGTCGCCCTCGGCGAGATCCAAGGTGATTACGCCGTTTTCGTGGCCCGTGAACACTTTGTGGTGCTCGCTGGAGAGCAGGTCGAAGGCCAGGCCGTAATCGGGGTCCTCGTCACGGCCGATGATCGGCAACTTGAGTTCGTGCAGTTCGACCAGCAGCCGCCGCTTGGCGCGTTCGGCGTCGGCGAATGCCGCGAGCGCCTTGGTGTCGGAGTCCTGGGGTCGGGTGCGGGTGAGGCTGCACGCTTCGCACAGCTTGTGGTCGGGCGTCTTCTCCACCAGCCAGTTGCATTCGGCCAGATGCATGTTCGCGCACAGCTGGTACTTGTCGCCGTCGACGAAGCCGGCCTGGCTCTGCTCTTCCCCGGAGGCGATGACCAACAGCGCCATGTCATCGAGCGAGAATCCGAGCGGCCGACCACACGACAGGCACAGCGAGTTCTCGAACGCGAGGCGCTGACCGCAGTTGGGGCACAGGAAGTCACGCATGCAGCACGCCCCCCTCGAACGGTTCGACGTCAACCGCGACGTCGATCTCGCTGCTTTGCGAATCGGTGTAGATGATGCCACGCAAGGGTGGGACGTCGGCGTAGTCACGTCCGTATCCGACGGTGATGTAGCGCTCGTCGACCATCTGGTCGTTGGTGGGATCGAGCCCCAGCCACTGGTTCTGCGGTGTCCACACGGCGGCCCATGCGTGGGTCGCGTCGATACCGATCATCCGTTCCTTCCCGGGGGGTGGATCGGTCGCCAGATATCCGGACACATAACTGGCGGCCAACCCATTGGCGCGCAGGCAGGCGATGGCCAGCCGTGCAAAGTCCTGACATACCCCTTCGCGTGCCGCCAAAACCTCGCTGGCCTGAGTCGACACCGTCGTCGACCCCGAGCGGTAGGTGAAGTCGGAGTAGATCCGGTGCGTCAGGTCCCGCAGCGCCTCGATCAGAGGTCGTTCGGGCTCGAAACTCGGTGCCGCGTAATCGCGTAGGGCCGGTGTGATCTCGGGCGGCTGCAGGTCGAGGGTGAACTCGGTGGCCAGCGCCGCCTCCGCGCCGACCGGGCGGGCGATCTCCCACGGCGCCAACGCCGAACCGGCCCCGTACAGGGTCGGCGGCGGCGGATCGACCTCGACGACCGAACGGCTGGTCACCGACAACGTCTGGTGACGTTCGGTGACATGGAAGTACGAGCTGATGTTGCCGTAGACGTCGCGGCTGGTCGAGCTGTCCGCGGCGGGTGGATCGATCTCGAGTTCGTGCGACAGGCCGCGCTGACGCGCGGTGTCTCGGGGAGTGAGGAATCCTCGGCCGTAGGAACTCGTGACATCGGCGGCGTAGCGGTACACCGTGCGGTGGGTGATGCGGTAGGTGCGGCTGGCGGCCGACGACGTCGGACCGTCCGGAAAGGCGGTCACGGCATCAACCTCCGCTCGTCCGGGCCCCACAGATGCTGCATACCGCCGGGCAGCGACAGATGCGTCGCGGTGATCACGTTCGACAGTTCGCGAAGGTCGCGGTGCATACCGTCGAGCAGGGCGGCGAGCTCGGTGCGCCGACCGTCGGCGATCTCCTCGAGGTCGTCAGGGTCGAGCCGCCGCAGCCGGGTACCGATCTCGTCGACCATCCGCTCGGGGCGTGATGAACCCGAGGAGCCCGGCAGCGCCTTGAGTCCCGTGCGCAGCCGCTCCAGCTGGTAGGCCAGCGAGCGCGGATTGTCGATGTCGAACAGCACCAGTTCGGCGACCGCGGAGACGCTGACCTTGCCCAGCATCCGCCGTCGGTAGATGACCGATGACTCACACACCACGAGCGTCGATTCGGTGATGGTCTGCTCGGCACCGGGACTGCGCGCGGTGGTCAGCGTCGCACTCAGCAGCGCGGTGAGGTTGAGCCCGCGTTCGATGCGTTTGCCGATGTCCATCATCGTCCAGCTGACGTCGCGGATCATCGACTCGGCCGCCACACCCGAGAGCGCCAACATGCCCGCGAGGGTGAGGTTGGTGGCCGCCGTGAGGAACGCATCGCCCTCGGCCTGCGAATCGGGAGGCTCGTAGGCCGGACGTCCCGTCGCGGGTGGATGGAGCAGCGCGCGTTCGACAGCGGCCAGCACCATCCACGTGTCGTTGGACATCTGGTCGCGCACCGAACGGGTGACCAGCCCGAGCCGCTCGACCGAGTGCGCCAGCGACCCCGGGCGGTGCCGGTCGGCGGTCAACGACCACAGCGTCGACTGCGCGGTGGCGACCATCTCCGCGTAGTCGCCGTCGGCGCCGGTGTCGGTGCCGGTCAGGTGGCCCAGTGCGGTCAGCAGCACGGGCACACACTCGCTGCCGTCCATGTCTCGGCGGTAGCGGAATTCGTGATAGCGCTCCCTGGTCACGGTCAGCAGCCGCGCCATGTGCTCGGCGCGTTCGGCGTAGCGCCCCGCCCAGAACATGTCGGCCAGCACGCGCGGCGAGCTGACTGCCCGCGTCGCGCTCGGCGTGATCGCAGGCAGCTCGACCGGCGGCAGCCGGTCCACGGTGACCCGCTCAGGCGTCCGGACCCAAACATCCTTGGCCGCAACGGTGTTGAGCGTGTATGCCGCATCGCCGGGTGCCAGCACATAACCGAGCCCGCCGATCATCGGCGCGTAACCGTCGCGCTGAGCGACCGTGAACAGCCGCATGCCGACGTTCGTCGCCGAGAGCCCGCCCAGGCCCACAATGCTTGGCGCGGAGGAGAACTGCGGAAGTTCCTGGCCGACCCACTGCCACGGTGTGGCTTCGATGCACGAGGCGAGCTGCGTGCGCTGTTCGGTGGACAGCGCAGGACCGACGATCGCTTGCCCGCCCGTCACCGGTTTGATCAACAGTGACGGCAGGTGGGCCAGCAGGTGCGAGCGTTCCGTTCCGATGCCACCCCAGTACATCGGTGCGGTGTCGAGCACGGGCGACTCGCCGAGCAGCCGTTCCGAGAGCTGGGGCAGAAACCGCTGCAGCCCGGGGCTTTCCAGGATGCCGCTGCCGAGGGTGTTGACGACGGCCACGGTGCCGCGGCGCAGCGCCTCGACGAGGCCGGCGACGCCGAGCCGCGAGTCGGAACGCAGATCCAGCGGGTCGGCCCAGTCCGCGTCGACGCGGCGCAGCACCACGTCGACGCGCTTGAGCGTGCCCATCGACCGCATCCACAGCTTGCCGTCGCGCACCACCAGGTCGGCGCTCTCGACCAGGGGGAAGCCCAGGACGCTCGCCAGATACGCCTGGTCGAACGCGGTCTCGGAGTGGATGCCCGGGCTGAGCACCACCACCATCGGTTCCTCGGCCGACTCCGGGGCGGCGTCGATGAGCGCGAGACGGAGCGCCTGCGCCCACGGCGACGCGGGCCGCGGGCCGATCCGTTCGTAGAGGTCGGGTACGGCGTGCGCGACGACGCGCCGGTCCGCCAGCGCGTAGCCCGCGCCCGACGGCGCCTGTGTCCAGTCGGCGTTGACCGCGAAACTGCCGTCGCCGACACGGCTGACGTCGCAGCCATGCAGGAACAGCTGGTGGCGCCCGGGAACGTCGACGCCTCGCGCGGCCCGCACATAACCGGGGTGGGCGAAGAGAAGTTGGGCGGGCAGCACGCCGCTGGTGATCGACACCTGGGGCCCGTAGAGATCGGTGAGCACGGCGTCGAGCAGCCGGGAGCGCTGCAGCAGACCGGATTCCAGCGTGTTCCACTCGGTGGCCGAGATCACCAGGGGCAGCGCGTCGAGATGCCACGGCCCCGGATCGGCGGGTTCGTCGCCGTTGGTGCCGGGCTGGCCGACCACCGAACCATGGCGGTCGACCTGGACGTAGGTGATGCCGTCGTTGTCGACCAGGCTGCGCACCACGTCGCGCAGCTGCGCCAGACCGGGGCGACCACGCTCGGCTACACATTCGGCCAGTTCCTGCCACGCCGGGCGGATATCGCCTGCGGGGTCGACGAACTCGTCGTAGCCGCTACCTGCACCCGGTCGGACATCGAACAGCGCCTGCTGGACGCGCGCAGTGCGGTATCTCCCCAGCAGGTCGTCGGGAACATTCGGTGCCGGAAGTGCCATCAGTGCAGAACCGTAACCGGTCACCCCGGGATGCGGCGCGGCGCGCTGTGCCTCCGGTCGGCCAGCCGTCGCGTCCACAGCACGAGCACACCGGCCAGCACGATCGCGACCAGGTTGACCGCCAGCTGCGATGCGGACTTGGCCGCGATGTTCCAGTCCCCGACCGTGCCGGCGACGACCGCGAAGCCCGCGGCGGGCACGGTCATGACCGAGATGAAAACACCCACGAGCGCAGCGGATTTCGAGGTGATCAGCGACAGCATCCCGGCCGTGCCGGCGAGGAACGCGACGACGAACGACAGCGGGCCGACCTGGAAGATGAAGTCGACCTCGTCCAGTTCGCTGGTGCTGGTGACAGTGATCCAGCCGATCGCCTCGCCCGCCAGGACCGCGGCCGATGTGACGAGCATCGCGACCGGGAACCCGACCAGCAGCGCCAGCGCAGCGCGTCGTGCGAGGTACCTCCGGCGGCGCACCAGCGACACGGCCAGCGCCGCCAGCGGTCCGAACTCGGGGCCCACCACCGTCGCACCCACGACCGTGACCGGCGAGTCGGTCACCACACCGATCGAAGCGATCAAGCAGGCCACACACAGGAAGGCCAGGAAGGTGACGTTCAGACTCGATTCCTCGCGGGTGCGCACCGCCAATTCGTCCCACACCACCGCGTCGGCGGGATCTCCGTCGGCCTCGTCCTCGGCGCGGTACGCACGGGCCGAGAGCACGGTGTCGACGAAGTCGAGGGTGATCGCACCGCGGTCCTTGACCCGCAACTTCTTGAGCGCGTCGATGACCTCGTTGGCCGACTCCCTGGCGATGTCTGCGGTGATCTCGTCTCCGCGCGGTTCCACGGCGGCGTCGCGGTGAATGACGATGTGGGTGACGCCCGGGTTGTCCTGAAGGACGGCCATGACGGCGTCGCGCTCATCCGTCGGCGAGATGACGCGCAGATGCAGCACATCGGCACCCTACGCATCGCGCGCAGGCTCGCGTCGCCGAACGGGCGGGTTCACCGCTTCAGCCGCACCGCCAGTTCGTCGGGCGGTACGGGGTGCCCCTCGGCGCACCGGATCTCGACCGTGGCCTCCGCGCCGCACCCCTGGTGCGCCAGGCGCAGCGGTGTGCGGTTGGGCAGGTGGCGCCTGCCCCACTCGAACATCGCCCAGACCACCGGCATGAACTCCCGGCCGGCCTCGGTGAGCACGTACTCGTCGCGGCTGCGCTGGCCCGGCTCCTGGTAGGGCTGCCGCTCCAGCAGACCGGCCTCGACGAGATCCGAAAGCCGCGACGCCGCGGCGGCTTTGGTGATCCCGACCCGGCGCCAGAAATCTTCGAACCGAGTGGTGCCGTAGTACGCCTCGCGCATGATGAGCATCGCCGACTTCGTGCCCAGCACCGCCATCGTCTTCTCGATCGGACACTCCCCGACCGCCGACCAGGCGTCCCGGTCGGCCAGCCTCCCCTGCAGAACTGTCATGGAATTCACCCTACCCCTGAGTTGTTCCATCTATACCTAGCTGGTATAGCTGGGTATAGACAAGTTCACTCAGCGTGGAGGAGGCAGCAATGTCCGGATTCTCGGGTCGGGACGCCGTGATCGTCGGAGCGGTTCGCACCCCGATCGGCAAGGGCAAGCCGAACGGAGCGCTGCACGACGTGCTGCCCGTTGACCTGCTCGCACACAGCTTGAGGGAACTGGTGGCCAGGACGGGGATCGACCCGGTGCAGATCGACGACGTCATCGCCGGGGCGGTCACCCAGGTCGGCGACCAGGCGGTCAACATCGCGCGCAATGCCCTTCTGGGGGCGGGATTCCCGGAGTCGGTGCCGGGCACGACGGTCGACCGTCAGTGCGGCAGCAGCCAGCAGGCCATCCACTTCGCCGCCCAGGGCGTGATCTCGGGCGCATACGACATCGTCGTCGCCGCCGGGGTGGAGTCGATGTCGCGGGTGCCGATGGGTTCGAGCGTGCTGCCGGGCAGCGATCCGTTCGGTGCGATGGCGCAGCGGTATCCCGAAGGCCTCGTGCCCCAGGGCATCAGCGCGGAGTTGATCGCCGCGAAGTGGGGTCTCTCGCGTCAACAGCTCGACGAGTTCTCCGCGGGCAGCCACGAGAAGGCCGCCGCCGCGACCAAGGAGGGCCGCTTCGACGACGAGCTGATCCCGGTCAACGGCCTGACCACCGACGAGATCATCCGGCCCGGTACGACCGTCGACACGCTCGCCGCGCTGAAGCCGGCGTTCTACAACCCCACTTACGAACAGCGCTTCCCGCAGATCGGTTGGGAGATCACCCCGGGCAACTCCTCGCCACTGTCCGATGGCAGTGCGGCGGTGCTGATCACCACGAGCGAGGTGGCCGCACGACTCGGCCTGCGTCCGCTCGCGCGCATCCACTCGATGACCGTCGTCGGGTCGGATCCGCTCTACATGCTGACGGGTGTCATCCCCGCGACGGAGAAGGTGCTGCAGCGTGCCGGGCTGACGCTCGCCGACATCGACCTATTCGAGGTCAACGAGGCGTTCGCGCCCGTCGTCCTGGCCTGGGCGCAGGAAGTCGGAGCCGATCTTGCCAAGACGAACGTCAACGGGGGCGCGATCGCGATCGGTCATCCGCTGGGCGCCAGCGGCGCGCGGATCATGACCACGATGGTCAACGCGCTCGAGCAGCGCGGCGGCCGCTACGCGTTGCAGACGATGTGTGAGGGTGGCGGGATGGCCAACGCCACCATCATCGAGCGCCTCTGAACCGATCAGGCTCGGGCGAGCTCGAAGACCGGGATGACCCGGCTGGTCTTGGCCTGGTACTCGCCGAACACCGGCGTGATCTCGACCAGCTTCGGGTAGAGCTCATCGCGCTCCTCACGGGGCAGCTCACGGGCGGCGGCGTCGTATTCGCCTGCGCCGATCTCGACGCGGACCCGCGAATCGGCGCGCAGATTGTGCACCCACGCCGGGTCCTTGTCGGCGCCGGCGTACGACCCGACGACGTAGATCCTGTCGTCGACGTCAAAGTACGCCAGCGGCGACACCCGCGGCTGGGACGACTTCGCGCCGGTGGTGTGCAGCAGCAGAAGGTTTGCGCCCTCGAACGGTCCGCCGACCTTGCCGCCGTTGGCGCGGAACTCCTGCACGACGCCCGCGTTGAAGTCGTTGATGTTGTCGATCTCGGTCATTCCCTCTCCAAGTCCCGGCAGACGCCCCGGTATTCCGCACCCGCATAATCGACGACCATGCGGGTCATCGTCACGGGCGGTAACAGCGGCGTGGGCAAGGCCACTGCGGCGGCTCTGGCCGCCGACGGGCACCGCGTGGTGATCGCCTGCCGCGACGTCGACAAGGGCCGCCGGGCCGCCGACGAGATCACCGGAGATGTCGAGGTGGCCGCCCTCGATCTGGCCGACCTGTCCAGCGTGCGCTCGTTCGCCGGGTCCGTGGAATCCGTTGACGTGCTGGTGAACAACGCCGGCGTGATGGGGATGCCGTTGACGCGGACGGTCGATGGCTTCGAGGCCCATATCGGCATCAACCACCTCGGCCACTTCGCGTTGACGTGCCTGTTGGCCGACCGGATCACCGACCGGGTGATCTCGGTGGCCAGCGCGACATACCTGTTCTGCAGCCTGCACCTCGACGACCTGAACTGGCAGCGGCGCACGTACTCGAAGTGGAGCGCCTACGGCGAATCCAAGTTGGCCAACCTGCTGTTCGTCGCGGAACTGGCCCGCCGCGGTGTGCGTGCGTACGCGACCGACCCCGGCGCGACGGACACCGACATCACCCGATCGCTGGGCATGGGCGAGCACCGGCGCATTCGGCGCCTGATGCACACCCCTGCCCAGGGTGCACGGGCCACGCTGCAGGCGGTGACGACGGATCTGCCGAGCGGTACGTATCTGGCGCCGCGCTTCAACCAGATCGGCAGGCCGAAGGTGACGCGGTTGCGGCCCAAGGCCGTGGATCCGATGAACGCGCGCCGGTTGTGGGACGCGTCGGCCGAACTGACCGGTTGCGACTGGCCGGCCTGATCACTCCTTCTGCCGCCACCAGGCCACGATGTAGAGCACCATCGCCGCCGCCAACGCGATCAGCACCCACAAGACCACCGCGAGATCGATCCACGCGCCCGCCGGCGGCGCGCCGGGCAACAGGTTTCGCAGCGGAACCACCGCGAACAGCATCGCCGCGAACCAGGTTGTCAACGGCGGCAGAAACTTTCGACGACCGAGCACCGTCTCGATCGCCACGAACAGCGCGGCCGCCGGCAGCGCGATCAGCACCAGCAGGACCCCGATGTCGAATGCGAGCGCTCCCCTGGTGCGCTCGGTGCTGAAACGGATCGTCGGCACCGAGTCGGCGCTGCCGTGCTCGGTGCGCACGTCCCACCCGTTGATCTGCCCCGCGACGATGACGGGCGCCACGATCGGGCGGGGTTGCGCCCCGCCGCCCACGAAGGCCTGCACGCCGATGATGTCGGTGGTGAAGGTGTCGAACGGCCAGTTGTCCGGATCGCCGACCGCGACCAGTTGAGTCGTCGTGTCATTTCCGGAGAGCGTGGGATGCACGTAGATCAACTCGCCCGAACTGCTTCGGGAGGTCAACCGGATCGTGACGTCGTCGGTTTCGGCTGCCTGCGGTTCGGGGCCCGGGTGCAGCAGGACGTCGGCCACCAAACGGTTCTGGATCGCGTTCATCTCGCGTAACCGGATGATGACGACCGTCTCTCCGGTGACCGACGGTTCGGAGAACTGGAAGTGACGAGGCGCGGGCTCCAGCAGCGCGTAGCCGATCAGGGAGCCGACGTAGACGGCGATGACGGCCACCACCGTCGTCACGACGGTGATCCGCCGTCGCCGACTCCCGGCCGAACCTGTCGTCGGCGAGACCACACCTGTCACGCGCGGATCGTAGCCCGCCGCAACCGGATCCGGTGGAGTTCGGGTCAGTCGGCCTTCGGCTTGGCGTCGATACCGGACTCCTTGCGCTGCTGCGCCGTGATCGGGGCGGGCGCTCCGGTCAGCGGGTCGACACCGCCGCCGGACTTCGGGAACGCGATCACTTCGCGTATCGAGTCCGCACCGGCGAGCAGCGCGGTGGTGCGGTCCCACCCGAACGCCAGGCCGCCGTGCGGTGGGGCGCCAAAGGTGAACGCCTCCAACAGGAATCCGAACTTCTCCTCGGCCTCGGCCTTGTCGATACCCATCACCGCGAACACCCGCTCCTGAATGTCGCGGCGGTGGATACGGATCGAGCCGCCACCGATCTCGTTGCCGTTGCAGACCACGTCGTAGGCGTCGGCGAGCACCGCGCCGGGATCGGTGTCGATGCGGTCCTCGAACTCCGGCTTCGGGGCGGTGAACGCATGGTGCACCGCGGTCCAGGCGCCGGAGCCGACGGCGACGTCACCGTGTGCGGTTGCCTCGTCGGCGGGCTCGAACAGCGGCGGGTCCACCACCCAGGTGAACGCCCAGGCGTCGGGATCGATCATGTCGAGCCGCTTGGCGATCTCGATGCGGACCGCGCCGAGCAGCGCGCGCGAGCTCTTCGCCGGGCCGGCCGAGAAGAACACGCAGTCACCGGGCTTCGCGCCGACGTGGGCGGCCAGGCCGTCGCGCTCGGCGTCGGACAGGTTCTTGGCCACCGGACCACCCAGCGTGCCGTCCTCGGCGACCAGCACGTAAGCCAGTCCCTTGTGCCCGCGCTGTTTGGCGAAGTCCTGCCAGGCGTCCAGCGTGCGCCGCGGCTGGGAGGCGCCGCCGGGCATGACGACGGCCCCGACGTACGGCGCCTGGAACACCCGGAACGGGGTGTCCGAGAAGTACTCGGCGCACTCGACGAGCTCGAGACCGAACCTCAGATCGGGCTTGTCCGAACCGAACCGGCGCATGGCGTCGGCGTAGGTGATCCGCGGCAACGGAAGCGGGACGTCGTAACCGATCAGCCGCCACAGCGCCGCGACGACCTCCTCGGCGACCGCGATCACGTCCTCGGAGTCGACGAAGCTCATCTCGAGGTCCAGCTGGGTGAACTCGGGCTGGCGATCGGCGCGGAAGTCCTCGTCGCGGTAGCACCGCGCGATCTGGTAGTAGCGCTCCATGCCCGCGACCATGAGCAGCTGCTTGAACAGCTGCGGGCTCTGCGGCAGCGCGTAGAACGATCCCGGCTGCAGCCGTGCGGGCACCAGGAAGTCGCGCGCACCCTCCGGGGTCGAACGGGTCATCGTCGGCGTCTCGATCTCGACGAAGTCGTGGCGCGCCAGCACCTCGCGCGCGGCGGCGTTCGCCTTGGAGCGCAGCCGGATCGCGTGGCCCGGCCCGTCGCGGCGCAGGTCGAGGTAGCGGTACTTGAGGCGCGCCTCCTCGCCGGCCTGCTCGTCGAGTTGGAACGGCAGCGGCGCGCTCTCCCCTAGGACGGTCAGCGAGGTCGCGTTGACCTCGATCTCGCCGGTCGCGATCTCCGGGTTGGCGTTACCTTCGGGGCGGATCTCCACCACACCGTCGATGGCGATGCAGAACTCGGCGCGCAACCGGTGCGCCGCCTCCAGGACTTGACCCTTCTCAAGGCCTTCGCGGAACACCACCTGCGACACTCCCGACGCGTCGCGCAGATCGATGAAGATGACACCGCCGTGGTCGCGGCGACGTGCCACCCAGCCGGCCAACGTCACCTTCTGACCGGCGTCGGCGGGCCGCAACGATCCGGCGGCATGACTGCGCAACACTCAAACTCCTGAGGAAATCGCCTGACAAGACAACTGCCCAAGTGTAGAGGGGCCGAATTCGCCGGTAACTTGGCGCTGTGGATGAGCGCTCGCGCGAAGACCCTGGCTCTGCGACCCGTATCGCCCTCGTCGGACCCGGTGCGATCGGTTCGACGGTCGCCGCCCTGCTGTATGCGGCCGGCCACGCGGTGACTCTGTGCGGCCGCACGCCGCGCGACTCCATTGAGGTCGTCTCCGACGACCGCGCCCCGATCGTGGTGCCCGGTCCGGTGCAGACCGACCCGACCGTCGTCGACGGGCCGGTCGACGTGGTGCTGCTGGCGGTGAAGGACACCCAGAACGAGCAGTCGGCCGGATGGCTGGCGAAGTTGTGCGACGAACGCACCGTGGTGTGCGCGCTGCAGAACGGCGTCGAACAGGTCGAGCGCGTCGGTCGCTACTGCCCGGCGTCGACGGTGGTGCCTGCGGCCGTGTGGATTTCGGCGGAGCCGACGGCGCAGGGTCTTGTGCGGCTGCGCACGGGTGCGCGTCTGGTGCTGCCGGACACCGCGGCGGCGCGGACGTTGGCGGATCTGTTCGACGGCAGCGCCGTCGCGGTCGAGATCGATCCGAACTTCCTCGACGCGGCGTGGCACAAGCTTCTGGTGAACGCCGTCGTGGGGTTCATGGTGCTCAGCGGCCGCCGGTCGGGCATGTTCCGCCGCGACGACGTCGACGGCCTGGCCCGCCGCTACCTGGCGGAGTGCCTCGCGGTCGCGCGTGCCGAGGGCGCGAACCTGGGCGACGAGGTGATCGACGACATCGTCGGGCTGCTCGCGAAGTCGCCGGAGGACATCACGACCTCGATGCTGACCGACCGCGAGGCCGGGCGGCAGCTCGAGTGGGACATCCGCAACGGCGTGATCGCCCGCAAGGGCGCCGCGCACGGGCTGAGCACGCCGATCAGCGAGGTGTTGGTGCCGCTGCTGGCGGCGGCGAGCGACGGGCCCGGATAACGGTACGAGCGGCGCTGTACGGCGATATCGTTTTTCGTCACCGATTGAGCCACGCCCTCCCGGAGGCGGCGGATGGACGTACCGGCGCGCTGCCCTACATGTGCTACCGAAGCGCGTGTCGGAGCCCGGTTCTGCGACGGGTGCGGAACCCGGCTGGACCAACCTCATGTCGCCGAGTACAAGCAGGTCACGGTGCTGTTTGCGGACGTGGTCCGGTCCATGGACATCGCCGCGGCGCTAGGGCCGGAGCGGTTGCGGGAACTGATGACGGAGCTCGTGCTGCTCGCCACAACCGTCATCCGTCACTATGACGGCACCGTGAATCAATTCACCGGCGACGGAATCATGGCGCTGTTCGGTGCTCCGAGAGCGCTGGAGGATCACGCGCGTCATGCATGTCTGGCGGCGCTCGACATCCAAGAACAGGTGCGGGCCTTGGCCGCGGAAACCGCTCGCCGGTACAACATCGCCCTGCAGCTGAGGATCGGGCTCAATTCCGGACTGGTTGTCGCTGGCGACATAGGCCCCGAGGCTCTTGCGTACACGGCGGTCGGCGAGCACGTCGGGATGGCCCAACGGATGGAATCGGTCGCGCCGCCTGGCGGAGTCATGCTCAGCGAATCCACGTCGCGATTGATGGAAAACGTCGCGCAACTCAGCGATCCTCAACCCCTCCACATCAAGGGATCGACCGAGCCGGTGATGGCGCGTCGGCTATTGGCTGTCGGCAAGCATCGCCGCACGGGCCAGCGGACGACCCCACTCGTGGGCCGACAGCGAGAAATGCTGCTCATAGAGACGGCGCTCGATGAGGCGCTCCGCGGCCGAGGACGGGTCATCGGCATCGAAGGCGCGCCTGGTATCGGTAAGAGCCGCATTGCTCAGGAAGCCGTCGCAAGGGCCACCCAGCGCGGCCTCGACATCGTCTCGACGTATTGCGAATCCCATACCAGCAAGATTCCGTTCTTCGCCGCTGCGGAGCTGCTGCGCTCGTTCTTCGGCGTCGACGGGTTGGAACCAGCCGAAGCTGCGGTCAGGATCCGAACCAAGGTGCCGGAGGCCAACCGCGAGGATCTCGACCTAATGCACGATCTGCTCGGCATCGTCGACCACGGCGCTGGCAGCGGTATCGACCCAGACGCCCGCGGGCGTCGGCTCATCGGATTACTCCACGCGGCTCTCATGGCACGCACCGAACCCGCCGTATACGTCATCGACGATGCGCAATGGATCGACGCCGTCAGCGAGTCGATGCTCGCCGAGCTTTTCTCCGCCGTCCCGAAAACCCCTGCGCTGGTGCTTATTACGTACCGCCCCCATTACCACGGTGAGCTGAGCGGAGCGGGCAGCTCAGCCGTGATTACCGACATGGTCTCGCTGAGCCCACTGGACCGCTCACGCACATCTGCACTCCTGACTGAATTGTTGGGGTCGGACCCATCGGTGGCGCAGATTGCCGATCGCATTGCCCACCGCAGCGCCGGCAACCCGTTCTTCGTCGAGGAGATCGTGCGTGATCTGTCTGAGCGCGGGATTCTCGACGGTCGCCGCGGTGCCTATACCTATCACGGCGAGGGCGACGTCAGCGTTCCGCCGACCGTTCAGGCCACCATCGCCGCCCGCATCGACCGTCTGGGTGCAGCGGCCAAGCGAACGCTCAACGCGGCGGCCGTAATAGGGTTTCGGTTCCGTGACCGGCTTCTCAATGCACTCGATGTCAGCGAGGTCGCCGAACTGGTGGACGCCGAACTCATCGAACCCGTGTCGCCGTCCGATTACACGTTCCGCCATCCACTGATTCGCGCGGTCGCCTATGAGTCCCAACTCAAATCGAGCCGTTCGCACTTGCACCGTCTGGTCGCCGCCGCCATCGAGAACCAGGACCCATCGTCGGTGGACAAGAACGCTGCACTGATCGCCACTCACCTGGAGGCGGCAAATGACCTGCCCGAGGCCTTCGGCTGGCACATGCGGGCCGGCAACTGGTTGCGGCTTCGCGACATCGGCGCGGCCCGGATGAGTTGGGTGCTGGCACGTCAGGTTGCCGACCGCCTGCCCGCCGATGACCCCGACCGCTCGACGATTCGGATAGCACCGAGAACGTGGCTGTGCGCAACGGTGTGGCGTGTCGGAGGCAGCCTTGATGACGTCAAATTCGATGAACTGCGCAGACTTACGGACGCCGTGGGGGACAAGCGGTCGCTGGCAATGGGGATGATCGGACAGGTGCAGATGCTGAACTTCCACGGGGAGTTCCGTGAGGCGTCCCGGCTCGCGTCTGAGTATGCGAGCACTTTGGATTCGATAGGCGATCCCGAACTGACTGTCGCCTTTCTCGTCACCCCGATTATTGCGAAGTGGAACGCCGGCGAGATCTCCGAAGCGATACGGCTGTCCCAACGAGCAATAGACCTCGCGGACGGCGACCCAACCATGGGAAGCCTGGTCATCGGTTCACCACTCGCCTTCATGTTGGCACTGCGTGGCTCTGCCCGATGCTGTCTGGGGATCGCGGGGTGGCGCGACGACTTCGACCGCGCAATCACGATCGCCCGCAGCGTCGACCCGTTCACGTTCTGCGTCGTCGTGCAGTTCAAATACATCGCGGTCTTGAATTGGGCACTGCTGGCCGACGATGTCGCGCTGCGGGACACGGCAGAAGCGATGGAGATCGCGACGCGGGGTGCCGACGACTTCACGCTGGCGAATGCCGAATTCGCGCACGGCCTGGTGCTCGTACGTCGCGGCGGTACTGACCGCGAACACGGCTTCGATCTGCTCGAGCGGGCGGCCCGGTTGGCACGCGAACACCGGTACACCATCATTGCGGCGTGGTGCCGCGACCTCGATGTCGCGGCAGAGATGAACCGGACTATGGAGTACCAGAGCGCAGTTGAGCTCGCCGAACGTGTTCTGGAGGAGGAACTGGGCAGCGGCGAGCGCATCAATGTCGGTTGGAGCACGACCGTCCTCGTCGAAGCGCTTCTCGGCCGCGCATGCTCGGGCGACCTCGACCGGGCACAGGAAGCGGTCGACCGGTTGGCGGCCATACCGGCCGAACCCGGCTTCGTGTACCAAGAGTTGCCCGTGATGCGACTGCGAGCGTTGTTGGCCGAAGCCCGCGGCGACGACGAGGCCTATCGCGCATTTCGCGACAGCTACCGCACCCGCGCGGAGTCCACGGGCATGGAAGGCCACATCGCGATCGCCCGCGAAATGGACTAGACACTGTCCTCTACTGTGTGTGGTCATGCACCCGTGTGAACGCGTCGACCTGGGGTTCATCGAGACCGCGCCGTTCCGGTTCGTCAGCACCGTCGAGCTCGCGATCACGCCCGAGCAACTCTTCGAGGTGCTCGCCGATGCAGAGTCCTGGCCGCACTGGGCCACGGTCATCACCGAGGTGACGTGGACGAGCCATGAGCCGCGCGGCGTGGGCACCACCCGCACCGTGAAGATGCGTGGCGGCATCGTCGGCGACGAGGAGTTCCTCGCGTGGAAGCCCCACAGCCACATGGCTTTTCGGTTCAATGAGGCGTCGACCGGGAGCATCGCGGCGTTCGCCGAGGATTACCGGGTGGTGCAGACGCCGCAGGGCTGTCACCTGACGTGGGTGATGGCGATGAAGCCCAACGGCGTCGCCGCGCGGCTTGGGATGTCGCTGGGCAAGCCTGTGATGGGCGCGATGTTCCAGAAGTTCCTCTACAACCTGCGCGACTACTCCGCCAAGCGCTTCGCGACCTAGTACAGCCCCGCCCAGGCCTCTCGTCGCGCGGCGTCGGGATCGAAGACGACGGTGTCGCGCGCGGACAGGATGATCCGGGTGCAACGCCGTTCGGCGTCATAGGCGGGCCAGTCGTGTCCATTGGACCAGTGGATCTCACCGCTGTCCCACCCCTGAGCCGCAAAGTCGAGCCACGCCCGTTGCATGCGCCGACCGACCGCCGGCTGCAGCCGCCGCCCGAGCGGATGGATCCTGCGCCCGAGATACGAGGTGTAGCTGTGCTGAATGTGCACGATCTCGCTGCCGTGCGTGGCGCCCAGGCCGAGCATGCGCAGGCTGAAACCGAAATGGTCGAAGCGGTACATGTGGGTCGGGGCCTGACCGCTGTAGGCATCGGCGAACGCCCACGTGGGACCGCCGAACATCACGTCCGAGGCGAACGCCAGCAGGGCGCTTCGGCGCGGGTAGCGGGGATAGGCGGCCAGCACGCGCTGTTTGGCGTCGGGCGCGACGCGGGCGAAGTAGGCGTCCACGGCCGCCGCGGTGGTGGGCAGCATCGGGGGTTTACCCCAGGCGAACATCGATGCTTCGTGGCTGTTTGTTCCGATGATCAGCGGCACCCGCCGCATCGCCCCGGCGCGCGCGGCATCCAGCGGATGACGCGGGAGTAGGTCGACGCCGTGGGTCAGCCCGTATGCCAACGTCGGGGTGGCGGCGGCACTTTCCAGCTGCAGCCTGCCCGCCGCGCGACGCAGTTCACGCTGCGGTAGCCCTTTGACCTCCGAGACCGGCACGCCGAGCCGCCGCACGAACTCGTGGGCCCGCTGGGCCCGGGACTCTCGGTCGGCGATCAACGGCAGCGCCGGGCTCTGCGCGATCGCGCGGCTGAACAGACCCTCGGCCGCGGGGCTGGCGAGCAGCGCGAGCACCGACGTGCCGCCCGCGGACTCGCCGAACACCGTCACCCGCGACGGGTCGCCTCCGAACGCCGCAATGTGGTCGCGGATCCACCGCAGCGCGGCGATCTGGTCACGCAGGGCGAGGTTGTCGTCGAAGCCGTCGCCCAGATCGCCGAGCTCGAAGCCGCCGAAGACGCCGATGCGGTAGGTGATGTTGACGACGACCACGTCGCCGTTGGCCGCCAGCCGCGAGCCGTTGTACAGCTGAAACTGACCGGCACCGAAGACGAATGCGCCGCCGGGGATCCACACCATCACCGGTAGCGACGCGCTGGTGTCGGGCGACCACACCGTCAACGTCAAGCAGGCCTCGTCGCGGACCTTGGGGTCGTCGCGACCGCCGCCCACGAACGACTTGCCCTGCGGCGGCAGCGGCCCGTGCTCGACCGCGTCACGCAAGCCCGTCCACGGGCGCTTCGGCTCAGGAGCGCGGAAGCGCCGTTCCCCCACCGGCTGCTCGGCGTAGGGCACACCGCGCCACACCCCGACGCCGCCCTCGGTCGTGCCGCGCAGATCACCGAGGCCGGTGTGGACGACGACCGAATGTCCGACAACGGTGGCCACGGGCGAATCGTAGTGTGCAAAGCTGAACGCCATGACCTTCAACGAAGGTATGCGGATCGACACCAGCACGACCTCGTCCAGCGGTGGCGGAGGCGGCCCCGGCCGGGGCATCGCGCTCGGCGGCGGCGTCGGTGGCCTGCTCGTCCTCGTGGTGGCGCTGTTCCTCGGCGTCGACCCCAGCTCGGTGGTGCCCCAGCAGGGCCAGTACGACAGCCAGGGCGTCGAGTCGCCCGGCTTCGACCTCAACCAGTGCAAGACCGGCGCGGATGCCAACACGATCCCCGAGTGCCGGGTGGTCGCGACCGGCAACTCGCTCGACGGGATCTGGCCCCAGCTGCTGCCGGACTACACACGCCCGCGCGTCAGGCTCTTCACCGGAAGCGTCGACACCCGGTGCGGCCCGGCCACCAGCGACGTGGGGCCGTTCTACTGCCCGGTGGATCAGACCGCGTATTTCGACGTCGACTTCTTCAACGTCCTGCGCGACCAGTTCGGTTCCAGCGGTGGGCCGTTGGCGCAGGAGTACGTCGTCGCCCACGAGTTCGGCCACCATGTGCAGAACCTCACCGGCGCACTGCGGAACTCGCAGGGCCCCGGCGCGGCGGGACCCACCGGCGGCGGAGTCCGCACCGAACTGCAGGCCGACTGCTACGCCGGCGTCTGGGCGCACTATGCCGCGATCACCAAGCAGGAGGGCACCGACGTCACGTTCCTGGAGCCGTTGACGGACAAGGACATCGCCGACGCGCTGTCGGCCGCGGCATCGGTGGGCGATGACCGCATCCAGCAGCAGGCCACCGGTCGGGTGAACCCCGAGGCGTGGACGCACGGGTCCGCGGCGCAGCGGCAGAAATGGTTCACCGAGGGCTACCGCACCGGTGATCCGAAGGCGTGTGACACATTCTCGACGAATGACCTCGGGTAGGACACCCACGGCCGTCGACGCCGTCGCCGAACGATATCTGGACACCCTCGCCGAACTCGACCCCTGCGCTGCAACGGATATGGGCATCGCGGGTCACGACGAGGAGATCACCGACTACTCCCCCGAAGGCGTCGCCGCGCGTGCCGACGCCGCACGCCGCACGTTGCGCGAACTGTCCGAGGTGACACCCACCGACGCTGTCGACGAGGTGACCGTCGCCGCGATGCGCGATCGCCTCGGCATCGTGGTCGAGCTCAACGACGCCGGGCTCGACGTCGGTGAACTCAACGTCATCGCCTCTCCCCTGCAGTCGATGCGCGACGTGTTCGACCTGATGCCGACCGACACCGACGACGACTGGGCGGTGATCGCGCGCCGGCTATCGCGGCTGCCCGACCGTGTCGCCGGATACGCCGAGGCGCTGCGCGCCGCGGTGGCCGACGGGCATCCGCCGGCGGTGCGCCAGGTCGTGCGCGGTATCGACCAGGCCGCGAGCATCCAGCACCTGCTCGTCGACATGGTCGCGAACGCCGTCCCCGAGAACGCAACGCTGCACGACGATCTGCAGCAGCACGCGGCCAACGCCGCCAACGCCTATCGGGAGCTCGGCAGGGTCCTCGGCGACGACATCGCCCCGTATGCGCGCGCCGAGGACGCCGTGGGCCGCGACGTGTACCGGTTGTGGTCGCGGTCGTTCCTGGGCGCCGAGGTCGACTTCGACGAGACGTACCAGTGGGGTTTGGAGCTGCTGGAAAGCATTGTCGCCGAACAGGAAAAACTCGCCCAGCAGTTGTATCCGGGGACGTCGGTCGCCGACGCGCTGCGGCGCCTGGACACCGAGGAGCGTTATCTCGTCCACGGCGTCGACGCGCTGCAGGCCTGGATGCAGGACCTCTCCGACCGCGCGGTCGATGCGCTCGCCGACACGCATTTCGAGATCGCCGAATCTCTGCGCCGGCTGGAGTGCCGGATCGCGCCGACCCACACCGGCGGCATTTACTACACCGGGCCGTCGGAGGACTTCAGTCGTCCGGGCCGGATGTGGTGGTCGGTTCCGCACGGCGTCGACACCTTCCACACCTGGCAGGAGACGACGACCGTGTTCCACGAGGGCGTGCCGGGACACCACCTGCAGATCGGCCGCGCGGTCGTGCGCGCCGACCAGCTCAACCGGTGGCGGCGACTGGGCTGCTTCGTATCGGGCCACGGTGAGGGCTGGGCGCTGTACGCCGAACGGTTGATGGCCGAGCTCGGGTGGCTCGACGACCCGGGCAACCGCATCGGAATGCTTGATGCGCAACGTTTCCGGGCCGCACGCGTGGTCATCGACATCGGCGTGCACTGCGGGATGACCGCACCAGACGGCGCGGTGTGGGACGCCGAGAAGGCGTGGAATTTCCTGGTGTCACACAGCGCGATGAACGAGGAGCACCTGCAGTTCGAGCTCGACCGCTACCTCGGGTGGCCGGGTCAGGCGCCGTCGTACGCGATCGGCCAGCGGATCTGGCAACGGCTGCGCGACGACGTGGTGGGCCGCGGCGTGTCGCTCAAGGAGTTCCACGACCGCGCCTTGGACCTGGGCGGGTTGCCGCTCGATGTGCTCCGCTCCGCGCTGACGCGCGATTTCGCCTCCGGCTGAGCCTCTTTCGTCGCACGTTCACACGCCCTAGCGTGGATGCATGGAGTCCGTGACCGTCACGCCGAATCTGACCATGCTCGTCGTCAACGGATGGCAGGTCTACGCCTGGCGCGACGGTGACTCGGTCACGCTGATCGACACCGGGGCGCCGGGTTCCGGCGCCGCGATCGCCGAGGCGGTACCCGGAATCGACCGGATCGTGTTGACGCACGGGCACGTCGACCACATCGGCTCGGCGGCCGAACTGCACAGCACGACCGGGGCTCCCGTCGTGGCCGGCGCCGGTGACGCCGCGGCCATCCGCGACGGTGCGCCGCTGCCGCCACCGGTTTTCGAGGACTGGGAAGTGCCGATCCACGAGCGCGTCGCCGCGGGATTGCCCGATGCGGCCGACCCCGTCCCCGTCGACCGAGAACTGCGCGACGGCGACATCCTCGACTTCGGCGGCGGCGCGGAGGTGCTGGCGATACCGGGGCACACCGAGGGCAGCATCGCGATCCACCTTCCGCAGCACGGTGTCCTGCTCACCGGGGACACCATCGCCAATGTCGGAACGCTCATGCTCGGCACCTTCAACCAGGACCGCGCCTGCACGGTTGCGTCGTTCCGCCGGCTCGCCGCCCTCGACGTGGATACGGCGTGTTTCGGACACGGCGAGCCGATCATCTCCGGTGCCGGCGCCCGGCTTCGGGAGGTCGCGGCCGCGTTGACCTGACGCGAAACCGAACCGCCCCCATCCAAAACGCCCGGCGGGTACCGTCACCCGTGGCCGAAGGAGACACCCATGCGCGTCGCAATCGCTGGAGCAACGGGAAACATCGGCGCTCGCACCGCCGCCGCGCTCGAACGCGACGACCACGAGGTCGTCCGCATCAGTCGCTCACTCGGTGTCGACCTGATGTCCGGGGAGGGACTGGACGCCGCGCTCGCCGGAGTGCAGGCGGTCGTCGACACGGTCAGCGCACCGCCGATAGACCGCGACCGCACCATCGAGTACTTCGGCACCACCACGCGCAATCTGCTGGCCGCCGAGCAGCGCGCGGGTGTCGGCCACCACGTCTTGTTGTCGATCGTCGGCATCCATGACGTCGAGGGCAATCCGCACTACGCGGGCAAGCGGGAACAGGAGCGGCTCGTCGCCGAGGGACCGGTGCCGTGGACGGTCGTGCCCGCTACGCAGTTTCACGATTTCGCGGCCATGGTCGCCGGCTGGTTCGAACAGGACGGGGTGTCGGCCATCGCACCTCTGCTCGTGCAGCCGATCGCGCCCGACGACATCGCGCAGGTGCTCGCCGAGGTCGCCGTCGGAGCGCCGCAGGGCCGCCATGTGGATGTCGCCGGTCCGGAAACTCAGGATCTGGTCGACATGGCACGCCGGACACTGGCGGTGAGGGGGCAGCAACTGAAGCTCGTTCCGACCTGGTCGGGCATGTTCGGGCTGTCGATGGCCGGAAATGTGTTGCTACCGGCCGAGAATGCCCGCATCGCCCCGACGACGTTCGACGACTGGCTCGCCGCCGGCGCCAACTGATCAGGAGACCCGATGACGAATTCCGACACCCCGCTCGCCGGGAAAGTGGCGTATGTGACCGGCGCCGCCCGCGGCCAGGGCCGCCAGCACTGCGTGCGCCTGGCGCGTGCCGGGGCCGACATCGTCGCGATCGACGCGTGCGGACCGGTCGCCGAACACAACGGTTACCCGCCGGCGCTGCCCGAGGACCTGGCCGAGACGGTGAGCCTCGTCGAAGGTGAGGGCCGCAAGATCGTCGCCGACCGGATCGACGTCCGCGATCTCACAGCACAGCAGCGGATGGTCGCCGACGCGATCGAACAGTTCGGCCGCCTCGACATCGTCGTCGCCAACGCCGGTGTGATGAATTGGGGTCGGCTGTGGGAGATTTCGGCCCAGCAGTGGCAAGAGGTGCTCGACGTCAACCTGACCGGCGTGTGGAACACGATCAAGGCCGTCGTCCCGCCGATGATCGAGGCGGGCAACGGCGGGTCGATCATCACAATCAGCTCGGCCGCCGGCATCAAGGCCGTCCCCGGCTGTGGCCACTACTGCGCCAGCAAGTTCGGCGTCGTCGGGTTGACCAACTCGCTCGCGGTCGAGCTCGGCGAGTTCGGCATCCGGGTCAACTCGGTGCATCCGTACGGCACCGACACCCCGATGGGCAACGACACGTCGATGTGGCAGATCTTCGCCGACCATCAGAACTACATCCACAGTTTCTCGCCCGGCGCGCTGTCGACGGAGTCGTTGGCGGACCCCGATCTGGTCTCCGACATCGTGGTGTGGTTGGCCAGCGACGCGTCGTCTCTGCTGACGGCGGCCCAAATCCCCGCCGACAAGGGCTATCTCAAGATTTGATCCCGCGAGCAGACGCGAAACTGCCTTTTTTTCGCCGCAAAACGGACAGTTATGCGTCTGCTCGCGGTGGTTTACTGCGCCGAACTACAGGCGGGACTGCTGCTTGATCGCCGTATCGGTGGTGCGCAGCGGGCGGATCAGCGCGTCCTGGGTGAACGACGCGATCAGCTCACCCGCCTCGGTGTGCACCGTGCCGCGCACATAGGACATCCCCGCGCCGACCTGGGTGCTCTCGTGTCCGTACAGCAGCCATCCGTCCCATTCGAACGGCTCGTGGAAGCTGACCGAGACCGTCATCGGCGCGGTCGACACGGTGATGTGCGACTGCGCGGTGCCGATACCTTCGTGGGCGCGCATCGTCGTCGAAATGCCAAGGTGCCCGGTGAGGTACGCGACCAGCGCCTTGGACAGCTCGTCGCGGTCGGGGGTCATGTCGTAGTGCACCCAGGCGTACAGCTCCGGCGGGCCGACCTCGTCGGGGCTGTTGACGTCGACCACGTCGACGAGCCGAATCTCTCTTCCCGGCATGGCCATCCCGGCGTCGTTGGCCTCCGACGGCGCCTTCACCTCGGGCCGCGGAACCGCGTGGCGGATGACGTCCTCCGTTGGCACGTCGGTCAGCACGGTGATGGTGATGCAGCGCTTTCCGTTCTGCTTGGCCGCGACGACAGCCGTTGCGGTGGAACGGCCTTCGTTGACGACGTCGATCTCCAACTCGACCGGACCGGCCGCGACCATGACCGCCCGCGAGAACACCGCGTGCACCGAACGCACCGACTTGCCCTCGAACCGCTTGGCCACCGCCACGACGGCCTGTGCGAGCACCTGCGTGCCCTCGACCACCTGTCGGTCGTCCTCACCGGCGGGCCCCGTCTCGGCGATGAACCGGTTCTCCCCGTCCGGCCGGACGTCGAACAGGTCGAGCATGGTGTCGACGGTCCACTGCTGTTGCGCTGAGTCAGTCGTCATGACAAGGAACAGTAACCGAGCTTCTGCAAAAGCGGTAACGTCGTTACCAGTCAATCCCGAGCCGGAAGGTGGCGACCATGGCCAAGCCGAGCGGACGAGCGGCCGCGGGCGCCACACGCACGGCCGAGTCCGCCGACGCCGATCCCCGGCCCAAGCGCTTCATGAAGTCGGCATTGGCCATCCTTGGCGAGACCGGGCGCACCGACTTCACCGTGCTCGAGGTCGTCGAGCGCTCGAAGACGTCGCTGCGGTCGTTCTATCAACACTTCTCGACCAAGGACGAACTGCTGCTGGCGCTGGTCGACAAGATCATGTCCGAGTCGACACGCCGGTGGCGCGAGGACACCGCCGACCTGCCGGCCCCCACGGCCCTGCGCGTCCTGATCGACCGCATCTGCACCCCGCCGGAGACCACCACCCAGGACAAGGTGAACCGCGGCCTGACCAACTACAACGACCGCCTCGCCGAGACGCTGCCGCGTGAGTACGCCCGGGTGCTCTCACCGGTCTTCGAGCTGATCAAAGACATCATCAACCGCGGCATCGCCGAGGGCGTGTTCCGCTCCGACATCGACATCGATGCCCGGGCCGCGCTGATCATGCAGTCGTCGCTGGGGGCGATTCGGCTGCAGGTGCTGGGCGCGGAGCTCAGCGGCGTGCCGGTCGGCGCCGACGACATCTACGACTTCTGCCTGAGCGGGCTCACCGGGTCCGGCAACCGGGCCTGACCTGCGCCGCGCTCGCCGAGAACCAGCCTCTCCAGGGCTGCTGTTTCTGCTGGTCCGAACGTGGTAATGTCATTACCACCAGCCGCCAAGCAGACTTCCAGGAGGCGAAAATGACACGCCAGCTGCCCTATCCGGTGTTCGACGCCGACAACCACTTCTATGAGCCCAAGGAGGCGCTGACCAAGTTCCTCCCGGACCACCGCAAGCACGTCATCGACTACATCGAGGTCCGCGGCCGCACCAAGATCATGGTGCGCAACCAGGTCAGCGACTACATCCCGAACCCCACGTTCGAGGTCGTCGCGCGGCCCGGCGCGCAGGAGGAGTACTTCAAGCACGGCAGCGGCGGCAAGAGCTTCCGCGAGGTGATGGGCAAGCCGATGAAGGCAATCCCGGCCTTCCGCGAGCCCGGCGCCCGGCTCGAGGTGATGGACGGCCTCGGCCTGGACTACTCGCTGATGTTCCCGACCCTGGCCAGCCTGGTCGAGGAACGGATGAAGGACGATCCCGAGCTCATCCTCGACGTCATCCACGCGCTCAACGAGTGGATGTACGAGACGTGGCAGTTCAACTACGAGGACCGGATCTTCTCCACCCCGGTGATCAACCTCGGCATCGTCGACCGCGCGCTCGAGGAACTCGAGTGGTGTCTGGAGCGCGGCACCAAGACGGTGCTCGTCCGGCCGGCCCCGGTACCGGGTGTGCGCGGCACCCGCTCGTTCGGACTGCCCGAGTTCGACCCGTTCTGGGACGCCTGCGTCAAGGCCGGCATCCCGGTGTCGATGCACGCCTCGGATTCCGGATACGCCGAGTACCTCAACGACTGGGAACCCGCCGACGAGTATCTGCCGTTCAAGCCGACGGCGTTCCGGATGGTGTCGATGGGCAAGCGACCGATCGAGGACTCCATGGCCGCGCTGGTGTGCCACGGCGCCCTGACCCGCAACCCCGATCTGCGCATCCTGTCCATCGAGAACGGCGCGGACTGGGTGCCCTACCTGTTCAAGCAGTTCGAGGGCGTCTACAAGAAGATGCCGCAGGAGTTCCCCGAGAATCCGATCGAGGCGTTCAAGCGCGGGGTGTATGTCGCGCCGTTCTGGGAGGACGACTTCGCCAAGATGGCCGACCTCATCGGGGTCGACCGGGTGATCTTCGGTTCGGATTGGCCGCACCCCGAGGGGCTGGCCGAGCCGACGCACCTGATCGACGACCTGCAGGGCCTCGACGAGGAGGGCCAGCGGAAGGTCATGGGCGGCAACATGATCGAGTTGTTCAAGGTGCCCAACGAAATCGTGCACAACCCGGACGTGCCCGCGCTCGTCATCCCCGCCTGAGCCCAGGCACCGTCGCGAAACGTGCGTGTCGGTCGTCGACACGCACGTTCGCACGATTACGAAAAGAGAGCCCGTGACCGACAGCGCGAACAATGGCGCGAATCCCGAGGTGCTGCTCTTCGCCTCGACGACGCAGTCCTTCCTCTCGAAGGAAGTGCCGCTGAGCCGGATACGCGAGATGCACGATGCCGGAACCACATTCGACGTCGACTGGTGGCGTCGGGCGGTCGAACTCGGCTGGACCAGCCTGCTGGTGCCCGAGGAACTCGGCGGCGGCAGCGTCTCCGGCAACGGCGTCAAGGATCTGGCGCTGGTCGCCGAGATCGCGGGCAAGACCGTCGCTCCCGGTCCGTTGCATCCGGTCAGCACCGTCCTCGCGGGACTGGTCGAGGCGTCCGACGGCCACGAGGATGCCATCGAAGCGTTGATCGCCGGCGAGTCGATCGCCACTTGGGCCGTGTACGAGCCCGGGCAAGCGTGGTCCCCCCTGACTCCGTCGACCACCGCGACCGCGACGGCCAGCGGGTTCCGTATCGACGGTGTGAAGGACCGCGTGGAGGCCGGTGCGGACAGCGGATTGTTCCTGGTGACAGCGCAATCCGACAACGGTGTCCGGCAGTTCCTGGTGCCTGCGGACGCGCCGGGTGTGAGCGTGGAACCGCAACGCTCGATCGACATGGTCAAGCGCTACGCGCGCGTGCAGTTCGACGGTGTCGAGGTCGACGGCGGCACGGCGGTCGGCACCGCCGAGCAGACGCCGGAGTTGATCGAGCGACAGTCTCAGATCGCCGCCGTGCTGCAGTGCGCCGAGGTGATCGGCATCCTGGACACGGTGCTGGCCTTCACCATTCAGTGGGGTTTCGACCGGCACAGCTTCGGCCGTCCCCTGGGTTCGTATCAGGCGCTCAAGCACAAGTACGCCGACCTCAAGATCTGGTTCGAAGGCTGCCGCGCCACCACCAACGCCGCGGTGGCCGAGGTGGCCGCGCGCAGCCCGGCTGCGGCGATGGCCGTCAGCGTCGCGAAATCCTATGTGGGCGAATACTCTCCGGGCATGTTGCAGCTGTGCGTGCAGTTGCACGGGGGCATCGGGGTGACGTGGGAACACGATCTGCACCTGTTCCTGCGGCGGGCCACGCTGTACCGCTCGCTGTTCGGCACCCCCGAGGACCACAATCTGCGCGTCTACTCGCTGACCAAGGATTCGGAGCAAGCGTCATGACCGAGACGACATCCGCCCCGGCCACCACCGCGGAGTCGGTGGAGGAGTTCGCCGCCCGGGCCCAGGCCTGGCTGGCGGAGAACATGCCGTCGATCGATCCGAACAACCCACCCGAGCACGATCGCGGCGAAGAGGAGCCGTGGCACCGGGCGCGGGAACTTCAGAAGCGGTTGTGGGAGGGCGGATTCGCCGGGATCTGCTTTCCGAAAGAGTACGGCGGGCTCGGCTTGCCGATCGCCTACCAAAAGGCGTTCGACCAGGTGTCGCGCTGCTACGAGATGCCGGTCATCCTCAACACCCCGACGTTCACGATCTGTGCGGCCACCATCCTCGACACCGGCAGCGAGGAGCAGAAGCGTCAGCACATCTCCGCGGCCCTGCGCGGCGAGGAGGTGTTGGTCCAGCTGCTGTCGGAGCCGAGTGGCGGCTCCGACCTGGCCGGTGTGATCACCCGCGCCGACCGCAAGGGCGACAAGTGGGTCATCAACGGCGCGAAGACCTGGAGCACAAGCGCTTTCGCCGCCGACTACGGGTTGATGCTCGCGCGCACCGACTGGGATGTGCCCAAGCACGAGGGCCTGACCATGTTCCTGGTGCCGATCGACAGCCCCGGGATCACCTTGCGCCGCATCAAACAGGTCAACGGGTCGGTCGAGTTCTGCGAGGAGTTCTTCGACAACCTCGAGCTCGACGACGACGCCGTCGTCGGTGAGGTCAACGCGGGCTGGCACGTGGCGTCGCGCCAGCTCTACCACGAGCGACGCGCGGTTGGCGGTGGCTCCGAGTTCGCGAGCGGCATCGGCGCGGAGGGTAAGTCCGATGTGCCGATCAACTACGTCGACCTGCTGGAGAAGGTCGGGCAGCCCGACAACGAGCGTCTCCGCGCGATGGCCGGCCGGGCTCTGGTGCACCGGGCCGTCCGCGAACAGTTGATCGACCACGTGTACCACGGGGTCCTCGACGGTTCGCTGCCTCCGGCGGCGGGATCGATCATCCGCATCGCGCACGCCGACATCCACCATCTCGAGTTCGACACCGCCCTGGCCATCACCGGCAGCGCGGGCGTCGTCGACGTCGACGGTGACCTGATCCGTTACGGCGAGCGGTATCTGGGCCGACAGGCGGCCGCGCTCGGCGGTGGTACCACCGAGATCGCACGCAACATCATCGGCGAGCGCGTGCTGGGCTTCCCCCGCGAACCCGCCGCCGATCGCGGCGTGCCGTTCAAAGAGGTCAAGCGCAACCGGGGCTGAGTCCCTCCGCGAGCAGACGCAAAACTGCCTCAAATGCGGGGCGGTTTCTAGTGCTCTAAGCAACAGCTGTCGGTGTGGACGGGTTGGAGAGTAGTTCGTCGAGTGCTTCGGCCCGC
>NZ_LZSQ01000121.1 GCF_001665535.1 Mycobacterium sp. 852002-51961_SCH5331710
CTCAAAAGCCGAGAATCAGACGAAGGGGGTCAAAATTCGGGCGTCGACACGGGGTCAGTTTTCAGGCGACGCCGACACTCATGGCAGACCGGGCCTGAATTGCTCATATCGACAAAGCGCATGGACTCATCGTTTGGTAAGAACGCTGCGAATCGTGTCGAGGAATCATACGGCGACGCAAAGAATCTCGCGCTCCGCCACCCTCTGGCTGCGCTCGGGTTCGCCTACTCCTTACGCTCGACCGCCTACACGGATGAACGACGACAGTTCGATTGGATCGTCGACCTACTCATCAAGCTTGGGCGAGAAGATGACGCATACGATGCGTGCGCCCTCATCGTCCCCGAATGGGAAGGTGACGCACCTTCGGACATCGCGCCGGGAACCGACGACGTCGTCATCGACCCCGATGACGTTGACATTGAGGATGTCGACGAGGAGTCGACTGCGAACGTAACCGACCAGATTGCGTCTTTGCCGAATGTTGCTCTGCGGCACGATCTCGTGCCCGAGGAACTCAGCCCGGCGCGCTTCTTCGCCGTGCTATTGACCATCGTTCTGGGAAACTCAAGCATCACTCAGCACGAGCAGGCGCGCGTGCGGCGTAGTGAAGCTGCCAACCAGGCTCCGGCAGCAGATGGATAATCGGTGAATCGGCCCGAGTCGTGGGTTCGCTCGCCGCTAGCCTCGCCGGGAACGCCTGGCACCGGACCGCGATACGGTGCACAGTACGCCCTAACCCGTCTGGCTGGAGGCTGGTTTGAAGCTTGATAAGTCGGACCTTCAACTCGAAACAATCGTTACCCGCATCAATAACAACGAATTGGATTTGCAACCCAGTTTCCAGCGAGGGGAAATCTGGGACTCCAAACGCCGCCAGCGACTAATCGACACGATTCTACGCGGATGGTACGTACCGGCAATTCACGTAGTGGTCGACACTGAAGAGAATGAGCTCGTCCTCGACGGACAACAGCGCCTGACGACGATACGCGATTTCTTTGGTGACCGGATAGTCGTTGACGGATTCATTGAACCAACGGACGCCCGGGTGAGCGCACTAGACGGCCTCACTTACTCAACTTTGCCTGAAGATGTACGCAAAGCCGTTAACCGTTTCCCTATCCAAATAATCACTTTGAGAGACTACAATCCGCAAGAGCCAAACGAGCTGTTCTTTCGGCTGAATCAAGCATACAACTTGACTCCGTCAGAGAAGCGGAACGCGCTCCATGGGCCTGCACGCGATCAGGTTAAGGACCTGGTAGTCAAACTTACGGAAGACGGTCTCCTACAACGTGAGACTATTGGCTTTGCGAACGGTCGCCTCGCCTATGACGACATCATTGCGCGCGCTTGTGTCACGCTCGAACTTGGCAATATGCGTACGCATATTAACAATAATGTCGTCGAAAAATACTATCGAGGCTCCGAATTCACACCCGAAACGATTGACAAAGTTGAGAGAGCGGGTAGGCGCCTACTTGAGCAAATTACCAATTGTCCAGAAAAGCGTGTACGTTTCAATAAGGGAACCCTTCAGACCTGGATCCTATATTGCCATTGGGCCTCGGTCTTATCTCCAATTCCGCTATCCTTACTTAGCTCTTTCGAACAGGATCGCACGAAGGTCAGACGTGGCGACCTGGACCCATCTTCGGCGGAACAGTCACCCTTATATGAGGTCCTCCGAATATACGATGATCGTGCGTCATACCGCGTGACTGACGTCTCATCAGTGCTAGCACGTGACCTAGCGATTCATTTGTATTCAGAAGATTTCTTGAACACTCCCGGCGTAAAAGGATCCAGTGACCTACTAGTAACTCTTCATAAGGCGCCAAGAGCGTCGGTTCAAAACGAGTTTTTTGAATTCATCGACTCCTCTGATTGGGGCAATCCAATCATCGAGGAGCACCACGATCAATGAGAAGGTCAAAATTTGAGGGCTCGTGGGCTGCGCTCAAGCGCGCTCGCGCTAACAAAGCTGCCGATGTCCGTGTGTTATCTGACGGAATTAGCGTTGACTTGTCGCAACCATGCCTAGTTCTAGGAGGAAGAAACGGTGCCGGGAAGACTCGGATCCTTCGCTCCATCGCAGGCCTTAGTGACGTCGATGGAATCCTCATAGACCTTCACCACTTGGCAGAACAGGCCCTGATTATTCTCCGATCCCGAGTTGACTTTGACATGATGGCGGAGGAGTACACGCCTCTATCTCTGAGCGACGACACGAATTCAGCGGTATCGCAGATAGTAGGTCGCGACTACGATCTGGTCGAGTGGTATTCGTTTGAAGTGGAACCAAGCGATCCCGAGGTCGCTCAACGATTCCGCTGGTCTGGCGAACAAAGCCTAATTCCTTTTTTTCGTGTTGAACGCCGAGGGCTCACTTACACATCACGCGATATGGGCCTGGGTGAGTTTTGCGTGCATTTCTTGTTTTGGATCCTTGAGCAGTACCGCGAGGAGAAGACGGTCACCCTGCTACTCGATGAGCCCGATGCCTACCTGCCCCCAATCGGGGTGTCCACACTTCTCCACCATATCTTGCGAATCTGTTTATCACGGAATTGGAATGTGATTCTGACAACGCATTCAGAGGAAATGATCCGACAGGCGCGGAAACATGACGCCTTTATGTTGTTGCGATTGGATGGTGAGGAACCCCGAGCAATTCACTGCAAAGACGATCCCACGATCGGAAACACACTTCTCACTTCGCCTCCCATCCAACTACTTCTATTCTGCGAGGATGAGTCCGCCTGCGCGCTCACTCGCGCCCTCCTGGACCTCGCTGATCAAGAGTTGTCGGAATGCACGAGCGTCGTGTGGGGCGATGGCGACGGCTACCTCGTCACACTTCGACGATCTATGCCGCGCCCGCCCGATCCAGACCTCGAATTTGCGTTCGTGTTTGATGGCGATCAACGAAGCGCAGTCCCCCATTCGACTCCTCCGCAATGGCCAGCGGTTTTCTTGCCGACCGAGGATGATCCTGATGACTTGTTCAAAGCCCTCGCTAGCAATGTGGACGAGCTCGCCGGCACCCTCGACGAACCCCGCCACAAGCTCGTGGAAATTCTCGACGCCTTGGAGGGGGAGGACGGACACGATTGGGTCAACCGATTGGCGGATCGTTACGGTCGACAGCTCGTGCTCACTCGCGTCGCAAACCTTTGGGCTCGTCTACACCCGGCGGAGGCAACCGCGTTTCTTGAAAGCATCAGAGCAGGCCTCGAGCACCAGATACACACGAGCACGGCTGCTGGCGGCCCGCCATAGGCTCGCTCTGCGTGTGCCTGACGTTCGTAACCGCCGTTGGCGTTCTCGACGATCTCCAGCCCTGGGGGTGTGCGGAGAGCTCGCTGGTGGCCGGCGTGTCCAATCAGTTGGCCTCGTAGCACGTCGCCCGTCATCTGCAGGTCGGTACAAGCCCGACGGGCCAGCCCAATCCGTCATACCGAGTCCGCAGTCAGTCCGCAGCAGTCCACTGCTCGGCCCATGCCCACCAATCCAACCAACACTCTCGCCAGGGCATTCTTTCCCCAGCCAACGCAGTCAACTCAATCAAACGCGCTGGTGTCGTGGTTCGGGACGAAGAGGTCGTGGGTTCGAATCCCGCCACCCCGACTGTGTGATGTGTCAAGACATCGGAATGGCTCTGAACCTGCGTTTTGGGTTCAGGGCTTTTTCTTTGGGCGTCCGCAGATCGCGAATGAGCCACCTGAAACGTGTTGCCACCAAAGCGGTCCACGTCGGAACGCCGCGGCGGGAGGCCAAGGCATCTACACCTGGAAGGCGAGCGCGTAGCCGACCGGGATCATCGCGAAGTACGCGGCGATGCCAACCGGGACACCGATCAAAGGTGTCAGACGGAGACGCGCAGCGACGCCTGCACCTGCGACCGCCGTTGCCGTGCCCACCGCCAGGCACATCCAAGGAATGAATACGAGCACGTTCTGGCCCCGCGCCGAGAGCGAGCACACCGCATCGGTGCTGGTCTCGTAACAGCCGTCGGTGGCCATCGCCAGCGGCAGCATCGCCACGACGCTCAAACCGAAACCAGCTAGTCCCAGTACGGCGAGCACCCCAACGAACCACGCCCAGTGCTTGTCATACCGCCGGGAGTGATCCTCACCGGCGGGGGCGTCAGGCGGGCCGGGCGGCTCCGCATCGGCAGTCACGGAGGTCACTCTCCTTCGCGAGATGGGTGGTTCCGAGAGGATGGACACGGATCGCTTCCGAAGTACCGAACACATGTTTGACCGGCGCGGATGCGGGTAATGATGAATACGTGACTTTACCGTCGACGCTAGTCGAGCCTGCCCTGCCGAAGGCCGTCGGACCGCTGTCCGCGACCGTCATCGACCTCCTTCAGCGAGGCCGCCCCTCGTTGCCGTTGCGGCCGATCGACGTGCCGATGTTCGACGCCGACCCGTACGGTCTCGACCTCCAGCTCGCGCTCTACATCTGCTACGAGTTGCACTACCGCGGATTCGCCGGCGTCAGTGCCCGCTGGGAGTGGAACCCCGCGCTGCTGCACCTGCGTGGCCGGTTCGAGGAGGCGTTCCTCGACGCGGTGCGCCAGGACGTCGGCGAGATCGCCGAGGGCGAAACCGCGGAGGCCGAGATGGACAAGCTGTCGATCGAACCGGTCGACGGCGAGGGTCCGTCATACTTCCTGCGCGACAAGGGCAGCTGGGAGCAGATGCTCGAATACTTCGTGCACCGCTCGGTGTATCACCTCAAAGAGGGTGACCCCCACGCGTGGACCATCCCGCGTCTCGCCGGACACTCCAAGGCCGCGTTCGTCGCCGTGGAGTTCGACGAATTCGGCGGTGGCCGTGGCGAACACGTGCACCAACACCTGTACGCGGAGTTGATGGATGCGGCGGGCCTCGACTCGTCGTATCTCGGCTACCTCGACAACGTGCCCGCCGATGCGCTGGCGTCGGTCAACCTCATGTCGCTGTTCGGGTTGCACCGCGACCTGCGCGGCGCCTCGATCGGACATTTCGCGTCGACCGAGATCACGTCGTCACCCGGGTCGCGCCGGTTGGTGGAGGCGTTGCGCCGCATGGGCGCTCCCGACGCCTGCGTGGCGTTCTACCAGGAGCACGTCGTCGCCGATGCGGTGCACGAGCAGGTGGTCCGCACCGATGTCGTCGGTGACCTGGTTGCGCGGGAGCCGCATCTGGATCGCGACGTGGTGTTCGGAATCCGCGCTCGGGATGTCGTCGAGGAGCGACTGGCCAAGCACGTGATGGAGTGCTGGACTGAGAACCGCTCGTCGCTACGCCGGCCGCTGAGCTGACGCGGTCTTTGCGGCCGACGCGTTCTGCTTGGCAGGCGCGTCGGCGCGCTTGCGACACCGGTGGCTGGTGTCGCACAACGGATAGTCCTTGCTGCGCCGGCACGTGCAGACCGCGACCATGAACCGGTCGGATTCCACCACCTGACCGTCGGGCATCTCGATGCGCACCGGTCCCTGCACCATCAGCGGGCCGTTGGGCACCACCCGCACCGTACGAGGTTCGCAGTCGCTCACGGCTTGTCGGCCCGGATCACGAGCAGTTCTTCTTCGCGACGACCCGGTTCCAGGCGGCCGCACTCCTCGAGCCACATTGCGCGCGACGACAACACGGGTCCGAAGGGAATCCACTGTCGCGCAACGATTTCGGTGTCCAGTCCGGCGCTGGCCAGCGCTCCGAGCGTCTGGCGCGGATCGGCGAACTCCGACTGCACGAGTAGCAGACTACCGCCGTGGTCGAGAAGATCGGGAACCGCGGCGCACAGCGGGTCGAGCACGAGACGACCGTCGCACCCGGCGTCCCACGCGCGGGGCGGGCCCACGTACGTCGGAAGCGGATCGCATTCGGCGGTCGGATCATGCGGAACATACGGCGGATTGCAGAGGATCAAATCGAACGGGCCGAATTCGGCTGCCCGCGCCCATGATCCGAGATGCACATCGACGTCCACTCCGGATGCCAGCGCATTGCCCCGCGCACAGTGCACCGCGCGGGGGCAGATGTCGAATGCGGTGACCGATGCGGCACCCTGTTCGGCCGCACCGATGGCGACCACGCCGCTTCCGGTGCACAGGTCGACGACGTGGCGACCCCGTGCCAATGCGCTTTGGTCCATGACCGAAATGAGCAGCTGAGAATCTTCCTGCGGCGCGTAGACGCCCTCATCCGCGACCAGGGGTCCACGGACATCGGTGTATGCGGTTGTCACAACGGCCTTTCGACAGGGTTCTTCTGCTGCCTAGGGCAGCACTGCCCGAAATTAATGCCCCGTATCCGGCGTGTTAAAACGTCAGCGCTCGTTTTACCCGTACCCCGCGTGGGCACATGATTAGCGTGCAAGCCTCCGATATCGCCTCGTTGCCCATCCGCTTCGGCGCCGCCCTGCGTGAGCGACGCCTGTTTCATCCGTCCGGGGTGATGGCGGAGGGGATTCTCGAACGCATCGCGCCCGAGGGCGAGGGGTTGCCGATGAACTCGTGCGACGTCATCGCACGCGTATCCAAGGGGGTCGGACTGCCGGGCGCCGTACCTGACGTCGCCGGGCTGGCATTCCGGATTCCGCCGCCACCGGACCTGCGGGCCTGCAGTCCCTGGGATGTGCTGTTGGCGTCGACGGTGGCCGGGACGCGGGTCGGGCTCGCGCCGGTGCTGTCCTGGTCCGGCGCGACGTTCTCGAGCCTGATGCCGCTGCGCTTCCACGACGGCCTGTGGTGGGTGCGGGCGCGACTGGCCACCCGGATCGATGCGCCCGGGCTGTCGCTGGATGCCGTGGAACAGCAGATCGACGCCGACGGGCTCACGTTCAACATCGACCAGGCGCCCGGGACGGGGGCCTTTCGCCCGCTCGCCCGGTTGACGCTTCGTCACGTGGACCCCAGCTGCGACGACATCGCCTTCGATCCGGCCATGCACAGCGACCCCGAGGTCGAGTTGGCTCCGCGCTGGCTCGGCGACTTCAGGCGGTCGGCCTACAAGCGCAGCAGGCAGGGCCGCGACGCCGAGTGATCAGGCCGTCGGTTCGCCGCCGGACTCCGCGACGTCGGGAGCGTTCTCGCGGGTAGCCATGCCCCCGTCGCCGCCCTTGTCCTGCGGTCCCGTCCGTTGTGCCTTGCGCTTGTCCCGCTCTTCGGCGTCGTTGTCGTCGTAGATGCCTTTTCCGGTCGGCATATCGATCCCTTCTAGTTGGCTGCGGTCCGCAGCTTGTCCAGCAGTGGCGCCGCGGCCTCCTTGAGAAACTGCTCCTGGCCCTCGTCGCCGATCTGAACCATCGCGATGTCGGTGAAGCCGGCTTCCCAATACTTGCTGACCGCTTCGACGATCGCGTCGAGATCGGGTCCACAGGGGATGGATTCGGCGACATCCTCCGGGCGCACATACTGCGTCGCGCCGTCGAAACCGGCGGTCGTCGGCAGGTCGGAGTTGACGGCCCACCCGCCGCTGAACCACCTGAACTGGTCGTGGGCCCGGCGCACCGCGGCGTCTTTGTCCGTGTCCCAGCAGATCGGGATCTGACCGACGACCCGGACATCGCCGGGCAGGCCGGTCGCACGCCGGGCCTCATGCCACGCGTCGACCAGATCCTTGTTCGGTTCGACCGCGATCAGGTGATCCGACAGCGGCGCGAACGTCTCGACCGACCGCTCACCCGAGACTGCGGTCGCGATCGGGACCGGGGTTTCGGGAATGTCCCACAACCGCGCCGAGTCGACCTCGAAGTACTCGCCCTTCCAGTCGACGAGTTCGCCGGTGAACAGCTCGCGGATGATCTGGATCGCCTCGCGCAGCATGTCCTGGCGCCGCGCCACCGTCGGCCACCGTTTGCCGACGACATGCTCGTTGAGGTTCTCCCCGCTGCCCAGGCCGAGGTTGAAGCGGCCGTCGGCGAGGATCTGCAGTGTCGCGGCCTTCTGCGCGACGACCGCCGGGTGATAGCGCATCGTGGGGCAGGTGACGTAGGTGAACAGCCCGACGCGTTCGGTGGCGTGCGCGACCGCACCCAGCACCGACCACGCATACGGCGCATGACCCTGCGCGGACAGCCACGGGAAGTAGTGGTCGGAGGACACCTCGAAGTCGAACCCGGCCTCCTCCGCCGAAACGGCGTAGCGGACAAGCTCTTTTGGCCCGCTCTGCTCTGTCATCAGGGTGTATCCGAACCGCGTCATGGGTGCCGGGTACCCGAGCCTTACCGGGTGAAAACGATCGCCGCCACCGACTACAGCCGGGCCTTCACCGCCGCTGACAGCCGGGCTCCATCGGCCTTACCCGCCGCGATTGCGGTCGCGGCCTTCATCACCAACCCCATCTGCTTGGGTCCGGGCCGCTCACCGATCTCCTCGGCGACCTGGGCGATGGCTGTGTCGGCGACGTCAGCCAGTTCGGCCTCGGTCAGCGGCGTCGGGAGGTACTCGTCGATGACGCGCGCCTCGGCATGCTCGTTGGCGGCCAGCTCGCCGCGGCCATTCTGGGTGTAGATCTCCGCCGACTCGCCGCGTTTCTTGGACTCCCTGGCCAGGACCTTGAGCACCTCGGCGTCGGTGAGTTCCCGCGACTGCTTCCCGGACACCTCTTCGGTGGTGATCGCGGCGAGCAGCATCCGCAGCGTCGCGGTGCGCAGCTTGTCCTGGGATTTCATCGCGGCCGTGAGGTCGGCCCGCAACCGCTCCTTGAGTTCGGCCATGCACCAAAGCTACGCCGTCACCACGTTGTCAATTCGAACCATGATCGACAGGATGGTGGCCATGAGCACCGACGCCGGCGGGTCCGGGTACGCAGGCCCACCGCCGCCGGGCTATCCACCACCGGGCTACCCGCCCTATTACGCACCGCCGCCGGGATATCCGCCTCCCGGCTACGCGGCCCCTCCGGGGTACGGCCCCCCTCCCGGCTATGGACCGCCTCCGGGGTACGGCCCACCGCCCGGTTATGGGCCACCTCCGGGCTACGGACCGCCGGGCCCCGGTTACGGGCCCGCGGCGCTGAAACCGGGCGTCATTCCCCTGCGCCCGCTCACGTTGTCGGACATCTTCAACGGCGCGGTCGCCTACATCCGGGCCAATCCGAAAGCGACACTCGGCTTGACCACCATCGTCGTGGTCGCCACCCAGCTGATCGCGCTGATCCTCTCGGTCGGCCCGCTCGCCGTCGGTGGGCAGCTGGTGCCGACGCTGAGCGGCGACGAGGAGGTGTCGACCGGTGTCCTGGTCAGCACCATGCTGTCGAGTCTCGCGGGATCGGTCGCGACGGGGTTGGCGTCCATTCTGCTCAGTGGTCTGCTCACCGTCGTCGTCGGCAGAGCCGTCTTCGGCTCCGGCATCACCATCGGGCAGGCGTGGCAACGGCTTCGAGGCCGACTGTGGGCGCTGATCGGATTCAGCGTCCTCGAGGTGCTCGGCGCGATGCTGCTGATCGGTGCCGTGGTCGGCATCATCGTCGGCATCGGATTCGCGGTCGGCGGGGCGGCCGCGGTGCTGATCGGAATCCCGTTGGTACTGGTCCTCATTGCCGCCCTGGTGTATCTCGGGACGATGCTGACCTTCGCTCCGGTCATCATCGTGCTCGAGCGGCTCGGCATCGTGGCCGCCGTTCAGCGGTCGTTCGCGTTGATCAGGCGAGACTTCTGGCGGGTCTTGGGCATTCGGCTACTGGCCGTCATCGTCGCTCAGCTCGTCGCCGGTGCGGTCGCCTTCCCGTTCAGCCTCGGCGGGCAGATCATCTTGATGGCTGCGTCGACGACGGTGGCCGCACTGTTCGCTCTGGTGCTGCTGTCGGTTGGCGGCGCGATCGGCCAGATCATCACCGCACCATTCAGCGCGGGTGTGGTGGCTCTGCAGTACACCGACGAACGCATCCGCAGAGAAGCCTTCGACCTGGTGCTGCAGACCGGGGCCGGTTACGGTCCCGCCGCCCCGTCCGACTCCACCGACCATCTGTGGCTGACCCGCCAGAACTGACGTGCCCACGATAGACATCGACAGCGATGCCGCACACGAGGCCGCGCAGCGAGAACTCGCAAAACCCATCTATCCCAAGCCTTCCCTGACCGAACGGCTCAGCGACTGGATCGACGATCTGTTGTACCGGCTGGTGGCCGAAGGCTCGTCGATACCCGGCGGCTGGGTGACGATCACGGTCCTGCTGATCCTCGTCGCGGTCGCGGTGATCGTGGCGATCCGGATAGCACGGCGCACCATGCGAACGGGCAGCACTCGCGACGCGGCGTTGTTCGGCGAGCACGAACTCACCGCGGCCCAGCACCGGGCCGCCGCCGACCGATACGCAGCGGCAGCCGACTGGGCCGCAGCGATTCGCCACCGCCTGCGTGCCGTCGCTCGCCAGCTGGAGCAGACCGGTGTCCTCGACCCGGTCCCCGGCCGCACCGCCACCGAACTCGCGCGTGACGCGGCCAGGGAGCTCGCCCATCTTCGTGACGAGTTATCCTCTGCGGCAACGGTGTTCAACGACGTCACCTACGGAGAGATACCCGGCACCGAGGAGGCCTACCGGCTGGTGGCCGACCTCGACGACCACGTTCGGTCGCGCAGCGCGGGCATCTCCACCACCACAGCCGCGCCCGTGTCGTCCGACGGTTGGGCGGAGATTCGATGACCTCCGCAGTGGAACCGACGATGCGTCAGCGATTCCGCGGAGTGCGCTGGATCCTGTTGGCGCTGGCCGTCATCGTCGCGTTCGCCACGCTGAGCGCCTACCTCACCGCACCCCGTCCGGGGGGACGGATGGATCCGGAGTCGACCGGTCCGGACGGGGCGCGAGCCCTGATCACGCTGTTGCGCGAGCACGGCGTCGACGTCGTCGAAGCGCCCGATATCGCGGCGGTCGAGGCGGCCGCCCGACCCGACACCCTGCTGGTGGTGGTCCAGACCTATCACCTCGTCGACGGCGATGTGCTCGAGCGGCTGGCCGCGTTGCCCGGTGATCGTTTACTGGTACAACCGAACTCGCCCGCCCGCCGGGCCCTGGCGCCAGACGTGAAGCTGAGCGGAGCCACCGCGTTCGGCGGTGGGGAACGGCCGGACTGCGATCTGTGCGAGGCCACCCGGGCCGGTGCCGTGCAGTTCAGCGTGAGCGATACCTACGAGGCGACGACCGATGACATCGAGTTGACGCGCTGCTACGACGGCACCCTCGTTCGCTACACCACCGACGACAGGGACATCACGCTGGTCGGCGATTCAGGGTTCATGACCAACCGCGGGCTGCTCAAGGCGGGCAACGCCGCGCTCGCGATGAACCTCGCCGGCGCCGATCGGCGAATGATCTGGTACGCGCCGCAGTTCACCGAGGGTGAATCCGACGGTGCCTCAAGCCTGTTCGATCTCGCACCCGAGCACGTGAGCTGGATCCTGTGGCAGCTCGTCGCGGTGGTGGCACTGCTGGCGCTGTGGAAGGGCCGCCGGGTCGGCCCACTGGTCGCCGAACGCCTGCCCGTCGTCGTACGGGCCTCCGAAACGGTGGAGGGACGCGGCCGGCTCTACCGTTCGCACCGCGCGCGCGACAGCGCCGCCGACGCGCTGCGCACCGCGGCCCTGCAGCGCATGCAGCCCCGCCTCGGCCTAGGTGTCAATCCCGATCCGACCGCGGTGGTCCAGGCGATCTCCGCACAGTGCGACGTCCACCCCCAGTGGGTCGCGCACAGCCTGTTCGGCCCACCCCCCGACGACGACGCCGCACTGGTCAACCTCGCACGGGAACTCGACAACATCGAAAGGCAGGTCACACGCTCGTGACTCAGGCAGACGGAAACGATTCCGCGCGAACCGCATTGCTGGCGCTACGTGCCGAGATCGCCAAGGCCGTCGTCGGACAGGATGCCGTGGTCAGCGGACTGGTGATCGCGCTGCTGTGCCGCGGCCATGTGCTCCTCGAGGGAGTTCCCGGCGTGGCCAAGACCCTGCTCGTGCGCACCCTGGCGGCGGCGCTGCAGCTCGACTTCAAACGCCTGCAGTTCACACCCGACCTGATGCCCGGCGATGTCACCGGCTCGCTCGTCTACGACGCGCGCACCGCGGAGTTCGAGTTCCGGTCCGGACCGGTGTTCACGAACCTGCTGCTGGCCGACGAGATCAACCGGACGCCACCGAAGACCCAGGCCGCTCTTTTGGAGGCCATGGAGGAACGTCAGGTCAGCGTGGAGGGCAAGGCCCGGCCGCTGCCGGACCCGTTCATCGTTGCCGCCACGCAGAATCCGATCGAGTACGAAGGCACCTATCAGCTGCCCGAGGCGCAACTGGACCGATTCCTGCTCAAGCTCAACGTGCCGCTGCCGTCGCGCGACCAAGAAGTCGCGATCCTCAATCGGCATGCCCACGGGTTCGACCCCCGGGATCTGTCTGCCGTGCAGGCCGTCGCGGGCACCGCCGAGCTGGCCGCCGGACGCGCGGCTGTGCGACAGGTCCTGGTCGCCGAAGAAGTGCTCGGGTACATCGTCGACATCTGCACTGCGACACGGCATTCGCCCTCACTGCAACTCGGGGTTTCACCCCGCGGGGCGACGGCACTGCTGGCGACGGCCAGGTCGTGGGCCTGGTTGTCGGGGCGCAACTACGTCACCCCGGACGATGTCAAGGCGATGGCCCGCCCCACCCTGCGTCACCGCATTGCGCTCCGGCCCGAGGCCGAGCTGGAGGGCGCCACTCCCGACGGTGTGCTCGACGGAATTCTCGCGGCAGTACCGGTGCCACGCTAGTGATCCTGACCGGACGGGCCGCGCTGGTCGCACTGGTGTGCGTCCTGCCGATTGCGGCGTCACCCCGGCCGGCGGTGACGTTCGCCGTACTGTTGGGCGCGCTCGTTGTGCTCCTCGCGCTCGACGCCGCGCTGGCCGGCAACACCCGCCACGTGCGGTTCACCCGGTCTGGAGACAGCACCGCGCGGCTGGGCCAGGAGGTCACGACGGCGTTGGTGGTCGAGAACGCCGGCCGGCGCCGCTTGAAGGGGTTGGTGCGCGACGCCTGGCCGCCGAGCGCACGGGCCCAACCTCGGATCCAAGAGGTGGACCTTGCTGCGGGGCAACGGCTTCGGCTCACGACGACGTTGCGGCCGGTGCGACGTGGAGACCAGGATTCATCTCTGGTCACCGTCCGCGCTACCGGTCCGCTGGGGTTGGCCGGGCGACAGAGCTCACATCGGGCCCCGTGGCGGGTCCGCATCCTTCCGCCCTTCCTGTCGCGCAAACATCTCCCGTCGCGGCTGGCCAAACTCCGTGAGCTGGAGGGCAATACGCCGGTATTGATCCGCGGCCAGGGCACCGAGTTCGACTCGCTGCGCGAATACGTCATCGGCGACGATGTCAGGTCGATCGACTGGCGTGCCTCGGCCCGCCGCGCCGACGTGGTGGTCAGAACGTGGCGCCCCGAACGCGACCAGCGGGTGGTGATCGTGCTCGACACCGGGCGCACGTCGGCGGGCCGCGTCGGAATCGATCCCACCTCCGACGACCCGTCGGGGTGGCCTCGGCTGGACTGGTCGATGGATGCCGCGCTGCTGTTGGCCGCACTGGCCTCGCGGGCCGGCGACCACGTCGATTTCCTTGCCCACGACCGGGTCACGCGGGCCGCGGTGTTCAACGCCTCGCGCACCGAACTGCTCGCACAACTGGTGGCGGCGATGGCCCCGATCGAGCCGGCGCTCATCGAGTCCGACGCCGGCGCCATGGTCGCGGCCGTCCTGCGCCGCGTCCGCAGGCGCGCGCTGGTGGTGCTGCTCACCGAACTCAACGCCTCCGCGCTCGACGAGGGGCTGCTGACCGTGCTGCCGCAACTGACGGCCAAACACGGCGTGCTCATCGCCGCGGTCGCCGACCCCCGCGTCGACACGCTCGCCGCGGGCCGCGCGGACGCTCCGCAGGTCTACGACGCCGCCGCGGCCGAACGGGCCCGCAACGAACGGCGGGCGATCGCCTCTCGGCTGCGGAGCCGAGGGGTCGACGTGGTCGATGCCCCGCCCGAAGACCTGGCGCCCGCACTAGCCGACCACTATCTGGCGATGAAGGCCACCGGTCGCCTTTAACCGATCGGCACGATATCGGGCGCGTCCTCGATGTCACCCGTCTCGCCGATGCGCTCCGCTCGGCGCCCGAAGTGGAAGACGTACGCGAGGAATCCGATCTCGGCGACGACGCCGATCGCGACACGCGCCGCCGTGGGTAACGGCGACGGCGTCACCAGCGCCTCGATCAAGCCGGAGATCAACAAAATCGCCACCAACCCGCCCGCCACGGCGCCGATAGCGCGGCCCTGTTCGGCGAGCACCTGCCCGCGCGGTCGATCACCGGGCGAGATCACGTTCCAACCCAGCCGCATCCCCGCACCGGCCGCCAGGAACACCGCGGTCAGCTCGAGCAGCCCGTGCGGGGTGATCAGGCCGAGGAAGACGTCGCCCTTGCCCGCGCCGAACATCAGCCCTGCGGCCACGCCGAGGTTGGCCGCGTTCTGAAACACCACGTACGGGATCGGGATGCCGAGCAGGATGGCAAAACCCAGACACTGCAATGAGATCCACGCGTTGTTCACCCAGACCTGTAGCGCGAACGAGGCCGCCGGGTGCTCGCTGTAATACGCGGCGAAGTCGTTGTTGACCATCTGGTCGATCTCGTCCGGCGTCCCGATCATGGCCCGCACCTCCGGGCTGCCTGAGACCCATACGGCGATCAGCGCGGTGACCGCGAAGAACGCGAGAGCCGTGCCGATCCACCACCGCCGGGACCGGTAGGCCACCACGGGGAAGGACACCGTCCAGAACCGCACGAACTCGCGCCACAGCGGGGCGTGCGCACCGGTCACCGCAGCCCGCGCCTGCGCAATCAGGCCCGAGAGCCTTCCGATCACCACCGGGTCGGCGCTCGCGGAGCGCATGATCGACAGATGCGTCGACACGCGCTGATACAGGTCGACCAACTCGTCGACCTCGGCGCCGGTGAGCTGTCGACGGCGCTTGATCAGCTGCTCGAGCCGGTCCCACGTGGGGCGGTGCGCGAGCACGAACGCGTCGACATCCACGCGCTGAATCCTAGTAGCGTTGACGCTTATGGTCTGGCAGCAGGAACCGGTCGTGACCGGCGACGCGGTGGTGCTCGACGTTCAGATCGCCCAGCTGCCCGTGCGGGCGGTGGCGATCCTGATCGACATCACCGTCGTGTTCCTGCTGTACCTGATCGGGATACTGCTCTTCAGCCTCACGCTGACACAGCTGGACTCGGCACTGTCGGCCGCCGTGCTCATCATCTTCACAGTCCTTGCGCTGCTCGGATATCCGCTCGTGTTCGAGACCGCGACACGCGGCCGATCGTTGGGCAAGATGGCGATGGGTCTTCGGGTGGTATCCGAAGACGGCGGCCCAGAACGCTTCCGGCAGGCCTTCTTCCGCGCGCTCGCCGGCGTCGTCGAGATCTGGACCCTGGCCGGCGGACCCGCGGTGATCTGCAGCCTGGTGTCGGCCAAGGGGAAACGGCTCGGCGACATCTTCGCGGGCACCATCGTGATCAGCGAGCGGACGCCCCGCCTGTCGCCCCCGCCGCCGATGCCGCCGCAGCTGGCGTGGTGGGCATCGTCGTTGCAACTCTCCGGCTTACGCCCCGAGCAGGCCGAGCTCGCGCGCCAGTTCCTCAGCCGGGCGGAGCAATTGAATACGACGGTGCGTGACCAGATGGCCTACCGGATCACCAGCGATGTCGTCGCTCAGATCTCACCGCCGCCGCCTCCCGGTGCCCCGCCTCAGTTGGTGCTCGCCGCCGTGCTGGCCGAGCGGCACCGCCGGGAGTTGGCTCGACTGCAGGTGATGCCGCAGGCACCACCGCCCCCTCCGGCGTGGCCAGGTCAGAGTCAACCCGCTTGGCAGCCGGTTCCGCCCTCGCCGGAAGGCAGCGGTTTCACCCCGCCCGGCTAGCGTCCTCGACGCGAGAGACGTTGTCCGCCTCGGCTGTTCCGACGGCCCGATACAACTTGACCGATACCGCGGACAGCCACGCCCACACCAGCACGACCGCGGCGGTGAACGCGATGATCGCACCTGCGCCGCCCGATCCGGTGGACAGCGCGACGAAGCTCAGCGCGAACAGCAGGCCGGTGATGCGCGAACCCCATGCCCAGGACGCCTCGCCGTGGCGCGCGAACAACCCTCCGAGGACGAAGCTCGCCGCCACCAGGCATGCGAATCCCACACCGGCCACGGCGAAGTGGACCAGCCCGTGCCACGACACGTCGCCCACACCGGGCGGTGTGCCGGGCGGGAATCCGTCGGACGGGTCGGCACGGAAGATCCCCGCTCCGATGAGCGCGAGCCCGTAGACGGCCAGTAGCGCCGAGGCCCACCTCGACCGGCGACCGGAGCCCAGAGCGCGCCGGATCCCGACCGAGGCGGCGACGGTCATCGCCCCGGTGACGAGGAAGTTCGCGACCTGGACCCACCCCCAACCGCCGTTGGCCAGCTGGCTCACCGCGTGACGGGTCGGGTTGTAGCCATCGCGGCCGACCATCTGGGCCGCGGCGACCAGCACGTAGATGGGGCCGGCGATCACCCCATAGCCGAGCAGCGATTTGGTGATCCGTACGGGCAATGGCGGGCAATCCGCAGTTGTCATGGCGGACCTCCTGGAAGAATCAAACTGGACGGTACAGTACCGAGAACTAGACTGTCCAGTACTGAGATAGAGGTGACGATGACGGACGCGGTCCTCGGGCGGTCGGCCCTGAAGCGGTCGAGCATCCTGTCCGCGGGCATGACGCTCTTCCTCGGAAACGGTTATCAGGGCACAAGCATGGACCAGGTCGCTGCGACCGCTGAAGTGTCGAAGCAGACGGTCTACAAGCACTTCCGGGACAAGCAGGAACTCCTGCAGGCGATCGTCGACGAAGCATTGGACAGCACCGTCACACCATTCCTCGGTCGAATCGCCGCGCTCGCCGAGACGGCGGATCTCGGCGCGGACCTGACGGCGCTGGCGGCCGACTACCTGCGAGCGGTCCTGCAGGAACGCGTCGTACAGTTACGCCGCCTCGTGATCGGCGAGGCCAATCGGATGCCGGAACTGGCCTGGAAGTACTACGAGCGGGCGCCCGCGCGCGTCATCGCAGAGTTTGCCCACTGCCTGTCACGGTTGAACGATCGCGGGCTGCTGGTTGTCCCCCAACCCGCGGCCGCCGCAGAGCATTTCGCCTTTCTCGTCGTAGGCAGGTGCATCGACCAGGCGCTGTTCTGCGGTGGGCCCGAGGTGCTCGCGGACATCGATGTCGACGGCTACGCCGCCGCCGCCACCCGCGTCTTCCTCGCCGGCTATCGGCCCTGAGTGCAGCCGCTGCCGCTCAGGAAGCGATCCAATTTCCGTGAAAACCGTACGGAACACGCTGTGGTAATTGGATTCTCGCGACGGACGGACCCGCGAAGTCCGACGCGTCGAGAATGACGAGATCGCTGCCGTTACGGGCGGCATCGTAGACGTAGGCCAGGTACCAACCGCTGGTCTCGTCGGTGGCCCCCGCCGACGGAACGAACACCGCCTCCCCCGGACCGCCCGGTGCGTCGGTGGACCCGAACGCGCGCTCGACTCCGACACCGGTGGTCAGGTCGTAGCGGACCAGGGACCGGTCACCGACCGCGACCGCATATCGGGCTGGCAGCGTCGCGAGCCGATCGTCGATGCGCGGGAATTCGATCGCACGGTCGTCGAGTTGTCGCTCGGTGACCGCACCGGTCGTCAGGTCGATCGTCCATGTCCACAACACCCCGTCGGCCTCGAATCCGTCGGTGCCGCGCCACAGCTCGGGATACCGGACAGCCTGCAGCACAATCGTATCGCCGTCAGCTGTGCTCGTTTCGTAGGCGTTCGCGACGTGGAAGACGTAGCAGGGATCGATGTCGAACCATCTGACCTCACCGAATGGGTCGTCGCGCCGCAGGACGCCCAGCCGGGCACCGTAGTCGTCGTTCCAGCGGTACGGCATCACGTCATCACCCGACATCGCGATGTCGAAGTCGAAAACGATCGGCAGGTCCATGAACACCACATGCGAAGCGGTCAAGGCGAAGTCGTGCATCATCGTGAGCGCTGGAACTTCGAGCGGCCGGTTGATTGTCAACCGGCCGTCGGCGTCGGCACGGTGGTAGGTGACGTGCGGCTCAAAGATGTTGCCGTAGCCGAAGAAATGCAGCTCACCGGTGCGCGGGCAGATCTTGGGATGGGCAGTCATCGAGTCAGCGAGCTTGCCCCCGAAGTCGTAGGCGCCCACCGTTTCCAACTCGTTGGTGATCTCGTAGGGCAGGGACGACTCCACCAGCGCCAGTGTCTTACCCGCATGGTTGACGATGTGCGTATTGGCCACGCTGGACCGGAGATTGCGTGTGCCGTCAGCGTTGTACAGTCCGAAGTCCTCCACGAAGCTGTCCGTGCGGACCCATCGGTTGCGGTACCACTTGGCCCGGCCACCCTCGATACGGACTCCGTGGATCATCCCGTCACCGGTGAACCAGTGCGCCGCGGCCTGACGCGGGTTGGGCCCGTTGCGCAGGTACCAGCCATCGAGTTCGGCCGGGATGGTGCCGTGCACCGGCAGGTCGTACTCGGTCAGTTCGTCGGCGACGGGCGCATAGTTGCCGCGCCTGAAGAATTCGTCAGCGCCGAAGAGGGTGGAGTCCGTCGTCTCGGTCATGAGATCTCCTTGTGTTGATCGATAGGGAGACAGTGACATGTCTGTAGTGACATGTCAATAGTGGGATGTACGATTACCCGGTGAGTTTGCGAATCGCCGCACTGGGGCTCCTCGCGGAGAAGCCTGCGAGTGGATATGACCTGCTGAAGCTCTTCGAGAAGTCGCTGGCCAACGTCTGGCCCGCCACCCAGAGCCAGCTGTATGGCGAGCTCAACAAATTGGCCGACGCCGGGCTGATCGAGGTCTCGGCGATCGGGCCGCGCGGCCGTAAGGAGTATCGGATCACCGACGCCGGCCGCTCCGAGCTGCGTCGGTGGATCAACAATCCGCAAGACGACCCGCCCTTTCGCAGCGCGAGCCTGCTGCGGGTGTTCCTACTCGGCGAGATCCCGCGCGAACAGGCCCGTCAACACCTGGCCGAGATGGCCGCATCGGCCGATGCCGAGGTCAAACGGCTCGAGGAACTGCGGGAGTCGATCGATTGGCGTGACGACGGACCGGACTTCGGGCTGGCCGCCCTCGACTATGGGCTGCGAATGAACGCGATGAACGCGGAGTGGGCACGTTCGGTGATCGGGTCGATCGACAGGCTGGACCGTTAAATCACCGTTGCATCGCGATAGTTTCCGATATATCGTCATCGTATCGGAAGCGCAGACCGTGCTTTCTCTCGATCAAAGGAACGACATGACCAATCCATTCACCCCGCCTCCAGGCGGCTTCGGCTTCACCCCCCTCGACCGTCGTGCGCTGCACGACCACCGCAGGCACGCCCGGCGCGAAATGCGTGAACAACTGCGAGACCGTCTCCGGCACGCCGACGCCGGTCCCGGCTTCCCCGGTCCGTTCGGTGGTTTCGGCCCCAGTCGCGGCCGCGGCGGTTTCGAGTTCGGATTCGATCCCCGCGCGTTCGGGTTCGGCCCCGGCGGCCCCCGAGGTTTCGGTCCGGGCGGACGACGTGGCGGTCGAGGCCGCGGCCGTCGCGGCGACGTTCGCGCGGCGATCCTCAAACTGCTCGCCGAACGGCCCATGCACGGCTACGAGATGATCCAGGAGATCGCCGAGCGCAGCCAGAACCTCTGGCGGCCAAGCCCCGGATCGGTGTACCCGACGCTGCAACTGCTCGTCGATGAAGGCATGATCGCGGCGACCGAAAGCGACGGCAGCAAGAAGCTTTTCGAGCTCACCGACGACGGTCGCACAGCGGTGGAGAAGATCCAGACCCCACCCTGGGAGGAGATCGCCGACAGCGTCGAACCGGGCCATGCCAATCTGCGCAGCGCGGTCGCTCAGTTGATGGGCGCGGTCGCGCAGGCGGCCTACACCACCAACGAAGAGCAACAGCAGCGGATCGTCGAGATCGTGAACAACGCCCGCCGCGAGATCTACGGCATCCTCGGCGAGTCCGAATAGGCCCCTAACCGGAATAAGCCCGGCGGGAAGGGTGTACGGATTGAGTATGCAGACCTTCCCGCTGGGCTCTTTCCATGTCGGCCGCGTCGGATTCGGCGCAATGCAACTGCCGGGACCGGGGGTTCTCGGACCGCCGCGGGACCGCGACCAAGCACTCGCCGTGCTGCGGCGGGCACTCGAGTTGGGGATCAACCACATCGACACCGCGCAGTTCTACGGGCCCGATGTGGCCAACGAACTGATTCGCGAGGCGTTGCATCCCTACCCTGCCGACCTCGCCCTGGTGAGCAAGGTGGGTGCCGTCCGAGACGACGCCGGTGCGTGGCTACCCGCCCAGGAACCCGATCAGCTGCGGGCCAGCATCGAGGAGAACCTGCGCAGCCTGGACACCGACCGGTTGGCCGCGGTCAACCTGCGTGTGCACTCCGGGGATCCCAGCGGTATAGCTCCGCTGGACCGCGAGCTGTTCGACCGGCAGCTGACCACGATGATCAAGGCGCGCGACGAAGGGCTGATCGGCGGCATCGGGTTGAGCAGCGTCGGCGTCGACCATCTGCGAATCGCGCTGGACCGCACCGACATCGTTTGTGTGCAGAACGCCTACAACCTCCTGGACCGCAGCTCGCAGGAAGTGCTCGACGCGTCCGCCGAGCGCGGGATCGCGTTCGTGCCGTTCTTCCCACTCGGCTCGGGCTTCGTCGCCGACAATCCGGTGCTCGGCCATCCGGCGGTCAAGCGGGAGGCCGAAAAGCTCGGGCGGACACCCGCGCAGATCGTGCTCGCTTTGACGCTGTCGGTGGCGCCGAACGTGTTGCTGATCCCGGGCACGTCGTCGGTGAACCATCTCGAGGAGAACACCGCCGTCGCCGACATCGAACTCGACGAGGACACCAAACGCGAGCTCGACGCCGCGGCCTAGTCGACGTCGACCCAGTCCAGCGTGCGCTGCACCGCCTTCTGCCACCCGGCGTAACCGGATTGGCGCTGCTCGTCGCTCCATGACGGCGTCCAGCGCTTGCCTTCCTGCCAGTTGGTCCGCAGGTCGTCCGCGTTCTCCCAGAACCCCACCGCCAGCCCCGCCGCGTAGGCCGCGCCCAGGGCTGTCGTCTCGGCGACGACCGGTTTGACCACGTCGACGCCCAGCACGTCGGCCTGGATCTGCATGCACAGGTCGTTGGCGGTGATGCCGCCATCGACCTTGAGGACCTCCATGTGCACGCCGGAATCGGCCTCCATCGCGTCGACGACGTCGCGGCTCTGGTAGCAGATCGCCTCGAGCGTCGCGCGGGCCAGGTGCGCGTTCGTGTTGTACCGCGAGAGCCCGACGATCGCCCCGCGGGCGTCCGAACGCCAGTACGGCGCAAAGAGTCCGGAGAACGCCGGCACGAAGTAAACGCCGCCGTTGTCATAGACCTGGCGAGCCAGGGCTTCGCTCTGCGACGCACCGCTGATGATGCCGAGCTGATCACGCAACCACTGCACCGCCGAACCGGTGACCGCGATCGAACCCTCCAGGGCATAAACGGGTTTCGCGTCACCGAACTGGTAACACACCGTGGTCAACAGCCCGTTCTCGGACCGGACGATCTTCTCGCCCGTGTTGAGCAGCAGGAAATTGCCTGTGCCGTAGGTGTTCTTGGCCTCGCCGGCCTCGAGGCAGACCTGACCGACCATCGCGGCCTGCTGGTCGCCGAGCGCACCGGTCAGTGGCACCTGGCCGGAGACGGGGCCGTCGTCGCGGGTGATGCCGTAGGCCTCCGGGCATGACGACGGCTTGATCTCGGGGAGCATCTGGCGCGGAATGTCGAAAAACGACAACAACTCGTCGTCCCAGTCGAGCGTCTCGAGGTTCATCAACATGGTGCGGCTGGCATTGGTGACGTCGGTGACGTGCACCCCGCCGCGCGTCCCCCCGGTCAGATTCCACAACACCCAGGAGTCGGGGGTCCCGAACAACGCGTCACCGTTCTCCGCGTCGCGGCGCACCCCGTCGACGTTCTCCAGGATCCACTGCACCTTGCCGCCGGAGAAGTACGTCGCGGGCGGCAGGCCCGCCTTGCGGCGAATGACGTCGCCGCGGCCGTCGCGGTCCAGCGCCGAGGCGATGCGGTCGGTGCGGGTGTCCTGCCACACGATCGCGTTGTAGTAGGGCCTGCCGGTCCGCTTGTTCCAGACCAGCGCGGTCTCGCGTTGGTTGGTGATGCCGAGCGCGGCCAGGTCGGTCGCCGAGAGGTTCGTCTTGTTGAGCGCCGACATGATCACCGCCGCCGTGCGCTCCCAGATCTCGACGGGATTGTGCTCGACCCATCCCGCCTTCGGCAGGATCTGCTCGTGCTCGAGCTGGTGGCGGCCGATCTCGGCACCGCCGTGATCGAAGATCATGCACCGGGTGCTGGTGGTGCCCTGATCGATCGCGGCGATGAACTCGGCGTTTCGAGCCAACGTGCACTCCCCTCTCGCTGCGGTCCGTCGTCCATCATGGACTACATGGCCGAAAAGCCCGCCGAGATTACGGCCGCAAGGCCGCCGACGTCGGAGATCGACAGGATGCCGCGCGGCGGTCCCGACGCGTCCTGCCTGGACCGGCTGCTGCAGAGCGACCGACAATCCGATGCGTCCACCGACATTGCGCGCAGGCGCGGCGTGATCCGGGCACTCGAGCTGACCGGCGGATGGTTCGGCAGCACCGAGCGATTCGCCGAGATCGCGCTCGCGGAGGTCGAAGACGTCGCCGACCCGAGGATCCTCGAGCTCGGCGCGGGCAACGGCGAGTTGTCGCGCAAGCTCCTCGACTGGCATCCGTCGGCTCGGCTGATGGTCACCGATATGGACGCGGCGGCCGTGGCGGCGATGGCCGCGAGCGATCTCGGTGCGCATCCGCGCGCGAAGGTTCGCGCGATGGACGCCACGGCGATCGACGCCGCCGACGGGTCATTCGACCTCGCGGTGTTCGCGCTGTCGTTTCACCACCTGCCGCCGGCGGCGGCCGTACGGGCGTTCGCCGAAGGCACCCGGGTGGCCGACACCCTGTTGATCATCGACTTACCGCGGCCGCCGTCGCCGCTGCATGTCATACGTCTGGCGACCGTGCTGCCGTTCGCGCGGCTGTTGCCGCTCGTGCGCGACGGCATCGCGACCTCGCTGCGCTGCTACAGTCCGTCGGCGCTGCGGGCTCTGGCCGAACATGCCGATCCCGCAATCGAGGTCGAGCTGCGTGGCGGGCCGCTGAGCCCTCAGGTCGTGGTGGCGCGACGCGCCGACGCGGCGCCGCGATCCAACGACCAACGCTGATAGCCGAACTCGATGAGGGCATCGAGCACGTCGTACAGACCCGGATGCCGTACCAACAGATACCCAATCATCCTCACGCGGAGGTTGATACCCCACTTTTCGCCCGTCAAACGTGTGACGTCGCAGGTCAGCTCCGCGGGCGTGTGATCCGATGCAGAAGCCACGCAACCGGAATCGTGAGGATCAGGGTCACGAGGAACAACACGACCACCGAACCGGTGTACACGGGCCACCGCAGCACCGACACCAGCGCGATCTCCATCACGATGACGTGCAGTAGGTAGATCTCGTACGAGATCTCGCCCAGCCACACCATCGGCCCGCTACTGAGTAGCCTTGCGTACCAGCCGGTGTCACCGAGCGCCAGCGGGGCGACGACCAGCGTCGCGATCGCCGCGTAGAACACCACCTTCGCGATGTCCTCCCCGAGATTGAGGGCCGGCGCATCGGTGCGTCCGGCGATCGGCGTCGACACGACCAGATACGCAACGACCGCGAGCGGCAGCGCCAGCACCGCATAGCATCGAATCCCGTTGTGCGCCAGCACACTCAAGGTCATACCGCCGATGAACCACACCAGGTAGTGCGGAAGCCACATCCCCGCCCCGTTCGGCAGCCAGTCGGTGGTGTGCATGACATACAGCCACAGCGGGCTCATCGCAGCGAGCGCTGCGAGCCCGGCCAACAGGACCCCCGGTCGCCACCTTCGCCGGCACAGGACGACCAGCAACAGGTACGCCAACAGCGGCAGCGCTGCGTAGAACGCCACTTCGACCGCGAGACTCCACATCTGGGTCAGCCCCTGATGCATGTAGGCGGTGATGTAGTTCGGGCTGTATATCTGGGTGAGCGTCAGATTGCGCAACAGGCCGAGCCACGTATGCCCGGGATTGGGCTCGATGGTGCGGAATTCGTAGAGCGCGAAGGCCACTAGGACCGTCACCACATAGGCGGGCATGATGCGGCGCACCCGATTTCGGGCGTAACGGCGAGTACTCGGCGCCGCGGCACCGGTCGCTGCTGCCCGCACCCACCCGTTGAACAACAGGAATCCGGAGAGGACGAAGAAGATCGCGACGCCGATCTCCATGCGGGCGAACACCAGTCCGGCGTATCCGCGGTTGTAGGCGCCGGTCCCGTACGCGGCGTGGGTGGCCATGACGAGCAGCGCCGCGACGGCCCGGACACCCGTCAGCGAGGCGACCCGGTCGGCCCTCGAGACCTGTTCGAGCCCGCCTTGGTCGAGGTCGCTCGGCCATGGTGCTGACACCGCGTAAGTATCAAACGGTGACCGAGGAACCACGCTCCAATTCGATGATCCGGTCGGAGAGTCCGCGTCGCTTCATCTCGTCGACGAATTCGGACAGCGGGGACGCGAACACCCCGTAGTCGTCGAAGTGCACCGGAATCATCCGGGGGAGGTCGAGCAGTTCGACCACATCGGCGCCCTGCTGACCGTCCATCGTCACGGTCAGACCGAGCGGCAGATGCCGGCCGAACGGCAGCCGCGTTCCCCCCAGATGCAGCACGCCCACGTCGATCGACTCGAAACGGACTGGAATCTCGCGTAACTCGTCGACAAGCAGGGTGTCGCCGGAGACGTAGAGCCGACGCCGGGCCGCCCCGTCGGTGAACTCGATCATGCTGCCCATCACCGGCGGCAGGAAGCGGTCGACCGGGGTGGGTGCGTGGCGGCCGGGCAGGCTGGTGACGGTGACGCTCACCGCCCCCTTGGTGATTGTGTGGTGCTGCCACGTGTCGAGGGCGAGCGCGCGGCCGAAACCCCGGTGTTCCAGCCGTTTGGCGGCGTGCGGAGTGGTCAGGATCGGCAGTCCGTGGTCGAGCCGGCTCTGCGACACCCGGTCCCAGTGGTCGCCGTGCATGTGCGACAGCACCACCCCGTCGAGCGCGGGTAACTGTTCGATGTCGAGGGCCGGGCCTTTGCGCCGTTTGGACAACAGCCCGTAGCCGAGGTACGCATGCTGGCCCTGGTGCAGGAAGTTCGGGTCGGTCAAGAGGGTGATGCCGCCGCCCGAGATCAACGTGGTGGCGTTCCCGATAAAGGTGACGGTGACGTCCATCGTCTTCACCTACCCACCCCGCCCGGCTTTAAGCCGGTGTCCGGGTGGCGAGTGTGCGCAAAATGTCGACGAATCGCGGCGTGTTCGGGTGCAAACACGCACGCTCGCCGACAATGGCGGTGTGGGCGAGGAAGTGAAGGGCACCGGCTATACCGGCGCGCACCGCCGGGAGTACCGGCGCAAGGTGCAACAGTGCCTCGACGTCTTCGAGACCATGCTCGCCCAGTCGAGCTTCGACTTCGAACGGCCGCTGACCGGCATGGAGATCGAATGCAACCTGGTCGACTCGGCGTATCAGCCCGCGATGAGCAACGCCGAGGTCCTTCAGGCTATCGCCGATCCGGCGTACCAAACCGAACTTGGCGCCTACAACATCGAATTCAACGTGCCTCCGCGACGCCTGCCGGGACGCGCGGCGCTCGACCTGGAGACCGAGGTGCGGGCGAGCCTCAACGCGGCTGAGATGAAGGCCAACCGCCACGACGCGCACATCGTGATGATCGGGATCCTGCCGACGCTGCTGCCCGAACACCTGGCCGGGCGGTGGATGAGCGAGTCGACGCGGTATCAGGCGCTCAACGACTCGATCTTCACCGCCCGCGGCGAGGACATCCTGATCGACATCGTCGGCCCCGAGCGGCTGAGCCTGCAGACCGCCTCGATCGCACCGGAGTCCGCGTGCACGAGCATGCAACTGCATCTTCAGGTGTCACCTGCCGACTTCGCGCAGAACTGGAACGCGGCTCAGGTGCTGGCGGGTCCGCAAATCGCGCTGGGGGCCAACTCCCCGTACTTCTTCGGCCACGAACTGTGGGCCGAGACGCGCATCGAGCTGTTCGCCCAGGCCACCGACACCCGCCCCGACGAACTCAAGACCCAGGGCGTCCGTCCGCGCGTGTGGTTCGGCGAACGCTGGATCACGTCGATCTTCGACCTGTTCGAGGAGAACGTGCGCTACTTCCCGTCGCTGCTACCGGAACTGTCCGACGAGGACCCGGTCCGCGAACTCGCCGAGGGCCGTACGCCGAAACTTTCCGAGCTACGGCTGCACAACGGGACCATCTACCGGTGGAACCGGCCGGTCTACGACGTCGTGAACGGCCGCCCCCATCTGCGGGTCGAGAACCGGGTGTTGCCCGCCGGGCCGACCGTCGTCGACATGATGGCCAACGCCGCGTTCTACTACGGCACGCTGCGGGCGCTGTCCGAAGAGGACAGACCGTTGTGGACGAAGATGAGTTTCGCTGCGGCGCAACACAATTTCATCGCGGCGGCGCAGCACGGGATGGACGCCAGGCTGTACTGGCCCGGCTACGGCGAGGTGACCGCCGACGAGCTGGTGCTGCGCCAGCTGTTGCCGATGGCCGACGAGGGCCTGCGCCGCTGGGAGGTCGCCGCCGAGGTGCGCGACCGGTACCTCGGGGTGATCGAGGGCCGCGCGAAGACCGGGCGCAACGGCGCCACCTGGCAGGTCGCGACCGTGCGCGCCCTGCAGGAGCGCGGTATGGCGCGGCCCGCCGCACTGGCGGAGATGCTGCGCCGGTACGGGGCGCGGATGCATAGCAACGAGCCCGTGCACACCTGGGACGAGGGCTTCGACGAGTGAGGGCGGTCGTTCGCGGTTTCTGGCTGCTGGTGCTCATTGCCGTGGCGGCGGCGTGCCACGGCGGTCAGCAGGCGCGCGCGGACACCGTCGAAGCCCGGCTCGACCGGCCGTTCGTCCTGGCCGGCGGCCAGCAGGCCTCGCTCACCGGTGAGTCGCTGCGACTGCGGTTCACCGCGGTGCCGGAGGATTCGCGTTGCCCCACCGAGGTCGAATGCTTCTGGACGGGCCAGGCACGCGTCATCGTCATGGTCGACGACGGACGCGCGGGCGAGGAGACCGTCGAATTCAACACCAATCCCGCGCCTGGCCAGAACCGGCAGACGGTCCAGACGGGCGACTACGAACTGACGCTGCAGGCGCTCGATCCCTATCCCCGCACGCCCGATGACCCCTCGCCTCTGTCGGACTACCGGGCGACCTTGCTGGTGCACCGAACCGGCTGAACCCTCACCCGACGGCGGCCAACGCCGCGGCGAACCGCTCGAGTTCCGCAGGCGTGACGTCGACGTGCGGGGATGCCCGCAGCACGGGTGCCGTCATCTCGAACGGAGCCCGCTGCGCGTCGGCGTAGGTGGTGATGATCCGGTCTTCGGCGATCAACCGCTTGCGCACCTCCTGAGGGTCGGCGCCGTTGAGCGGCGCAAGCGTGGTGATCGCCGTCGGCTCGTCGCGCGGCTCGATTACCCGCCATCCCTTGACGCCGGCCAAAGCGTCGCGGGTCATCGCCCCCACCTCCGCCAGCCGGGTCCGGACCCGCTCCGGCCCGTGTGCGAGGTGCTCTCCCAGCGCGATCGAGAAGCCTACGCGGGCAGCGATATTCGCCTCCCCGTGCTCCAAGCGTGAGAGCACGGGCAGCGGCAGGTTCCACTCCGGCGGCGGCAACCGGGGCCGCAGCCGCTGCGCGAGCTCGCGATGGACCGCTAGAAAACCAACGCCCCGCGGACCCGCGATCCACTTGCGCGACGAACCGTAGATCGCCGCCGGCGTGACCGCGCAGTCGAGATGACCGAGCGCCTGGGCGGCGTCGACGACCAGCGGCACACCGAGGTCCGCGCATGTGACGGCCAGCGCCGAGAGCGGTTGGGCGAGCCCGCGGTGACTGGCCAGCGCCGTCAGGTGCACCAGGGCGGGCGGATCGTCGGCAAGGTCGCGGGCGGCCGCCTCCGGGTCGAGCCGGCCGTCGCCGTCGGCGGGCAACGCGCGCACGGCGAAACCGTTGGCCGCCATGATCGCCAGGTTCGGGCCGTACTCACCCGGCAGACACGCCAGCGTGCGGGGGCCGGGCCAGGCGCTCAGCAGCAGGTCCAGCGCGTTGTTCGCTCCGGTGGTGAACACGATGTCGCTGGCTGTCAGCCCGGTCAGGGCGCCGAGCGCGGCGCGGCCCGCGTCGAGCGCCGGCGTGGCGGCCTCGGCGGCGACGTAACCGCCGACCTCGGCTTCGTGGCGCGCGTGCTGGGCGGCCGCCTCGATGGCCGCAAGGCTCTGGCGGGAGCAGGCGCCGCTGTCCAGGTGCACTCCGGCGACCGCCGGGCGGGCCGACCGCCACTGATGTGCGAGGCTCATTTCGTCGACAGCGACAGCCCGAAGTCGCCGGCGGCGTCGGTCCACCAATGCGTCATCCGCAGCCCTGCCGCGGCGAGTTCGGCCTGGACGCCCTCGGGCCGGAACTTGCACGACACCTCGGTCAGCATCGCCTCACCGGCGGCGAACTCGACGGTCAGTTCGAGGTCGCGGACACGGATCCGCTGCGCTTCGGTGGCGCGCAGCCACATCTCGATACGTTCGTCGTCAGCGTTCCAGCGCGCCACATGCTCGAACATGTCCAGATCGAAATCGGCGCCGAGTTCACGGTTCACGACCGCCAGCACGTTGCGGTTGAAGCGTGCGGTCACGCCCGCGCTGTCGTCGTAGGCGCGCACCAGGCGGTCGGTGTCCTTCACCAGGTCGGTACCCAGCACGAGGCTGTCACCGGGTTGCAGTGTCTCGGACAGGGCCGCCAGGAACTCGGCACGCGGACCGGCGGTGAGGTTGCCGATCGTCGAGCCCAGAAACGCGACAAGACGACGTCCGCGGCGGGGGATCTGGTCGAGGTGCTCCTCGAAATCGCCGCACACGGCGTCGATCTCGAGTCCGGGGTATTCGTCCTGAAGCGCCGCGCCCGCGGCGGCGAGCACGCTCGCGTCGACGTCGAATGGGATGAACCGCCGAAGCGCGCCGGTGTCGTGCAGGGCGTCGAGCAGCAGGCGGGTCTTCTCCGATGTACCGCTGCCCAGTTCGACCAACGTGTCCGCACCGGATGCCGCGGCGATCTCGGCCGCCCGGTCCCGCAGGATCTCGGCCTCGGCGCGGGTCGGATAGTACTCGGGCAGCCGCGTGATCTGATCGAACAGGTCGCTGCCGACGGAGTCGTAGAACCACTTGGGCGGCAACGACTTCGGTGACGAGGTCAGTCCTTCGAGCACATCGCGACGCAGCGCGGTCGCGGCCGAGTCGGCGGACAGGTGGTTGGACAACGACAGCGTGCCCGCGCGATCGGCTCCCCGCTGGACTGTCATCAGGATCCCTTCAGTTCGAGCAGGTGCACGCCGGAGGGCGAAACCTCGACAAGGTGCCGATCCGGGATCTCCTGCCAGGCCGGGTCGTCGTCGTACGGTTCACTGGCCAGGACGACGCCGTCGGAACGGCGTAAGACCGACAGTGTGTCGCGCCAAGTGGTCGCGAGCAGACGTGTTCCGTTGCCCGCCAATATGTTCAGCCGCGCATTCGGATCGGCCGCGGCCACCTCGGTGATGGTCTCTCCTAGCGAGTCCAGCCCGCGGTCGAAGATCAGCGCCGCGAGCAGGGCGCTGTCGTTGGTCGACTCGGCGCGGGGGGACAGCGGCAGGACCACGCGATCGACCAGGCCGTTGTGGGAGAGCAGCCAGTGCCCGTCGGAGAACGGCGCGGCCGCCGTCGCCTCGATCGGCATGCCGACGCTCGCCGACCGAACCGCCGCGACGACGCAACCGCTGCGCAGGGCCGGCGCGACCGAGGCGAGCGAAGCGTCACCCCACATCGGCGTCGCGCTGCGCCACCGGCGGGGGGTCGGTCCGTCGAAGAAGCCGACGCCCCAGCCGTCGGCGTTCATCAGGCCGTGCTTCTGGCGGCGCGGTGAATAGGACTGCACCAGAAGCCCGTTGGCGGGGTCGAGGATCAGCGACGCCACCGAGACCGGTTCACCGAGCCACCCGAGGTGCCTGCACATCAAGAAGTCTCTCTTCGCGCAAGCGGCTCATCGTCAGCATTCTCTCTTCGCGCAAGCGGCTCATCGTCGACGTCCCAGGCCAGTCGCACGCCGGAGAAGATCTGGCGGCGGATGGGGTGGTCCCAGTTGCGGAAGCTGGGCCGCAGGATGCTGGATGCGACCGCCCACGACCCGCCGCGCAAGACCTTGTAGTCGCCGTCGAAGAAGGGCTGTGAGTAGCGCTCGTAGATCATCGGTGTGAATCCCGGCCAGGGTCGCAGCGGCGACGTCGTCCACTCCCACACGTCGCCGAGCATCTGTTCGGCGCCGTAAGCGGAGGCGCCGGCCGGATACGCGCCGACGGGGGCGGGGCGCAGCGCATCTCCGCCGAGGTTGGCCAGTGCGGTGGTGGGTTCGCTTGTGCCCCAAGGATAACGGCGGCGCGCGCCGACGGTCGGGTCCCAGGCACACGCCTTCTCCCATTCCACTTCGGTGGGCAGTCGGGCGCCCGCCCATGCCGCGTACGCCTCGGCTTCGAAGAACGTGACGTGCTGGACCGGCTCGGTGTCGGGGATCTCCTCGACGTGGCCGAACCGGGTGCGCGTGCCGTCCGGATTCCAGAACTGCGGCACCCGAAGACCCGCTTCGGTCCGGTGCTTCCAACCGCGGTCCGACCACCACCGGGGTTCGTCGTATCCGCCGTCGTCGATGAACCGGCGCCACTCGCCGTTGGTCACCGGGACGCGACCGATGCGGAAGGCAGGAACGTCGACGGTGTGCGCCGGCCGTTCGTTGTCCAGTGAAAAGGGCTCGGTGGCGGCGTCGACACCGAGCACGAACTCGCCGCCGGGCACCAGCACCGACGTGCCGGCCACCTCGGGACGGCCTTCGGGGAGCGGGATTCCGGGCTCGAGCAGCGGCGGCCCGCTGCGGAGGTTCAGCGCCTGCAACATGGTTTCGTCGTGCTGGTTCTCGTGGCTGATGACCAGCCCGAAGGCGAATCCGGGATCATCCTCGGGCAGCGCGTCCAACGTGTCGAGCGCCTTGTTCCGCACGGTCGCGCAGTAGGTCCTGGCGTCCGATGGCGGCAGCAGCGGGAGGTTCACGCGGCTGGCTCGCGAGTTGACGAACGCGTCGTAGAGGCGTTCGACCTCGGGACGCAACATCCCCGGCCGGTCCGGGTTGCCGTCGCGCAGCAACCACAGCTCCTCCTGCTGCCCGATGTGCGCGAGATCCCACACCAGCGGGCTCATCAGGGGGCTGTACTGGCGGCCCAGCTCGGCGTCGTCGAAGTCGACGAGCCGCAAGGTGCGCCCGCGTGCCGTGGTCAGTTCGCGCGCGATGATTCCGCGTGGCGTCACAGTTCCCCTCGTGCCAGTTGCGTGACCGCGGCCGCGATCCCGTGTCGTGCGGCGCGCTCGCCGAAATCGTCGGCCGGACACCGTCCCTGCTCGACCGAACGCAACAGCTGCTGCATCGATTCCTCGAGCTCGGCCGGGGCTCGTTCGGCGGCCGCCTGCACACACCGTTCGGCGGCGGCCCGCAACCGCGGATCGGCCAGGCCGACGCGGGCCGCCTGGTCCCATTCGGTGGCGACGGGTTCGGTGGCCTCGGCGGCGAGGTCGGCGGCCGCCGGGTCGTCGAGGAGGGTGACGAGCGTGAACGCGACCGCTGGCCAGACCGCGTCCGGCGCGCTGTCCAGATAGCGGATCTCGAGCCACTGGCGCGGCCGCACCGGCGGAAACAACGTCGTCAGGTGGTATTCGAGATCGGCCACGGTGGGACGGCGCGCCCCGAGCTCGACGCGTCCGTCGGCCCAGTCAGCGAACGGCACCCATTCGGAGACCGGTTCGGCGTCGGCATCGGCATGGTTGACGAGCATCACCGGCGCTTTGAGCGCATAGTGCGCCCAGTCGCTGGCGGGGTCGTCGCCGATCTCACCGAGGACGGGCCCGCAGCGGGCGGAATCCAGTTGGCTCCAGACACGTTGGCGCGACGACTGCCACCCGGAGGCCTCTGCGCTGAGCAGCGGCGAATTCGCAGCGATCGCGACCATCGTCGGCCCGAGCGCGTGGGCGAGCCGCACCCGGTCCGCCCAGCCCTCTCGGGGGCCTGCATCGAGGTTGATCTGCACCGAGGCCGTCGACGTCATCATCGCCGCGCCCGCAGCCGCGGTACCGCTCGCGGTGAAGAACGCCTCCATCGCCCGGTAGCGCGCGCCCGGATTGACCCGTTCGGGTGGTCGCAACGGGTCCGCCCCCAGCAGCACCAGCCCGAACCCGGCGCGCGCGAACGCCGCGCGCAGCACGGCGCGGTCGGCGATCATGGCGTCGATCGCGCCGAGCGGACCCGCAAGCGGTGGCCCGGACAACTCGACGGCGCCGCCGGGCTCGACGGTGATCCTGCTGCTTCCGGGCAGCGGCGGTAGGTCGGCGATGATCGCGGTGAGCTCAGCCCACGCGGGCCTGCGCATGGGATCGGTCAGATCGAAGCAGTGCGCCTCGATCTCGAGTCCCACCTGCCCTACCGGACCGTCGCGCAGACATCCGTCGGCAACCCGGCGAGCAGCGGCGTCGGCGCTGGTCAGCTGGATGGATCCGGCCGGCGGCGGGTGCGCGTCCTCCACCTCGGACGTGATGGTGAAAGTCATTCCAACCATCCCCTTCCGGGAGTGGACCGCTCGCCCCCTTCAACCATCTTCCAGACGTGACCGACAAAGTCTCGCGTTTTTTGGATGACGCTTTCGTTACGCGAACCCGAACACCACTTCCGGCTACTGCCCGAGTGTGTTCTGCATCGCCCCTGCCAGTGCGTTCACCGCGGGCCCGCCGTTGCCGGACTGGCAGACCTTGGCTTGCAGCAAAACGTTTTCGCGTTTGCGTGTAGTGGTGAAGCAGCGGCGATCCGTACCCGCCTCCTGCTTGACCCAGTCGGCGTCCGTCGCCGAGGCGGGCCCACCGGTGAAGGTCCACACCTGGGTCGTGAAATTGTCCAGGTGCATCGCGGTGGTCTGACCGTTACAGCCGACCGTACGGTCGACGACGCGATGGAAGGCTCGGTCGGCGGCGTCGGCGGTCGCGAACACGCCGACCGCCTGTTTGATCAGATGCGTCGCATCGGTGGGCGACTCCTGGGTCACCGCACCGTTGAACGACGCGAGGTCCGGGTCGGCGTAGACGTCGGGTAGACCGACGTCTGCCCAGTTGTTGCACGCCGGATTGTCGACCGAGAAGGTCTGCACCGGTTCGGTGAACAACGACTCGAATCGCATTGTGGCGCCGACGATGTTGCCCACGGAGCCCTTCGGCAGCACGGCGTAGTTCACCACGCCCGGATCCGAAGGGCGCGCCGAGGCGAGGCCGGCGGGCGCCACCATCGACAAGCCGATGACCACGCCGACGCTCGCTGCGGCGACCGCCCGCATCGATCAGACCTTCGCGGACAACTTGACTTCGATGTTGCCGCGTGTGGCCTTCGAGTAGGGGCAGAAGTCGTGCGCCTTGGCCATCAGGTCGTCGGCCACGCTCTGCTCGAGGCCCGGCAGGTAGCCGATCAGGTGGGCCGTGAGCCCGAAGCCGCCGTCGGAGTCAGGACCGAAGCCGACCTGCGCGGTGATCGAGGTGGCTTCGTCGATGTCGATCTTGTTGTTGCGGGCCTGCAACCGCAGCGCGCCGAGGAAGCATGCCGCGTAACCCGACGAGAACAGCAGTTCGGGGTTCACGCCCTCGCCGCTACCGCCGAGTTCCTTGGGCGGACGGGTATCGAGATCGATCTTGCCGTCGGAGGACCGGACGTGGCCGTCGCGGCCGCCTCCCGACGCGGTGGACTCTGCGGTGTACTTGACCTCAATGCTCATGGGCTCGATCATGCCAGCCCACGCGCAGACGGCAAGACACCCGTCTCCTGCACCTCAATCGGCCCTGGTGTGCACGCAGATCGATGAAAAACCGCATACCGGCCAAAATCTCGATCTGAGTGCACACCAGATGCAACCGTGCCGTCGACGAGACTCCGTGGCGCAGAGTCGACTCGGGATCGTTACGGGCGGGCCGGCGCGGACGTGGTCGGCGCCTCTGGCGACTGCGGCGGCGCGGGCGGCTGGAACCGCGGCCCCTGCGAGTTGCCCGGTCCGCCGAAGGGGGGCCGGCCGAACTCCCCGCCCGGCCCCATCGGGAACCCCGGCGGCGGGCCACGGTGGAAGATCGCGGTACCGCGGTCGTGGCCGCCGTGATGGCCGCCGCGGTGATGCCCGCCGGAGTGCGCTCCGAGGATGAATCCGGAGAAGAAGATCACTGCGACGATGAACACGACACCGGCGACGATGCCGACCCAGGCCGCCGCGGCGCCGAGCCTCGAGCGGCGCGGAGCGACGGGATCCTGCTCAGGTGTTGCGACCACGGGGGTGGTGGCCGGTTCGGGTGTTTCGGTCATGCCTGACATCATGCGAGCCGTTTCGATGAGCCCGTCATGTGCCACCTATGAGCTGGCTGTGGAAACCCCGATTGACATCCGGCGATGTGCGCGAATAGTTTCGACTACACGCGTTGTCAGTCTGGCTTGAAGGGAATCGCGACGATGCAGCGTCCTATCCCGACGCGTCACCCGGAGCGACCACGCCCGGTGCCTGCCAGCATCCGCGTCATGGCCAAGGCGATGGGCATCGGCGAGCCGACACCGCAGCAGTGGCGCCGGCTGGGCGAGCGGTTGACGGTCGGCGACGAACCGGTGGACCGCCTCGTCGAATGGATGTCGACCGTCGGCGTCAAACAGACACGTCCGTTGTTCGACAGGGCACTGACCCACGGCATCGATGGGGTACCCGACGCTCCGGAGCCGCTGCGCGAGTTCTTCACGGCCGTGGAGGAGCTTCCGGCCTGGGTCGACCAGGAGACGCTGCGCCGAGGACAACGCGCGCTGCGTCGCGGCGGCGCCGACGGTATGTACGTAGCCCGTGACGTGTCGCTTCTCGGCGGCTACCAGTTCTCGGGTTTCAACAAGACGCTGCTGCGCACCGGAGCCCTCGAGAAGGGCTCGAACAAGCGCTTCGCCGAGACGATGCAGTGGGCGATGGACGTCATCTCCGAAGGCGGCCTCGAGTATCTGGGCGCCGGCTACCGATCCACCCTCCGGGTGCGGCTGATCCACGGGCTCGTGCGCAAGCATGTGGCCGCGATGCCGGATTGGCGCGCCGACGAGTGGGGCGTCCCGATCAACCAGACCGATATGGCGGCGACGCTGATCGGCGCCCTGGTCGCGCCCGCCGTGGGTGTCATGGGGATGGGAATCGTGTTGCGGCCGAAAGAGTATGAGGCCGTCGCTCACCTGACCCGCTATGTCGGCTGGTTGATGGGCGTGGAGGACGAGTGGCTGCCGCGTAGTTTCCGCGACAGCATCCGGGTGCTTTATCACACACTCGGGGCGCTGGCGGAGCCTGACGAGTCGTCGAAACAGCTGGCGGTTCCGATGGCCGACGACCCACTGATCTGGCGCTACGACACCATGCCCGTCATTCGGCGTCGCATCGCTCGGGCGCAACACCTTTCGGTCACCAGCGGCTTCCTCGGCCCTCGGACCATGCGCGCGCTGGGTCTGCGTCCACACGTGCCGTGGTATCCCGTGCTGCGCCTGCCGGTGAACCTGACCCGCAGCATTGCCGCGATCGCGCTGCCCGGAGGCATCGACCGCGCAGCCGACCGCGGCGACCGCGAGCACCAGGTGTTGATGCGCACGATCATCGGTGATGCCGGCGCCACCATCGGTGAATCGGCGCAGCACGTCGGCACCGTCGCCTGAATCCTCAGCGCCAGTTGCGGAATGCGGTCATCAGCTTGTCGCGGAAGGCCGGATCGAGATCGTCACCGACGTTGCTCAGGATCGTGATGGTCGCCCGGAACTGTTGCAGGTAGTTCACGCAACCGTCGCAGTCGAGCAGGTGCATGTCGAAGCGGGCGCGGGTTTCGGGATCCAACGACCCGTCGAGGTATGCGGTGACCAGTTCGACGAGTTCGTTGCAGTCCATGGATCCGAAACTCATGATTCCTCCGACAGGTAGGCCTCGAGCGCTTGCCGGACCGCGGCGCGGCCGCGGTGCAGAAGGACCCGCTGATTGGCGACGGTGATGTCGAGCAGTTCCGTCACTTCCCTCGATTCGAACCCGTACACGTCGCGCAGGGTGACGACGGTGCGTTGTCTGTCGGGCAGTCGGTCGAGCTCACGTCGCGCGACGCTGAGCATCTCGCCGGCCAGCACCGACCCCTCCGGGGTTTCCGGGAACGGCGCGGGTGTCGCGTCGGCTCGCCAGTGCCCGGGCCAGCGGTCGTCGGAGCCGCGAAACCGAACCGCTTCCACCGTAGCGCCCGTGAACGCGGCGAATTCGGCGTCGCTGGTCTGTCGTTCGCGTAACCCCCGCTTCTTGGCGGTGTTGATCAGAATCGTGAAAAGCCATGTGCGCAAGCTCGATCGGGACTCGAACCCGTCGATGCCCTTGAGCAGAGCGATCCAGGTTTCCTGCACCACGTCCTCGGCGGCCTCCTGGGTCGCGACGTACCCGCGCGCGATCCGCAACATGGCCGGTGAGTGTCGTTCGACCAGTAGGGCGAAAGCGCTCTCGTCGCCCGCCTTCAGCGCGGTGACGAGCGCGCCTTCGTCTTCGGCGACGGCCCTCATCCTGCAGCGAGGGTAACTCCGCGTTGCCGTGCGGCGCGCACGGAATCGGCCAGTGTCCACAGCGACGAACCGAGCAGAACCACGTCCTTGATCAGGAATTGTCCGGTCGTCGACAGCATCGGGAAGCCGCCGGCCGCTTCCTCACCTATGCCGGGCGTGGTGAACAGGAAGCTGATCGTGGCGACGAACAGCACGACGGCCACCACGCTGCCGAGCGCCGAGATGCGCGGCCACCACGGTTTCACGGCGAGCAGCACGGCCGCTCCGACCTCGAGCACGCCTAGCAGCGCCGAGAACGTCGTCACGGAGAAGATTCCGTAGAGCCACCCCATGAACGGGCTGTTGGCGACCAGCGGTTCGATGCCGTACGCCTCGTGCGAGGTGAACTTCATCAGGCCGATCCAGCCGATGACGAGCACGAGGCCGTAGCGCAGGACCAGGCCCGCCGCGGTGTTGATCTTCGATTCGTTCGACTCACTCGTCGCGATGGTGAGCGCATCCCTGATGGCGGTCATGACACTTCCTTCGGCTTCGGACGACAGCGCTTTCGCTGCCGTATGGAAGTGAGTGGTCGTACAGCGCCTGACCGTTACAGCGGTTTGAACGGGTTGACCGCGAACCCGTTTCAGGCGTTCGGTACGGCCGACGCTCCTCGCGCATGGTTGCATGGGGTGGTGACCCAAGGGCGAGGACACCTCTACGGAAAGTCGGCGGTAGTCACCGGCGCGGCGTCAGGCATCGGGCGGGCTACCGCCGAGTTGTTCGCGCGCGAGGGGGCGCGCCTGACCGCAACCGATATTCAGAGCGAACCGCTGCTGGAATTGGCAGACGAACTGCGTCAAAACGGCGCGGAGGTGGAAACGGTCGTCGGCGACGTCTCGGTCGAGGAGGATGCCCGGCGCATGATCCGGGCAGCGGTCGACCGATTCGGGCGGCTTGACGTCTTGGTCGCCAACGCCGGAATCATTCCGCTCGGCGATGCGACGGAGATGACCGCCGCCGATTGGGACGAGGTGATGGCCATCGACGGGCGCGGCATGTTTCTCACCTGCAAATTTGCGATCGAGGCGATGGTGCCCGCCGGCGGCGGCGCGATCGTCTGCATCTCGTCGATCTCGGGGCTCGCCGGGCAGAAACGGCAGGCGGCCTACGGCCCCGCCAAGTTCGTCGCGACCGGCCTGACCAAACACCTGGCGGTCGAGTGGGCCGACCGCCGCATACGGGTCAACGCCGTTGCTCCCGGCACGATTCGCACCGAGCGGGTCAAGCGTCTGCCGGAGGAGCCGGGCGGTTCGGAATATCTAGCGGAGATCGAGCGGATGCACCCGATGGGCCGTATCGGCGAACCCGCCGAAGTCGCCAACGCCATCGCCTTCCTCGCCTCCGACGACGCCTCCTTCATCACCGGCGCCGTGCTGCCAGTCGATGGCGGATTCCTAGCGCAGTAGCGTGCGGACAGACTGACTAGGGCTTGAACGGGTTGACCGCGAACTGAATCACCCGATACGGCGACCCGCCGCGCGGTCCGGTGTTCCACTGGCTGACGAACACCCGCACCTCATCGAGCGTCGAACCCGGCGAGATGTACCCGCCGTACGGTTGGGCCAGGCGGTTGCTCTCCGGCGGCCCGAGGTGGTCCGTCGGGTCCGGCCACTCGGAGGCGACGACGACGGTGGTCACCGGCGCGGCGCCCAGGCCGGTCGGATCGTTGGCCACCCGCATCTCCATGTTGCCGGTGGTGGCGTTGAAGTACGACAGCACGGTCTTGCCGTCGATCTGCCGGATGCTCATCTCGCCGACCGCGTCCGGCCACAGCGGCGTCGGAGCCTGCCCCCAACCCGAATCGGCAGACCAGCCTTGCCAACTCGACCGGTCCTCGAACTCCTGGGGCGTGGCGCGGTACAGCACCAGCGGCGCGCTGCGGTCGAAGTTGTTGGCCACGATGTAGACCCAGCCGGTCTCCGAGTCCGACCGCGGGATCGGGTCGTAGTAGCCGCTGATCTGCGACTGCCTGCCCTCGGCGTAGGACGCCGGGCGCTCCGAGTCGGGCAGCGTCGGCCAATTGCTCTGTGAGGGATCGGCTTTGACCAGCCGAGAGGTCTGCGGCACCAGTTCCCGCACGGTCGTGACCATCAGGTAGTTCTGCCGGTTGATCTGTACGACGCCCGCGGGCAGTTGCGACATGCCCTCGGGCGTCGGATCGGCCAGCAGCGGTCGGTCGGTTCCGGTCACACCGTCGTAGCGCACACCGCCGGGGTCGTCGATCGACTCCGTCTCGACATGCAAGGCGATCGGCGAGAACCATCCGCCGTAGCCGACGCCCTGCCCCGCGAAGCTGTCACCGCAGACCTGCAGGATGCCACTGGGAAACTCCATGAACTCACACAGATCCGTGGCGCCGATACCGTAATCGCGTGTCGGAGTTCCGGTTCCGGCCGTCGGGCCGATCCGGATCACCTGCCCGGGCGCCAGCGGCGGCAGCACCGGGTCGGGGATCGGCGCGGGCTGGGCGGCGGCAACACCGACGGCCGAAACGGCGCTCCAGCAGACAAAGATCGAGAGCAGGCCTGCTGCAATGCAGTTTCGGCGCAAGGCGGCGTCAGAGTTCGGCGGCCAGCAGCTCGGCGATCTGAATCGTGTTGAGCGCCGCGCCCTTGCGCAGGTTGTCGCCGGAGACGAACAACGCCAGCCCGCGGCCGTCAGGCACACCGGGGTCCTGGCGGATCCGGCCGACCAGCGAGTCGTCCACCCCTGCCGCGGCCAACGGTGTCGGCACATCCACCAACGTCACGCCCGGCGCCGCGCCCAGCAACTCGTTAGCCCGCTGCACCGAAAGTGGTTGCGAGAACTCGAGGTTGAGCGACAGCGAATGCCCCGTGTACACCGGAACGCGTACACAGGTTCCGCTGACGGCCAGGTCCGGGATGCCGAGGATCTTGCGGCTCTCGTTGCGCAGCTTCTGGTCCTCATCGGTCTCACCGGAGCCGTCGTCGACATAGGAACCGGCCAGTGGGACCACGTTGAACGCGATCGGGGCCACGTACTTCGATGGCTCGGGGAAATCCAGCGCCGAACCGTCGGCCACCAGGTCGCGGCTGTTGCCGACGACCGCACTGGCCTGACCGAACAACTCCTCGACGCCGGCGACGCCGCTGCCCGACACCGCCTGATACGTCGAGGCGATCATCCGCACCAGGCCCGCATCGTCATGCAACGGCTTGAGTACCGGCATCGCGGCCATCGTCGTGCAGTTCGGGTTCGCGATGATGCCCTTCTTGAGGGTCACGCCTCGCACGTCGCGGGCAAAGTTCACCTCGCTGACCACCAGCGGCACGTCCGGGTCCTTGCGCCACGCCGACGAGTTGTCGACCACGACGGCACCGGCCTCGGCGAACCGCGGCGCCTGCACGCGCGACATCGTCGCGCCAGCGGAGAACAACGCGATGTCCAGACCGGAGGGGTCGGCGGTCGCGGCGTCCTCGACCTCGATTTCCTGCCCCCGGAACGACAACTTCTTGCCCTGCGAGCGCGCGGACGCGAAGAACCGCACGTCGGTCGCCGGAAAGTTGCGCTCCTCCAACAACGTCCGCATCACCTGGCCGACCTGACCGGTCGCGCCTACCACTCCGATGGAGAGCCGATCGCGCGCCATCTAACGCCCCGTCCCCGCGTAGACGACGGCCTGCTCGTCGCCGCCGAGGCCGAACGCCTCGTGCAGCGCGGCGACCGCCTTGTCCAGATCGGTGTCCTTGACCAGCACCGAGATCCGGATCTCGGACGTGGAGATCAGGTCGATGTTCACCCCGACCGAAGCCAACGTCTCGCAGAACTTGGCGGTCACCCCGGGATGGCTCTTCATTCCGGCACCCACCAGCGAGACCTTGCCGATGTGGTCGTCGTAGAGCACACCGGTGAACCCGATCTCACCCTGGCGCGAGGTCAGCTTTTCGACCGCCGCCGGGCCGTTGTCGCGCGGGCACGTGAACGTGATGTCGGTCTTGCCGTCCTCGACCTTGGAGATGTTCTGCAGCACCATGTCGATGTTGATGTCGGCATCGGCGACCGCGCGGAACACCTTGGCGGCGTAGCCCGGCACGTCGGGGATGCCGACGACCGTCACCTTGGCCTCGCTGCGGTCGTGTGCGACTCCGGTCAGAATGGCGTCTTCCACGGGAATGTCCTCCATCGATCCGGTCACCAGGGTGCCGGGGTTGTCCGAGTATGACGAGCGCACGCGGATCGGCACGTGATAGCGCCGGGCGTACTCCACGCAGCGCAGCATCAGCACCTTCGCCCCGCAGGCGGCCATCTCGAGCATCTCTTCGAAGCTGATCTGGTCGAGGTGGCGCGCGTTGGGCACGATCCGGGGGTCGGCGGTGAAGATGCCGTCGACGTCGGTGTAGATCTCGCAGACATCGGCCTTCAGCGCCGCGGCCAGCGCGACGGCCGTGGTGTCCGGGCCGCCCCGACCCAGCGTCGTAACGTCCTTGCTGTCCTGGCTGACCCCCTGGAATCCGGCGACCAGCACGATCACACCCTGATCGAGCGCGTCACGCAGCCGGCCGGGGGTGACGTCGATGATCTTGGCGTTGCCGTGGATGCCGGTGGTGATGACGCCGGCCTGCGATCCGGTGAACGACCGCGCATGCGCACCCAGGGAGTGGATGGCCATCGCGACCAGCGCGTTGGAGATCCGCTCACCGGCGGTGAGCAGCATGTCCATCTCGCGCGGGGGCGGCACCGGGCACACCTGGTTGGCCAGGTCGAGCAGGTCGTCGGTGGTGTCGCCCATCGCCGAGACGACCACGACCACATCGTTGCCCTGCTTCTTCGTCTCGACGATCCGCTCGGCGACGCGGCGGATCCGCTCGGCGTCGGCGACCGAGGATCCGCCGTACTTCTGCACGACGAGCGCCACTGAACAAGCCTTTCAAGTGCTGGGAAGGATCCCAACAAGGATAAGGGCTGCGGCGAATCGATTTCTTCCGGCCGTGACGGCCCTCCCGGAACCGCGGGCTATCAGGCCACCGGAAGGAAGGTGAACGGTTCGGCCCGCTCGAAGGCGGAGCTGGCGTCACCGGCGTAGATCGTCTTCTCGCCCTCGCCGAGTGGCAGCCGCAGCGTCGGGGCGCCCGGCGAGAAGTCGAGGTTGCCCAATTCGACCCAGAACGTGTTCGGCGAGAGCGCCGACTCGAAGAAGTACCGCAGCGCCTTGTGGTCGACGACCGTGCGCCAGCGAGTGGTCGAGATGTTCGGCTCCTCCGGCGTCGAGATGCCGTACGGCACCGACGCGTTGCGCACGACGCTGAACACCGTCGCGGCGGCCAGCAGCGGATCGTCGGTCTTGGGGACCGCCTCGATGTAGAACGACGCCCGCACGAACCGGTCAGCGGCGCGGTTCGTCCCCGGCAGCATCACGGTGCCGCCGATCTGCTTCCAGTACTCGTCGATGGCGAGCTGCTTGTCGAAGGTCGGCGAGTTCGTCATCACCCGGTAGTCGCGGCTGTGATGGATGACCTGCTCGCCGTCGATGTACTCGACGATCGCGCTGTCGCCGCTCGCGTCGGACATCGCCAGGTGCAGCGTCGCCATCCGCTCCTCGCCGGGCACCTGCGCGGTGGCCACCCGCAGCGGGGTCGCGCGCAACGCCTGCACGGCCTCGGCCACCGTCGCGAAGTTGTCGAGCACGTACTGCCCCCACAGCGCCAACGAGACCGCCGGGCCCGCGGCGGTCGCGTCGGGGTACTGCGATTCGGCCAGCCACAGCAGGTTGACCGCGAGACCGGCCTCGTTCACGCCGTCGGTCGTGCTGATGTCGTAACCGCTGGCCACCACGCTGCCGTACTTGGACGTCCACTCGGCGGAGTTCGGGCCGGCCTGCCCGGTGCGGTGGACGCCGCGCGGCAGCGCCCACAGGTTCGTTTGGATCTCCGACTTCCAGTCCATGGAGCGGCCGGTGATGTTGCGGTTATCGGTTCCGAGATAGACGACGCGCGTGCACATGATGAGCGATCTTATGAGGCGCTAGGTCTTACAGGCCTCGGACAGCTCGGCGAGCTTGCGCCGGATCTGGGTGTCGAGCGCAGACATCTCGTAGAAAACCTGCGGGGGCGGCGCACCCGGTGCGCGGGACTGGGTCTCGGCGCGTGCCTTCGGCATCTTCTGGACGAACTGTCCCGCGAGGTCGGCCACCTCCACCGCGGTGAACCGCAGTTCCGGGGTGTCGATGTTGCGCGCGCGTTCGGACAGGCCGTCGGCCCACTGCTGGTAGGCGATTTCCTCGGCCTGGGTCGGCGGACCCTCGGCGCCTTCGCTCTTGGCGTTGATCAAATCGTTCTGCTGCTTGTTGAACTCGAGCAGGTCGAGGACGGGACGGCATTCCTCGGGCGGTTTCTGCAGAGAGCTGTAGACCAACGCCACGAACGCGATCGCCACGACAGCGATCGCGATCCACCATCGCCGGTCAAGAGTCATCACTGCTTGCACTCTAGCCATGCGGCGGATTCTTAACGCACGCGCAACATGAGGAGCCGGTCCACGTAACAGAAACACCGGTTACTGACAGTGAACGGCTCCGACGTGGGCCGCATCACTTCAGGAGATGGTTAATGGATACAGGAACCACGGCGTTCATGCTGTGTTGCATCATCGCGCTCACGCTGATGATCCCCGGTCTCGCGCTCTTCTACGGCGGCATGGTGTCGGTCAAGAGCTCGACCAACATGATGATGATGACCTTCGGCGCCGCCGCGCTCGTCGGCGTCCTCTGGGTGCTGTTCGGCTTCTCGATGGTGTTCGGCACGTCCTACGGCGGATTCATCGGGAGCTTCACCGAATTCGACGGGATGACCGACCTGACCGAGGCGATGACGACCGTCGACGGCCTGCCGATCAGTTTGTTCGCGTTGTTCCAGGCCCTGTTCGCCGCCATCACGGTCGCGCTCGTCTCCGGTGCGGCCGCCGACCGGATGAAGTTCAGCGCATGGATGGTGTTCGCCGCGCTGTGGGCCGTGCTGGTGTACTTCCCCGCCGCACACTGGGTGTTCGCGTTCGACGGTGTGGTGACCGAGGATTCGGTCGGCGGCTGGATCGCCAACAAGCTCGGCGCGCTCGACTTCGCCGGTGGTACCGCGGTGCACATCAACGCGGGCGCCGCGGCGCTGGCCGTCGCGATCGTGCTCGGCCGCTCCGCACTGTTCGGAAGCCGCAAGCCCCACAACGTTCCGCTGACGCTGCTCGGCGCGGGCCTGCTGTGGGCCGGTTGGTATGCGTTCAACGGCGGTTCGGCCCTGTCCGCGGGCACCTCGGCCGCGATCGTCATGGTCACGACGTTCGTCGCGACGTGCGCCGCGACGCTGGCCTGGCTGACGTTCGAGAAGATCAAGACCGGTCACGTCACCGGTGTCGGCGCCGCCTCCGGCGCGATCACCGGCCTGGTCGCGATCACCCCGGCCTGCGGTTCGGTCACCCCGGTCGGCGCGATCTGCGTCGGCGCCATCGCGGGTGCGGTGTGCGTCTACGCCGTCGGGCTCAAGGACCGGTTCGGCTACGACGACAGCCTCGACGTGGTCGGCGTGCACCTCGTCGGTGGCCTGATCGGGACGCTGCTGATCGGCTTCTTCGCCAGCGAGGCGATGCCCGGCGCCACCAACGGCCTGTTCTACGGCGGCGGCCTCGAGCAGCTGTGGAAGCAGGCGGTCGCCGCGGGCGCGGTCATGGCGTACTCGTTCGTCGTGGCCTACATCATCGCCTTCGCGATCAAGAAGACGATGGGCATCCGCATCTCGCCGGACGAGGAAGAGACCGGCATCGACGCCAAGTTCCACCGCGACTCGGCGTACGCACTGCAGCCCGCCTGACCCGAAACCGGCCGGCGCGGCGCCCCTTTGCCGCGCCGGCCATTTCGGATCTATCGAGTTTCCTTCTACGACACAGCGATTCACTACAGAAGACAGGTTCGGAAGAATGTCCAAAGATCTGGCCACCCTGGCCGAGGAGTCCGGGACCAAGTTCATCCTCGCGCTGTTCGTCGACCTGCGCGGAAAGCCCTGCGCCAAGCTGGTTCCCGTCGAGGCGGTCGACCTGCTCGCCACCGAGGGCGTCGGATTCGCCGGCTACGCCGTCGGGGCGATTGGCCAGGAACCCAAAGACCCTGACATGATGGCGATTCCGGATGTCGACTCGTTCACCCCCATCCCGTTCATCAAGGACGGACTGGCGATCGTGCACTGCGATCCGCACGTGGAGGGCGCGCCGTGGCCGTACGCGCCGCGCGTCATCCTCAAGGCGCTGATCCAGCAGGCCGCCGACGCCGGCTTCGAACCGTGGGTCGGCGCGGAGGTCGAGTACTTTCTGCTGCGCCGCACCCCAGACGGCGGGCTGTGCACCGCGGACGCCGCCGACACCGCCGCGCAACCCTGCTACGACGCGCGCGGCGTCACCCGGATGTACGACCATCTCACCGCGATCTCGACGGCGATGAACCAGCTGGGCTGGTCCAACTACGCCAATGATCACGAGGACGGCAACGGTCAGTTCGAGCAGAACTTCGAGTTCGCCGACGCACTCACCACCGCCGATCGCGTCGTGACGCTGCGCTATCTGCTCTCGACCATCGCCGCCGAGCGCGGCATGGTCGCGACCTTCATGCCCAAACCGTTCGCCGATCGCACGGGCAGCGGACTGCATCTGCACCTGTCGCTGACCAGTGCGGGAAGGCCGGTCTTCCCCGCCGATACCGACGAGCGCGGCCTCGGACTGTCCGAGACGGCCTATGCGTTCCTCGGTGGAATCCTCGAGCACGCGTGCGCTCTGCAGGCCGTGGTCGCCCCGACGGTCAACTCCTACAAGCGAACGCGTGCCACCACGACAGCGTCGGGGGCGTCCTGGTCGCCGAACGCCCCGAGCTACGGGGGCAACGACCGCACCCACTACATCCGGGTGCCCGACGCCCAGCGCATCGAACTGCGCGGCAGCGACGGGTCGGCCAACCCGTATCTCGCGATCGCGGGCACGTTGGGCGCCGGGCTGGACGGCATCAAACGCAGCACCGACCCTGGACCCGTTGGCGGCCAGCATCGTTCACCGCTGCCCGCGACGCTGCTGCACGCGGTTGACGAGCTCGAGTGCGACCCGGTGATCGCGGGTGTGCTGGACGCCTCGGGTGGCGGGGTGGCGGCTTACTTCGCCAACCTCAAGCGCGACGAGTTCTTCGCCTATCACAGCGCGGTCACCACCTGGGAGATCGACAACTACCTGACCGCGTTCTGACAAGGAGCTCACCGATGTGCGGAATCGTGGGGCTGCATCTGCGCAACCCCGACCTGTATCCCCGACTCGGGGAACTGCTCACCGACATGCTCTGCGAAATGGGCGACCGCGGTTCGGATTCCGCGGGGATCGCGGTCTACGGCGACCCGACGCTGTCTCCGCCTGGCACGAGCTGTGTCTCGGTCCTCGAAACCGAGCCGACGGCCGCGGCCATCGGTATGGACGTCAGCGTGGCGCGGTACGACGCGACATATCTCGTCACGGCGAAGGTGCCCGCGGAGACACTGCACGACGCCGTGCGGGCGGCCTATCCCGACGCACTGATCGCCGGGTTCGGCGCCGACCTCGCCGTGCTCAAGGGCGTGGGACATCCGCGGACACTGACCGAGAACTGGAACCTGACCAAGGCGCAGGGCTGGCAGGGCGTCGGCCACACCCGGATGGCGACGGAGTCGGCGGTGACGCCCGCTGGATGCCACCCGTATGCGGTCGGACCCGAGCAGTGCATGGTGCACAACGGATCGTTCGCCAACTACGCGACAATCCGACGCGAACTGCGCGCTGCGGGCGTGCGTTTCGACAGCGAGAACGACACCGAGGTCGGCGCCCGGTTCATCGCGAGCCGCCTCGCCGAGGGCCGCGACGTACAGACCGCGCTGAAGGAGCTGTGCGAGGCGTTCGACGGCTTCTACACACTGCTGGTCTCCAACCGCGACTCGTTCGCCGTCGTGCGTGACGCCATCGCATGTAAACCCGCCGTCATCGCCGAGACCGCCGACTGGGTGGCGATGGCCAGCGAATACCGCGCGCTGGCCGGTCTACCCGGCGTCGGTGCGGCCAAGATCTGGGAACCCGAGCCGGAGGTGGTCTACGCATGGACACGCTAGTGGGATACGACCTGGCCACCACCCCCCTGCGCGAGGTCAACGCCGCACTGCACGCGCCGGGACTGTCCGGTGACTTCGTGATCGCCAATCCCGCAGGGGCACACAACGTCGCGGTCGGGCTCGACGCGCCGGTACGGGTGACGATCGACGGCCACGTCGGGTACTACGCCGCGGGCATGAACCAGCGGGCCGAGGTGACCGTCAACGGCAACGCGGGAACCGGCGTCGCCGAGAACATGATGAGCGGCGTCGTCCACGTCAAGGGTGACGCTTCACAGTCGGCGGGCGCCACGGCGCACGGGGGCCTTCTGGTCATCGACGGCAACGCTGCCGCGCGGTGCGGTATCTCGATGAAAGGGGTGGACATCGTGGTGGGCGGCGACATCGGCCACATGAGCGCGTTCATGGCACAGGCGGGTCGCCTCGTCGTGCGCGGGAATGCCGGTGAAGCGCTCGGGGATTCGATATACGAGGCCCGGATCTACGTGCGCGGCGAGGTCGCGTCGCTCGGCGCCGACTGCGTCACCAAGCCGATGCGGCCCGAACACCATCAGGAGCTGCGAGAGCTGTTGGCCGCGGCCGGATTCGACGACGACACAGATGCGTACACCCGCTACGGGTCGGCGCGCTCCCTCTACCACTTCCACATCGACAACGCATCGAGCTACTGATGAACACCTGGGCCCTTCGCGAATCCGCGACCTTCGACCGCACCACGATCGCCGCCATCCAGCGCGCGGCCGAAACCGGCATCTACGACATCCGCGGCTGGGGCGCCAAGCGACCGCTGCCGCACTTCGACGACCTCTTGTTCCTCGGCGCGTCGATGTCGCGTTATCCACTGGAGGGATACCGCGAACGATGCGGCACCGACGTGGTGCTCGGCGATCGTCACGCCAAACACCCGCTGCACCTGGACATCCCGGTCACGATCGCGGGGATGTCGTTCGGCGCGCTGAGCGGACCCGCCAAGGAGGCGCTCGGCCGCGGCGCCAGCGAGGTCGGCACGTCGACCACCACCGGCGACGGCGGCATGACCCCCGAGGAGCGCGGCCAGAGCAAGTACCTGGTCTATCAGTACCTTCCGTCGCGGTACGGCATGAATCCCGACGATCTGCGCAAGGCCGACGCGATCGAGGTGGTGCTCGGCCAGGGCGCCAAGCCCGGCGGCGGTGGAATGTTGTTGGGCCAGAAGATCTCACCGCGCGTCGCGGCCATGCGCACGCTGCCCGAGGGCATCGACCAGCGCTCCGCGTGCCGGCATCCGGACTGGACCGGTCCGGACGACCTGACGATCAAGATCAACGAGTTGCGCGAGCTCACCGACTGGGAGAAACCGATCTACGTCAAGGTCGGCGCCACCCGCACCTACTACGACGTCAAGCTCGCGGTCCACGCCGGCGCCGACGTGGTCGTCGTCGACGGGATGCAGGGCGGCACCGCGGCCACCCAGGAGGTGTTCATCGAACACGTCGGCATCCCGACGCTAGCGGCCGTACCGGAGGCGGTTCGGGCGCTGCAGGAGCTCGGGGTGCACCGTCGCGTGCAGCTGATCGTATCGGGCGGCATCCGCACCGGCGCCGACGTCGCCAAGGCGCTCGCGTTGGGCGCCGACGCCGTGGCCATCGGCACCGCGGCGTTGATCGCGTTGGGCGACAACCACCCTCGCTACGCGGCCGAGTACGAGAGACTGGGAAGCGCCGCCGGCTTCTTCGACGACTTCCAGGACGGCACCGACCCGGCGGGCATCAGCACGCAGGATCCGGAGTTGGCGGCACGGTTCGATCCGATCGAAGGCGGCCGCCGGCTGGCCAACTACCTGCGGGTGCTGACGATGGAGGCCCAGACCATCGCCCGGGCGTGCGGTAAGGCCCACGTGTGCCACCTCGAGCCGGAGGACCTGGTCGCGGTCACGATCGAGGCGGCCGCGATGGCGCGCGTGCCGCTGGCGGGCACGAACTGGATCCCCGGCTCATGACCACGGCGGATGTGGTGATCATCGGGGGCGGCATCGAGGGCGCCGCCGCGGCATGGGCGCTCAGCCAACGCGGCGTCACCGATGTCGTTGTGCTGGAACGTAATACCGTCGCCTCCGGGATGACCGGCAAGTCGAGCGGCATCGTCCGCTGCCATTACGGGGTCAGCTCGCTTGCGGCGATGGCCGCCGTCGGGCTGGAGGTGTTCGAGAAAGCCGAGGAGATCTTCGGCAGCGACATCGGTTTCCGGCAGACCGGCTACGTCGTCGGTGTCGGCGCCCAGGACGTCGACGCGCTGCGCAAAAGCCTTGCCGCACAACGCTCCGTCGGGGTACAGACCGAGGAGATCGACGCCGACGAGGTCGCGCGGATGTGGCCGTGGGCCGACCTGTCGCCGTTCGCCGCGTTCGGCTGGGAATCCCGCGGCGGATACGGCGACGCCTACCAGACCGCGCAGGCGTTCGCGGCGTCGGCGCGCGCCGCGGGGGTGCGGATCCGGCAGGGTGTCGCGGCGACCGCGCTGGTGCTCGACGGCGACCGCGTGACCGGTGTGCGCACCGCCGACGGCGACACGGTGTCGGCAGGCACCGTCGTCGTCGCCACCGGCGTGTGGACACGACCGCTCCTCGCGCCGTACGGCCTCGACGTGCCGATCCGGGTGGTGCGCGAGCAGATCGTGCTGATCTCCCCCGGCGTGGACGTGGGTCCGGTGCCGGTGTTCTCCGATCTGGTCTCGTTGCAGTACGTGCGCCCGGAACTCGGCGGCGAGATCCTCTTCGGCAACAGCGACCTGTCCGATCCCGAGGACGTCGACCCCGACGCGTACTCCAACCGGGCGACGGAGGCGTTCGTGGACCTGACCGTCGACCGGGTCGGGACTCGGTTCCCGGGCTTCCCCGACGCGGCCATCACGAGCAGCTACGCGGGTTGTTACGACGCCACCCCCGACTGGAATCCGGTGATCAGCGCCACGGGAATCGTTGGGCTGGTGGTGGCGGCCGGATTCAGCGGGCACGGCTTCAAGATCGCGCCTGCCGTCGGCCGGCTCGTGGCCGACCTGGTCGTCGACGGACGCAGCAGCGATCCGCGGATCCCCGAGACCGACTTCCGGCTGTCGCGCTTCGCCGACGGCGACCTGCTGACGAGCCCGCATCCCTATGTCGGCGCGGGTCAGATGCGATGATTCCCGACAGGAAACATGTCTGACGTACCGCTGCTCCGCAACAGATCCGGCACCGCCCGCGACCGCGATCCGCAGGCGCCTGTCGAGGAGCTCGAGATCGAGGCGGCCATCGGGCGCAACGTTCGGCAGATCCGCCTGCAGCAGGGGCTCACCGTCGCCGAGATGGCCGCACGGGTCGGCATCTCCAAGGCCATGATGAGCAAGATCGAGAACGCGCAGACGTCATGCAGCCTGAGCACGCTGGCGCTGCTGGCGACGGGCCTCGACGTGCCGGTGACCAGCCTGTTCCGCGGCGCCGACGTCGAACGCCCGGCCGCGTTCGTCAAAGCCGGCACCGGCGCGCGCATCGTGCGCGAGGGCACCCGCGAGGGCCATGAGTACCAGCTGCTCGGCTCGCTGCGCGGCGAACACAAGCGGCTGGAATGCCTGCAGGTGACGCTGTCGGAGAAGAGCCAGACCTACCCGTTGTTCCAGCACCCGGGCACCGAGTTCATCTACGTCCTCGAAGGCGTCATGGACTACAGCCACAGCCGCTCGGTCTATCGCCTGCATCCCGGCGATTCCCTGCAGTTCGACGGGGAGGGCGCACACGGACCGGTGGACCTGATCGAGCTGCCGATCCGGTTCCTGTCGGTGATCGCGTTCCCCGACTCACAGGTCTGACCCCTCGCGGCTGC
>NZ_LZSQ01000122.1 GCF_001665535.1 Mycobacterium sp. 852002-51961_SCH5331710
CACCCGCTCCGGGTGCGCCGCCGCCACCGGGCGCTCCGCTGCCCCCGCCGCCCGGTGCGCCGCTTCCGCCGCCACCCGCGCCTGCACCGCCGCCCGCGCCCGAGCAGGTCCCACCGCCGGCGGCACCGCCACCGCCGGGTCAGTAACCGCATGGCCTTTCGGATGAGCGCGCAACGGTTCGACGAACTCGTCTCCGAGGCGCTCGATCTGATCCCGCCGAAGCTCGCCGACGCGCTGGACAACGTCGTCGTCCTGGTCGAGGCCCGCAACGACGAGGAGCCCGACCTTCTCGGGCTCTATCACGGTGTCGCGCTCACCGAACGCGATTCCTGGTACGCGGGCTCGCTGCCCGACACCATCACCATCTACCGCGAGGCGCTGCTGGAGCACTGCGACAGCGAACAGGACGTCGTCGACGAGGTCGCCATCACCGTCATCCACGAGGTCGCCCACCACTTCGGCATCGACGACGAACGGCTGCACGAACTCGGCTGGGGGTAGCCCGCGCGGCAACCACGCTTTGTCGCCCGTTGGTGCTATCAAGGGGCCATGACCGAGTGCCGAGACTGCGAGGCGGGCCTCGAGCACTGCCATGGCACCGTCATCCACCACGTTTCGTATCGGCCCGAGTGCACCGAACCCGATTGTGTGACCCCGGAAGTCGCGCACGCGTTCGTGATCGACTGCGAGGCGATCGGCTGCGTCTGTACCGTTTCGGTGTCAGCCCATCGGGTCGGCTGAGCGCAGCGCGTCCTCGACCGGGCGCACATCGGGCTCGGGGTAGAACGGCGGCGTCAGCGAGCCCCACTGCACGCAGCTCCAGCGGCCGTCGGTGATCGGTGCGAGCACGACGGCCTCGGTGTTGCCGAGGTGGTGGTCGAGCGCGAAGCTCCTCTCGACCCCGGCCAGCACCGAGGACACCAACCGGATCGCTGCGCCGTGGCTGACCACCACGATGTCGCCGTGCCAGGAGTCGTCGTCGAGGTGACGCATCCGCAGTTGGGTGATGGTCGGCACGTACCGCTCCAGCACGTCGTTACCGGTCTCGCCGTTGGGCATGGGCACGTCGAGATCGCCGTCGTGCCACTTCTGGTAGATGCTCTCGAACGTCGCGATCGCTTCGTCGTCGTTGCGATCCTCCAGATCACCCACCTGGACCTCGTGGACACCGCCGAGTTCGACGGGCGGCAGCCGCAGGGCGCCGGCGATCTCCTCGGCGGTCTGGCGAGCCCGGTGGGCCACCGAATGCGCCAGCAGCGCGGGAGCGGCGGGATGGCCGCCGATGGAGCGCGCGAACGTCCGCGCCTGGCCGCGGCCGAGGTCCGTCAGCTCCGCGCCCGGCGGTCGGGTGTCGAGGCGACGGTCGACGTTGGCCAGCGATTGTCCGTGACGCACCAGCACCAGGCGCCCGCTCAACGCTTGCCCTCCCTGAGCCGCGCCAGCCAGCGGGAAGCGTCGTCGAGACCGGGGGGCGCCGCGCCCGCGGCCGCTCCGGTCGGCCATGAACCGAGGAATCGCATATCCGAACAACGACGGTGCAGCGCCTTGAGTGCCTCGGCCACCGCATCGTCGTCGATGTGACCGACGCAGTCGAGGAAGAAGATGTAGGTGCCCAATTCCGTTCGGGTGGGCCGTGATTCGATGCGGGTCAGGTCGATGTCGCGCACGGCGAGCTCCGTCAGCGCCGATACGAGCGCGCCCGGGACGTTGTCGAGCCGCAGCACCACCGAGGTGCGGTCGGCGCCGGTGCGTTGCGGCGGCGGGGCCGGCGGTCCGACGAGCACGAACCTGGTGCGCGCGTTCGGTTCGTCGACGACGTCGGACGCCAACGTCGCGAGTCCGTAGCGCTTGGTGGCCAGCGCCGTGCTCACCCCCGCGTCGGCGCGGCCCTCGGCGACGTCGTTGGCGGCCGCGGCGTTCGAGTTGGCGGGCACCACCCGCGCCGACGGCAGATGCTCGGCAAGCCAGTTGCGCACCTGTGCGACCGCGACGGGGAAGGCGGCGATGGTCGAGACCTCTTCGACCGCTGTCCCGTCGCGGACGGCGATCGTGAACGACACGTCGAGCGTGAGCTCGGCGAAGATCTGCAGCGGCGTGCCGGTCGCCAGCCCGTCCAGCGTCGGAAGCACCGAGCCCTCGATCGAGTTCTCGATCGGCACGCACGCGTAGTCGGCGCGCTCGTCGCGCACCGCTTCGAGCGCGCCGATGGTGCTCTCGCACGGGACCGGGGTCACCTCGTCGGCGCCTGCCCCGCCGGGCAGCATTCCGCCCGCCGCCATCTTGAGCAGCGCCGCCTCGGTGAACGTCCCTTCGGGTCCGAGATAAGCGATGCGCGGCACAGGTCAACACTATCGGGTCACCGCGGTAATGCCGTTCCGCTGCACGAAAGCCTTGCGGGATCCGTCGATCGGTAGTTAAGTTAGGCTCACCTTATCTCGAAGGAGGCGCAATGGCGACATCGGTCACGGCACCGACAACGGCCGAGCGGATCCGCAGCGCGTGCGCCAAGGCGGGCGGCGCGATGCTCGCGATCGAGGGCTACGAGAACGGCGGCCCGACCGAGACACCCGTCCACCACCTGCTCGACGACGGCTCGTTCGCGATCACCGTCCCCGCGGACAGCGCGGTGGCCGCCGCGGCCGCCGGGGCCGGAGTCGGCGGGGTGCAGGCGGTGCTGGAGATGACGGACTACGCGCCGCTGCCACTGCGTGAGCCGGTGCGCTCGCTGGTGTGGATCCAGGGACGCCTGCACGACATCCCCGCGGGTGAGGTGTCGGCCCTTCTCGACCTGATCGCCTCGCAAGACCCCAATCCGGCCCTGCTGCAGGTGAACTCCGGGCCCGCCGACGGCGACCAGGGATACACGCTTCTGCGGCTGGAGATCGACTCCGTCGTCGTCGCCGATTCCACGGGCGCTGAGTCGGTCGGCGTGAGCACGCTGCTGGACGCGCGGCCGGACCCGTTCTGCGCAATGGAGTCGTGCTGGCTGCAGCACATGGAGTCGGCACACCGCGATGTGGTCGAGCGGCTCGCCAGCCGACTCCCGATGTCGTTGCGCCGCGGCCGTGTTCGGCCGCTGGGGCTGGACCGCTACGGCGTGCAGCTGCGGGTGGAGACGGACGACGGCGACCACGACGTGCGGCTGCCGTTCACCCGGCCCGTCGACGACGTCACCGGGTTGAGCCAGGCCATCCGCGTCCTGATGGGCTGCCCGTTCCTCAACGGGCTGCGCGCACGGAAACTCTGACCGCACTACCGTAGCTCCGGTGACCGGCGCCCCCGACGAGCTCACCGACCCCGCCCGCCGGAGCCTGCGCATCGAGATCATCGTCGTGCTGGCGGTGACGTTCGGCCTGTCGGCCTACAGCGCGCTGCTCAACCTGATCGAGTCCGTCCTGCTCGGTCTGTCTGGACAGGTCATCGCGCTCAATCCGCGCCGGTCCCCGTTCGACCTCATCGACCTCGGACTCAACCTCGTCTGGGTGTTTCAGCTGTCGGCATGGGGCGCGCTGGCGATATATCTGTTGTGGCGCAGCGGAATTACGCTGCGCTCGATCGGGTTGGGTCGGCCCCGATGGCGTCCCGACCTGCTCGGCGGGGTCGGCCTCGCGGCGCTCATCGGGGTGCCCGGCCTCGCGCTGTATCAGATCGCGCGGCTGCTCGGCATGAACGCGAACGTCGAGCCGGCCGAACTGTACGACACCTGGTGGCGGATACCGGTCCTGCTGTTGACCGCGTTCGCGAACGGGTGGGCCGAAGAGGTGATCGTCGTCGGCTACCTGATCACCCGACTCCGGCAGTTGCGGGTGAGCCCGGTGACCGCCGTCGTCGCCACCAGCGCACTGCGCGGTCTGTACCACCTCTATCAGGGCTTCGGCGCCGGCCTGGGCAACCTGGCGATGGGCGTGGTGTTCGGCTACGTCTATCTGCGCACAGGCCGGCTGTGGTCGCTGATCGTCGCCCACGCGCTGATCGACGCTGTGGCGTTCGTCGGGTATGCGCTCGCCGCAGGTCATCTGGGCTGGTTGCGGTGAACAACTGCCCTTGCGACGTAGATTCTGATAGGTGACCGACAACCGGCAACCGCCCCGCGGGTTCGAGCCGCCGCCGCGGCCGCGCCGGGAGCCGTCACAGGTGATCCGCCGACACCCCAACTACCGGCCGCCGCCACCGAACCAACCCGCGCCGCCGGTACCGCCGCCGGGACCCCCACCGAGGCCACCGTCGGGTGGTCGACCCGCACCGCCACCGCGCAGGCCAGCACCGCCGCGCGTGCCGCCAACGCCTCCCCCGCCTCCGCCGATGAGCGCCAGGCCGGCCGCCGCTCGCAGACCGGCCCCACCGCGCATGCCGCCACCGCCTCCGGCCGCACCTGCCCCGCCGAAACCGAAACGAACACGGCGCAAACGGCATTGGGGACGTCTGCTGTTGGTCGTCCTGCTGTTGGCCGTCGTGGGTGTGGTGGCGGGTGGGCTGTGGATCGACTCGTCGCTGCAGCGCATCAGCGCGCTGGTCGACTACCCCGACCGTCCCGCGTCGGCCGCGGGAACCACGTGGCTTCTGGTCGGCTCGGACAGCCGCCAGGATCTGACCCCCGAGCAGCAGGCGGAGTGGACCACCGGAGGTGACCTCGGCGACGGTCGCACCGACACCATCCTGGTGGTGCACATCCCGGGCATCACCTCGAGCACCAAGGCGACGATGGTCTCGATCCCCCGCGACTCGTACGTGTCGATTCCGGGCTACGGCAGCGACAAGATCAACGCCGCGTTCACCCTGGGCGGCGCCCAGCTGCTCGCCCAAACGGTCGAGGAGGCGACCGGGCTGCGGATGGACCATTACGCCGAGATCGGCTTCGGCGGGTTCGCCACCATGGTCGACGCCGTCGGCGGGGTGCAAGTGTGCCCCACCGAACCCATCAGCGACCCGCTCGCCGGGATCGACCTACCCGCCGGATGCCAGGAACTCGACGGTCGCAGCGCGCTCGGATTCGTCCGCTCCAGGGCCACGCCGCGCGCCGACCTGGACCGCATGCGCCACCAGCAGGAGTTCATGCAGGCCCTGCTGCACCGCGCCACCAGCCCGTCCGTTCTGCTCAACCCGCTGCGGTGGTATCCCATGGCGCGCGCGGCAACGCGCACCGTCACCGTCAACGAGAACGACCACGTCTGGAACCTGGCCCGCCTCGCCTGGGCCATGCACGGCGACGTGCTGACCACGACCGTGCCCATCGGCGAATACACCAGCGGTGACGTGGGTTCGGTCGTGGTGTGGAACGAAGAGCTCTCGGGCGAGCTGTTCGAGGCGTTGCGCACCGACACCGCCATCCCCGCCGAGGTCCTTGACGCGCAGCCGTGAGCGCCGCGGCAGCAAACTCATTCTCGATCCTGTAAGCGCCATCACAAAGGTTGTGCTCAATTAGGCTAAGCTCGCCTGTGTTAGGTCGCCCTTCGCTGACAATGCCGTCTGACCTGCGATATCGTCGCTGCTATGACCACTGCCGAAGCGTCCGACACGAAATTTCACGCCCTTCTGCAAGAGCAGATCCGCAACGAATTCGGGGCCGCGCAGCAATATCTTGCGATCGCCGTTCACTTCGACGGCGCGGACCTTCCGCAGCTGGCCAAGCACTTCTACCGCCAGTCCGTCGAAGAGCGCAATCACGCGATGATGCTGGTCCAGTACCTGCTCGACCGTGACGTCGAGGTCGAGATACCCGGGGTCGATCCGGTGCGCAACAACTTCGCCACACCGCGCGACGCGCTCGCCCTGGCCCTCGACCAGGAACGTACGGTCACCGAGCAGATCAGCCGGTTGGCCGGTGTGGCCCGCGACGAGGGCGACTACCTCGGCGAGCAGTTCATGCAGTGGTTCCTCGGCGAGCAGGTCGAGGAAGTCGCGCAGATGACGACGCTGGTGCGCATCGCCGACCGGGCCGGCGCCAACCTGTTCCATCTGGAGGATTTCGTCGCGCGCGAACTGGGCTCGGCGGCGGCGGACAGCGCTGCGCCGAAGGCCGCGGGCGGCAGCCTCTAACTAGTCGCGCCCCGCGCCCGCCAGACCGTTCTGCAGCCAGTCCTTGGTGCGGCCGGGATGGTTCGTCGCGACCCAGGCCACCCCGAGGTCGCGGCAGTAACGGACGTCCTCGAAATGGTCGACGGTCCAGCAGTACATCGCCCGGCCCTGCGCGGCCGCGCGGTCGACCAGTTCCGGATGCTCACGCAGCGTCGCGATCGATGGCCCCACCGCGGTGGCGCCCACGGTCGTCGCCGCGCTACCGCCGAGATACCGCGACGTCTCGCCGAGCAACACCGTCGGCAACATCGGCGCCGCACGGCGGATCCGCCACACCGCGGCGGCCGAGAACGACATCACCACCGCCCGCGCCAGGTCGGCCGATGCCGGCGCGGCGATGCCGAACTTGTGCAGCAGCGCCAGCACCTTGCTCTCCACCAGAGCGCCGAACCGGACGGGATGTTTGGTCTCGATGAACAGCTTGACCGGCCGGTTCCAGTCGAGCACTAAGGAGATCAGGTCCTCGAGCGTGAGCAATCCGGTATCGCCTTGCGCCTCAACAGCATTCCGACTGGGATGCCAGCCGCCGAAGTCCAGCTCGCGCAGCTGGGCGAGTGTCATGTCACTGACGAGGCCGGTTCCGTTCGACGTCCGGTCGACCCTGCGGTCGTGTACGCACACCAGGTGACCGTCGCGAGTGAGCCGCACATCGCACTCGACGCCGTCCGCGCCCTCCTTGAGCGCAAGCTCGTACGCCGCGAGCGTGTGCTCGGGACGGTCGGCCGATGCGCCACGGTGCGCCACGACGAATGGATGGCCCCCGAGCGTCGGTCCGGAAGCCGCCGTGTCAGCGGCTTCGGAGTCGCCAGTCATACGACCTATGCTGCCGGGTCCTGCCCTCGGGACTCAACCGGAACCTCGGGCTCGGGCTGATCCTCGGCACGCGAGCCGTCGTCGGGGACGATCACCCAGCGCCTGCTCGGCCGCTCGACCGGGCGGCGCTCGAAGCCCGCAACGACCTTCTCGGCCAGCAGGAGGCTCGCCAGCGCGAGCAGGTACGCGATCATCGTGGTCATGGTGTTGTCGGCGATGCCCTGCGCATCGCGCGTGAAGCTGGTCGCGATCGACCAGATCGACACCGCGTAGCTGGCGATCCACGCCAGCCACCACACCACGATCGGCCGGCGCAGGTGACCGAGCCGTTGCTCGACGCCCGCCAGCTCGATGACGAACACCGGCGCCCAGAAGAGGTTGACGAACGGCAGCAGACAGCCGGCCTGCAGCCGCCAGGACGGTCGAGGATCGGTGGCCCCCCGAAACGCGTACGCGGCGGCGCGTCGCGCGATCAGCCAGTTGGTCAGCATGATCAGGCTCGCCACCACCATGAACGCGGCGACGACGCTGAGCACGACGCCGAACCACGTCGCGATCGCGGCGATCCACGGAGGCAGCAACACCGTGCGGTTGATGATCAGCAGCGCGTAGCGCGCCAGGTGGATCAGGGCCGCAGCGCCCAGGACCGCCATCGTCAGCCATAGGGCGCCGCGCAGCATGCCCGACGACGGCCCGCCGCGCGCCACCTCCTGCTGTTGATCGACCGGTGCGATCTGGTCGACGAGGCCCCACCGCGGGATGGTCGCGTAGCGCGGTGTCGGCCCGAGGACCCGCCGGGGACGCCGCGGATGCGGCGGTGCGCCGGGCCGCACGGCGACCCAGCGATAGCCGGGCGGCAGCTGCGGCCGCGGCCCGGTGGCCGGACCGGCTCCGGCCGGACCGGGCGGACGGGCACTCCACTGGGTGTCCGCGGCCGGTGCGGGCGCCGACGGCGCCATCAACGAACCGTTGCAGCGCGGACACCACGTCCGGCGGCGGTCGCGCACGTTCCACCGGGTTCCACACTGGGAACACACCTGGATCATTTCGCTCCTCGCGTGCGCGGGATCATTTCGCTCCTTGCGTGCGCGGGATCATTTCGCTCCTCGCCTGCGCAGGATCGGCATTCCTCGCCCGACCATTCGACCAGGGTAGCGACGATCCGTCAGACCACGCCCGGGCCACCGTCGTCGGTGACCACCGGACGGCCCGCTCCGGCCCAGGCGAACATGCCACCGTTGACGTTGATCGGCGAGTAGCCGTTCCTGGCCAGGTACTGCACCACCCGCTGCGAGCGCCCTCCGGCGGCGCAGATCACGTACACCTGGGCCTCGGTGTCGATCTCCGCGAGGCGTGCGGGGACCTGGCCCATGGGGATGTGCCGCGCGTCCGGTGCGTGACCGCGGGCCCACTCGTCGTCCTCCCGGACATCGAGAAGGACCGCTTCTGGTCCGAACGTCGTCGGCACCTCGGCGATGTCGGCCTGCGCGAACTCAGCCTCGTCCATGCCTCAATGCTGACATGCCCTCGGGCGTCGCGCGCCGACAGCAATGCCGACCTATCCACAATTTCCACAGGTTCATCCACAGGCCCGTCACGTCGAAGAACCCGCCGTGAGCCGCTGAATCTGTGTTTTCCCTGAGGAAAACTGTGGATAAGCCGTCGGTTATCCGACGGTCCCATCAACAGATTCTCGACTGACGAGCGAAATCCCTAGCCGAACTAACCGCAAAGCGGGGCCGCGCGGCGCCGACGGCGACACGTGTGAGCCGATTTTCCCGGCGACACATCAGGGGTTATGATCGGCGTCACAGCTGGCAAGCTGTGATCGATCTCACCGGGGGAAGACTTCAAAAATGCAGGTCAGGAGGGGTTCATGACGTCTTCGATGGGTCCGGGTTCGGCCATGCCACCCACGGAATGGCAGTCGTCGACGTCGACCGCCTACACCCGCACCCAATTGATGGCGTTCCTGCGCGCCGGCGTGATCGCGCTGGTGCTCCTGGTCGTGCTCGCGCTCATCGTCCTGTACTGACGAAAGCCCGCCTCGAATCTCGGATACGAAAGAGCCGCCGGTCAGTGACTCGGCGGCTCTTCGGTGTCGGCAGGTGTGTCAGGCGGGCGGATAGACACCCATCTGCTTGCCCTTGTCGGTCTGCCAGAAGATGTCGGCGATCTCGTCGATCGTCTTGAGCAGCTTCTCGGCGACGGCGACGTCGAGCGACTTCTTGACGTCGCCCGCGCCGTGCACGCCGTCCCAGAACAGCTGGTGCAGGTTGGGGAACTGCTCGAAGTGATCCTTGGTGAAGAAGTCGGCCCACAACACCATCAGGTGATGCTTGACCTCTTCGGCCTGGCGCTCCTTGATGATGATGGCGCGCGCGCGGAAGTGCTCATCGTCTGAGTCGTGATACTTCTGGATCGTCTTCAAGCACGAGAGCGCCTCGATTTTGGCCTGCGCGGGGTCATAGACGCCGCAGTACAGATCGCAATGGGCATGGGCGGGGGTTGCGTTGTTGAACAATCGATGCAGCATGAGTCCTAACTTACCCTTTGAGTGTGCGCCGCAACCAGACACCGCGACGCTGGCCGCTGCGGCTGTTCCGAGTGGTGGACGACTCGATGCGTCCGACGGTTGCACCCGGCGACGGGCTTTTGGCCATGCGGGGCGGCCGCATTCGGCGGGGCCAGCTAAGGGTGTTCCGGGATCCGCGTCAATCGAGGCGGTGGCTCGTCAAGCGGGTCGGTGATGTGTACGGCGCGGGCCGCGACGTGATCTTTGAAGCCCGCTCGGACAATCCGGGCGCGCCCGGCGCCGCCGACTCGCATGATTTCGGCTGGATCTCGGCCGCCGGGTCGTATCGCGTGCTGTGGACTGCCCGAAACGATTCCGGCCGTTAGCAGTCGTGTCCTCTTGCGTGCCAGCCGAGTTCTGCCGCATGCTGAGCAAATCGACCCACTGACGTGTCGGGCCATCAGTCGGCTGGGGCCGGCGTCCGAACACCGATGGCGCGGAGGCGATATGGAGAGGGAGTCGGGTAAGGCGATCGAAGTCGCCCCCTTTCATTCACGCGGTTCACTCAAGGGTTTCGTGATCTCGGGCCGATGGCCGGACTCGACCAAGGAATGGGCGCAGCTGCTCATGGTCGCCGTCCGCGTCGCGTCGCTCCCCGGATTGCTGTCCACGACAACGATATTCGGCGCCCGCGAAGAGCTGCCCGACGAGCCCGAACCGAACACCGTCGGCCTGGTCGTCGCCGAGGGCACCGTGGTGGGCGAATCAGCAGTGCCGCCAGGTTATTTCGCCGAGCACCAGCCGCCGGCCCTGCTGATGCTGCATCCCCCTTCGGAAACCACGCCGTCGCTGCCCGAGTGCAACGGCGCGGCGTCCGGCTGCGTACTGCTGCCCGGGCTCCCACACCTCGGCCTCGAGCACCGCGCCGCGTGGGTGGAAGCCGAAGCGGACGGAACGGTGACCTCGATGGTGAGCCGCGTCGGTGTCGACCCGATCAGCCATCCGGACACCGCGATCCTCGCGATGCTGCTTGCGGCATAAGGGCTTTCGAAGCATTCGATTCGGATCCCTGAACGGCGAATTCGGCTGCCCGAAAACACTGTGGCGCTGGCGCATCCGCATGACCGCGGCTAAGGTCGGTTCAGTAAGCGAAGGGGAGTAGCCCCCAATCGTCGTGTCGACATACTGGCGCAAGCCCGGCCGACGAACCACACCGCGTGTGGTGGGCGAGACCTTCGACCGAAGCCGGCGGGCGGGGACTCCCGCATCGTCGGCGACGCGTCGAAAGGGTCGTCCGAATGCTCGCCGCCATCCTGGTCAGTCTCGCCGTCGTGTTCGTCGCCGAACTCGGCGACAAATCGCAGCTGATCACCATGACCTACTCGCTGCGGCACCGATGGTGGGTGGTGCTCTCGGGTGTAGCCATCGCCGCAATGCTCGTGCACGGCCTGTCGGTGGCCATCGGGCACTTCCTCGGCATGACGCTGCCCGAACGCCCCATCGCGTTCGTCGCCGCCATCGCGTTCCTGTTGTTCGCGGTGTGGACGTGGCGCGAGAAGGGAGATGACGAAGAGATTCGCATCGCCGAGCCCCGCTACGTGGTGCCCGCGATCGTCTCGTCGTTCGTCCTCGCCGAACTCGGGGACAAGACGATGCTGGCCACCGTGGCGCTGGCCAGCGACCGGAACTGGGCCGGTGTGTGGATCGGCGCTACGGCGGGCATGGTGCTGGCCGACGGCGCCGCCATCGCGGCCGGCAGGTTGATGCACAAGCGACTGCCCGAGGCGTTCCTGCACGGTCTGGCCAGCGTCCTGTTCCTGCTGTTCGGACTGTGGATGCTGCTCGACGGTGCGTTAGGACTGCGTTGGGTCGCCGTCGGCGTTACCGCCTCCGTAACGGTCGCCGTGCTGGTGACCTGGCTCGTCCGGCGGCGCAGGGTGCCCGCGGAGGCCGCCGCACAAGAGCCGTCGACCCGGCCGACCTGACACCACCTGCGTATCCGGCCCCGGGCGTCCCGCGATCACGCGTAAATTATTTGGCAAACGCCGTGAACCGCCCGAATGTATGCAAACGATGTTGCCGGCGGCGCTCAGGGGGTTGACACCGGCCGCCCTACCTGGCAGCCCGGCAAAATTAGTTTGGCAGAGTCGCAGTAGTTTGCTTCGTCGCACCGTATGGTAGAGCCGTCGGCACACGTTCCGAGCGTCCTCGAATGTCCAAGCCGGCAACGTAGCGAGCGCTGACGAGGGAGCTGAACAACTTTTCCCGGGTTTGCACTTGGTTGTGGCCACAACACTCGCTACGATGATCAGCAAATACGCCGCTTGTACACCGCTCGTCCAATGCATGTGGAGGTCCTATCGATGAGCACGACGTTCGCCGCTCGCTTGAACCGGCTGTTTGACACGGTCTACCCGCCGGGACGCGGCCCGCACACCTCCGCCGAGGTGATCGCGGCACTGAAGGCCGAGGGCGTCACCATGTCCGCTCCGTACCTCTCGCAGCTGCGCTCCGGCAACCGCACAAACCCGTCGGCAACGACCATGGCGGCTCTTGCCAACTTCTTCCGGATCAAGCCGGCCTACTTCACCGACGACGAGTACTACGAGAAGCTCGACAAGGAGCTGACCTGGCTCGCCAGCATGCGCGACGAGGGTGTCCGGCGTATTGCCGCGCGTACCGTCGGCCTGTCGCCGGAGGCCCAGCAGGACATCGTCCAGAAGGTCGATGAGCTGCGTCGCCGCGAGCATCTCGACGATTAGCC
>NZ_LZSQ01000123.1 GCF_001665535.1 Mycobacterium sp. 852002-51961_SCH5331710
GCCACCATGAGCGGGATCGTGATCGCCCGGCACCGGATGGCTGCTGACGGGCTCGGGGTGATGGTGCGCGACAGCGGGCATGTCATCGCCCTGGACACCGCCGCGATGGCCACCGCGGCCACCGGACGTCCGCACCGCCGCAAGGAACGCATCCCACCGGGCTCGGCCGCCAAAGCCGCTGCCGCGCAACTGCTTCAACTCAAGCAGCCATCCATCACCGCGGTTGAAACATCAACTCCGTCAACCAATTCCACCGTCATCGACCTGTCCGCTTACGAGCGGGCCGCCCAGAACAGGACCATCCAGTGACCCCCACCCTACGCACCCCCAAGACCACCACCGAAAAGTCGCCGTCGGCGGCCGCGAGCCGCTATCAGCAGCTGCGCTCGCATCTGGCCGAACTCAAACTGGCCGCGGCCGCCGAAGCCCTACCCGCCGTCCTTGACCAGGCCACCGCTGAGGGCCTGTCGCTGACCGTGGCGTTGGAGCGGCTGCTGGCCGTGGAAGTCGAGGCCAGCACCGCCCGACGGTTGGCCGGTCGATTGCGGTTCGCCTGCCTGCCCACCCCGGCCACCCTGGCCGACTTCGACGTCGATGCCGCCGCCGGGATCGACCGAAAGCTCATCGACGAACTGGGCACCTGCCGCTACCTCGAATCAGCGACCAACATCCTGCTCATCGGGCCGCCCGGCACCGGCAAAACCCACCTCAGTGTCGGACTCGCCAGGGCCGCAGCGCACGCCGGCTACCGGACGTACTTCACCACCGCCGCCGACCTGGCAGCCCGATGCCACCGCGCAGCCATCGAAGGGCGCTGGGCCACCACCATGCGCTTCTACGCGGGCCCCACGCTGCTGGTGATCGACGAACTGGGGTACTTACCGCTGCCCGCCGAAGCCGCGTCAGCGTTGTTTCAGGTTGTCTCCCAACGGTATTTGAAAACCTCGATCGTGATCACCACCAACCGCGGGGTGGGAGCCTGGGGTGAAATCCTCGGCGACACCACCGTCGCAGCCGCCATGCTCGACCGCCTGCTGCACCGCTCCGTCGTGATCAACCTCGACGGCGAGTCCTACCGCCTCCGTGACCACCAAGCCGCCGCGGAAACCCTGCGCCGAACCACCACCGGCACTCGCCAACAACTACACTGACCGCTGCTCACAGGTGAGGAATTTCGGCGAGCACAGCCGGAGATTTTCGATGAGCGCCGTCACCGGGGCCGATCAACACCGACGCAAACCCTGATCACGGCGATTTCGCCGAGAGTCTGAAAGCCGTTACGACGCAGGGACGTTACGGACACACCACCGACGTCGCTTCATTAGTCGCGTTCCTGGCCGGTCCCGAGTCGGGATTCATCACGGGTGCGAACCTGAACGTCGACGGCGGCTTCACCGTCTGACTCAGTCGTGCGCGTCGGTTTCGCAACCGTGTGACACTGGTGCCGGCGGTTTACGTCTCCACGGCGAAGTGTTCGGTTCAACGTCCGTCACTCTTGGGGCTTGATCACGACCAGGCTGGCGCTCAGAGGTTCGATTACAACACCCACGTCCCTCAGCAGCTCAATCGAGCGATTGGAATTCATCACGGTCTTTACGTCGCCCTCGAGGACCATGTACGCGGCGCGGTTCATCCGACCGTAGAACTCTTTCATCGAATCCACGCTACGGAAGACAGGCATGTACCGAACGCCGTCGCGTGCCAGTAAGAACAGCCTCTGCTCGCCGTCGTTTGTGTCGCCGAACGGGGTGGAATAGTAGACCGTCCCGTCGGCGGATGAAGTCACCGCGGGCGCCTGCTGGTTCTTCGCCTTCTTTTTGAACAGGTTCACGAGCCCCTCCTGCAGCCAAGCACCTTCGCTTGCCGACTTCTCAACGCCCCACTCGATCTTTACAGCACCCGCTCCATACCCGCTAGGTTTCTGTCGTCGCTGTCATAAATCCTCGTCCGAGATCGCACTCAATCGACGGACTAGCAGTTCGAACCTAACCCCGGCGAATCACGTTCGAACACCCCATGGTCAACCCCCAGACCCTGCATATAGCGAGCGTTCGCGAATTCACGCGATGGGACGGTCTTGCTCTTGCAGCGCAGCTTATATCGTCCCGACAATCCCCTAGTAGCGACGCGCGCTGCGCGCGTACGTGGCGCGGGTGAAGGATCGCTGAGGCAGGAGGCGAATGCCGCCCTCCGGGCCGCTGGCCATTTGCCCTCGTGAGTGAATCAGCACTAGCGGCGAAGTCGGGGAACGGAGTCGGTTTTAGCGCCGGTAGCAACGAGACGAAATGGCCTGCAGGAGAGCTACTTGATTCCTTGTCTAACCATCCGCTCAATCTCATCAGCTGACTTCGGCATGACATGACTGAAAACCGTTGCCTGTGACATCGGGAGGATAGCCCGGCCGGTCCGCCCCCGAAGCTCGACAACGTGTTCGCGGTCTGTCTGAACAATCTCTACGCCCGGTGCTGGTCCGAGGGAGTGAAGGTAGGCTCCGAGTTGCTTTGCACCGACAGCGCTTCGAGAAACCGACGCCCACTTCCAGATGAGGTATTTTTCCGCGAGCTCATACGTGGAGAAGTTGGCCGTTGAGTTGTAGCGGTGCCCGCGGTCGTCGACGTCGTCAATCGACCACCACTCACGAACGTGCCGCAGGTGGAAGGATTGATCGTCGGACAAGAAGGCGATGTCGCAGTCGCCGCACTCTGAGGCGATCGAGACTCGCGTCATTCGAGCCAAGCTTGTCCATTCGATCCAGCCCTCAGACAACCGCGAGAAGTCTACCATTTGTGGATTGCGCCAAAGTCGTTTGATAGCCGCGCTTAAGGACCCGTTACCCAAGGCCTTCCCTCACCAATTGCTCAATCTCATCGACGGATTTCGTCATCAAGTGACTGAAGATTGTCGCGTCTGGCTCGGCAAGACGAGCTTGGCCTTCGCCGGATTGGAGCTCGAAATACCACTCCTTATCCGCAGGCAGCACAACAACGTCCGCGTTACGGCCCAACGCATATAACTCTGGGTCGAACATCTTCACGCCGAGTACATCGCGCAACGTGGAACCCCATCGCCAGATGAGAAACTTTTCGGCGAGTCCGAACGTGGAGAATCTAGCGATGTCGTTATACCGCGCGCCGCGATCGTTCACCACGTCGACTGTCCACCAGCCGTCTTCCTCTCGGAGATAGAAACGTTGGTCGGTTGAAACGAAACCGATTTCAGTGTTGTCCTCGGTTGGCGACACCGCGACGTCCGCCATTCGCATCAGGTTCGACCAATCAATCCAACGACGTGATAGGCGTGAGAAGTCTGGCACGTTATTCACCCAATCTCTTTAGGTAGCCCGCTCGACGTAGAGCCTCAACAGAAGGATCCATGCCCGGTGGTGCGACGATCCGATATTGCGTCCCGCCGCCTGGTTGGTTGAACCACGGCGCTGCCTGTGATTGTTCGATGCGCCATCCTGGCGGGAGTTTCGACGGGTCATCGACGACGTACTGATAGTAGGGCTTGAAGGCGCTATCGGGCGGGAGTGCGCGCTCAGCGAACGGCACGCCCTCCGGCGAGAGGTAAGTCCCGCCGGGATGGCCGAACCGGTCGAGGACGGTGCCTTTCGACAATTCAGCGTTATCGATAATCGTGCCGGGAATGGCATAGGGCTTACTGTCCAAGCTGTCGTCAGGGTAGATCAATCCACCATCAGGATTGGTGAAGTGCGGCCCTGGGGGGATCGGATCGTAGCCGTCAAACAACGGTGAATCTGGCGGCAGCGGAGGTGGCGGCGAATTGATTGGTGCGTGCGTGCCGGGGTGACTCGGCACCTCGGCGAGCGGAGTCGGGTGCTCGACTCCGTGTGTGTGACTTGGCATGTCGATGACATCGTCGGGTATGGCAGCGCGGGCCGCGAGAGCGGCTTCGCCGCCGCCGAACACCGCGCCTGGTGCGGTCAAAGCAGTACTGCCAGCGACCTCGCCCAGGTAGTGCCCGGGGTATTTCGTCAGGTGCTCGAGGTCCTCCTTCATCGAGTCGATGGGGTGCGTCACCCGTTGCCAGGTGCCCTTGGCCAAGTCGGTCCACGACTCTTTCAGGTCGTCCCACCCGTTCGCCCCGATGAGGTCCTTGATGCTCTCTTCGGTGCCGAACCAACCGTCGGCGAAACCGTCTTCGAAGCTCGGTTTGGGCATCGGTTTGGCTTCGGGCGTCTTGCCGACGGGTAGTGGTTTCTGCGCTGCGGCGACCATCGCGTCGAGCCGCTGCTCGATCTGCTCAGGCGGGACCCCGTCGCGCAGCATCGTCTCGCGCGCGAGCGCCTTGAACTCCTCGACCTTCACCGGGTCCAACGGCACCGGCGCCGCCGGTTGACCGGGCTCGGCAATCCGATCCAGTGCTTCATCGAGATTGCGCGGTGTCGGAGATGCGTCTTCGGGCTTCGTTCCGTCCTGCGGCTCGCCAGCCGACGGCAGCAGCATTTCCTCCAGCGAGCCAGCCGTTTTCACCACTCGTTCACCGCTGGCCGTGGTGATCGCACCGGCCAGTTCGGTGTCGATTCGTTCACCGTCGGCGAGTGCGTCGGCGATGCGCCCTCGGAGGTCGGCGACCTTAGCCGCCACCTGCGCGGCGTACTCCTCCGTCATATGACTCGTATCTGGCGGAATCACCTGATTGGTGGACTCGTCGATGCCCACCGCCGGTTGCGCCGCCGCATCGTCGAGGATGCGCTTGATCGTCTCCGCGAGCGCCTCGGCGTCGTGCTGGACGCGTTGCATCCTGCTCACCGCCACACCGAGATGGTCGGCCACCGCTTCGTGGTCGGCCGCTGTCGCCGCCATCGCCGATTTGGCCGCCTGCGCGCCCTGGCCCTCCCAGGTCGACACTGTGATCAGCGAACGGTAGAACTCAGCCGAGCCGGTGTGATTGTCGGCGGCCTGTTGTGCTGCCTTGGCTAGATCGGCGATCTCGGGAGGCCACTCCTTGAGCTCCCCGAGGTTCAGCGTCATGCCCGTACCTCACATCGCAGAGCCGGCGTCCTCTACCGCCTCAGCGCCACCGGCGTCGGTGCGCACATAACTGTCCGCCGCCTCGCGGTGTCCCCGCGCGTGCTTGGCGAAGTCCTTGGCGAACCGTGCCCCGTCGGCCTCCCAAGCAGCCAACATCTTCGGCAACGCGGCAGCAGCGGACCCCGATCCGAGTGCCGCACTTCCCGCCCGTGAATGCGCGGATTGATGCGCTGACCGAAACCCGCTCGCCTGGTCGTCGAGCCGGTTTGCGGCCATCCGCAGCTCGGTCGGATCGACCTTCAGCGGGTCGTTCGAGTCAGACACTAAGCCCCCTTTGTATCGTTAGCCGAACACTAACACCGCCCGGGCGGACCCCAACGCAGCAAATTTTTGTTCAGGACTCTCCTGCCACGCGCTAAGCTCTCCCCATGGAGCTACTACGCAACGTAGTTGTACTGCTGCACATCGTCGGCTTCGCGATCACGTTCGGCGGCTGGGCCGCCGAAGCCCTGGCCCGGCGCTTCCGCACCACCCGCGCCATGGACTACGGCCTTCTGCTCTCACTTCTCACCGGCCTCGCCCTCGCCGCGCCGTGGCCCGCCGGCATCGAGCTCAACTATCCGAAGATCGGCATCAAGCTCGTCATCCTCGTGATCCTCGGTGGACTCCTCGGCATGGGCAGCGCCCGTCAGAAACGCACCGGCAATCCGATACCGCGCGTGATGTTCTGGACGATCGGCGTCCTGTCCTTCGCCGCCGCAGGAATCGCGGTGCTGTGGTGAATCAGCGCTGCGAAATCTGCTGCGCCACCTCGCCGTAACGTTCGAACCGCTCCGGATCCGCCAGCGCGTTGTACAACACCACGCGTGAGGCCACCGGGCCGTACTTCTCGAACAGCGCGTCCGCCAAGCCATCCCACGTCGACTCCGTCGCGAACCTCGCGATGTGGTCGTCGGTGATCTGCTCGGCCATGCCCTTGTAATCGCCGCCCTTCTGCTTCTCCCGGATCCGCGCCGTCGTGCCCTCGAATCCCGCCTCGTCCCAGATGAAGGCATAGTTCGGTGTGCTGCCGTAGAAGCTCATGCTCGTGCGCACCAGCTCCTTCTCTCGATGGCGCTCCTCGTCGGTGTCACCGACGATCGTCATCACCGGCACGATCACCGCGATGTCGTCGACCGAGCAGCCCGACTTCTCCGCTCCCTCGGCTAGATTCGGCATCACATGCCTTTCGATGTACCCCGGTTCGCCGAGCGGGTGCACGTGAATCCCGTCGGCGACCTCACCGGCCATCCTCAGCATCCACGGGTTCACCGCCGCCACATCGACCTTCGGGTCCGGCGCATCGATCGGCCCCGCACTCCACTGCGGCGTGATGAAGTCCAGGCTGTAGAAGTCGCCCCGGTGCTCCAGCTTGCCCGTCCGGAACGCGTGGAAGCACGCCTTCACCGCCAGCACGTAATCGCGCAACCGCGGACCCGGGCGCTCGAACTCCATGCCGTACCGCCGCACCACATGAGTGCGCACCTGCGTGCCCAACCCCAGGCGAAACCGTCCGCCCGACGCCTCCTGCAACTCCCACGCCGTCGCCGCCGTCACGAACGGGCTGCGCGGAAACGCCACTGCGACCCCCGTCGACAGCTCCAACCCCGGCGCCGCCTCCGCCGCCACTGCGGCGTTCATATACGGCGTGCGCCCGGTCTCAGTGAACAGCAATCCGGAGAATCCTGCATCCTGCGTCCGTCGGGCCAGATCGCCGATTTCGAGCAGCGGTTGCGGGGTTGTCATCACGTCGACGTGCACAGTCGCACCCTACGCCCGGCGTTGCGCCGACCTGCACCGCTGTGTCACGCGGACTTCGGCGAGCCTTTACTTAATTGCGCACACCGACGCGAAGTTTCGAAACCTTCACCAATCTCGCGACGCATTTCGTTACGTTGGCCACGACGCTGCCAATGTGGATCCGTCTCCCCGGGGGTGTGGCAATGACAGAGCAGTTCTTGGAGCCCGCGCCGAGCAAGGCCGAACTCGCCATCTCGAAAGGCTGGGTCCAGGGCGTCGCGCTGGTCATGGTCTTCGGCTTCCTGATCATGGGAATGCTGGCGGCCAGAACCTACTCGGACTCGATGCCGCTGCCACAGCGCGTCGTCGGCCCGGACGGCCAGACACTCTTCACCGAGCAGCAGATCACCGCCGGTCAGCAGATCTTCCTGCGCCGCGGACTGCAGCAGTACGGCTCGGTGATGGGTCATGGCGGCTACCTCGGTCCCGATTACACCGCCGAATACCTGCGGCTCTCCGCCGACCACGTCGGCCAGCAACTGCGCGACTCCGGTGCACAGGACCCGACGGCGGCCGTCGTCGAGATGATGCGGACCAACCGCTACGACGAGGAAACCGGCACACTGCAGTTCACCGCCGAGCAGGTGAGCGCGTTCGAGAAGATCCGCGCCTACTACGCCGACTATTTCGGCACCGACTCGACCGAGCACGGATTGATTCCGCAGGTCATCACGGATCCGCAGGAAATCGGTGACCTCACGGCCTTCTTCAGCTGGACCGCATGGGCCAGCGCGGCCGAGCGCGCGGGTCACTCCTACTCCTACACCAACAACTGGCCCCCCGAAAAGCGAGTTGACAACACACCCACGGCCGACATCCTGGTCTGGTCGGCGATGTCCCTGATCGCGCTGTTGGCCGGGCTCGGTGCGCTGTTCGCGCTCTACGGCCGGTGGAGTCGCAAGATCGGTTGGCACGCAACCGAAACGCCGTCACTCGCATTCCGTCAGCCGGGCGAGGTGGCGATCACGCCGTCGCAGAAGGCGACCGCATGGTTCTTCCTTGTCGTCGCGGTGCTCTTCCTCGCCCAGGCGATACTGGGCGGTGCGATCGAGCATTACCGCGCGGAACTGAGCAACTTCTTCGGCTTCGATCTCGCCCAGATCCTGCCGTTCAACCTGGCGCGAACCTGGCATGTGCAACTGTCGCTGCTGTGGACGGCCGCGTCGTTCCTCGCCGCGGGCATCTTCCTGGCGCCGATCATCTCCGGCCGTGAACCACGCCGGCAGTCGTGGCTGACCTACGGGCTGCTCGGCGCGTTGTTCGTCGTCGTCGCCGGCACCCTGACCGGCACCGCGCTGAGCACCTTCGGTGTGGACTGGGCGAAGGGCTCGATCTTCTTCGACCAGCAGTGGGAATACCTTGACCTGCCGCGGTTCTGGCAGATCCTGCTCGTCGTCGGCCTGTTCCTGTGGATGGCGATCATCTTCCGCGCGATCCGGTCGCGGCTGAAAACCGAGAGCAAGCTGAACATGCCGTGGCTGTTCTTCTACGCAGGCTTGGCCATCCCCGCGTTCTACGCGGTCGGCATGCTCGCCGGCACGGAGACGCATCTGACCGTCGCCGAGTTCTGGCGGTTCTGGGTGGTGCACCTGTGGGTCGAGGACTTCCTCGAACTGTTCACCACGGTCATGGTCGCCTACATCTTCGTGATGCTGGGCGTCGTGCGACGCAAGATCGCCATCCAGCTGATCTTCCTCGACGTCATCCTCTACTCGGTGGGCGGCGTGATCGGGACGATGCACCACCTGTACTTCTCCGGAACACCGGTGGAGCACATGGCCCTCGGCGCGTTCTTCTCCGCGCTGGAGGTGATCCCGCTGACGTTCCTGACCGTCGAGGCGTGGACGTTCCTGCAGTTGGGTTCGCGGCAGCAGTCGCGCAGCAGCGCGCCGTTCCCGCACCGGTGGGCGGTGATGTTCCTGGTCGCGGTCGGCTTCTGGAACTTCGTCGGCGCAGGCATTTTCGGCTTCTTGATCAACCTGCCGATCGTGTCCTACTACCAGATCGGCACCGCGCTGACCGCGAACCACGCGCACGGCGCGATGATGGGCGTCTACGGCATGCTCGCCGTCGGGTTGGCGCTGTTCGCGCTGCGCTACATCATCCCGCCGCAACGCTGGCCGGACAAGCTGGCCAAGCTGTCGTTCTGGTCGCTGAACATCGGGTTGGCGTGGATGGTGTTCGCCACGCTGCTGCCGCTCGGCGTCCTGCAGCTGTGGCACTCGGTGAACGACGGCTATTACGAAGCAAGGACTTTGGGCTACATCACCCAGTCGGGCAACGTGGTCCTGGAGTGGTTGCGCATGCCAGGGGACTTCCTGTTCATCCTCGGCGGCGTGTTGCCGTTCCTCTGGATCGCCTGGCTGGGCGTGCGTTACGGGATCAAGGCGACGACGCACACACTGCCCGCCGAGACGTTGTTCGTCGAAGAGCACGCCCATGCGGAGGAGGACCGGACCGGGTTGGCGGTTCCGGGCCGTAGCCGCTACGCCTCCGACCGCCGGGTGGCTCCCGATGAGGGCGGTGACGGACCGTGATCGCCGGCATCGGGATCGACGCGTGGCTGACGATCGGATACGCCGCCGCGCTGGTGCTCGTCGCCTACGGCATCGATACGTTTGCGCGGCGCGCGGCGGCCAAGGTCGAGGGATACCGGACGGGTGGGTTCGTCTACCACGAGGACCACGACGCGTGGCGGTGTCCGCAGGATCAGTGGTTGTGGCCCACCTCGTTTGATCCCGACAACCGGGTGATGCGCTACCGGGGCACCCCGACGGTGTGCAACGCCTGCCCGGTCAAGCACACGTGCACGTCGTCGCACGACGGGCGCGAGGTGAGCCGGGCGATCGACAGTTGGCCGGCGTCGGAGGCGGCGCGGTTCCACCGCGGAATCGCGTGCGCCGTCGGTGTCATCGCGCTCATTCTGCCGCTCGCGACGGCGTTGACGGCCGATACCGCGCCGGAGGCGCTGCTGCTACTGGGGTCCGCCGCCGCCGCCGGTGTGTTGACGTTGCCGCTGTGGTCGCACCTGCGCCGCACCCGTGCTGTGCCGGACGGAGTCGTGTTCCACAGTCTCGACGAGAATCTCGAGGAACGAAAGCGGCTGGCCGAAGCGGAGATTCGTCGTCGCAGCTCGTACGCATCCGACCGGCGCAGTGAGCCGCGGGAGGTGCGCTGATGAACGCGTGGTCGGTGGTTGTCATCTTCTTCGCGATCGTGCTGGTCGGGCTGGCGGTCGCGTCGATCCGCATCGTCAAGGAGTACGAACGCGGTGTCGCGTTTCGGCTCGGGCGGCTGCGCGGACCGCTCGGTCCCGGCATCGTGGTCGTGTTGCCCGGCATCGACAAGCTCGTGCGGGTCGATCTGCGGACAGTGACGCTGACCATTCCGCCGCAGGAGGTGATCACCCGCGACAATGTGACCGCCCGCGTCAACGCCGTCGTGCTGTTCCGGGTCACGGATCCGACGAAATCGGTGATGGCCGTTGAGAATTTCGCGGTCGCCACGTCACAGATCGCGCAGACGACACTGCGCTCGGTGGTCGGGCGTGCGGACCTCGACACACTGCTCGCGCACCGCGCCGACCTCAACGAGGACCTCGCTGCCTCGATCGCGACGCAGACCGAGCCGTGGGGGATCAGGGTCGAGGTCGTCGAGATCAAGGACGTCGAGATCCCCGAGATGATGCAGCGGGCCATGGCGCGCGAGGCCGAGGCGGAGCGGGAGCGCCGCGCCAAGGTGATCAGCGCACACGGCGAGTTGCAGGCGTCGGCGGAACTGCGCGATGCCGCGATCACCCTCAGCGAGAGCCCGGCCTCGCTGCAGCTGCGCTATCTGCAAACGTTGCTCGAACTCGGCGCCGACCAGAACTCCACCGTCGTCTTCCCGATCCCGATGGACATCGTGCGCCCGTTCCTCGAAGGCTCGCGGTCCAATCCGGCCAGCGGTCCCAGCGACACGGTTCCCCACATCAGGAGGGTGAAATCCGATGAGTGACAGCGTATCCGACCCGGCTGCGGTCGGTGAGCCCGGCGGTGTCGCCGACGACGGTCGCCCCGTCGTCCTCGAGCCGACCCCTCCGGGTCTTTGGCGGACCTTGCTGGGCACGGCGGTCGCGGTGCTGGCGCCGCTGTTCGGTTTCCTTGTTGGCGGGATGTTCGGTGCGGGGATGGTTGGGGAGTCGGTAGATCCGATGTTCCTGTCGTTGTTCACCGGCATCGTGATCGGTGGCATCGGTGTACTGGTCGCGATCTCCGGAGGGGCGCGACTGTGGCGGCACTTGCACCGGCAGGACGAATCGGTATAGCGGTCCGCTATCTGTCGAGCATGGTGACACCGTCACGCCATGCGTTGAGGACGGCCTCGACGCGGTCGAACACTTCGGCACGCGCCGACTCGCGATCGACACCCGCCATCAGCAGGTCGTCATAGTCGGTATCGAGGTGGCGGACGGACGCGACGACCGCGAGGCGGACGGCGTCGGGATCCAGATTCCGCGCTGCGGCGCTTCTCCCTACCCTGCGGCTGCCGCGGGCCGCGGCGTGCAGGGCGATCGCCTCCGCACGGTCGGGAGGACACCCGGGAAACTGCTTGCGGATGGCGGCGGCGAACTCGCCTTGAAAGCGCACGTCTTCATCGGCGCGACGAAGCCGGTCGCGATCCTTACGACGAGCACGGATGTCGGCGTCCGACAGGCACTCGCGCGCGGCCTGTTCGATCGCCGCCGGCTCAGCCAGAATGCCCTGTCGCTCATAGCGATATCGGCGTCGATTCCACCGCACGACGACGGCGGAGAGCCGACTGGCCTTCTTCGCGCGGCGGGACAGCGCGGCATCGCCCGAAGGCAGGAACTCGAGGTGGCCGAGGTCCGCACAGTCCAGGCACAGCGCACCCTTGCTGCCCTTGAGGAAGAAGTCGCCGCCTTCGCCACACGATGTGCACTCCCATGCGTGGTCGGCCGAGATCACACTGATGTCCCGGAAACGGCGCAGCTGCGGGGGCTCCGGCTCGACATGGCCCGGTGTCGCCCAATGTGTGCGGTACAAATCTTCGATGTCGGGTTCACCCTCGGCCGTGAACATCAGGTCGCCGTAGTGGCCCTCACGTCGTTCGAGGCCACGCTCTTCGGCCCACTGCCGCAACGCTTCCGCGGCTTCGATGACCTTGCCCTGGCTGACTTGGACAGATCGGTCGAGCGACGGAACACGGCCCCGAACCCACCGCTCGATGTTGGGTTGCGCGAGCCAGCCTAGACCCACGAGGACATCAACCGGGCGGACTGCGCCGCGCTCGGCCAGCACCGCATCTGCCGCCCGGGCGACGCGCGTCTTCACGTTCACCATGAGCCGACGTTACTTCCCGGGGCTGACACCATCATGCCCCGCGCCATCGCTTCCGGTGTGATCGACGATGTACACGAGATCGCGACGCGGTTGCGGACATGGTGCGCCTGAAACTCGAAATCAACGACCGGCCAACCACGCGAAGAACTCCTCGGCGGTGAACACCGCCTTGCCGTACTCCTGCGCTTTACGCGCCTTGCCCGACTGCGTGCCGGCCTCGGCCGTCACCAGCACCTCGCACCGCGTCTTGGTCACCGACCGCACCGGCGTCAGACCGGCCCTCGCGGCCATCCGCTCGATCTCGTCACGCTCTACCACCCGGCCGGTGAGGTCCAAAGTCGTTCCGGTGAAACAGATCCGCGCGCCCGGCACGAGCGCTTCTTCGATGTCATGGCGGCCCACCAACTCCGCGTCGCTCACCACGTCGACTCCCAGCAGCGCCGATACCGCACGCAGCCGTGCGATCACCTCCTCGGGAAGCGGCGTGCGGGAAGCAGCCACGCGCAGCTGATCGGCCACCACCGACCGTGCCGCCGCGTCCCATGATGAGTCGAGGTCTCGCTGCACCGTCGCACCCAGCAGCACCGCTCCCACGTCACGGCTGATCCGTAACAGTGCGGACAAGCCCGGCAGATGCTCGGCCTTCGGGGTCGGCACGTCCGGGTCGCGGCTGACCAGTAGACCCGAAACCAATTCTCCCGGTTCGGATTCCTCGAACGCTGTCGAGCCGGCTTGGACGTCCGCCGACGCATTGGCCTTCAACGCCGAGCTAGCCTGCTCTAAAGCCGTCCGTCCCGATATGCGGGCTCCGCGCAATTCGACGCCCAGCGGCATGGGCGTGACGTGACCCAGGCGTTTGAGCTCGAAGTCGATGAGCCCCAGCGTCTCGTCCACGCTTGGTCCGACCGGTGTACACCCCGCCAGCATCGGCGCGATCACCGCCCAGGCTTCGCGCAGGGTCGGCGCCAGTAGAACATCGGAAACACTGATGCCGTAGGCGTTTCGCGCGTCGGCCAGATCGCGCTGCGGGTTGACCAGCGTCGAGACCGCGGTGCCGTCGTCGAACGCCACCGCCAGCTCCACCGGCCGCGGACGCGACATGCGACCTTCGTCGCCGACGGTCAGCAATCCGATAGCGCAGTACGTGCGTGCCGTGGCACCGCTGACCGACGTACGCAGGAAGCGCGCAATCCGCCGGTCCGTCTTCAGATCTTTCGGCAGCACAGGGCGTTTGAGCACCAGGCCGGCCAACGACGTACAGCGGCTCAACGCGACATACAACTGTCCGGTGGAGAACATGCCGCCGGTCAGGTCCACAACCACCCGCTCCAACGTCTGCCCTTGACTTTTGTGAATCGTGATCGCCCACGCAAGCTTGAACGGCAGCTGGGTGAACGTCCCGATCACCTCTCGCCGCAGCGCGCCGCCGTCGACCACCGGGCGCGTCGCCTCCCAGGTGAACGGCGTGACCTCCGCGCACGAGCCGTCGGCGAACTCGACCTCCACGACGACGCCGTAGCGGTCATAACCCACACCCACCACCCGCCCGATCGAACCGTTGACCCAGCGGTCGCCCTGATCGTTGTTGAGCATCATCACCTGGGCGCCGACCTTGAATCGCAGCTCGTCCTCGATCGGTTTGTCGAACAGCGATAGGTCGCCGGATTCCCGAGCGTGGTGCATCATCTCGTCGCCGGGGAGGCGCTCCAGGTGCTGACGGTTGCGCGCCGTCACCAGCCGATTGGTGGGAGCCAACGTGAGCCAGAACTCGTCGTCGGGCGGTACGAAGTCCTTGTCGGCTCGGTCATTGAGCTGCTCCTGGGCGTGCCCGAGCAGAACGCCCTCACGAATCTCGTTGAGTATGGCGGTCATTCGGTTATCGCCGAGCTGGCGAAACACCGTGGTCAACGAGACGGTGTGGAACTCCTTGCGGGCGAACTTGCGTGCGGAGAAGAAGTACGGGGTTTCGTAGACCGTCGAGAAGTAGCTCTCTTCGCCGTCGCCAACGACCGGCGGCAGCTGATACAGGTCGCCGACGAGGACGATCTGCACCCCGCCGAACGGTTCTCCCGGCACGGGCCCGAACCGCTCGAGCGCCGTGGCCACCATGTCGAAGACGTCGGCGCGAACCATCGACGCCTCGTCGATGATCAGCGTCTGCAGCGATGCCAGCGTCTTGGCGAACCGGCCGGGCCGATAGTCGCCGCCGATGACGTCGGCCAGCGTCGTCGTCGTGCGGAACCCAAACAATCGGTGGATGGTGTAACCGTCGACATTGAGCGCCGCAATCCCGGTCGGCGCGACCACCACCACGTTGCGGCCGGTCTCCGCCATGAACTGACGGATCAACGTCGACTTACCGGTCCCCGCCTTACCCGTCAGGAACAGATGCCGGCCTCCGGCCAGGAGCGCCAACGCCTTGCGGAACTCGTCGGTGAGGATCAGATCCCCGCTCACGGGTCGCACAGTACCCGCGGATCGTCGACAGACGCGAAGGCTATCCACAGCTCCCAATTTCTCGATGCCCAAGGCCCTGGCTGCCTGCTCACACCGGAGGGAACCTCATGCGCGGTCGGCCTGAACACGAAGCGGCATCGCTGCATCATGATGCAGTGATGCTAAACTGCGGCATGCGTACGACCGTCGATCTCCCTGATGAGCTGCATAAACAGGCAATGGCGATCGCCCGCGACACCGGTCGGACCTTCAGTCAGGCAGTCGCAGATCTGATGAGGCGGGGTCTGGCAACGCACGGCGCGGCATCGATCCGCATGGACCCCCGGACGGGTCTGCCGGTTGTCAGCGTGGGAACGGTGGTGACGTCCGAAGACGTGCGCTCGTTGGAGGACGAGGAGTGACGACGCTGCTCGATGCGAACGTGCTCGTGGCGCTCGTCGTCTCCGACCATGTCCACCACGACGTGTGCGCCGACTGGCTGGCCGGATCAAAGACGCCCTTCGCGACCTGTCCGGTCACCGAAGGCAGCCTGATGAGATTTCTGGTCCGCGCTGGTCAGTCGGCGGCGTCCGCGCGCGATGTCATCAGGGCACTGGCGGCAGCGGACCGCCATGAGTTCTGGCCAGATACCGTCTCCTACGGGGAGGTCGACGCCACGGGCATAATCGGCCACCGTCAAGTGACGGACGCCTACCTGGCTCAACTCGCGAGAAGTCGTGGCGCGCAATTGGCGACCCTCGATGTCGGCCTGGGGAATCTGCATCGCGATGTAGCCGTCCTGATATCCGACGCACGCTGATAGATCGTAGGCCGGGTCCGTCCGACGAGCGTCCGTTCAGGCCATCGCCATCGCTTCGCGCTCGATGACCTCCGCTGCCGCCCGCTCGCCGGAGCGCACGGCCCCGTCGATGAACCCGTACATCACCGCCGAGGTCTCGGTGCCAGCCCAGTGGATGCGCCCGCACGGCTCGCGGAGCGCCGGGCCGAACTCGGTCAGTACGCCCGGCGGGGCGTGGGCGATCATCCCGCCGCCGGAATACCGCTCGACGGTCCAGTTCTGCTCGACGTAGTCGACCGGCGAAAGCGCCTTGTTGCCAAACCTTTCCGCAACGGCGGTGAGCACGGCACTGCGGCGCTCGGCGTCGCTGAGGCTGGTCAGCCGGCGCGCCTCCGGCCCTTCGGTGATGACCGTCAGCACGCCCGGGGTCCCGGTGTCGGTGCACGAGTCGATCGTCAGGTTCGCCGGCGACCCCGGACCGAAGGACTGCCCCGACAAACCGTCGGCGCGCCAGAACGGCTCGTCGAATACCAACGCGATCTTGTAGACCGCCCCACTCGGCATGCGCTGGTGCAGGAACGACCGGTCCGCGGGAAGCATTGGCTCGTAGGTGATCTGGCTCGCTATCGAAATCGGTACCGTGACGATCGCGCGGCGCGCGTTGACCACCATGTCCTCGGAGCGCACGATCACCCCGTCGGCGTTCTGCTCGATGCTGCGCACCGGCTGCGACAGACGGACGACATCGTCCAGCTCCGCCGCGACCGCACGGTGAATCGCGCCCATACCACCGACCGGCCGCGCATCCTCGGCCGCGTCCTTGACACCGAGCACGAAGCTCGGGCCGCCGGCCGACGCCATCTGGTACAGCACGAACAGCAGCGAAACCTCCGACGCCGCGGACGTATACAGCCCGGCTACGGCGCTTTCCAGCAGTTCGCGGGCCGGCTTGGACAGCGTGTTCCTGTCCAGCCACGCCGCCCAGGTGGTTTGGTCCCACTTCTGCGCCTTGCGCGCGGTCCACGGTGCCTCTACAGGAATCGCCTTGCACATCTGCGTCAGCTCGAGGAAGACCGTGCCGATGTTGGCGACGGCCCACGGGCTCATCGACAACGGGATCGTCCCGGTGTAGCGATATTTCTTTCCGTCGACGAACATCATCGCGTCGCCCTCGGTGTACTGCTTGTAGCTCGGAACCCCGAACTCCTTCATCAGCCCGTAGATCGCGTCCTGTCCGGGGCCGATCCATGCGCCGCCGCGGTCGATCCACGAACCGTCGTCGCGCACCTCGGTGAAGGTGCGGCCACCCACGCGGTCGCGGGCCTCCAGTAGCGCCACCGAGTGACCCGCCTGCTTCAGGCGCAGTGCCGCGGTCAGGCCGGCGAACCCGGCACCCACGACGCAGAAGTCCACGTCCGCCATGAGCAGCCCCTTTGATCGATTTGCGCGGGGCCGGACGGCCGGGTGCAAGCCTCGGCGCGCCCTCAGGCGGACGCGAAGGCACCTAGACTCAACGCCTGATTATCGGCCCTGTCAATAAACCGTTGCGTCGGCAAAGGTTTCGCGGCTGTGGGGAAACCGGGCATCGGCGGGCGCGTGATTCAGACTGCGTCAACGATGTTGTTGCCCACCGGTTTCCGGGCTAATGGCACGACGCGTAGTCCTTCGTAGGCCGAGCGCACCAGCTGTTCGTCGGTGAACCGCGGTCGATCCAGATGTGCACCCGGAATCAGCAGCGCGATTTCGTCGCGCAGCGCCCACAACATGCTCCGCGGAGGCGCCTGTACCAGGAACCGGAGCCGCTCGGTCGCCGACTCTTCGCGGACCCGGCGAATGACGTCGAGGATCGCCGTCTCGACCGAATCGGCGCGCACGCTGCCGGTCCAGCGGTGTTCGTCCGAGCAGGCCGAGTAGCGGATCGCGGATCCGCGGGGACGGGCCAAGGCGACGGCGACCGAAGTAGTCATGTCCGCACTGTATGTGCGGGGTCTGACAAGTCGATCTGTCAGGCGGCGCAGCGGAATCCGATGTGCGTGGTGGCGCTGTCCTGCGACTGCGACGACCGGGCGGCGGGCCGGTAGCGGTGGCAGTACTCGGGTGCGCACAGGTGCGAGCCGCCCTTGAGCGTCTGGAACTTCGACGGGTCACCGGTCGGCGGCGCACAACAGCCCGACTTCTGGGGCCGATGCCGCGGCGAGTACGGCGTCGTCGTCCACTCCCAGACGTTGCCGATCATGTCGACCAGACCAAATCCGTTGGGCGGAAACGTGCCCACCGGTGACGTGCCGGCCCAACCCAGCGCGCCGTCGTTGCGGTACGGGAAACTGCCTTGCCAGGTGTTGGCCATCAGGCGTCCCTCGGGCCGCGCGTCGTCGCCCCACGCGTAGCGGGACGCAGACCCTGCCCGGGCCGCGTACTCCCACTGCGCTTCGGTGGGCAGGCGGCGGCCCGCCCAGGCGGCGTAGGCCGCGGCGTCCGGGTAGGCCACCTGCACGACCGGGTGATCAGGGCGGTCGTCGATCGACGATCCGGGCCCGAACGGATGGCGCCAGCTGGCGCCCGGCATCCAGGTCCACCACTGCCGCCAGTCGCGCAGGTCGACCGGGCCGCTGGTGGGGCGGAAGACGAGCGCACCGGGAACGAGGTCGTCGGGTGAGGCGCCCGGATAGGCGGCGGGGTCGAGCTCCTGTTCGGCGAGGGTGACGTAACCGGTATCGGCGACGAACTCCGCGAACTGCGCGTTGGTGACCGGATGGCGCTCGATCGAGAACGCCTCGACCGTCACCTCGTGGACGGGCGCCTCCTCCGGATAGAAGTCGACCGATCCCATCCGGAAGGTGCCCGCGGGCAACTCGATCAGCTCGGTCAGCACCCCATCAGGCTAGGCGCAGCGAACGATCTCGTGACGCGAAGGCCCGTTCACGTGCCACGATGAGGCAATGAGCGACGACATGGCCGCCGAGCGCGACTTCAACGAACGCAACATCGAGGAATTTCGCCGCAACGGCGGCAAAGTCGGCGGCCAGTTCGAGGGGTTTCCGCTGCTGCTGCTCACCTCGACCGGCGCCAAGAGCGGAGCACAGCGCGTCAACCCGGTCGCATACTTCGACATCGACGGCCGCATCTACATCGTCGGCTCCGCCGCCGGGCGCGAGGCCAGCCCGGGCTGGGTGTTCAACCTGCGCGCCAACCCGACCGCCGCCGTCGAGATCGGCACCGACCCGCCCCGGCAGGTCACCGCACGCGAGCTCCCGCGCGACGAGCGCGACCGCATCTACCGCGTGGTCGTCGAGCGCGCGCCCGGTTTCGGCGAGTACCAGCAGCGCACCGACCGCGTCATCCCGGTGTTCGAGCTCGCCTAGCCGCTGGGCTTTCGCGAGACGTACACCAGGGTCGTGGTTTGCGACCGGACCATAGCCCTGGTGTAGCTTTCGCGAGGTATGCGAGCCGGCCCCTACAGCGGCAGCAGGATGTTCTTGACGCTCGGATCGGTGGCCAGGAACTGCTGCACCGCAGGGTCTTTGAATGTCTCGACCAGCTTCTTGATGTTGTCGGTGTCCGCCCACCGGCTTCCGATCGTCAGTTGGCCGGCGAACTCGTCGGGTGCGGGCGGCGCGAAGATCTGGTACTGCAACGGCACTTTCGCCGCCAGGTAGTACTCCGTATAGCCAACGGCCGCATCGAGGTCCGGCAGCGAGCGCGACTGCGCCGCGAAGTCGAGCAATGTGAACTTCAGGTCCTTCGGGTTGGCGACGATGTCCTTCTGCGTCGCGGTCCACTTGTTGACCGCGGGGTCAAGCGTGATGAGCCCCGCCCGCTCCAGCAGCCACAGCCCCTGCGCCTCGTTCGCCGGGTCGGAGTACAGCGACACATTCGCCCCGTCCGGCAGCTGTGCGGCGTCGGTGTACTTGTCGGACCAGATGCCGAAGCCCCACCGGAACACCGGCGTCGCCGCCTCCTCGCGGAAGTCGGGGTTGGCCTCGAGTACCTGGCCGAGCCACAGCTTGTGCTGGTAAATGGTGCCGGCCACCTCACCGTCGCTGACCGCACGGTTGATCGTGTTGCTGTCCGCCAGCCCGCGGAACGCCACCGTAATCCCGTGCCTGGGCGCGACCTCTCGGGCGATGTACTCGATGAGCGCCTGCTCGGCGGCGTTGCCCTCGTTGGTGGCGACAACGAGCGTCGCGCCCGCAATCTCGTTCGGGGACTGCGCTTTGCCGAAGAACACAAACCGCGCCGCGATGACGAGCGCCACGACCACGACGAGGCTCAATGCGATCCACAGCCACTTCGGTCTGCGCTTGAGCTCGAACCCGTGAGCCCCGTCGACCGGGGTGGTTGTCGTTGCCATGACTTCCTCTCAGACGGTCGCCGCGCGGACGCGCGCGTGCGGTGTGGTGAAGCGGACAAGCGCATCGCCGACCAACTGAACGGCGGCGACGGTGATGACCAGGATGACGATCGTCGCGAACATGACGCCCTGATCGAATCGCTGGTAGCCGTAAGTGACCGCGACATAGCCGATTCCGCCCGCGCCGATGGTCCCCGCGATCGCGGAGTACTCGATCATCGCGATGACGTTGATGGTCAGGCCGCCGAGGATCGACGGCACCGCCTCGTTGATCTGTGCGGTGCGGATGATCTGCAGCCGAGACCCGCCCGACGCGCGCGCCACCTGCACCACCGACGGCGGGACCGAGCGCAGCGAGTTCTCGACGATCCTGGTGAAGAACGCGATGCCGGCCAACGACATCGGCACCACCGCGGCGGCGATACCGATGTTCGTGCCGGTGACGAACCGGGTGAACGGCATGATCGCCGCCATCAGAATCAGGAACGGCAAGGAGCGGCCGACGCTGATGACCCAGCTCAAAACCGAGTGCAGGGTCGGGTTTTCGAACAGTCCACCCGGCGCCAGGTTGTGCACCAGCGCGCCCAGCGGCACGCCGACCAGCACCACGATCGTCATCACGATGCCGACCATGATGAGAGTGTCGAGCAGGGCGGGAAACAGCAGCGCGGGCAGCTCGTTGAACGGGACCTTGGCGTTGGCCAGGATGGTCTCGGTCACGCCACACCCTCCAGTTCGCCAACGCGGACATCGCCCGTCGTCGCCAAGCCGTAGCGCCCCAGCACTTCCGGTACCCGCGCGCTGAGACCGTCCGCGATGCCCAGCGTCGCGCTGCCGACGGTCACCCCACCGACCTCCTGCACCGATGCGCCCAACACCGACAACGGCGCACCGAGATCCGCCGACGCGCGGGCGATCCAGTCCGACGGCACATCCGGCGTGTCGTACACGACCTGCCACACCCGCTGCCCTGTTGCCGCGCCGGCGGCGACGCCTTGCGGACGCAGTTCCGCTCCCAGGGCGGAGTTCGGGTCCGTGAGCAGATCGACCAGCCGGCCCGACTCGACGATGCTGCCCTGATCGAGGCGCGCCACCGAGTCGGCGATCTTCAGCACGGTGTCCATCTCGTGGGTGATGAACACGATGGACAGGTTCAGGTCGTCGCGCAGTTCGCGGAGCAGGTCGACGACCGACGCGGTGGTCGTCGGGTCCAAACCGGCCGTCGCCTCGTCGGACAGCAGCACCGAGGGCCGCAGCGCCAACGCCCGCGCAATGCCGACTCGCTGTCGCTGACCCCCTGACAGCTGGAACGGGTAGTGGTTCGCGCGTGATGTGAGGCCCACGCGGTCGAGCAGTTCGCCGACGCGCTTGCGCGTTTCGGCGGCCGTGACCCCGAGGTACTCCAGCGGCAGCGCGACATTCTCGGCCGCGGTGCGGCGTTCGAACAGCCCCGACGACTGGAAAACCGTGCCGATCCGTCGGCGCGCGACGCGCAGTTTCTGCGACGAAAGTGTGGTGAGGTCCTCACCGTTGACGACGACTGAGCCCGACGTCGGCAGTGTCAGTAAGTTGATGCATTGTGCGAGCGTGCTTTTGCCCGCGCCGCTCGGGCCGACGACGGCGAGGATCTCGCCGGCCTCGACGCGGAAGTTGATGCGGTCGAGCACGACTGTTCGGTGCTCGCCGGTTCCGTAGATCTTGGTCAGGTCGGTCAGCTCGATCATGAAGGTCCTAGTGGAGGGGAAGATGCGCAGGCGTCATCGCCATCGGGGTCACGCTGCCAAATGCGTTGTGCGGACCGAAACCTTTGCGCTCACGGTGAATCGATGCCAATGACGCTCAGCCTGATCGAAACCATGGGCTTTGCGCGGCCTGCCGCCCAGACTCTCGGACACATGAGCATTGACGAGTCTGTCTCGGTCACCGAGTCACAGCCACATGGGTTCACCATCGCGAAGCGACGCCGGTGGCCGTTCCTGTTGATCGGAGCAGTGTTTGTGGCAGCCGTCGTCGCCGTGTTCATCATCGCGCGCACGAGCGGCACCGCGTCACCCAATGAGACCGCCGGCGCCACGCTTGATGTCGTCTACCTCGACTCGAATCCGGCCGAGAAGCTGATCATCGAGTACATCGCCGAGAACATCGCGCCGGACTACGACGTGAAGGTCGGCGCTGTCGGGCTCGGCGACAGTACGCAGATCAACCAGGCAATCAGCGACGGCCGCTACGCCGGAACGATCTTCCAGCACCGGCACTGGCTGCAGCAGGTCCTCGACGCCAACCCCGGTTTCCGCGAAGAGGCCGCGACGGGTCCATTCTTTCACTGGGTGTTCGGCATCTGGTCGGACAAATACAAGACGCCGCAGGATCTTCCGGACGGCGCCAGCGTGTCGCTGCCTGCCGACCCGGCCAACAACGCGCAGGCGATCTGGTATCTCGCGCAGGCCGGCCTGGTCACGGTGCGGCCCGACGCCGATATCACCGCGCTGACGCAGAAGGACATCGTCGACAACCCGAAGAACCTGAAGTTCACAATGCTCGATCTCGGCGCCCAGCCCCGCGCGTTGCGCGACCTCGACGCGATCGTCGGATACGCGGAGTCGTTCCTGGCGGCGGGCGTCCCGGAGGACAAGCTGATCTTCGCTCCGACGTCGCCCGACGAGTTCGCCTCGGTGTTGACCGTCGGCAGCGATTACGTCGACACCGAGAACATCCAGAACCTCATCAAGGCGTTCGAGGACCCGCGGGTGCAGACCTACATCGCCAACGACCCCGAGGTGAAAAAGCTGGCGCTGCCGGGTGATCCGGCATGACCGAGCGGCAGCTGCACCTCGGCGTCAACGTGCTGTCCGACGGGATGCACCCAGCGGCGTGGCAGCATCCCAGCGCGGACCCGAACTGGTTCGCCGATCCGGCGTATTGGATCGAGGTCGCGCGAATCGCCGAGCGCGGCACGCTGGATGCGTTGTTTCTGGCCGACAGCCCGTCGCTGTTCCAGCCACCGGACACGCCGCTGACCGCGCCGCCGCTGGCGTTGGACCCGATCGTCTTGTTGTCGACGCTGGCGTCGGTCACCACCCATCTCGGGCTGATCGGCACGGTATCGACATCGTTCGAAGAGCCGTACAACATTGCGCGCCGGTTCGCGACGCTGGATCACCTGAGCCGCGGGCGGGTCGCGTGGAACGTCGTCACCAGTAGTGACCCATATGCGTGGAACAACTTCGGGCACGGCGACGGGGTCTCCGGTCAGCCGGACCGGCGCGACCGCTACCGGCAGGCCGCGGAATTCATCGATGTGGTTCGGGCGCTGTGGGATTCGTGGGACGACAACGCGGTACTCGCCGACAAGTCGTCGGGGGCGTTCAGCAGGGTCGGCGCGATCCACACGATCGACCACCGCGGGGAGTTCTTCAGCGTCGACGGGCCGCTGACGCTGCCGCGGTCGCCGCAGGGGCATCCGGTGTTGTTCCAAGCCGGCGGGTCGACGGGCGGGCTGGATCTGGCGGCGAAATACGCCGACGGGGTGTTTGCGGCGCAGGCGTCGTTGCAGGATGCCTTACGCAACGCAGCTGAATTACGTTCGCGCAGTGCGGCGTACGGGCGGCCACGCGATGCGATCCGGATCATGCCAGGGTTGTCGTTCGTGCTGGGCAGCACGTTCGAGGAGGCGCGACGGCGCAACGAAGAGCTGAACGAGCTGGCAGGGGAGCGTCGGCTGGCGCATCTGGCGTCGCAGCTGTCGGTCGACCCGTCGGAGCTGGCGTGGGACAAACCGCTGCCGCAGTATCTGCTCGACGGGGCGGTGACCGATCACGGATCGCAGGGCGCCCGCGACATCGTCGTGAACCTGGCGCGTCGGGAGAACCTGACGGTGCGGGAGCTGCTCAACCGGGTGATCACCTGGCATCGGCTGGTGATCGGCGGGCCGGAGCAGATCGCCGACGCGATCGAGGAGTGGTTCGCCGCGGGGGCGGTCGACGGGTTCAACCTGATGCCCGACGTGTTCCCCTCCGGGCTGGAGTTGTTCGTCGACCACGTCGTGCCGATCCTGCGCGAGCGGGGGCTGTTCCGACGCGAGTACCGGCACACCACGCTGCGGGGCCATCTCGGGCTGGCGCGGGTGCCCGACCGAAGCGGCAGGTCGACGCGCGGCGGGAATGTGATCGGCGTCGCAGCGGTTGGCTGAGGCATGGGCAAGATGACGACCGATCAGCGTGAGAAGTTTCTGGCCGACGTCCACGTGGGTGTCATCGCCGTCGAGCGACCCGACCGGGCACCGTTCAGCGTGCCGATCTGGTACGGCTACAAACCCGGCGGTGAGGTGCTGCTGTGGACCGAGGAGTCGTCGCTCAAGCACCGGCTCATCAAGGCCGCCGGCCGGTTCTCGATCACCGCGCAAGACGAGGCGCCGCCGTATCGGTATGTGACGGCGGAGGGCGACGTCGTCGGTATCGATCGGGCCGAGGACGCGATTGGCCGGGAGATCGCGATCCGCTACCTCGGCGAGGACGACGGCAATGCGTTCGCCGACCAGAACCTCACGCCGACGTCGGTCGTCATCCGGATGCGCCCGAAGAGGTGGCTGAGCTTCGACTACTCGACGGAGTAGCGCTCGGGTACCGCGAGCGTGCGTGTTTGTACACAACACACCGCTGATTCTCGACACTTTGCGCACCTTCGCGGTCGGTCGGGCGTGCGTTCTTCCGCATTGGCCCCGCTAGGTACTGCGACTTCTGCGGGATGGTCGTGATTGCCGATCGATCGCAGCCCTGCCGCAGAAGTCGATGAGCTGGCATCTGCATCTGTCGTCGTGCACGCTCAGCCGGCCGCGAGCGTGCGCAAAGTGCTGACAACGCGCGGCGTGTCATGTGCAGACACGCACGCTCGCGGCGCAGGGGGCAGCGCGCCAATCTAGATCTGGCCGTGGCGCGGCGGGGGTGTGCCCGTCAGGGTGTAGCGGCCGATGTGCTGCACCTTCCAGCGCGTCGGGTCGTGCAGCGTGTGCGTGCGGGCGTCGCGCCAGTACCGCGACAGGTTGCCCGAAGCCGAAGCGCTTCGGGTACCGCCCAATTCGAACAAGACATTCGACGCGTCGAGCGACGCCCGCACCGCGGCGACCTTTGCCGCCGCGACCGCGATCGACGCCTCCGCCGCGGTCTCGTCGCTCAGGTTGGCCTCCGCATGGTCGACCGCTCGCGCCGCCTCGACCAGTAGCGCCTGCGCGCCGCGCACCGTCACCGCCAGCTCGCCGGCGACCGTGATCAGCGTCGGGTCGTCGACCGCTGCGGCCACATTCGCCTCGAAATGCGGCCGCGCCCGCTCGGCCTGACGCACACCGGCCGCGAGCGCTCCTGTCGCGATGCCGAGATCGATTGCGCTGTGTAACAACTGCGCTCGCGCGCCGTAGACCGACGGCCCAGCGAAGATCGGCGAGAACGGCACCACATGCTCGACGGGTACCGCCACGTCGTCGAGCGTGACCGTGCCCGAAGCCGTCGTCCGCTGGCCCATACCGTCCCAGTCGTCGACCACCGACAACCCCTCGGCGTCGCGCGCGACTAACGCGACCGCCTTCGGCGTCTGCGCCGTCGGCACCTCACCGCCGTCGGCCAGCGACGCCCGAACCAGCACCCAGTCGGCGAACAACGCGCCCGTCGAATAGAACTTGCGCCCCGACAGCAGGTAGTCGCCCGACGGCTGCCGCACCAACGTCGTCGTGTCCACGTCGATGGTGTGCGGACCCCGCTCGGACTGCGCATTGGCCAACAACGCGCCGTTGCGCACCCGGTCGTAGAAGTACGACTTCTGCGCATACGTGCCCTGCAGTCGCAGCGCCTCCAGAAACACGAAGTGCGAATGTGGAATCTGCGCCAGCGACGGGTCGGCGTGCGCGATGCGCCGGAACACCTCGGCGAGCACCGTCGCGGGCGCTCTGATGCCGCCGTAGTCGGTGGGCACCGTCAACGCCAACAGTCCCGACTCCTTGAGCGCCTGCACCTGGTCGTGCGGCAACCGGCGCTCGGCATCGCGCGCGGAGGCCTCGGCCTCGAACTCGGCAGCCAGTTTCGCCGCAACGTCAAGCGCCTCGTCTCCCGACGCGATGAGGGTCATCGCGTGGCGCCGATGAACGGGATCGATGCCGGGGCGGCCGTCGTCGCCACACCCTTGTACAGCCCGCGCTCGCGCAGGATCGGCACGACGCCCTCGCCGAACCAGTACAGCTCCTCCAGATGGGGATAGCCGGAGAAGATGAACTCGTCGATGCCGATGTCGGCGTATTCGGCGATGCGCTCGGCGACCTCGGCGTGGCTGCCGACCAGCGCGGTGCCCGCACCGCCGCGGACCAGGCCCACACCGGCCCACAGGTTCGGCGCGATCTCGAGCGAGCGGGCGTCGTGCCAATTGCCGTTGCGCCGATGCTCCTCGTGCAGCGCCAGCATCCGCTTCTGACCCTCGGATTGACTGCGGTGCAAGCCCTTCTGCGCGCTGCGCACCGTCTCCTCGTCCAGCGCCGAGACGAGCCGGTCCGCCTGCGCCCACGCCTCGCCGGAGTTGTCCCGCGAGATCGTGTGCAACCGGATGCCGAACCGGACCTGCCGGTCCTCCTTGGCCGCCAGGCCGCGGATCCAGTCGATCTTCTCGCGCACCGCCGACGGCGGCTCGCCCCACGTCAGATAGACGTCGGCGTGGCGGGCCGCAACGGGTCCCGCGGCTGCGGAGCTTCCGCCGAAGTACAACGGCGGCACCGGATTCGGCAGCGTAGGCAGCGCGGCCTCCTCGACGCGGATGTGCTCACCCTCCAGCGAGACCGTCTCGCCGGCCCACAGTCTGCGCACCACCTCGAGGAACTCGTCGCAGCGCCGGTAGCGGCCGTCCTTGTCGAGATAGTCGCCGAACGAACGCTGTTCGTGAGCTTCGCCGCCCACCACCACGTTGAGCAGAATGCGGCCGGGTGCGTGGCGCGCGAACGTCGCGGCCATCTGCGCCGACAGTGTCGGGCTGACCAGACCCGGCCGGAACGCGACCAGGAACGCCAACGACGTCGTCTCGCGGGCAAGCAGTGACGCGGTGATGAACGCGTCCTCGCACCACGCGCCCGTCGGGATCAGAGCGCCGGTGAAACCGAATGACTCGGCGGCCCGCACGATCGAACCCAGATAGTCGATCGAGGCGTCACGATCACCGTGTGCCGCACCGGCGGGCATGCCGTGGCCGCCGCCGACGATCAGCCGACTGTCGCCGTAAGTGGGTAGGAACCAATGCAATTGGATGGTCACGCGATAACTCCTTAACGGCCGCGGGTCGGCTGGGACGCCACCGATGCCGAGGAAGACGGCACCGTGGACGGCCGGTCGATGATGGTCGAGCGCGGCCCGCCGACACGATAGCGGGAACCGCGATGGTCCTCGGGCAGCCGGTCGCCGTTGCCGAGGAGCTTGCGGCGCAACGTACCTGGCGTGTAGGACGTCTGGTACGCGCCGCGCTCGGTGAGGACCGGAACGACGTGGTCGACGAACTCCGCGAACGAGCCGGGCGTGATCGCGTAGGCGAGGTTGAACCCGTCGACGTCGGTCTCTTCGACCCACTCCTGCAACGTATCCGCCACGCGTACACCAGAACCCACGAAGCGCGGGCCCATGCCGCCGATCTTGCCCCACTCAGCGATGTCGCGGACGGCCCACTCGCGGCCGTCGGGGTCGGCGGACTGGAACGCCGCGACCGCCGACAGGATCGCATTGGAGTCGACGTTGCCGACCGGTTCGTCGAGCCCGTAGCGCGACAGGTCGACGCCCATCCATCCGGACATGAACGTCAGCGCGCCCTCGGGGTCGCCGTAGGACAGGTATTCGGCGTGGCGGGCGTGTGCTTCCTCGTCGGTGGCGGCGGTGACGATCGTCGACAGGTTGAAGATCTTCACGCTGTACGGGTCGCGGCCGGCGATCTCGAGTTCCTGGCGGATGGTGCTGACCGTTTGGCGCAGAATCTCTTTCGTCGGGGACGCGGTGAAGATCGCCTCGGCGTTCTCCGCGGCGAACCGGACACCGCGCGGCGACGACCCGGCCTGGTAGATCACCGGAGTGCGCTGCGGGGACGGTTCGGACAGGTGGACGCCCGGGACGCTGAAATGCGTTCCCTGATGGCCGATGTGGTGCACCTTGTCCGGTTCGGTGAAGACCCCGCGGGCGGCGTCGCGGACCACCGCGTCGTCCTCCCACGACCCTTCCCACAGCTTGTAGAGCACCTCGAGGTACTCGTCTGCGTGGTCGTAGCGGGCGTCGTGCGCGGGCTGGTCGGTCTGGCCCATGTTGCGGGCAGCGGCGGGCAGGTACCCGGTGACGACATTCCAGCCGATCCGGCCCTTGGTGAGGTGGTCGAGCGTCGACATGCGGCGGGCGAACGGATAGGGATGCTCGAAGCCGGTTCCGGTCGTGATGCCGAAGCCGAGGTGCTCGGTCACCAACGCCATGGCCGATACCAGCAGCATCGGGTCGTTGACCGGAATCTGGGCGGCCTGCCGGATGGCGGCCTCGTCGCTGGCGCCGTAGACGTCATAGGTGCCGAGCACGTCGGCGATGAACAAGCCGTCGAAGCGTCCGCGCTCGAGCAGCTTGGCGAGCTCGGTCCAGTACTCCAGGTCCTTGTAGCGCCACGACTGGTCGTCGGGGTGCTTCCACAGCCCGGGGGACTGGTGGGCGACGCAGTTCATGTCGAAGGCGTTGAAGCGGATCACACGAGTCACCCCGAAATGCTGCCCGGCCGCGGCGACGTCGTCACGGTTTAGGTTCAGCGCGATCAGAACCACCGCTCGGGGGACGCTCGGCGGCGGCGAGCGTGCGCCGAGCGTCGACATTTCGCGGCGTGTCGTGTGCAGACACGCGCGCTCGCGCAGACAAGGCGGGGAGGTCGCGTGGAAATTGGATGACCTGCGGCGTGATAGCCTCTACGCGGATGTTTATCTACATCCGTTCAGAATGAGAGAAGTTGAAAAGTATGGCACAGGGAACTGTGAAGTGGTTCAACAGCGATAAGGGCTTCGGCTTCATCGCTCCTGACGGCGGCGAGAAGGACGTTTTCGTTCATTTCTCGGAGATCCAGGGCAATGGATTCCGGTCGCTCGAGGAGAACCAACGCGTCGAGTTCAGCATCGAACAGGGCGCCAAAGGACCTCAGGCAGTCGGCGTAAGCGCCGTCTAAGCTTGCACGATCGACTGTGGGCTGGTGGGAATCCCGCCAGCCCACGTTTCGTTTCTGGGTCCTCGACCGAGTCCTGTTCTTGCACAAGGTGTTCGACCTGCGCGGTCTCGGCGGAGAGCTGGCTAGCGTAGGCTGGGGTCATATCGGCGATATTCCGCACGCGACCGTTTGAGATCGCGTCGTCGGCGATGCAAGTAAGGGAGCCGTTCAACGGCTCGGACGGGACCACCCCATGGCAGTACAAGAAGCACCTCCAGTTCCAGGCCGACGACACGACGGGCCCGAAAACACCCCGCGGCTGCGTTTGAAGCGCAAGGCACCGGTGAGTGGCTACGTCGACGGGGCATGGTGGCCGCACAGCGACGACCTCCAGCAAGAGCTTCCTGATTTGCTCAACGTTCTGTCTGTGCGCCTCGGGTCCGTGACACGGGTGATGTACCACCTCGCCGAGTGGGCGCAAGCGCCGCGAAAAGCGGTTGTGGAAGGCCGCGTTGTCCGCCTCGATGGATATCACCGCCAGCCGTCGAACACGATCGCGGTGTTGGACGGCGGCGGGAACCGGATCGTCTTGCTGGTCGTTCCCGCGAATACCGAAGCCGACTTCGCGCACACGATCGCGATGGCGGCCGCTACGCCCGGCAACGTGTCCACGGTGGACTCTCTTCTCAGCACCGGCGCGTGACCTCGCTCAAGCCTCGACAGGCATGGAAACAGCGCTGATGGGCACCCGCCTATCGGTTAACGATGCCTTTGCGCTACATACGCAAACGTCGACGACCCCCGGGCACTCCGTGGCAGTGCTCGTCATCGAGGCGTCGGATCGACTGAGCCACGAGCGCCTCCACAAGCTGGTTTCGTCGGCCTTGCCACAGATGGCACGCTTCCGAAGCGAGCTTGTGAGCAAGCCGATGCGGATGGGACAGCCCGTCTGGGCCGAGATCGCCGACTACGACCCCACACCGCAAATCGGCACCGCGACGGTGCCGGCACCCGGCGGCCGCCGCGAGTTGGCCGATCTCCTGGCGGAGCTGACCGCCGAGCCGCAGACCTCACGTCGACCGCTGTGGGAGGCCTGGAGCATCGACGGTTTGGCCTCTGGCCGTTGGGCATTGGCGGTGAAGATGTCGCCGGTGCTCGCCGACGGAGGGCATGGGCTCGCATCGATGTGGCAGCGCCTGACGACCGCCGAGCCGAACGGTGACCTCCGTTCGTCGACAGAGACAGGCCCGGGCCCCACGCCGTCCACGGGCGAGTTGCTGACCGACTGGCTGGCCGAGGTCATCGAGGGTCAACTGACCGGAGTCTGGATGGCCGCCGGGGCCGTGACCAGCGGGCTGCTGGCGATGCGTCGTCGACTGCGCAATGCCGTCGACGCGCGGGTGGATCCCGAGACCGTTTCAGCGATGCGCGGCGCCGTGCCGGACACGGCGTTCAATGCGGTACTGACGAAGCGGCGGTCGCTGGGACTGGCGTCGATTCCGTTGGCCGACGTGCGGGCTATCAGCGACGCTTTCGGCGGGTCCACCGCGAATGTCGTGCTGGCGGCATGCGCGATATCACTGAGGTCATGGATGCGGCGCCACGAAGCGGTACCTGACGAGCCGCTCCTGGTGGCCGTCCCCCTATCGAGACCGACCGGTGACGCCGCGGAGGACGTGCACTCGCTGGGCGTCGGACATGTGCGGCTCCCGGTTCAACTCGATGACCCGGTGCAGATACTGACCGATCTTCACACCGCGACCGAGAGGTTGAGCATCGCGCATCGCGCACGTGACGAATTGGCAACGCCCCAAGTAGATCCCGCGGCCGTGGCATCGTTGTTCCCACCATGGATTGCCCGTGCCGGCCTGCAGATGTTCAGCGGGCTGACGCGGTGCGTGTCAAGCGCTCAAGCGACGGTTTCATTCTCACTGGAGCGTCCCGACCGCAGGTACTGCGCCGGCGCCAGGGTGGTCGCGATGTATTCAGCCGAGCCGCTTGTCGAGCGCTGCGGACTGAACATTGGCATCATTACACACGGCGAGGTGATGAGCGTGTGCGTTTCCGCCTGCCCCGACAACGTGCGGTGCGTCGATGACATCGCCGGCGGTGTCGCCGAGGCGGTTGGCGTGCTACTTGCCGCTGCCGAAGACTCACCGCGCGGTGAGGGGAGGTCCGTGGTTACCGAATTGTCGTCGCACCGTTCTCGACAAGCAGAACCGATGCGCTCATGAAGCGACACGTGGGCGTCCAACTTCAGGTCGAGATCACCGATCCAACCGAGTTGGAGTTTCAGATCGCGGTCGCGCCACATCCCAACGCTGGAGTGCACGAACAGCTTTCGTTCCTGCTGGACGGAAAGCCCGTTGGAGCGGTGGAAATCAGCGGCGCGCACGGTAACCGGATGCACACACTGTCCGCGACGACGGGCACGTTGACGGTGGAGTACGCCGCGACGATCGTCGGCCGAACCGATCCAGCGCCGGTAACCTCCTACGACCGGTTGATGTACCTACGTCCCAGTCGCTACGCCGAGGCCGACAAGTTCTACGGTTTCGCCGCGACGGAGTTCGGTAGCTACCTGGACTCGACGACTCTGCTCGAGAAGGTGTCCTCCTGGGTCGGAACCCGCCTGAAGTACGTCACCGGCTCCAGCGACCCGATCGACGGGGCGGCAGACACCCTGCTGGCCGGCGAGGGGGTGTGCCGCGACTTCGCGCACCTGGTCGTGGCCCTGCTGCGGGCGGTGAACGTCCCCGCCCGGGTGGTATCGGTGTATGCGCCCGGGCTCTACCCGATGGACTTCCATGCCGTCGCGGAAGCTTTCGTCGAGGGCGGCTGGCGCGTGGTCGACGCGACGCTGCTGGCGCCCCGTCAATCGCTGGTGCGTATCGCCACCGGGCGTGATGCCGCTGACATCGCCTTCCTCACCAACCACAAAGGCGCCATCACTCTGGACAAGCTGCTGGTGACGGCGATTGTCGACGGCGAGCTGCCCAACGATTCGATCGATCAACTGGTATCGATCGGCTGAGGAGCACCGGCGACGTCGGCCCCACGGGATCTTTCTCTAGACTGGTGGCAACGCCGACGTGCTGCCGTTGTCTCTCCTCGATTCCGGCCGGTGGTCCGCAACCACGATGGTTCGAACACGAGCCCGCTCCCGCCCGCACGAACACAGGACAAATTTTGGCAATCACCGACATCGGTGCGTACACCCATCTGACCGCAGCGGACATCGAGGCCCTTGGCGTCGAACTGGACACCATCCGCAGTGATATCGAAGAGTCGCTAGGCGAACGCGACGCGGCCTATATCCGGCGCACCATCAAGTTCCAGAGGGCGCTCGAAGTGGCAGGGCGGCTGCTCATCGGCGTCGGCCGCTCCCGTGCGGGCTGGGTCCTCGGGACGGCGTCGCTGGCATTCGCCAAGTGCGTCGAGAACATGGAGATCGGGCACAACGTGTCCCACGGACAGTGGGACTGGATGAACGATCCGGAAATCCATTCGAGTACATGGGAATGGGACATGGTCGCTGTCTCGGCGCAATGGAGGTATTCGCACAACTACCGCCATCACGTGTTCAGCAACGTGTTGGGTGTGGACGACGACCTTGGATTCGGCATCATGCGAATCACCCGCGACGTACCGTGGCAGCCCGTCCATCTATTGCAGCCGCTACGAAATATGTTGCTGGCAGCGATCTTCGAGTGGGGTATTGCGCTACACGGTGTGCACTCCGAACGCGACCGCGCTGAGGGTGACACCGAGCGGGTGACCCGGGAGAGAAAGAAACTGGTCCGCAAAATCGCCCGGCAGGGTGTCAAGGACTATGTGCTCTTCCCCGCGCTGAGCGGACGACGCTGGCGCCGGGCCCTGTGCGCAAACGCGATGGCCAATCTGATCCGCAACCTCTGGACGTACGTGGTGATCTTCTGCGGCCACTTCCCCGATGGGGCCGAGAAGTTCACCGCAGACGCCATCGAGGAGGAGAGCCGTGCCGACTGGTACCTGCGGCAAATGTTGGGGGCCGCCAACATCGACGCAGGCCCGTTGCTGGCGTTCTCGACCGGCAACCTGTGCTATCAGATCGAACACCACCTGTTCCCCGACCTTCCCAGCAACCGCTTGGCGGAGATCGCGGTGCGGATACGGGCAGTATGCGAGAAGTACGACCTGCCTTACACCAGTGGTTCGCTTGTGCGCCAATATCTTCAGACGTTGCGAACGATCCACAAGCTGGCCCTGCCCGATCGGTTCCCCACGGCAACGAGCGATGACGCCCCTGAAACGGCTTCGGAACTGAAATTCGCATGACCGGCGTACTGTGGAGGACATCGGGCAGCTTGCTCCGCAAGCCGAGATGCCCGGTTGAAAAGGATCTAGCGAATATGACCGTCACCGTCACACTCCCCAACGGGACCACAGACAAGTACATGCGGTTCGGCGACGCTTACATCAAACACAGGGACGGCACGCTCGACGTTGTTCGCGGGGGCGCCACGCAATCGCACAGATACGTGGCCGGGGAGTGGACCGATGTCGAAGGCGACGAAAGCCGCTGGAAGAAGCGGCGGTTCTGGGGTTAGGGACTGCCTCAGCGCTTCCTGAGATCGCCGACCGCATCGGCGGAAGCCGATTTCGCCGCGGCCTTGGCGTGCTTCTCGGCCCGTTTTTCCTTCAGAGACTTGCCGGACTTCTTGGTCATCGACTGCCGAGGAGACTTGTCAGACATCGCTGGCCCCTTGTTCGCGGGGGCCTGGATGGTCCCGATCCCATGACACTACTCCACGTGTCGATCGAAGTGCTGTACCCGGCGGAGCCGATCGACTCGCCGGGTGTAGCCTCAAGGAGTTGGGAGCCCAGCCATTCCGGAACGTGTCAGCCGACTTCCGCTGATCGCGTCGAGCAACCCGCTCATGCCGGACACGCCGGTACCAATCCTTCAGTTGGGACCGCCTTGAACGCATCGCCCACGTCTGTCTTCGGCTCGAATCCCGTGCAGCATCAACATAAATCATGTCGCACACGTATCAGCATCCTCGGCACACCTGCACCGGAATCCTGCGCGCTGGCACGGTTCACCGCTGGTCTGTCGCGTGCGCTGAGCGGGAAGGGCGTCGACGTCAGCGTCGTGGGGGATCGCGCGAGTCCACATTCGAGCGATCAACCGCTCGACGAGGCCGATGTCGCGATCGTCCACCAGGATTTTCGCGCCGCCACGGAGAACGTGGTCGACATCGTCGACAGGTTATCGATCCCGTCGATCGTCATCATCGGTGATATTCCGAAATACGCTACCGCACAACAGTGTTCGGATATCGAAGCGGTTGCCGCGGCCGCGACCCAAATCGTCGTGATGTCTCAGTCCGCACGTCAACGGTTGTGCCGAAACCATGACGTCGACCACCGTAAAGTCCGCGCAATCCCGCACGGTTCGACGGTTCCCGCCACGGTCCGCATGAAGCGGCCCAGCCGGCCCACGATCTTGACCTGGGGCTGGTTGGCGCCCGGAGACGGCGTCGAGCGCGTCATCGACGTGATGGCCTCACTCAAGGACGTTCCCGGTCGACCGCGGTATCTCGTCGCCGGCCCGACACATCCGCACACCTTGGCAGTGGAGGGCGAGGAGTACCGGGAAGCCAGGATCGACCAGGCGAACAGCTGCGGTGTCGCGGACTCGGTGTCGTTCGACCCCGGCTCCTACGACGGAGCCATGCTGGCCACGCTGTTCCAGCAGTCGTCGGTGGTCGTATTGCCCTACGACTCCACTCAGCAGGTGGCGTCTCGCGTGCTCGTCGAGTCGATCGCACACGGAAGACCCGTCATCGCCACCGCTTTCCCGCACGCCAACGAACTCCTCAACGGAGGCGCCGGCGCGGTGGTCGAACACGACGATTCAGCTGGTTTGGCGGCAACGCTCCGCCAGATCATCACCCAGCCACGACTCGCGGGCGCGATGGCCGCCGAAGCGCGGCACATGGCCCCGGAGATGGCATGGCAGACCGTGGCAGGTGCTTACGTGCGTTTGGCCCAAAGTATCGTGGCCCCCGAACCGATACGGGTATGACCGTCCCGCGGAGCCGTGGCCGACCCGGCTGAGGTGCCGATGCACGACCGATTGCTCGCCGCGGTCGACGGTCGACGCGGAGTAGCCGCCGCCGACCGACTCTGTGAGGCGTGCGTTCTGTTGCTGGGCGTCGATGCGGTGGCCATCTCGCTGGTGTTCGACGGAGTCAACAGCGGGACGCTGGGGTCCAGTGGCGACCCTGCCCGCCGATACGACGAACTGCAGTTCATCCTCGGTGAGGGCCCCTGCCTGGACTCCGTCACCGGTCGCGGGCCGGTTCTCGTGCACGACCTCGACGATCCGGCCGAGCGACGCTGGCCCGTCTACGGACCCGCCATGGTTGACCTCGAGATCCGCGGCGTCTTCGCGATGCCCGTCGTCATCGCTGGGGAGTACGTTGGCGCCCTTGACCTTTTCCGGGTCCGGCCTGGTCCCCTCGCCCGCAACCACCTCGCAGGCGCCGTCATCGCCGCCGAGATGGCCGGCGTCCCGCTGCTCGATCTACTCGATACCGACCTCCGAGCCGCCGTCACCGAACCCGGCAGCAACGCATGGGCCGAACTGCACGCGCTGGCGCGCGCCGAGGTCAGCCAGGCCACGGGCATGTTGGTCGCCCAGCTCGGCGTCGAACCGGCCGAAGCCCTGGTCCGGCTGCGCGCCCACGCCTACTCGGCCGGACGCAGCGCCACCGACGTCGCCCGCGACATCCTCGACCGCCGGTTGCGGCTGGAAGCAGACCGATGACCACGACACCACAAGGAGGGCAACGTGACCGACACCCCTCGTGAAACCCGCATGCTGGAAGCGGTGGTTTCCCTCGTCGACACTCTTCTCGAGGACTTCGACGTGGTCGACCTGCTGACCGAGCTCACCGAACGATGTGCCGATCTGCTCGACGTCGCTGCGGCGGGTTTCCTGCTGGCCGACCCGTTCGATCAACTGCGCCTGCTTGCGGCGACGACAGAGCAAGCCCGCGAACTCGAACTGTTTCAACTCCAGGCCGATGAGGGCCCATGCGTCGACTGTTACGCCAGCGCCCAGCCCGTCTCGGTCGCCGATCTTCGCTCCGCCACCAATCGCTGGCCGCGATTCGTCCCCGCCGCGCTGGATGCTGGATTCGCCTCCGTCCACGCCGTTCCGATGCGCGCGGCCGGGCTCGTGTTGGGTGCGCTCGGTCTGTTCGGCGACCGCGCGGGAGCCCTCGACGACGCCGATCTCCTTGCCGCCCAGACATTGGCCCACATCGCGTGTGTCGCGCTGCTGCAGGAGAATGCGCCCACCCCGACGACGGTGCTGCCGCAACTGCGCGCCGCACTCGCCAGCCGGGTGGTCGTCGAGCAGGCCAAAGGGCTCCTGCGCGAGCTGCTCGACGTGTCCGTCGAAGACGCCTTCACCCTGATGCGCTCTTATGCGCGCGCCAACGGTAAGCATCTCACCGACGTGGCCCGTCGGCTGATGGGCGATCGGCACACCCGGTCGGTTCTCGTTTCCGAGATCTCCGAATTTGCCCAGCGCTCAACGGGTTAGGAGCGGTTCCGAGCTCGTGCGCGGCGCACCGCCTCCGCCACCAGGCGCTCGGCCAATATGTGCAACTTGACGTTCTCCGCCTGGCTCAGCCGCGTCAACCGGTCGAAGGCCTCCTCCGCACTCGCACCGCTTCGGCTGCGGATGATTCCGATCGCCTGATCGATGACTGCACGACTGCCCAACGCGCGTTGCAGCCGCATCGTCCGCTCCCGCGCATCGGCGAGCAGTTGGCCGTTGTACACCGAAACCGCTGCGGGACCGGAGAATTGCGTACCCAACTGCACCGCATGCTCACCGAAGGCATCGCGTGCACGGGCGTAGGCGTTGATCGCGCCGATCGCTCGATGATCCACCATCAGCGGTAGCGACAGCGCCGAATGCACCGCCATTCGCGCGACCCGACCACCGAAATGGGGCCACCTGCTATCGCAGCCCAGTGACCCACTGACGGTGGGCCGCCCCGACTCCATGGCCGTCAGGCACGGCCCCTCGTGAAGCTGGTCGTACTGGACGCTGTCGATTGTGGTGACGAAGTCGGCCGTGGCGACGCACGTCGTGATACCGGCGGTACCGCCCCGTTGCTTGAGCGCGATGCCGGCACCGTCGACGCCGGGTATCGCCCGAGCGGCGAACCCCGCCACGTCCGCGAGTAGATCGGTCATCGCGCGCGCATCCGCGACGAGCCCGGCCACCCCCGCCAGCCGGCGTAGAGGTCGGCCTCGTCGGCGTCGCGTTGCGCGGCCGACAGTTCGGCTCCCCGGGCCGATTCCCTGCCCGTCTGGGCGTCGTAGTCAGCCATTCTGCGTCCAGAATCTACTCGCCGCCGTGCGGCAATTTTCAGTCCACGAGCGACAAAGCGTGCGCACGCCGCAACTTGCCCGACGGTGTCTTCGGGATCAAGCCCGGCGCGAGCACGACAACATTGCGGGGCCGCACGTCCACCTCGGCGAACACCTCGTGCGTGACCTGCCGCTCGACGCGGCGCACCTCGTCGGAATCCTCGAAGTTCTTGCATTCGACGGCCACCGCGAACGATTCTCGCGATAGTCCGGCGTCGAGTCGCACCGCCACTGCGCAGCCGGGCCGTACCCCGCCGACGCGACCGGCCGCACGTTCGATGTCGGTCGGGTAGATGTTGCGGCCGGCCATGATGATGACGTCCTTGAGGCGTCCACACACCACAATCTCGCCCTCTTCGGTGAGGTAACCCAGGTCGCCGGTGTCGTACCAACCGCGCTCGTCCTGCGCCGGAATGAACCCCGCCGCTGTCGTGTAACCCCTGCTCACCGGGTCGCCGCGAACCTCGAGGACGCCGACGCCGCGCGGCGGCAGGGTCGCGCCGTCCTCGTCGATGACGCGCACCTCCAGACCGTCCAACGGCCTGCCGAGCTTGACCAGCCGCCGGGTGTGGCCCTTGTTTGCCGGGACCGCGCGGTGCAACACCGACAACAGGTCGGCGTCGACCTCGTCGACAGCCATCCCGCGCCCGCATTCGGAGAACGACACGGCCACCGTCGTCTCGGCCATCCCATAGGCCGGCACGATCGCCTCCGGCCGCAGCCCGAACGGTGCGCCGGCCTCGCAGAGTTCCTCGACGTCCTCCGGGTCCACCTGTTCGGCGCCCGACAACGCCCACCGCAGCGATGACAAGTCATACTCACCCGGCGTGGCCTGCCGTCGAAGCCGCTTGGCGAAGAGTGTGTACGCGAAGTTCGGAGCGGCCGTCATGGTGCCCTTGTACTTATGAATCAGCTTGGCCCACAACAAGGTATCGTTCAAGAAGTCGACGGGAGTGACCTTGACCAGCTCGGCGCCGAAGTACATCGGCACGGTCAGATAGCCCGTCATCCCCATATCGTGAAAACAGGGCAGCCAACTGACGATAACGTCGTTGTCGATGTCGAAATCGCAACCGACCGTCATGGCGTCTGCGTTGGCGACGATGTTGGCGTGTGAGATTTGAACGGCTTTGGGGGAGCCCGTCGATCCCGACGTCAGCTGCATCAGCGCGACGTCGTCGTCGGTCGTCGCGACCGGGTCGATGAAAGGGCCTGTCAACAGCGAATCGACGGTCAGCACCGTCATGCCGAGGCTCTCGAGCACTGGCGCGGCGGCCATGAACGGTTGGCTGATGACGACGGCCTTCGCGGAGATCATCTTGATCACGGCGGTGGTTTCGTCGGCCCAGCGCAGCAAATCGGTGCGGGGTGTCGGCTGATGGAGCATGGTCAGGCTGGCGCCGCGCATCCAGGTGCCCTGTGCGGTCGGCGCGATATCGACGGGGGCGCCGGCCAGCACGGCGATCGCGTCGCCGTGCCCGATGCCCGCCGCGGCCAGCCCGCCCGAAATCCGACCGGCTTGCTCATTGACCTCTGCCCAGGTGTGCCGCACGGGAGCGACCGGCTCACCGGTGACCATCCCCCTGGTGCTCCACCGGGCGTTCCGGTACATCGTCTCGGTGAATTGACTCAATGGAATTCCTTCAGCCCCCGGCGTGACGACGCCGTATATAGGTGTTGCGGTAGCCCGGCAGCGGCTGCCCGGACGATTTCGTCTACCTAGGTGATCCGTCGCTTCGGTCGAAGCGAGGTGCGGAGCTTGTCAGGCATCCCGACTGTACTCATCTCGAGAGCGCTGGTGGTGGCAGCGCGCCGATTACGGTCGAAGTCGTGGCTCGGCCACTGTCGGCGGGGAAATCAGATCGCCGCCGTGACGATTCCGCGAGGCTGGGATATCAACCCGAGAAACCCTACAGCCTTCGCCGGGTGTACAGCAAAGATCTCACAGCAAACGTCAACTTCGGCCGAGGACCCGCCGGAGTAGGCCGGTCCGCGCGGTCGTCGGCCTGCGCGGCGAGTAGGGCCATGGGTTGTTGCGTTCGGGCACCGACTCTGCCCGCGCCTGCTTGAGCTGTCTGCGCAGGTGCTGTCGCAGGTCGTGCAATTCCGGGTCGGTCCACCGGTTGTGGGCCTCGGCCGGGTCGTCGGTCAGGTCGTACAACTCCCACTGGTCGTCGAGCGGTGACGTCCGGTAGGCCTCGCCGCCGATGCCGTTGGCCGCGAGGTGGCGGACCCCGGGCTCAGTCCACGTCGCCGGATCGTCGAACGTCCGGACCAGCTTCCACAGATGGCCCTGACCGCCGGCCTCGTCGACGCGAACCACGAGACCCTCGAAGTTCGACGCGACGTGTGCCGGTATCCGAATACGCAGTGGTGCAGGCGGATTCGTCCCTCGCTTGATCTTGCGCGCCAGACCCGACGCGCCGGTGTCACCTTCGAGCACGTTGTCGCGGGTCATCAGGTACACCGCTCGCGCGTCGTCGGCCTGCGCACCGTCTACGACGGGCATCAGGTTGCGGCCCGGCAGGTCGTGCACCTCGGAGAAGGACTCGGCCAGCTTTGCCGCCGCGGCTTCGACGTCGACACCCGCGGCGCCCAGCAGCGTCGGCACGATGTCCACGTGCGACGTCGGCGCCGTCACCGTCCGCGGTTCGGTCGCCTGCTCGCCGATCCGGGCCACCACGAACGGCACCCGCGTCGCCTCGTCGTACAGGTTGAACCACTTCTGGTGCAGGCCGCCGTGCGCGCCGAGCAGATCGCCGTGGTCCGACGTGCGGACCAGCACCGCGTTCTCCGACCCGCCCTCGGTGACCGCGCGCCGCACACGGTCGATCGGGTTGTCGACCTCGGCGTGCAGTCGGTAGTACAGGTCCCGGTAGCGCTGCGCCTGACGCGTGTAGGTGCGGTCGATCGCCGGCGCGGGGCCGTAGCCCGAGTAATAGGCCTCGCGGAACGCGATCTGGGCGGCGGGTTTGGTGGACAGATCCTCGTCGGCGGTCGGCGCCGGCGGCACCTTCGGCGGGTCAAGCGGCGACGGGTGCACCGGGCTGCGCCGCTGCCACGCCGGGAACAGCACGATGTCGTGCGGGTTGACGAAGCTGGCCACCAGCAGGAACGGCCGCATCGCGTCGACGTCGCCCGCGCGGCGCCGGTCGTAGCGGTCCCGCAGCCAGGCCACCACCCGGTCGGCGATCAGCGGGTCGCGCCGAATCCCCGCGTTCGCCAACGGGGCGCCGTGCGGCTCCGGGCCGACCCAGCCCGAAAAGCCGTACGGTGCAAGTGGATCGGCGTCGAGATAGCGCTGTACCGCCTTCGGGTCGACGACGCCGTCGTCGTCGTTGGTGGCCAGCGGCTCACCGGTGGCGGGGTCGGTCAGGTCGGCGTGCGAGATGTGCCATTTGCCGTCGTAATGGGTGTCGTAACCGGCCGCGCGGAACCAGTTGCCCAGCGTCGGCACCTCGTTGGGTCGCAGCCAGCGCATGCGGGAGTCGTCGGCGGTCTTGCCGATCCCGTCGGTCTGGGTGACACCGTGCAGGTCGGGGTACTGGCCGGTGAAGATCGTGGGGCGGCTCGGCACGCAGGCCAGCGACCCCGTGTAGTGCCGCGCAAAGCTCACGCCGTGCTCCTCGAACCACTTGCGGCCGGTCAGCGTGTCCCGGCGCCAGGCGAGGATCTCGGGCGCCTCATACGGCGGCACCGCGCGCTCCTCGTCGGTCATCACGATGATGATGTCGGGTCGGTTCGTCATCGGGTGTTCTCCAATCGCTTCGCCAACGCGGCGAGCATGGTGTCGGATCCGCGGGCCAACGCCTGAGAGGTCAGGCGTTCGACGAGCTGCTGCGTTTTGCCCCTGCCCTTGCGAACGGTGGTGGTGATCGTCACGATCGTCTCGCCGCCGCTCGTCGGCTCCAGGGTCCAGCGGTTGCTGATCGTGCCAAGGACGTTGGGCAGACCCTCGATCTCGTACGCGAGGACGTACTGCGGATCGCATTCGGTGACGGTCTCGACCAACGTGTTGCGCCCGATCTGCACCCGTCGTGCCGTGCCGATCAGCGCGCCGTCGGGCCCGTGCACCAGGATGCAGGAGTGGTCGACGTCGAGCCACGAGGCGATGGCGCCGAAATCGGCGAGCACATCCCAGATCTGCGTCGGGCTCGCCGCGATGACGCGGCTGCGGTCGAGTTCGGCCACGGCCCCCACCGTACGTGAAATTGGCGACGCCGTCAGGCAATCCCGCGTCGTCGCGGATTCCGGTGCGGGAACCGAACTCTCAGCCACCGTGGTCGCGTTGGTCGCACAATGTCGTACCCGCTAGCCGGAAAGAGCGCGCTTTCCTGTAGACGCGCCCGTCGCACGTCCTTACCGTCGGACGCCATGAGCAACATCCTGCAGGTCGGGCCGATGATGCCGACGCTGGCGCAGAGCCTGCGCGACGACTACGGCGCGGTCGTGCTGCCCAGCGACCCGGGAGAGCGCGAGGCGTTCCTGAACAAGCACGGCGACGAGATCACCGCCGTGGTGACGTCGGTGGTCGGTGGGGCGGACGCGGACCTGATCGCCGCGCTGCCGAACCTCGCGGTGATCGTGAACTTCGGCGTGGGGTACGACTCCGTCGACATCGACGCCGCCGTCCGGCGCGGGATCGTGGTCAGCAACACCCCTGACGTGCTGACCGACGCCGTCGCCGACACCGCCGTCGGTCTGATGATCGACACGCTGCGGCAGTTCTCGGCCGCGGACCGGTTCGTGCGGGCGGGCCGCTGGCCTCACGGGATGTACCCGCTGACCCGCGAGGTGAGCAACTCCCGTGTCGGCATCCTCGGGCTGGGCCGGATCGGGAGCGCGATCGCCAAACGGCTCAACGCGTTTGGCTGTGAAATCTCGTATCACAACCGCCGTCCGGTCGCCGATTCGCCGCACCGTTACGCCGCGTCGGCCGAGGAGCTGGCGCGCGGCGTCGACGTCCTGATCGTGGCGACCGCCGGCGGCGGCGATACCGCGAACCTGGTCGACCGGGCCGTGCTCGACGCGTTGGGCCCCGACGGGTACCTGATCAACATCGCCCGCGGCAGCGTGGTCGACGAGCAGGCGATGGTCGAGGCCTTGACGTCCGGACGGCTGGGCGGGGCGGGTCTGGACGTCTACGCCGACGAGCCGCACGTCCCCGAGCCGCTGCTCGGGCTCGACAACGTCGTGGTGCTACCGCACGTCGGCAGCGCAACGGTGCAGACCCGCGCGGCGATGGCGGCGTTGACGTTGCGCAACCTGGACAGCTTCTTGAAGACGGGCCGGTTGGTCACCCCGGTGCCGGAGTGCCGAAAGTCGTGAAGATGACGGAAATCGCGCTGATTGCATCATCTTTGCGACGCTCGACGCCGGGGGGCTACCCCGTATGCGCCGGGGGCCGCGGCAGCGCGTCGCGGTATGCATCCTCGTAATCCTCGATGCCGGACTTGACCAACGGATCGAGCCCGCCGAAGTAGTTGCTGAGGGCGGTCCGGAAGTCGGTGAAGTTGTCTTCGAGCGGGTTGAGCCGGCCGGTGTCCGGATCGATCAGGCCTGCCTCGGTGAAGAAGCGCGGATCGCCGAGGTTGTTCTCGAGCAATCGCTGCGCGACGGCGTACTGCAGCGCTTCGGAACTCTCCTGCGCGATGTAGGTCGGATCGTTGGGCACCGGGGCGTCTCCGACGAAGATCTGCTGCAAGGGGTCGACCGGCATCTTGCCGTTGAAGTCGAGAAGTGCTTTGACACCGGGGATTTCGCCGCCGAGCGACTTGGCGAGGTCGAACCACTGACCGCGGCTCTCATACGCTTTGACGTCTTGCAGGTTGCCGTACTTGATCGCGTCGTTGTCGGCGACGTTGGCTCCGGAGTCGATGAGCCCGCGCAGGGTGCCCGCCGATTGCAGATCCGCGGTGTCGACCGTGCCGCCGTCGATGATGGACTGCTGGAAGTTCTCCTGGTACTGCAGGCCGTTGAGGTAGGCCTGGCTGTTGAGGGTCGCGGCGGCTTGGGGATCGGTGTCGATGACCGCGAATAAGTCACGGGTGAGCGGCATTTCGGGATTCTTGAGGCTCTCGAGCGGCTCGAATCCGCGGCTGTTGTCGAGCGGGTTGCCCAGCATGTCGTCGATGTAGGGCTTGTTCGCCTCGGCGAGGGCACGGGTGAGCTCGGGGTTGACCTGTCCGAGCGACTGGCCGTCGGTGCCCGGGATGTCGAGCAACCGTGGCGAGTTTCCTCCCGCCCACTGGTCCACCGCGTGCATCGTCTGCCCGTTCTGCTCGGCCTGGAACAGCTGGGTGGGGTCGGTCAGGTCGGTCGGGACCGCACCGGTGCCGTGGAGCAGATTGCCTGCCGCCGCGCCGTTGTCGGCCCACTGGTGGGTGAACAGGTCCTCGATGAAACCGTCGTTGGCGGTGTTGCCGTCCGCCCCCGCCAGCGCGTCGTGCACGGCCATCGGGTCGCGTCCGGCCGAGCCGAGCATGTCCTGCACGGCCGGGTCGATGAGACGTTGCCCCAGGTCGATGTTTTCCTTCCAGGCGATATCGGGGGCGTCGTGCATGTTCTGCAGGATCTGCTCGGACTTGTCCAGCAGCGCATTGTCCAGCGCGGTGCCCTGCTGCAGTTTGGCGTCGCCGGCGGACACGATCGCGGCCACATCGCGGTATTCGTCGAGATGCGGGAACGGCTTGTACCAATCGGGCCACTCGAGGGTCGGGTTGCCCTCCTCGTTGGTCCCGGCGGTGGGCGCCGTCGGCCCCCGCAACGGCGCCTCGAACGCTTCTCGAATGCCCGACGGCAGGTTCTGCATGCCGCCGCGGGTGGGGACGAATCCGGCGTCGCCGGGTTTGGCGTCGGGATCGGCGCCGGCGACGGTGATGTTCTCGTTGGACACCAGCTGCAGCGCGTCGGCGACGCGTCCGCCGTTCGGGCCGAGCTTGTCGATCATCGCGCGAATCTCGGCCGGGCTCTTGCCATCCAGCGACCGCGACAGTTGGTTCAGGTAGTCCATCTGGCTGGCCGGCAGCACCAGCTCGCCACGTGCCAACGCCTCCTGCTCCTGCGGGGTCAGCGTGGTGTTCTTCTCCAGGCGCGCGAGCTCCTCGGGGCTGAGCTCCCCGTCCTGCAGCGACTCCCCGTCGGCGCTGCCCTGCTCGGCGGGGGTGTCGGGATCGCCGCCGGTGGCCGCGGACAACACCCGGGCGAGGTCGCCGTCGACCTCCTCGGCGGCGGCCAGCACCGCAACCGCGCGGTTCTCCACCTCGGCCATCTTCTTCTCGAGCTGCGCGATCTCCTGATCCGTCCAGCCGGTCGTGTCGGGTGGAGTGACTGTGCCGGTGTTCAGGTCGAGCTGCACCGCCGGCGCCGCGGCCGCGTAGTCGATGAGGCCGTTCAGGTCGTTCTTGACCGAGCGGGCGTCCGCGGCGGCGCGCTGAGCGCCCAGCGACACGAGGATGGCCTCTTTCTGCGTGATGTCGAGCTTGGTGGCCGACTGCGCGATGGCCTGCTGCGCGGTCTCTGCCGCCTGGCCTTTCCACGTGCCGAACACCGAAAGGTTGCGCAGCGCCTCGGCCGTCTCCCCGCTGGTGCGGGCGCGGTGGGCCGCCGCCTTGGAGACTTCGTCGATCTGCTCGGGCTGCCAACGCTGGACGTCGGCCAACGTCATCCCCACGGGTCAGAGCCCCATGGTGCCCAGATTTGATCCCGCAGAGTCGATTTCGGTGGCGGCATTGTCATCGGTGCGGACGTATTTCGCCGCCGCCGAGCTGAGGTCTTCGGCGTGTTTGACCAGCCCGCTGTAATGCGCGGCGGATTCCTGTTCCCACTTCGCGATGGTTGCTGAGAGCCCCGCGGCGCTGGTGCCGATCCAGCCGGTCTGGGCGGCGCCCATGCGCTCGTGGGCCGTGCCGTGCGCGGACCTCAGGCCGTCGGCGGCCGCGTTGACGTGGTCGGCGGCCATCCGTACCTCGAGCGGGTCGACCCGCAGTTCTTCGCTCATACACCTTTCCAAACGCTCGCCGGCGGTCCAAGTGTTTGCTGGCCAACCCTACCATCGCTGCGACACCCCCTGATGCACTAATTTCGGCGGCCCGGGGGCAGTGCGCGGGCCTTTGAGCGAGTTTGCTAGCTCAACCGAGCGACGAGCGCGTCGGTGACCTCCGACGTCGAGGCCTGACCGCCGAGGTCTCCGGTTCGGGTCTGCGGGTCGGCCAGCGTCGCCTCGACGGCGGCCATCACGTCATCGGCGGCTTGGGTGTGCCCCAGATGCTCGAGCATCAGCGCCGCCGACCACACCGCGCCGATCGGGTTGGCGATGCCCTGCCCGGCGATGTCGGGCGCCGACCCGTGCACGGGTTCGAACATCGACGGGTACTGCTTGGTGGGGTCGAGGTTGGCAGACGGGGCGATGCCGATCGAGCCCGCCACGGCGGCGGCGAGGTCGCTGAGGATGTCGCCGAACAGGTTGGAGCCGACGACGACGTCGAATCGCTGGGGCTGCAGGACGAATTTCGCGGCCAGCGCGTCGATGTGCTCGCTGTCGAGCTTGACGTCGGGGTAGTGCGACGCCCTTTCTGCGACCACCTCGTCCCAGAACGGCAAGGTGTGCACGATGCCGTTGGATTTGGTCGCCGACGTCACGTACTTGCGGCGGGTGCGGGCGAGTTCGAACGCGAAGTCGGCGATGCGGCCGACGCCGTTGCGGGTGAAAACCGATTCCTGGACCGCCATTTCGTCGGGGAAGCCGCGGTTCAGCCGTCCGCCGATCTCGCTGTACTCGCCCTCGACGTTCTCGCGGACCACGACAAAGTCGACGTCGTTCGCCGTGCGCAGCGGGCTTGCGACGCCGTCGAAAACGCGGATCGGCCGCATGTTCACGTATTGGCGGAACGCGCGGCGGATCGGGATGAGCAGGCCCCACAGCGAGACATGGTCGGGCACGCCCGGCCATCCGACCGCGCCGAGGAAGATGGCGTCGAACTTGCTCAGCGTGTCGATGCCGTCGTCCGGCATCATCGCGCCCTCTTCGGCATAGCGCTGACACGACCAGTCGAACTCGGTGTAGGACAACGAGATCGCGTGCTTGCGCGTCACGGCGTCGAGCACCGCCCGCGCCGACGCGATCACCTCGGTGCCGATCCCGTCGCCGGGGATGACGGCGATTGACGATGAGCCGCTTGCGCGAAGAGCATCAGGCTCGGTCATGTACCCAATCCCAGAAGGCTGATCATCAACGGCAACAGAATGATGATCAGGATAGCGCCCGCGATGTCGAAGGTGACGCCGGAGCGGATCATCTTCGTGATCGGCACGACGCCCGAGCCGTAGACGATCGCGTTCTGCGGCGTGGACACCGGCAGCATGAAGCCGAACGACGCCGCGAACGTCGCCGCCAGTGCGGGCACGAACGGGTTGACGCCCGCGGCCACCGCCACGGGGATCACGATCGGGACGACCACCGCCGCGGATGCGGTGTTGCTGGTGGTTTCGGAGACGATGATCGCCAGCACGACGGCGAAGATGGTGATCGCGACGCTGCTGGTCAGGCCGAGCGCGTCGTTGACGGAGGTGCCGATGGTCTCGGCCAGCCCGGTCGAGGAGATCAGCGAGCCGAAGATGATGCCGGTGCCGAACAGGATGATTGTGCCCCAGTCGATTTCGGCGGCGTCCTTCCAGCGCAGCGTGAATTCGCGGCTCTGCCAGTCGGTCGGCAGCAGGAACAGCAGCGACGCGCCGAACACCGCGACGACACCCTCGTCGAGGCGGTCGCTGACGAACTCGTACGTGTTGGACTCGGTGCCGGTGATCAACGCGACCACGCCGGGCAGGATCCACAGCGTCACCGTCACGGCGAACGCGATCAGTGTGTTCTTCTCCGCCCGCGACAGCGAGCCCAGCTTCTCGCGTTCGCTGGCCACATACTCGGCCACCCCGTCGATGCGTTTGATCTCGGGTTTGTTGAGCCGCAACATGATCAGTGCCAGCAGCAGGAACATCACCAGGCAGATGGGGATCGCCATCACCATCCACTGGCCGAAGCTGATCCGCTCGCCGGTGGCCTCTTCGATGAGCCCGCGCCCGATCAGGTTCGGCGGGCTGCCGACCGGCGTGAGCAACCCGCCCACGCTGGCGCCGTAGGCGAGCATCAGCATGAGCGCGGCGCCGACCCGTAGCCGTTGCGGATCGAAGTCGGCGTCGACGTCGCCGCGCTGCTGCAGCAGTTTGGCGATGACCGACAGGATGCCGATCGCGGTCGGCAGCAGCATGGCCACCGTCGCGGTGTTCGAGACGAACGCCGACAGCAGGCATGTGATCGCGCCGAACGCGATGATGACGCCGGTGGTCGAGCGGCCCGCCCGTGGCAGGGCCAGGATGCGGAACGCGAATCGCCGCGCCACACCGTGTTTGAGCATCGCCTGGGCGAGGATGAAGGCGCCGATGAACGTGAAGATCGTCGACGACCCGAACGGGCCGAGCACGTCGTCGACCGGTGCGACTCCGAGGAACACCGCCACCGCGACGCCGAGCAGGCCGCCGATCGGGATCGGCACCGCCTCGCTGATCCACAGCGCGATCACGCCGAGCAGGACGGCGCCGAGCACCTGCTGTTCCCGCGGGATGTCGAGCGGCAGGACGAGGAAGACGACGGTCAGCAGCGGGGCGAGGAACAGGCCGATCGTGCGGCGGCCCTTCTCGAAGCGTTCCTCTCGCGGCGAGAGTCGCTGTTCGCCCAGGCTTCGGTACGTCGCGCTGCCGAGTAGAGCCTTGTCGACGTCGGTCGGCGTGACCTGGTTCTCCGCAGTCATCACAGGCTCCGTCCACCCGGGTGGCGTGTGCGCTACACCACAGTCGCTGGGAGGAGTGCCCTGGACTCAGGCGACGCTAAACATCGAGCGAAGCGGCCGGGGCGGCCGCACCCTGGGGTGAGCGCACAGCTAGGTACGGTTTGGCGCTCGAAATTTGTACAAGGATGAGCGCTCGCGGCCAATTAGGAGTTGCGGAGGCGGCGCGCCAGACCCGAGGCGCGTACCGCTCTGCGCTCGACGGCGGCGCGCACCGAGGCCGCCGGTCCGACGACGCGGATCTTCTTCTTGGCCCTGGTGACAGCGGTGTAGAACAGCTCGCGACTGAGCAGCCGCGAATCCTCCGGCGGCAACAACACGGTGATCTCGTCGGCCTGGCTGCCCTGCGATTTGTGGATTGTCATGGCATGCATGGTTTCGACGTCGGCGAGCCGGCTGGTCGCGAACTCCAGCCGTTCGGTGCCGGCGATGACCGCGCGCAGCACGCCGTCGCGCAGCACCGTGACGCCGGTGTCGCCGTTGTAGAGGTTGAGCCCGTAGTCGTTCGCCGTCACCAGGACTGGCCGCCCGGCGTACCACGTCGACCAGATTGGTTCGCCGGTCAACTCCGACAGCCACCGCTCGACCTGGTGGTTCCAGTACCGCACCCCGAACGGGCCACGGCGATGCGCGCACAGCAGCCGGTGTTCGGTCAAGATGGCCAGCGCCGCGTCGGCGTCGCCGAGAATCGCCGCCGTGCGCAGCGCGATCGCGTTCGGCACCAACACCTTACGAAGGTGTTCGGACGGCTCCTCGGTGTCGACCCACTCGATGTGCTCATCGCCGGCGCGCAACACGTCGACGACGGCGTCGGCGTCGCCCGTGCGGATCGCCGTGGCCAGCCGGCCGATCGACTCGCCGAACCGGTGCGACGTCTTCAGTTCCGCGATGCGACCGGTGCCGAGACCGTCGACCAGGTCCGCCAGTACCGCACCCGCCTCGACCGAGGCCAGCTGGTCCGGGTCGCCGACCAGGATGAGCCGCGCTTCCGGCCGCACCGCCTCGAGCAGTCGCGCCATCATCGTCAGGGACACCATCGACGTCTCGTCGACGACGATCACGTCGTGCGGCAACCGGTTGGCACGGTTGTGGCGGAACCGCGCCGACGTGTCGGGGCGGCTGCCGAGCAGCCGGTGCAACGTCGTCGCGTGCAGGCCGGACAGCGCCTCGCGGTCGGACGCGTCGAGCTTGTCGACCTCCAGTTGCACCGCCTCCTGCAGTCGCGCCGCCGCTTTCCCCGTCGGCGCCGCCAGCGCGATCCGCAGCCGCGTACCGCTTGCGAGCAACGCCAGCAGGCGCGCGACCGTCGTGGTCTTACCCGTGCCCGGACCGCCGGTGAGCACCGTCAGCCCCTGCGACAGCGCGAGTTCCGCGGCGGCGCGCTGCTCCTCGAAGCCCGGCGGGAACAACCTGTCGAGATCGGGCATCGGCTGGGCCGGCCGGGCGGCGGTCATCCGCAAGATGTCGTCACACACTTGCTGTTCTTCGAGCCAGTACCGGTCGAGGTACAACAGGTCACCGTCGACGTGCAGCACCGGCGGTTGCCCCGTCAGCGCGTGCCCGGCGATGGCGGCGAACCAGTCGCCGATCGCGGGCCACGGCAGCCCATCGAGGCCGACCTGCTGTTCGACGGTCCGCAGGTCCAGGCACACCGACCCGTTGCGCAGCGCGCGCACCGCGAGCGCGAGCGCGAGCTCGACCCGGTCGTCGGGCGCCTTGACAAGCTCGCAGAGCCGTTGCGCGACATGCACATCCGACGCATCGAGGACCTCCGCGTCGGTGAAGGTGCGCAACAGTCCGGTGGCGCTGACGGCCCGCCGCCATTCCACGCTGGTCACGCTGCCGCCCTCCCGGAGTCGAGCAGATCCGACAGCGCGGCGATCAACGCCGTGGGAGGTTGCCAGCTGAACACACCGGCGGGATGCCCGTCCTCGGTCGGCGTGTCCGGCCCGCACATTCCGCGCAGGAACAGATACAACACGCCGCCGAGATGTCGTTCGGGCGCGTAGTCCGGCTGCCGCCACCGCAGGAAGCGGTGCAGCACAACGCTGTACAGCAGGGCCTGCAGCGGGTAGTCGGAGTGCAGCATGGCCTCCGCCAGCCGCGGCCGCGAATAATCCGCCGCGGTCAATGGCCGGTTCGGATCGCCGAGCCAGTTGGTCTTGTAGTCGACGACGAGATAACGACCGTCGACCCGCAGCACCGCGTCCACCGAGCCCGACAGGTATCCCTTCAGCGGCTGCGGTCCCAGGCCCGCCCCCGTCAACCGTTCCGCGTACGACGCCAACGGATCGTCCGCGGGCAGGTGCGCACGCAGCAGCTCACCCACGTGGCTCAGCCGGATGTCGGGCCCCGACGCGCGCAGATCCCCGCCCGCCAACGGGAATTCGAAGTCCATCTCCCGCATCCGGTCGTGCAATCCGATCTGACGCAGCGTCGTATCCCCGGCCAGCGGTCCCAGAGGCGTGTCGTGCATCGGCACCATTGCCGCCGCCAGCTCGGCGGCCTCGACGTCGATGGGCCACCACACCGAATGCTCACGGACCCGGGCCTCCAGTTCCGCGGCGAGGTCGGCCGCGAACGGGTCGGCCGTCTCGAGCACGGCGTGCACCAGCGAGCCGAACTTCGCGCCGGTCGGCAGCCCGGCCATCGGCGACGGCACGTCCTCCCCGACCGCCTCGGTGGTCAGCGGAATCTCGGCGACCTCGTCGTCGAGTTCGACCATCTCCGGCTCGCTGCTGACCGGTGTGGCCTCGACCGCGCGGATCAACCCGCTGTAGGACGTCCGGCGCCACGCCGTGTCGATGGGGCGGTGGAAGTGCCGGGCAGCGACCTCCGCGGGAGCGGCGGGCTCTTGGGGTGCACGCCGGGGGCGCGGCGCCGAACCCTCGATCACGGGACCGCCGACGGCCTCCCACTCCTTGAACCGCGCCATCGCGTCAGCGTCGGAAACCTTGCCGGGCACAACGACATCCGGCACCATCGGCTCACCCGGGCGCCGGCCGCGCAGCAGCCGCGACAGCCCGCCGTTGGGTTCATCGCGCGACGGCGCCCACCAGGCGACCAGCTGCGACTGCGCACGCGTCATCGCCACGTACATCAGGCGGCTGTCGTCGCTGGCATCCTCTTCGCGCCCGACCTTCGACACCGCGTGGAAGTCGGGGCTGTCGTTGCCGCCGATGTGCAGGCATCTGGTGTCACCCTCGTGGTAGAGCACGATGTCGGGCTCCCACACATGGCGGTTGAACGCGAACGGCAGATAGACGACCGGAAACTGCAGGCCCTTCGCGACGAACACCGTCATCACTTGAACCGCCGCGGCGTCGTTGTCGAGGCGGCGGAACCTTTCCGCCGCGCCGCTGCGCTCCTCGCGCTGGCCCCGCAGCCAGTCCCGCAGCGCCGGCAACGTGAAGTGCTCGCGGTGCGCGGCCTCCTGCAGCAGCTGCGTCATGTGGGCCAGGTCGGTCATCTGGCGCTCACCGTTGCGCCAGGACAACACGCGATCGCCCATGCCGGCGAGTTGCGCGGCCTCGAAGATCGCCGCCACCCCGCGCTCGCGGGCGTGACCCGCCCACTCCCGCAACGTCTCTGCGATGCGATCGGTCAGCGGGTCGCCGCCCGCGACGAGCGATTCGGCGGTCTCCCCGAAGAACATGGTCGCGGCCGCCGCACGCACGACGCCGGGCCGGTGCGGCTGGTCGAACGCCTCGAGCAGCGCCAGCCAGTCCTCGGCGGCGTCGGAGTTGAAGATGTCGGAGTCGCCGGTGTACACCGCGGGAATGCCCGCGTCGCACAGCGCCCGGTAGCAGACCCGGGCGTCGCGGTGGTTCTCCACGATGACCGCGATGTCGCCCGCCCCGAGGCGGCGACCGTCGAACGTCGCACCCGCATCGATCAGCGCGCCGATGTCGGCCGCCAGGTCCTTGGGGATGTGGGTGCGCAGCTGGTCGATCGGAATGACGCCGGTTCCGCTGCGGCCCAGCGTGTTCCGGGAGACGACGCGCAGCCGGAACGGATCGTTGCACGGCGCTCCGGTCAGCCGCGAGCCCGTGTGTCTGGCGGCGACGTCGTGTACGACGATCTTCTCGTGGCCCAGTTGGGCACCACGCAGCACGGCCTGCAATCGCGTCACCAGCGCCTCGTCGCTGCGCCAGTTGGTGGCCAACGTCTTCTGAACGTCGGCCTGGGAGGCCGCGCTCAGATAGGTGACGATGTCACCGCCGCGGAACGCATAGATCGCCTGCTTTGGATCGCCGATGAGGATCAGCGTCGACCGTTTGGTGAACGCGCGGTCGATCACCCGCCACTGCACGGGATCGGTGTCCTGGAACTCGTCGACCATCACGATCGGCCAGCGCTGGTGCATGCGCAGCTGCGCCGCAGAGTCGTCGGCGTCCAGCGCGTCGGCCAACCGGCTCAGCAGGTCGTCATAGCCGAGGATGCCTCGCTGCCGCTTGCGCTTGTCCAGTTCGTCGAGAACGTCTTTCGCGAACCGTATGCACACGGCGGCCCGGGTATCCGGTGCGGGGTCCTTCGGCCGCAGCTCGGCCGCGGGATGCTCGACGACCTGCTTGGCCAGGCGCAGCGCATCGGGATAGGTCAGCAGCGGGTTGTCGCGCTCACGGCCGAAGTGGTGCAGGTAGAGATCGTCGACGATCTCGGTGACGAGTTCCTCGAGGCTCTCGACGAGCGTGACCCGCGAGTCGCTGTCACCCGCCACACCCAGCGATTTGAGCACCAGCTGGCAGAACTGGTGGGTGGTGGCGATCGTGGCGGCGTCGAACGCGGCCAGCGCATCCCGCAGACGGCGTTCGCGCTCGGCGACCTGCTCGGCGGTGCCGTCGAGCAGGTGCTCGACGATCTCGTTGACCTCGACGCTCGACGGATCGATGAAAGCCTGCACCGCGTCGACGATCTGGCGCCTCACCCGATCGCGCAGTTCCTGACTGGCCGCGCGGCTGAACGTGATCAACAGCATCTGGTCGAGCGTGGCGACGCCCTCAGCGAGGTAACGCGTGACGAGCCCGGCCAGCGCGAACGTCTTCCCGGTCCCTGCGCTGGCCTCCAGCACCGTGGTCGAACGTTCGGCGGGCAGCTCGCCCAGCAGATCGAAGGGTTCCATCACGTCTCCATCGCCCGCAGCATCGGCAGCCACAGCCGAGCCGAGTGCGAATCCAGCCCTCGCTCCACGAGGTGCTTCAACCACGTGCCTTTGCCGAACGCCAGCTGGTATGCGGGTTCGTCCTCCTCGCCGGGGTACATGCCGGACCGCCACTTGAAACCTGCGCGCTGTTCCGGATCGCCGTGGCCGTGCACGGCTTCGGCCCAGGCGTAGGACGTTTTCACCGGCAGCGGAAGCGGTTCGCGCCGGCCCTGGTCGTACATCGCCACCAGATCGGCGAGCAACTCGCGCGGATGCTCCGATGGCCTGCCCATCGACTCGATCCGCGGCGTGGTGCCGCGGCGGGCCCGGCCGATGCTGATCGCCTTCCACGAGCGGCCGGGGTCGTGAGCGAACAACGCCAGCAGCGGAATCCACGGCTGCAGCAGATGGCGCCCGTCGAGCTTGGAATAGGTGACCGAGACCAGCCGCTCACCGTAGACGGGTGTGACGGTGCCGGTGACCCGACGCCCGGCGCCGATCTCGACGTCGATGTCGACCGCGGTCGGGTCGGCGCCGCGGTAGGGCCGTGCGGCGTCGGCGATCAGCGACGCCTGGTCGCAGATCTCGTTCGCGCGGCGCCAGCCGAGGTGGCCGGGCGGCAGGGTGCCGCGTCGCCACTCGGCCTGGCGGGCCTGATCGGGTTCCATGCCGCTCAACATGTCTCGCAGCATGCGGTCGCCGACCGTCCACTCCTCGAGCGCATCGATGTCGACGGGCATCGCGTCCTCGACGCCGTCGACCTCCCACGGCAAGGTGTAGTCCAGGGCGCGGAAGAACCCCTTCACGGGATCGCGGAAAAACGCGACCAGGTCGGCGAGCACGACGTCGTCGGGCGGGGGAGCGGGCAGCGGGCCGGAGACGAACTTCGGCCGCTCGCCACGTTCGGCGGCTCGGGTGAGCGCCGCGCGCTTGACCGTGGAGTCGAACGTGAACGGCACACCCGGAATCAATTCTCCGGGAATGACATTGCGGGTGTCGAACGGTTGCAGCGGATGCTTCACCCTGATCGCATCGCGGACCGGGTGCTCGGTGGTGCGGTCGAGGGTGTCGAGGAGCTCTGCGAGCGGGACAGCCGGCGGGCGTTCCTGACCGGAGTACTCGTTCGCTCCGGTGTAGGTGATCACCAGTGTCTCGGTGGCCGCGCCGATGGCGTCGAGTAGCAATTGCCTGTCCTCGGAACGGATGTCGCGTTCCCCGGTCATCGGTTCGCGGGCGAGCGCGTCGTCGCCGTCGACGATCCCCAGCCGCGGGAACACGCCGTCGTCGAGGCCGACCAGGCACACAACGCGGTGCGGAACGGATCGCATCGGGACCATGGTGCAGACGGTCAGGGTGCCGGTGCGGAAGTTGGCGCGGGTGGGCCGGCCGGCGAGGTGGCGGTCGAGCAGTGCGCGCACGTCGGAGAGCCGCATCGCGGTGTGGGCGCGGGTACCCGCCGTGGCGAGCACGTCGGCGAATTCGCGTTCGAGTTGGGCGGTCTGCCAGACGTCGTCGTCACCAACGCGGGTCAACAGGCCGATGCTGTCGGTCAGCGCCTGCAGCCACTGAGCGAGCGGCCGTGTGCCGGTCAGGGATTGAACGGCACACCGCAGCCGGTCGATGTACTCGGCCAGCTGGCCCGCCAGGTCGACCCGGTTGCTGCTCACGTCGTCGAGGGGCAGCGTGGTGTCGATCCAGGCGTGCGAGTCGTCGGACATGGCCACCCCCGCCAGCACCCGGTCGATGCCGAAACGCCATGTGTTCTGGACGAAGTCGACACCGTAGGGTCTGCGGTGCTCGGTGTCGAAGCCCCAGCGGATGTTGGCTTGCCGCACCCAGCGGGTGATGTCTTCGAGGTTGTCGTCGGTGAAGCCGAAGCGGGTCCGCACCGGCGCGGCCTGCGCGAGGTTGAGCACCTCGCTCGAGGTGGCGCGGCCACCCGCCAACGCGAGCAGCTGGGAGGCCACGCCGAGCAGTGGATTGGTCTGCACGAGCGACCGATCGGCGAGGCGGACGCGCAGCTGGTGCGCCGGATGCACCCCCGTGATCATGTCGCCGAGGCCGAAGCCCGCCACGATCAGGGGCGCGTAGGTCTCGATGTCCGGGCACATGACGAGGATGTCGCGCGGTTCGAGGGTCTTGTCGTCGGCCAGCAGACCGAGCAGCACCTCGCGGAGCACGTCGATCTGGCGGGCCGGTCCGTGGCAGCTGTGCACCTGTACCGAGAGGTCGGTGGCGTTGTGCGCCCGGCCTTGCGGCCGGATCGCATTGGCCGTGATGTCGGACTGCAGCCACCCGAGGAGGGTGTCCGGACGCTGCCCGCCGCCGAGGTATTCGTCGGTCCGCGGATCACCCGGCAGCGCGCGCTGCAGTTCGCGAAGGTCGCGGCCGAGCGTGGCGAGCAGGGGATGGCCGACCCGGCGGTGGCTGTCGTCCTTGCGACGGGGGATCTGGCCGTGCGACGCCTTGAGTTGCCGCCACAGATCGTCGCTCGGGTGCGGCAGCCACAGGTGCAGGTCGTGGTGAGTGGAAAGCGCGTCGAGCAGTTCGATCTCGGTGCTGGGTAGCCGGGTGTGCCCGAACAGCGACAGTCGCTCGGGCAGGTCGGTCTGTGATTCACACAGCCGCGCAACGGTTTTCGCGTGCCGTACGTGTGGGGTGTCGGCGCCGACGCGTTCGATGAGCGCGCGCCACAGCGGCGGCTGCCAGGCGAGGTCGGCCGGGATGTCGCCGTCGGCGCCGTTCTCCCAGTCGATCAGCAGCTGTGGACGTTGGCGGGCGTAGGAGGCGAACAGCCCCGCGAGCCTGCGAGCGACGGCGTAGCGCCGGCCCTGGCGTAATTCCCGTTCCTCGCCGGCCTCGAAGTGGCCGAGGTGCGTGGCCAGCGGTTTACACCAGTCCTCGGGGCAGGCGGCGTCGATGACCTCCATCAGCGGCCAGACCATCGCGTCGGGGGACCACGGGTCGTCACGCTCGGTTCCGGTCAACTCGGCGATCAGCGAGCGCGGATTGCGGAACGCGATACCGGCGCAGACGCCGTCGGCGCCGGAGCCGCGTCCCAGCACATGGCTCAGCCGCTGGCTCAGCCAGCGCTCGACCCCCTTGGCCGGCACGATGACCAGTTCCTCGGCGAACGGGTCCGACAGCGGATGACAGAGCAGGGCGCCTAGCCCGTCGGCGAGAAGATCGGTGCGTTCGGCCCGGTGGATGTGAAGCGCCATCGCCGCCCACGATAGGTCGTGGGTCCGACGCGGACGGGGGTTTACCGTGGCGGTGGACGTTTGCAAGCGACCGAGCGAGGGAAAGCCAAGGTTCGATGAATCGTTCGATGGCCGCGATGATGACGCTGGCCGCCAGCGCAGCCGCCTGTATTCCGATGGTCGCGACACCGGTGGCGGCAGCCCAGCCGACGTGTGGCCCCGACCAGGACGACGCGATACGCCTCGCGTTCGCCCAACTGCCGTTCGAACCACTCACCGGAGCCCCATGGGACAGCACACCGGTCGACAGCAACTACGACCCGTGTTCGGAACTCTCCACCATCCTCGTGACGACCGAGGGCGGCACCGGAAGCTCGCCCGTGCAGGCCCTGCTGTTCCATCGCGGCGAGTACGTGGGAACGGGGACGTCCAAGGCGTACGGCTTCACCTCACTGGACTCCGCGGCCAGCAGCGACGACATGGTCGTGCTCAATTACAAGGTGCCCGGCGAGTGCAACGCCTGTGCGCCCGCGGCGATTCACAGCGCGCGGTATCGCTGGAACGGCGACCGGGCCGTGATGCTCGACCCGCCGCCACCGACGGCTTGAGGAAGGAGCATGAGGTGAGCGAAACGACGTCACCGCGCCTGGGCCCGAAATTCCATGAGGCGCTGGGGTTCGCCGCCGAACTGCACCGCACCCAGACCCGCAAGGCCTCCGAGGTTCCGTACGTCGGCCATCTTCTGTCGGTCGCCGGGCTGGTGATCGAGGCCGACGGCACCGAGACCGAGGCGATCGCCGCTCTGCTGCACGACGCCGCCGAGGATCAGGGCGGTGACGCGACGCTTGCGACGATCGAGGAGCGCTTCGGCCCAGAGGTTGCCGGCATCGTCGAAGAGTGCAGCGATACGGTCGTGACGCCGAAGCCGCCGTGGCGCGAGCGCAAGCAGAACTACATCGAACACTTGAACACGGCCTCGGACAGCACGATTCGCGTGTCGATGGCCGACAAGCTCGACAACGCTAGGGCGATCCTGCGCGACCTGCGCCGCTTCGGCCCGAAGGTGTGGCAGCGCTTCAACACCGATGACCCGCACGAGCATCTGTGGTACTACCGCTCGCTGCTCGAGGTCTACCGGCGGCGCAGCGACAGTTGGCTGGTCGACGAACTGTCCCGCGTCATCGAGACGCTGGCCGAGGAGATCGGCCCCCCGATCGCCGCTACCGTCTGAGGTATGAGCGCACGCGACACGGTGTGGATCTCGGCCGCCGAGGTGGCGCGGCGACTCGATGCGGGTGAACCGCTGACGCTGTTGGACGTGCGTTGGCAGCTTGCCGAGCCCGACGGCCGCGCCGCTTACGAGCGAGGACATCTGCCCGAGGCGGTGTACGTCTCGCTCGAGGACGAGCTGAGCGATCACACCGTCGAAGGCCGCGGGCGGCACCCGCTGCCGTCCGGGACCGCGCTCCAGGCGGCCGCCCGTCGTTGGGGCGTGCGGACCGGGGTGCCGGTCGTGGTCTACGACGACTGGAACCGCGCCGGATCCGCACGCGCCTGGTGGGTGCTGACCGCGGCCGGCATCGATGACGTCCGCATCCTCGACGGCGGCCTGGCGGCGTGGACGAGCGCGGGCGGTGCATTGCAGACCGGACCGATCCAACCCGAACCCGGCGACGTGACCGTCGCCCACGACGACCTGTACGCCGGTGCTCGTCGCACCGTCGCAGCCGACGCGCTGCTGGAACCGGGCAAGGTGGTGCTCGACGCGCGGGCGCCCGAACGGTTTCGCGGCGAGGTCGAACCGGTCGACCCGGTCGCCGGGCACATCCCCGGAGCGGTCAACGTCCCGAGCACCCGCCTGCTGACCGACGACGGCACGCTGCTTTCCGACGCCGACCTGGCCCGGGTGTTCGAGGATGCGGATGATGACGTCGCGGTGTACTGCGGGTCGGGGGTGACGGCGGCGGTGACGATCGCCGGCCTGGCCGCGGCGGGAATGGACGCCGCGCTGTTTCCCGGTTCGTGGTCCGAATGGAGTTCGGACCCCTCGCGCCCGGTGGCGCGCGGATCCGACTAGCCCCGCCCATGACCCCACAGATGACGAGGCCCTCCCGGATACCCCGCGCGGGAGGGCCTCTGTGAGGTGGTGCCTGGTTCAGCGGCGGTAGTCCGGCTGGACCCGCTGCAGGTGGTTGATGCCGTGGTTGTGGCGGGCCCCGGTGGCCGGGTGGGCCTTGACGTTCGGGGTGGCCACGAGGCCGGGCCGCGGGCTGGTGTCCTGCGTGTAGGTTCCGGCGTTGGCGGCTCCGGCGAAGCCGAGGGCCCCGGCCAGGATTCCGGCTGCGACGACCGGCAGGGCGAAGAACTGGGCGATGCGGCGGGTGGTGTTGGTGTTCATTTCGATCTCCTCGTTGAGCTCGTTTCGTTTTCTCTGCCGGTGTTCCGGCGATGACTCAAGAGTGCTGGACCGCGGGGCTTGTGTATGTCGACCGACCGGAGGGTGAACCGGACGAATTGCGTGTCCACCGATCGGGGGATACGTCCTAAGCTGCAGGAGGCGGAGAGGAGCACATATGGACGTTCTGCGCACACCCGACGACCGCTTCGCGAACCTCGCCGGTTACCCGTTCGCGCCGCACTACGTCGACGTCACCGCGTCCGACACCGAGCCGCTGCGGATGCATTACGTCGACGAAGGCCCTGCCGACGGCCCGCCCGTTGTCCTGCTGCACGGTGAACCGACGTGGAGTTATCTGTACCGCACCATGATTCCGCCTCTGGCCGCCGGCGGCTTGCGGGTGCTGGCGCCCGACCTCATCGGATTCGGCCGTTCCGACAAGCCCTCTCGCGCAGAGGATTACACGTATCTACGCCACGTCGAGTGGATGACATCCTGGTTCACCGCGCTCGAACTGCGCGACACCACGATCTTCGTGCAGGACTGGGGATCGTTGATCGGGCTGCGCATCGCCGCGGAGCAGGGCGAGCGCATCGCGCGCGTCGTCGTCGCCAACGGCTTCCTGCCCGCCGGACAGAACAGCGCGAACCTTCCGTTCCGGATCTGGCGCGCATTCGCGCGGTACACGCCGGTGTTTCCTGCCGGACGCATCGTCGCGATGGGCACGGTGACCGACGTCCCGGCACGCATCCGCGCCGGATACGATGCGCCGTTCCCACACAAGCGCTTTCAGGCCGGGGCCCGCGCGTTCCCCGCCTTGGTGCCGACGGAACCAGACGATCCCGCGTTACCGGCCAACCGCGCGGCGTGGGATGCGCTGGGGCGCTGGAAGAAACCCTTCCTGTGCATCTTCGGCGCGAAGGATCCCATTCTCGGCCGCGCCGACCGGCCGCTGATCGAGCACGTCCCGGGCGCGTCCGGCCAACCCCATGCCCGCATCAACGGCAGCCACTTCGTGCAGGAGGACTGCGGCCCCGAGCTGGCCGAGCGAATCCTGCAGTGGCGCACCTAGCCTCGGGTGACGGTGTTCCTCGACGACACGTTCACCTCGGGGTCGCCGGAGTGGTAGATCACCTGGTTGTCGAACCCTGACGCGCCGATCTCGTCGGCGCTGTCGATGCTCACCTGATTCTCGACGCCCGACACCGTCACAGTCAGGCAGTGACCGAGCAGGGTCACCGTGTTGTTGACGCCGCTGACGGTGATGTTGCTGCCATTGCATTCGACGGTTTCGTTCCGCTGGACCCCGGAGACGCTGTAGTTCCCGCCGGCGGGCGCGACGGCGACCTTCGGTTCGTCGCTGGGCAATTGAGTGGGCAGGACGACGGTCGGCGCCCCGCGCGAGGGGCCGATCGTCACGCTGCCGCCGCGGGGATCGTCCCCGGTCGCGATGGAAATGCCGGGGCGACCGGTGATCTCCTCCGTCTTCGAGTTCAGCGTCCACACCAGCGCGCCGATGCCGGCGACGATGAACACCGCCACCGCGGCGACCAGTCCGAAGATCAACCCGAGTGGTGCGCCGCTCTTCGTCGGCCCGGGCGGAAAGGACACGCCGAACGGAGGCGCGCTGTACGGCGACTGCGGGGGGTAAGGCTGGTGCGGCGGTCCGTACACCGGCGGGGGCAGCGCTGACGCCTGGTAGTCGTCGGCGCTCCGCTGCGATGTGCCCAATTCGACGGCGCCGTGATCGGCCAGCGGTTGCTCCAGCTGCCGGATACGCGCCTCCGGGTCGTCCTCGGGGTTCATGCGCAGATGGTGCCATAACGTCGTTTGCGCCGCCTGGATACCGGCAACCCGGCACCCATGCTCGGAAAGCTGCGATCAACCGTCGTCGACTGCAAGGATCCGATGCGGCTCGCCACCTTCTACGCGGGCGTCCTCGGCGGCGAAATCGTTAAGGAAGACGACACTTGGGTGGTGCTCACCGATCCGCAGGGCCGACGACTGGCGTTCCAATACTCACCGGAGCACGAGCCGCCACGCTTCCCCGATCCGCACGGTTCGCAGCAGTTCCACCTCGACATCCAGGTCGACGACCCGGACGCGGCCGAACACGAGGTGCTCGACCTCGGCGCCACGCGGGTGGCCGACGCCGAGGAGGATTCGAAGTTCCGGGTGTTCCGCGATCCGGCGGGGCACACGTTCTGCCTCGTCTGGGGCATCACCGACTAGCCCCGGCGGCAAATCGCGGGCGCGAGGTTATCGGAGCGCCGAAGTTGGTACTCAAGACCCGTGGTGGCTCCAGGGTTTGTAGCCGTCGGCAGCGGTCCGGCCGGGGTGAGCGCTGCGGAAACGTTCCGGAGCAAACACCCCGACATCCCGGTGCGCATCCTGACCACCGACCCGGCCCTGCCGTACGCGAAGCCGCCGCTGAGCAAGGACTTTCTCTGCGGTCGCGACACCAACCTCTCGCTGCACAGCGAGCGGTGGTTCGAACGCAACGCCGTCGACCTGATCCGGGGAATCACCGTCGACCGGATCGACGTCGACCGCCAGGAGGTGGTGACGGCGGGCGGTCAGCGTTACCCCTACTGGCATCTCGTGCTCGCCTCCGGCTCCGTCCCGGTGCGGCCGCCGATCCCCGGTATGGAGTCCACGTTGACGCTGCGCTCGTTCGCCGACGCGGTCGCGCTGAAGATGGCCGCCCGGTACTCCGACTGCGCCGTGGTGATCGGCGCCGGACTGATCGGCTGCGAGGCCGCGTCCTGCCTCGCCGCGCGCGGGGTGGCCACGATGGTCGTCGCCGGCGAACACGTCCCGCTGCAGCGCAGGTTCGGCCTCGAGGCCGGGGAACGCGTCGCGAAGCTGCTGTCGGACAACGGGGTTCGGTTCGCCGGCGAGACGACAGTGGCCGCGATCGAGGACACCCGCGTGGTGCTGGGCAGCGGCGAGGCCGTCGACGCCGACCTCGTGGTGTGCGCGACCGGGGTCCGCCCCGACATCCGCCTTGCCGAGAACGCCGGCCTGCAGGCTCACGACGGGCGCATCGTCGTCGACGAGCACATGCACACCTCGGCGCGCAACGTGTACGCCGCGGGCGATGTGGCCCTGGCGCACAACGTGACCGCCGGCCGTCGGATCCCGGCCGAACACTGGCGTGACGCCGCGCATCAGGGCCACGTCGCCGGCCTGACTGCCGCGGGCTTCCCCGCGGCGTGGGACACCGTGCCCGGGTTCTCCTGCACCATCGGCACTTCCGTGCTCAAGTACCGCGGGTGGGGCGTCGGCTACGACAGTGCCCGGTTCGTCGATCACCACACCGGATTCACGGTCTGGTACGAGTCGGGCGGCGACGTCGTTGGAGTGCTCACCCTCGACGCCGACGACGATCACCGCCGCGCGGGGGAACTGCTCACCGGTTCAGGCTGACGCGAGCCCGTGTTCGAGCGCGTACATGCTCGCGCCGATCCGGTTCGAGACGCCGATCTTGGCGTACACATGCTCGACGTGGTTGCGCACGGTCTTCTCGCTGAGCACCAGCTTGGCCGCGATGTCCTTGTTGCTCGCCCCCTGTGCGACCAGACGCAACACCTCGACCTCGCGGGCGGTCAGCCCGTCGGGCCGCGGCGCACGCCTGCCCGACGCGTGCCCGGATGCCTGCAGCACCGCGTCGGCGGCGGCGGAGTCCAACTGCCCTTTCGACACCCGCTCCCGCAGTCGTCGGGCCGCGCCGGCCGGACCCAGCGCCTCCCGATAGGGTCGCGGTTCCAGCGCGCTCTGATAGCTCACCGCGCACGCCAGCAGCCGATCAGGCATCGCGAGCTGTCGCGCGGCCAGGCCCCGCGGATACCCTGAGCCGTCGAGACATTCGTGGTGGTTGGCCGCGACGGCCGCGATCTCCTTCAGTGCCGGCACCTGCGAGAGAATCCGCTCGGTCAGATACGGGTGCAGCCGCATCCGCTCGAACTCCGCCATGCTGAGCGTGGCCGGTTTGGACCAGACCTGGTTCGAGACACCGATCCGGCCGAGGTCGTGCACGTACCCCGCGCGCCGCGTCGTCGCGACCGCTTCCGGATCGAGCCCGAGCACCTCGGCGGCGGATGCGGCCAAATCGGCGACCGTACGTGAATGCCCGAGCGTGAACGGGCATTTGAGATCGACGAACTCACCCAGCGCCATCAGCAGCGTGTCGAGCGCGTCGCTGTCGAGATGTGTCCCGCGATCGGGGGCACACCGCAGCGCGGTCGCCCACGCGTCTCCGGTGGACGGCACCGAAAGGATGTCGTACGGATCGGCGACGAACGCGTCGACGACCACAGGGTCGAACTGTCCGCCGCGCCTGCTGCGTGCCATCGCCACGGCACCGTCGACGCCGTACTCGCGTTGGTGCACCTCGACCATGTCGGCGACCTGAGCCACCCGCATCTCGATCGGTATCCCGTCGCCGGAGGCGCCGGTCGGCAGCCCGCCGCCGTCGTAGCGTTCGAAGGTGTGGCGCAGCGCGTGCTGTACGTCGGCACCGAGGCCGATGCGTTCGGCCAGCAGCCCGGCCGACGTGCAATGCGAGTGGATCAGCTGCGAGATGTGCCCACGCGCATTGACATACAGCGTCGCCGCCGTCTTCAGTCGGGTGAGCAGCGACTCACCGCGGCCGAGGTTGGTCAGCAGGAAGCGGTGGTAAGGCAGTCCGGACCAGTCGACGAGGTACGAGCTACGTCGCACCGCGATGTCATCGCCGAACCACCGGGCGTACTCATGTGAGTCGGCGTGACAGCCGATCCACATGATCAGCGTCGTGTAGTAGATGCAATCACGCTGCTGTGCAGTCAGACTCAGGCGGTCAGCCAGCCGTGTCGCGATCAACGCGGATCGCAGCATGTGTTCGGCCGGCTGTCCCAGCCCGAGGTCGACGGCGACCGACAGCGCCGCGAGCACTTCCGCCCGGGTCGGAAGCTCCTGCGGGGTGCGAGGGCCGGCCACAGCCCGATTCTGCACCGTGGGCATGGCCGGATCAGCCCGTTAGGTCAAGACGGTCGGCATCGCGGTGGCGTGCGACGTCGAACGCCTCGAACCGGCCCTGGGCCACCACGCAGATGCCGCGCTGCGGGAGTTGGAAGTCGGCCAGGTTGCCCTGCACCGGATGTGGACCGACCGGGCCGAGGTCGACGCCCTGCACGACGGCCGACGAATCGACGACCGCCCATACCCGCCGTGGCGCGATGCGGAACTCCTGACCGTTGGGCAGGTTGCCGTTCAGCCGTATCCTGCCGATGCCGAGCACCGGTCCGACGATGTGGCTCATCACCCGCAGGATCCGACGGTTGCGGGCGGCGGCGGCAGGTATGTGTGACCCGATGGCGCTCATCAGCCGCGTGCCCGGGGTCGTGCCGATGTCGACACGCCAATCGAGCACTCCGGCAATGGAAATCGCGAGCGACCAGGGTGTCAGCCACTCGGCGTCGATGGCGCATACGACCGGATCGACCGGTGTCGCTGAGCTGAAGTACCGCGAGCAGCTCTGCGGGCCGGGTGTGGTGGCGTAGAAGGTCCACACGCCGGCCGGTGTGCGGTGCCACACCGATTTGTAGGCAGGCGAGAATGACGTCTCGGGGAAGTCGCGGTAGGCGAGGTAGTGGCCGTCGGCGAAGGGCAGTCCCATGACGCCGAAGCCGACGACGCGCTCCTCGTCCCCGTCGGGCAGAGGCATGGTCTTGGTGGCGGCCGCGAAGGCCTGGGGTGTTTTGGTCATGGTCGTCATCGTGTGGCACCCGGCCGACCGCTCACATGGGGCAAACGCCCCAAAACCTGGGCGATTTGTGCGTGAAAACGATCGCTGAGCGAACGAAATCACGCACAAATCGCTAGGGGACGGGGCGCAGGCCCACCAGCAGCGAGCGCACGCCGAGGCGCCACCGCTGTTCGATCGAGGGTGCCGACGACCCCAGCCACCGCCCGAGTTCCTGGACCGCAAGGCCCTGCGCGAGCGCCAGCAGCACATGGGCGATGTCGGCGACGTCGCCGGCCAGCAGCCCCGCGTCGACGCAGCGCTGGATGCGGCCCGTGAAAGCCTCACGCACCGAGGCACCGGCCGCCGCTTCGTGGGGTCCTGGCTCGAGTTCGGCGAACGGCCGCGCGAACATCAGCTGGGCGAGCCGCGGATACGACCGGCAGAACGACCGGAACACCGGCACCAGTCGTTCCAGGTCGGCGAGCGGATCGTCGGTCAGCGGCACCGTCTCCAGCTCGGCGCCCAGCAGCCGGAACCCCTCGAACACCATCGCCCGCAGCAGCCCGGCCTTGTCGGAGAACAGCTCGTACACCGCGGGGACCGACGTGCCCGCCCGCTCGGCGACCCGTCGCGTGGTGAAGCCGGAGATCCCTTCCTCGGACAGGGTCGCGACCGCCACGTCCAACAGGTGGTCCCTCAGTTCGGGCGTGCGTTGCTTCGCCCTCGGCATCGGACCGACCTAGCCGAGGCTGAATTCGGTTGCCAACCCGTCGATTCCGGCGCGGATGGCCTGCAGCGCGGATTCCCGGGCCTTCAGCTTGGTCCCGACGTGCGCGCCGGCGTGCACCGTGTTCGCGAGCTCCGTTGCGACCTCCTGCGCCCGCGGAAGCACACGATCGGCCTCGACGATCTCGTCGAGCCAGCCGCCGTTGACGGCCTCGTCGCCGACGAATGTCGACGCGAGCGCCGCGCCACGCTGATAGACCGCGGGCGTCAATCGGAACCGCATGATCTCCAGCGCGGCGATCGGAATCGTCATGCCGATCGCCACCTCGATCGCCTGGCAGCGGGTCTTCGGCTGGCCCACCCGGTGGTCGCCGGACAGCAGCAGAAACGACCCCATCGCGATGGCCGGACCCGTCGCGGCCATGACCACCGGGACCGGGAACGTCAGGCACCGCACCGCGAGCTCGAATCCTCCCGCGAGCATGCCGTGGGCGGCCTGCGCATCGCCGGACTGAAACACGGTCAGGTCGAACCCGCCGCTGAACACACGCCCGTTACCCGCGATCACGACCGTCTTGGCGGCGTCCTTCTCGGCGCGGTCGAGCGCCTCGTTGATCGCGGTCTGCATGGCTGGGCCGAGGACGTTGACCTTGCCGTCGTCCAGGGTGATCGTGGCGACGGAGTCGGTGAGTTGATAGCCAACGAGGTTGCTCATCGCTTCTCCTTTGAATGCGGCGGCTAATCGTATCGATGTTACGAAACCTTGCTACGAATGCCAAGAAGAGACTGGGGTAGCTCTCTACGCGCGACGTCTGGGCACCAGTTTTCTACCGTCGAGAAAGCCCGGCAGCGAGGGGTTGCCGGGCTCCACCGCACAGCGTGTCAGGCGATGCGGTGCCGCGCCGTATTGGTCTTGAGGATCTGCGTATGCGCATCCTCGAACTCCGTGTCGACGTCGACCGGTCGACCGGGCGCGACTCCGTTGGGCGGCTTCCGTTGTGGACCTTCGGATTCCGTGCGGTACCGGTCACGCAGTTCGTCGACCGCGGACCGCACGCGATTGATCTCCTGGCGCAGCACGTCTTCGCGGCTCTCGCCGGCCGCGTACTGGTAGTAGGTCAGCAGGTGGCGCAGCAATTCGAGCTTCTGCTTCTCCTGGCGGGCCAGGTCGTGGGTGGTCAACAGCTCGAGTCGCTCGACCGGGTGCAGCGTCGACCAGTCCAGCACCGCTGTGGAGCGGTAGCGGTGGCGGGAATCCTTCTTCTTGGCCTGCCCGTGCCGGTCGTAGTAGGTGATCGCGCCGTCGAACCGGGACGCGATGGCCTCCCCGAGCTCGCGACGGTCCAGCGCCGAATCCCAGACGATGCGCCATTCCTGTCCCGGTGCCAGATAAGGGATTTCGGCAGGCAGGTTCAGCGGGGCGATGTCGACGTAGCGGTCGTCGTAGACGTTCTCGTACTTGGCCACTGTCGGAGGATGCGCGAAGTCGAACCGGATGTTGTAGGCCGGTGTGCGACCGAAGTTCTTGACCACGAGCTCGATGAGGTGCCAGTCGTTGGCCGCCGGTTCCATGAACATCGCCACGTTGGGCTGCATCAGCTCTTCGCTTTGGCGCCGAACCCGCTGATGCTGCCGCCACGCGTATGCCAGCGCGGCTATGCCCACCGCGACGGCGAGCCAGGCGGCCAGCGCCGTCCACATACCGGCCGACAGGCCGAGAACCCCATCCGAATCCACGCACCGCTGTATATCACGCAGCAGGGGATCCCACACCATTTGCTAATTGCCGTGGGCGTCGATTAGACGGCTGGCCGGGAACGATCGTGACCGGCGGACATAGGTCACACCCGGGTCGCCGGGCTCAACTCTCCGATATTGCTGACCAGTTCGCCGAACGAGGCCTCGAGTGACGCATCGGCGACGATTGGCGGCGTATGCGCGACGTGGACCAGGCGCTCACCGCGCGCCGCCCAGTCGAGGTCGGACCACGTCACGCGGGCCGGCAAGCGCTTCCAGTACTGGGGATGCTCACGCAGGTACAGCTCGACGCTGGCGTGCACGGCGGCGTCCTCGGGCAGTCTGCGGATGGAAATCGTGTGGGCGGTCTCTGCGAGCGCGTCGTGCTGCCCGGGGGCGGGCAACCCGTCGAAGGGCTCGTCGGACATCGCCAGACCCGCCCCGATCGCTCCGTCGAGCACCCAGTCGAAACTGATCTCGGCCAACTGCCTGCAGGCTCCCGGTCCGCCGGCGACGTCACAGTGGGCGCCGCGGAACCAGACTTCCTCGACGCGTTCCGATGCCGAGGTCATCAACGGTTCGACGGGCCGCCCGTCGATCGCGACGGCGTGCCTGCCGGATTCGACGTTCGGCATCGGCGCGGGAGCCGCCCGGCGTGTGAAGCCGGGTATGCGCACCGCGTCCCAGAGACCCAAAAAGCGCACCGCGACGGGGATTTCGCGTTCGGGGGCAAGTTGTGCAGCGATCTGGGTGACGCGTGTCCAGTCCTGTTCGGTTCGACCCGTCCGCGGCAGTGCGTACGCGTCCAGCACGAAGTCGGCCAGCTCGGGCAGGATGCCGACGGTCGCGAGCAGCCGGGTCAGCGACTGGGCGCAGGAACCGCCGCGACCGACGCCGAAGAGGTAGATCGAGTCCCCGGGCTCCCAGCGGTCGACCAGAAAGCGGTAAGCCTCGGCGATGGCTCCGCGAGCGTCCTCGGCCGCGTCCTTGAAGGGGTGCAGCGGTGAGCCGTGATCTGTTGAGGGTCCCGGGTGATACCAGGCGACTTGATCGGGGCCGTCGTCGAGCGATTGGAAGAGTCGAAGCGCGTTCGTGGCGATTTTGGGTTTGGAATGTCCACGATTGCGGTCGAAGGACAGCACTAGCTTCTTCATTTTGGCCCCCCGGCCCGAATAATTGTCGCTAGGGTCTACAAGTTTGCCCCCATGTGGCCTTCTTGTCCAGAAAATCCAGATCTCGATCCGATATGCCGCATGCAGCTGCGAAAACATCCGGGCGCAGACCGCCGGCCGAGTTCATGTCACAGTTGCCGAAGGGCGGTGCGCCCTCCGGTAGGCCGCCACCGTGTCCGGCGCCGTCGGTGTACTGATGGGCCACCTTGCCCCGGTAGCGCGGGTTGTGGCCGTAGGCCGCGACGACGAGGCGCAAACCCGGCGGTCTGTGGGACCAGAGGGTGTTCAGGTCGCCGACGTTGCCGTAACCGATCACCTTCGCGGCGCTGCCGACGAACTTCCCGACCTCGCGGTGGGTCGCGTTCAGCTCTGCCGAATGGTCGCCGCGGATCTGACCGCCCCACGACTCGACGTCGAGCATGACCGCCATCTTCGGGTGGGGGGTGCCGACCTGATCGCGGAAAGCGTCAACGGTTTCGCGCCAGTTCGGCCGCCAGACGAAGTACACGATGAAAAACGTCAGGCGCCCGGTGTCTGCGTTGCGGCGACACCAGTCATAGTTGTTGTGCCAGCGGTGATCTCGATACGTCCCGTCGTTGGAACGGATGCACAACACCGGATACGGATAGCTGTCGTCGACGCCGACCTGCCATTCGGACACGTCGGCATAGAGCGTGTCTGCCACGCCCGCCAGTCTGTCGGAAAGCTACGACAGCGGGACCTGAACACCCGCGCTGAGCGGGTCGGCGTGCACCTCGACGAAGTCCGGCACCGTTCCCGGTGGCACGTCGTACGCGAGACCGACCTGCGCCTCGGCGCCGGACGGAATCTCGACGAAACCGCCGCCGACGTAGAACGTCGCCTCGTCGTCGATGTTGTAGACGGTGTCGGCGGCGTGCAGCTTCTGCAGGGTGCCGAGGAACTGCGCGGTGGCGTCGCTGTTGTTGACCACCGACAGGCGCACGACGACGTACTCGCCGGTCGCGGTCTTCTCGACGGGAGCCTCGGTCGACGACACCGTCGTTCCGGTCTCGACATCGACCAGCGTGAACGCCAGCGCTCCGTCGACGGTCGCCGCTCCGGCCGGCGGCAGGACGTCGGGGGTGGGGACTTCGGCCGCTTCCGCCTGGTCGGCGGCGGTCGTGGTCGCTGCTGTGGTGGTCTCTGTTGATGAAGTGCTCGCGGCAGTGTCGGCGGTGTCGTCGGCGTCGTTGAGGTACACCCCGTAGACCACCGCGGCGATCAAGACGAGCAGCAGCGCACCGCAGGCGGCGAGGTAGCCGGTCAACAGCCTGCGGTTGTCGGGGGCCGACGGCGGCGGGGCGGGCTGCGACCCCAGATCCGGCGAGCGCTGCTCGGTCCATGTCGAGCCGTCCCAATACCGTTGGCCGCCAGTGCCGTTGGGGTCGGGATACCAGCCGGCGGGAGTGGGTGGCGTCGTCATCGCAAGCGGTCCTCCCGGTACGCGCCGCCGGGGCGCCCAGCAGTCGGGAGGATAGCGCAGCAACGCTCGGACCGGCGCCTTTTCGTCAACCGGACCCGGTGCGGGTGAAGGTCAGCCGCCCATCAGCATGCGCCACTGGTCGAGGTTGCTCGCCCGGTAGACGTAGTTGGTCTGGCGCACCTCCGACAGGGACGCGCTGGGTTCGGCGGAGTACCAGTGGCCGGGGAACACCGTGGGGTCGCCGGACAGCTTCGCCAGGGCCTGCAAGCTGCGGAACATGTCGTCGGCGTTGCCGCCGGGGAAGTCAGTGCGACCACACCCCTCCAGGAACAGGGTGTCGCCGGCGACGAGTCGCCCGTCAAGCAGGAAGCATTGGCTGCCCGGGGTGTGGCCGGGCGTGTGCAGTAGTTCGATGTCGATGTCGCCGACCTTGACGACGTCGCCGTGCTGATGCGCGGTCAGCTCGCTGCGGGCGATTCCGGTGACCTTCGAAACCCAGTCCGCCTCAAGCTGGTTGACGTGTACCGGCACGCTCGTGCGCTCCAGCAGTTCCGCCAGCCCCTTGAGCTCGAAGCCCATCATCGAGCCGCCGACGTGGTCGGGGTGGTGGTGGGTGACGAGCACGCCGGACAGACGCATGCCGTCGGCCTCGAGCGCATCGACGAGATCGCCTGCGGCGTAGGCGGGGTCGACGATCACGGTGTCGCCGGTCTCGCGGTCGCCGATCAGGTAGGCGAAGTTGCGCATCTGCTGGGCGATCATGTCGCCGGTTGCGAAGTCGCGACCCGACAACAACTGACGGAAGTAGAGCCGATCCGAAGCCATGCCGTCAGCGTATCGGCGGCTCAGTCCTGGCTGCGCAGCCGCACCATGCGGATGGTGCTGCTCTCGTCGAGCTCGACGAGATCGGTGTGCGAGCGGAGGAAGTCGCTGAACGAGCGGAACCCGAGCGACTTCTCCGAAAACGACGGGTCCATCCGCTTCATCTGCGCCTTGACCGCCGAGTTGTGCAACCAGTCGGAGTCGTCCTTGCCGTGCGCGATGCGCAGCGCCCGCTCGAGCAGCGCGGTGGCCGCGGCCTTGGGGTCGGGAGCCTCGGGCTCCTGCTCGGCGTCGGCCTTGGTCCGGCGTCGCTTCGGCGCGTCCGACTGCACCGCGGGAACGCCGGGCAGAGCGTCGTAGGAGACGTACTCGTCGCACGCGGCGGTGAGTGACCGGCTGATCGATCCGGTGATGCCGATCCCGACCACGTAGCGGCCGAGGCGCTTGCACCGCTGCGCGAGCGGGATGTAGTCGGAGTCGCCGGCCACGATCACGACGTGGGTCAGGTCGGGCAGCCGGAACATGTCCTCGACGGCGTCGACCGCAAGCCGGATGTCGGCGCCGTTCTTGCTGTACGCGGCGGCCGGAAAGAGCTGCACGAGGTCGACGGCGCGGCCGACCAGCTGATCGCGGTAGTCGGCGTTGACGTCGGTCGACCAGTCGGCATAGGCCTTGGTCAGCACCAGCGTGCCGAACGACGACGCGAAGTCGATGATCGCGCCGACGTCCACGACCGCCTGCGTCAGCCTGCCCGGGTGCTTGTGGAAGCCGGCGGCCTTGTCGCGTTGAAACGAGTTGCGACCGTGGATCTGGTCGTAGCGCGAGATCACGATGTTGTCGAAATCGAGGTACACCGCCACGCGGGTCGCGCCGGGTTCGGTCACTGTTCCGTCCTATCACTCGGGGGCTAGAGTCGGGCGGTAGCGGTTGAGGTGATCAGCGGTTTGGCGCGGGAATCGGCGAGACTGTACCCTCTTTAAGGCTCGCGCCATGGTGCGCGGACCTCGAAGCAGGCAGGCCCCCTTAGCTCAGTCGGCAGAGCGTTTCCATGGTAAGGAAAAGGTCAACGGTTCGATTCCGTTAGGGGGCTCGGTGAGCGGGCGGACATCCGCCCGGATCCCGGGGCGGTGTAGCTCAGCTGGTTAGAGCGCACGACTCATAATCGTGAGGTCGGGGGATCGAGCCCCCCCACCGCTACAGGCAACATCGAACGCGTAGACGAAGGACGAAGAACGTGGCCTCCAGTACCGACGTACGGCCGAAGATCACTTTGGCTTGCGAGGTGTGCAAGCACCGCAACTACATCACCAAGAAGAACCGCCGCAACGACCCGGACCGGCTCGAGATCAAGAAGTTCTGCCCGAACTGCGGCAAGCACCAGCCCCACAAGGAATCGCGCTAAGACGAGTCACCCCGTGGGCGTCGCCCGGGTTGACTAGGTAGGTTCACTAACTGTGTCGTTGTCCGAGCGGATCGTCGGGATGCGTTATCGCTACCCCGACCACTACGTCGTTGGCCGCGAGAAGATCCGCGAGTTCGCGGTGGCGGTGAAGAACGACGATCGCGCGTTCTTCGACGAGGACGCCGCCGCCGAGCTCGGTCACGAGAGGCTGCCCGCGCCGCTGACGTTCACCAGCGTGCTCGGGTACATGGCGCAGGTGTCGTTCTTCGAGTACGCAGGCGTCGCGATCAAAGACGCGAAGATCGTGCAGGTCGACCAGGTGGTCAAGTACGCCAAACCGATCTTCGCCGGCGACAAGCTCTACTGCGACGTGCATGTCGACGCCGTGCGGCAAGCCCACGGCACCGACCTCGTCGTGCTCAAGAACATCGTCACCAACGAAGCCGGTGACGTCGTACAGGAGACATTCACGACCCTGGCGGGTCGGTCGGGTGACGGAGAAGAGGGTTTTTCAGATGCCACTGCGTGAGTTCGCCTCAGTGAAGAAGGGCGACGAGCTTCCCGAGAAGGTGATTCCGCTGACCCGGCAGGATCTCGTCAACTACGCCGGGGTGTCCGGTGACCTCAACCCGATTCACTGGGACGACGACATCGCCAAGCAGGTCGGCCTCGACACCGCCATCGCGCACGGCATGCTGACCATGGGTCTGGGTGGCGGCTATGTCACCGAATGGGTCGGCGACCCGGCCGCGGTCACCGAATACAACGTGCGTTTCACCGCCGTCGTGCCGGTGCCCAATGACGGTATCGGCGCGGAGATCGTCTTCAACGGGCGCGTGAAATCCGTTGAGCCCGAAACGAAATCGGTGACCATTGCGCTATCGGCCACCACCGGTGGCAAGAAGATCTTCGGCCGCGCGGTGGCCGTCGCGAAGTTGGCGTAACTGTGGCACTCAAGATCGATATCAAGGGAATGGTCTGGAAGTATCCGGAGCCATTCGTGGTGGGTCACGAACAAATCCGCCAGTACGCCAATGCAGTGAAGGCCGAGGACCCGCAGAGCCACAGCCTGGAAGCGGCCAGGGCGTCGGGTCACGAAGCGCTGATCGCGCCGCCGACCTTCATGTCGATTTTCGCGGTGATGATCCAGCGCCACTTTTTCCAGCACAACGATGTGGGCTTCGAGACGATGCAGATCGTGCAGGTCGACCAGAAGTTCAAGTTTCACAGGCCGATCAAGGCCGGCGATGCGCTAACCGGCACGCTGTACATCCAGTCGGTAGACGAACGCTTCGGCGCCGACATCGTGACCACCCGCAACACGCTGGTCGACCAGCACGGCGAGCTGGTGATGGAGTCGTTCACCACGCTGATGGGCCACGAGGGCGACAACTCGATTTCGGCCGGCTGGGACCCGGAGACGGGGCAGGTCGTGCGCAAGCCCGTCGTCCACGATCCCGCGGAGGATCCCGACGGCGGTGAGGTGAACGGCGAGGCGTCCGCTTAGTCAGCGGTCGCAGCGTCGGTGGATTAGTAACTCGGACCGTGGCGCGCTACACTCGGACCTCGGGGTTTTCCCAGTCCAGCGCGCTGTCCATCGGTTTGAAGATCTGCCGATCGGGGAGCGCGCGAATTGTGTGAGCCCCGAACGGGTGGACTGTCGCAGTGCCACCCTGAAGGGGCGTAGCTCAACTGGCAGAGCAGCGGTCTCCAAAACCGCAGGTTGCAGGTTCAAGTCCTGTCGCCCCTGCTCAAACTGAATACTCGACAAGTGTGGACACTGGAAGGTGACCCACAAACCAGATGACCAGACGAGGGAGCATGCGGTGAGCGACGAGCGCGACGGTGCGGGCTCCGACACCGACAACGGCCGCGGCGCTGTCGTGACTCGGCCCGCCCGCCCGTCGGGGAAGCGAACCCGGAGGGCAGCGGTCGGTGAGGACGCCGGCGAGGCTGTCGACCTGTCGACCGGCACCGCGGCTGCACCCACGAAGAACGGCTCGGGCGGCCGCAAGAAGACCGCCAAGAAGCGCGGTGATGGTCCCTCGCGGAACCCCTTCCTGTTCGTCTGGAACTTCCTGAAGCAGGTCGTCGCCGAGCTGCGCAAGGTGATCTGGCCGAACCGCAAGCAGATGGCCAGCTATACCGGCGTGGTGCTGCTGTTCCTGGCCTTCATGGTGGCGATGATCGGCGGCGTCGACTTCGGTTTGGCCAAGCTGGTTTCCCTGGTGTTCGGCTGACGAGTACGCGCGACGGATGAGAATTCTGAGAGGACTGACAAGTGACTAGCTTCGAGGGCGATACGCCTTCGGCCGAGAGCGTTGACCTGATCGACGAGACGACTGGGGCGACGACCGACGCGACCACCGATCCCGCGACCGAGGATGCCGACGTCGCCGGTGACGCCGTCAGCGACGAGGCTGCCACCACCGAGGACGCCGCCGGTGAGGCGCCCGCCGACGAGGCGGAGGCCGAGCCCGAGGAAGAGGATCCGGCGGTCGCGCTGAAGAAGGAGCTGCGCACCAAGCCCGGCGACTGGTACGTCATCCACTCCTACGCCGGTTACGAGAACAAGGTGAAGGCCAACCTCGAGACCCGCGTGCAGAACCTCGACGTCGGCGACTACATCTTCCAGGTCGAGGTGCCGACCGAAGAGGTCACCGAGATCAAGAACGGTCAGCGCAAGCAGGTCAACCGCAAGGTGCTGCCCGGCTACATCCTGGTCCGCATGGAGCTCAACGACGAGTCGTGGGGCGCGGTCCGCAACACCCCGGGCGTGACGGGCTTCGTTGGGGCGACGTCGCGGCCGTCGCCGCTGTCGCTCGACGACGTCGTGAAGTTCCTGCTGCCGCCCGCCGCGGCGAAGAAGCCGGGCAAGGCCGCCGCTGCAGCCGGTGCGGCCGCCGCTGAGACCGGGGGCATCGAGCGCGCGCCGATCGAGGTCGACTTCGAGGTCGGCGAGTCGGTCACCGTCATGGACGGGCCGTTCGCAACGCTGCCGGCGTCGATCAGCGAGGTCAACGCCGAACAGCAGAAGCTCAAGGTGCTGGTGTCCATCTTCGGCCGCGAAACACCTGTCGAACTGACCTTCAACCAGGTCGCCAAGATCTAAGCCCGGCGATTCGTGCACGCCTAGGGGCGCCCAGCGCAACGAGATGTGCACAAATCGCAGAGAAACGAGAGAGGAAACACCACACCCATGGCCCCGAAGAAGAAAGTCGTCGGGCTGATCAAGCTGCAGATCCAGGCCGGGCAGGCCAACCCCGCCCCGCCCGTCGGTCCGGCGCTCGGCCAGCACGGCGTCAACATCATGGAGTTCTGCAAGGCGTACAACGCCGCGACGGAGAACCAGCGCGGCAACGTCATCCCCGTGGAGATCACCGTCTACGAGGACCGCAGCTTCACCTTCAACCTCAAGACGCCGCCCGCGGCCAAGCTGCTGCTGAAGGCCGCCGGTGTGCAGAAGGGCTCGGGCGAGCCGCACAAGACCAAGGTCGCCAAGGTGTCCTGGGATCAGGTGCGCGAGATCGCCGAGACCAAGAAGGAAGACCTGAACGCGAACGACATCGATCAGGCCGCCAAGATCATCGCCGGCACCGCCCGGTCGATGGGCATCACGGTCGAATAGTTCGACCGGATCCCGTGGGAGAGCTGGCATCGGCTCGGCGATGAGCGCTCGCGCGAAGAGCGTTCATCACAGACCACAACTCAGCAACTAGGAGATACGAATGAGCAAGACGAGCAAGGCATACCGCGAAGCCGCCGAGAAGGTGGACCGCAGTCGGCTGTACACGCCGCTGGAGGCCGCGAAACTGGCCAAGGAGACCGGGTCGAAGAAGCAGGACGCGACCGTCGAGGTGGCGATCCGGCTGGGCGTCGACCCGCGTAAGGCCGACCAGATGGTGCGCGGCACCGTCAACCTGCCGAACGGCACCGGCAAGACCGCCCGCGTTGTGGTGTTCGCGGTCGGGGACAAGGCCGAGGCCGCCGAGGCCGCGGGTGCCGACGCCGTCGGTAGCGACGACCTGATCGAGCGGATTCAGGGCGGCTGGCTGGACTTCGACGCGGCGATCGCGACGCCCGACCAGATGGCGAAGGTCGGTCGCATCGCCCGCATCCTGGGCCCGCGTGGCCTGATGCCGAACCCGAAGACCGGCACCGTGACGCCGGACGTCGCCAAGGCCGTGTCCGACATCAAGGGCGGCAAGATCAACTTCCGCGTCGACAAGCAGGCCAACCTGCACTTCGTGATCGGCAAGGCGTCGTTCGACGAGAAGGCGCTGGCGGAGAACTACGGCGCCGCGATCGACGAGATCCTCCGGGCCAAGCCGTCGTCCTCGAAGGGCCGCTACCTGAAGAAGGTCGTCATCTCGACGACCACCGGACCGGGGATCCCCGTCGATCCCGCGGTGACGCGTAACTTCACCGAGAACTGAGTCAGTAGCCGGGCTGTGGCGTGGTTGCGCCACAGCTTCCGGTGCGACTTCGTTTTCGTTTCACGGCTCGTCGAGAAATCGTCGAGCCGCTGAAGGTTGGGCGCGGGCCGTCTTCTGGATGTTTGTGACGGCGGTGTTGCGCCAGTGGACATCTGGCAAAGAAAAATTCATCGGCGAGTTCGCCTGTTTCATCGTCGCTGGCGGTAGACGTATGTGAAAGTTGACCCATGCGTAAGTGCATTCGGGTCGTCTATCTCTCTTTGCTGGGGCTTCTGAGCGCAGCTGTGCTGAGCGCCGCTACCGCGTTCGTGGCGGCGATCAGCCTGGCCGCCAGCACCGCTCTCATCGTGCCGGGCACGGGAACCCCGAACGCGAACGACGTCGATAAGTACATGCCGAACTTCCGCGACTACTACATGAAGACAACGCAGTGCACCGCCGGCAACAGTTGTGACTTGGACGGTATCGACTACTTCGCGTCGTTCTGGCCGATACCGCTGCCCGGGTGGTGTGACCCCGGTCGGTGCGAGAAGTTCGACGTATCGGTGGCCGACGGCGTCACGCATCTGAACGACGCACTTACATCATTGAAGAATCTCGGATACAACGGCGATCTCGTGATCGCCGGGTACTCGCAGGGCGCTCGCGTCGCCACCATTTCGAAAATGCAGTTCGCCAATGGCGACTGGAAGGGGTTAGTCGATCAGATAACCGCGGCGGGAGGGAAGGTCGAGTTCGTCTACATCGGTAACCCGAATCGGCCGAACGGCGGTCTTCTGTCGCGCTTGGGCATCCTGGGCCACATCCCGATTCTCGACGTGACGACCGGCCAGCCCACGCCGACCAACACGCCGTTCAAGACGAAAGACTGGGCTATCCGCTGGGAAGGCATCGCGGACTTCTCGCAGTATCTGCTCAATCCGCTGTCTGTCGCCAACTCGATCTTGGGCTTCTACTACGACCACGGCACCTACCTCGCGATCAACGAGGACAGTGATCCGGGCGAAACGCCCGCCGGGTACACCGTTGCTGAGTGGAAAGAGCTCACCACATACCCCGAGAAACACCCGGACCTCGTTCAGATTGAGACGTACGGGGACACGACGTACTACACGATCAGGCCGAAGGTACTGCCGTTGGTCCGTCCCCTGCACAGCATCCCGTTGATCGGCAAGCCGATAGCAGACTTCTGGGAGCCCATACTCGAAGTCATCATCGAAGAGACCGGTTACAACCGCAACATCCCCTTCGGTCAATACTCGCCGTTCGGTCTCATCCCGATCTTCAACCCGATCACGCTCGTCCTCAAGCTGATTCCAGCTGTCTTCCAGGGCGCGATCAACTTCCTGGGCAATTTCATCCCGGCACTGGCGCCGAAGCCGATTGAGATCACTCCTGAACCGGTCACCCCGACTGCTCCTCCCGGTCAGGGGGGCGAGCAGGACGATCCGCTGGAGAATGGCACCGACAACCTGGACGCGAACGACATCCAGGGAGACAATCTGCGCCAAATGGCCGCGCGGGGAGACGCTGACGCGATGGTGCTTGCCGTCAACAGCGAGGGAGAACTCACGCTGACTGAAGGCGCGGAGGGTCCGGTCATCGCGAATCCGGCGGAAGGCGATGTGATCACGGATCCAGCTGAAGGCGGTGTGATCACGGATCCGACCGACGGCCAGATCATCGAAACCCCGGAACCGCAGGAGACGGTCATCGACCCCAACCCGAGCGGGGTGGTGGATGAGAAGACTACGGACCCGGCCGACGGCGACGTCGTGGTTGCAGTGAAGGATCCGGACGTCAAGAAGGATCCGGACGTCAAGAAAGATCCGGACGTCAAGAAGGACCCCGACCTCAAGTCGAACGTTGCGCAGAACAGGCTCGACGCGAACGGGCGCAGCGTGTCGTTGAATGCCTCGCCAAACCAGCCGGGCGAAGCGCAGAAGGATGCCGGTACGGGCAACGTTCAGCGCATCGCTCCGGCGGGTCCGGAAGAGGGCGTCACGACGAAGCCGAATCCGACCGGCCCCGCCAAGGACCCGACGGATGGAAACGACGCGCAGGACGCGAACGACTCTGCACCAGCCGCGGCCTGAGCGACACCGGCAAGCTTCCGGACCAGCGTCCCTGCGAGAGCAAAGTCGCTGTATGTCACGATTGGGCGCGTGAGGGGCATTATCTTGGCCGGCGGGAGCGGCACGCGTCTGCACCCGATAACGCTGGGTGTGTCGAAGCAGTTGGTGCCCGTCTACGACAAGCCGATGGTCTACTACCCGCTCTCGACGCTGATGCTGGCGGGCATCCGCGACATCCTGGTGATCACGACACCCCATGACGCGGACGGCTTCGAACGCCTGCTCGGTGACGGTTCGCGCTTCGGCGTGTCGATCACCTATGCCAAGCAGCCGTCTCCCGACGGCCTGGCGCAGGCGTTCACGATCGGCGAGACCTTCATCGGCACCGACAACGTCTCGCTCGTACTCGGCGACAACCTGCTGTACGGGCCCGGGCTGGGGAGCCAGCTCAAGCGCTTCACAACCATCGACGGCGGCGCGATCTTCGCTTACTGGGTGGCGGATCCGGCCGCCTACGGCGTGATCGAGTTCGACGACAACGGCCTGGCCATCTCTCTCGAAGAGAAGCCCGACAGGCCCAAGAGCAACTACGTCGTACCCGGCCTTTACTTCTACGACAACGACGTCGTCGAGATCGCCAAGGACCTGAAGCCGAGTGCGCGCGGCGAGTACGAGATCACGGACGTCAACCGCTGCTATCTCGAGCGGGAGCGGCTACAGGTGCACGTGCTGCCCCGCGGCACCGCATGGCTGGACACCGGCACTTTTGACCAGATGACAGACGCCGCCGAGTATGTGCGCACCATGGAGCGACGCACCGGCTTGAAGATCGGGGCGCCCGAGGAGATCGCGTGGTTGCAGGGATGGATCACCGACGAAGAACTTCGGGAACGCGCTGAGCCGCTGGTGAAGTCGGGCTACGGCCGGTATCTGCTGGACATTCTGGATAGGGGTCGCTGATGTCGCGACTCCTCGTCACCGGTGGAGCGGGATTCATCGGCTCGAACTTTGTGCGGTACGTCATCGACCACACCGACCATCACGTGACGGTGCTCGACAAACTCACGTACGCGGGTAACCGCGCCTCGCTTGCCGGATTACCGGACGACCGAATGACTTTCGTGCACGGTGACATCGCGGACGCGCCTCTCGTGGACGAGTTGTTCGCCGACGTCGACGCCGTTGTGCACTACGCGGCCGAGTCGCACAACGACAACTCGCTCGACAACCCCGAGCCGTTCCTGCACACCAACCTCGCCGGCACCTTCACCCTGCTGGAGGCGGCGCGCAGACACGGCACTCGTTTTCACCACATCTCGACCGACGAGGTCTACGGTGACCTCGAACTCGACGACCCCCGCAGATTCACCGAACAAACGCCGTACAACCCGTCGTCTCCGTATTCGTCGACAAAGGCCGGCAGCGATCTGCTGGTACGGGCCTGGGTTCGATCGTTCGGTGTCGCTGCAACGATTTCGAACTGCTCGAACAACTACGGGCCCTATCAGCACGTCGAGAAGTTCATTCCGCGACAGATCACCAACGTGCTGCGCGGGATTCGGCCCAAGCTCTACGGCGAGGGCCGCAACGTGCGGGACTGGATCCACGCCGACGACCACTCCTCTGCGGTTTTGACCGTCCTCGACAAGGGCCGTATCGGCGAGACGTATCTGATCGGCGCCGACGGTGAAAAGGACAACAAGACCGTCATCGAGTTGATCCTCAGGCACATGGATCAGCCCACCGACGCCTATGACCATGTGACCGACCGAGCGGGTCACGACCTGCGATACGCCATCGACTCCACCAAGCTGCGCGAGGAACTCGGCTGGCAACCGCAATACCAGGACTTCGAAAAGGGTCTTGCCGCAACGATCCAGTGGTACCGCGACCACGAAGACTGGTGGGCGCCGGCCAAGGATGCCACCGAGAGCTTCTACGCCCGGCTGGGTCAGTGAAGAAGGCTTGCGAGTGACTGAATTCGGTAAACCCCTGCGCGCCGTCACAACTCCTATACCGGGTCTGGTCGTGTGGGAGCTTGCGGTGCACGGCGACAACCGAGGGTGGTTCAAGGAGAACTGGCAGCGCGAGAAAATGGTCGCGCTCGGGCTGCCGGACTTCAAGCCCGTCCAGAACAACGTGTCGCTCAACGAGAATGCGGGCACCACACGCGGGATTCACGCCGAACCGTGGGACAAGTTCATCTCGGTCGCGACCGGCCGGATCTTCGGAGCGTGGGTCGACCTGCGGGAGGGTCCCACATTCGGCACCACGTTCACGACCGAAATCGACCCGTCCAGAGCGGTTTACGTTCCTCGCGGCGTCGGCAACGCGTTCCAGAACCTGGAGCCGAACACGGCCTACGTCTACCTTGTGAACGATCACTACTCACCCGACGGGCAGTACACATCGCTCAACCTCGCAGATGAGACCGTCGCCATCGACTGGCCGATTCCGTTGGAACACGCGGAGCTGTCGCAGAAGGACCGCCAGCATCCGCGCCTGGCGGACGTCAAACCGATTACTCCGCGAAAAACACTGGTGCTCGGCGCCGGTGGCCAGCTGGGCAGGGCACTGCGCGACGAATTCACCGGGGCGTCCGAGGTCGAATTCACCGAACGCGCCGACATCGACCTCACCGTCGCCGGTATCGAATCCGCACGCCGCTGGCGCGAATACGAGACCATCATCAACGCCGCGGCCTATACGGGGGTCGACGCTGCCGAGACTCCCGAGGGCCGTGCGGCGGCGTGGGCAACCAACGTCGCGGGCGTGGCGGCGCTGGCGCGTACCGCGTCCGACAACAACATCACCCTGGTGCACATCTCCAGCGACTACGTCTTCGACGGCAGCGCCCCCGACCCTCACCGGGAGGACGATCCGGTGTCACCGCTCGGGGTATACGGCCAGACCAAGGCCGCCGGCGACCTTGCCGTGGCGACGGTGGATCGGCACTACATCGTGCGCACTTCCTGGGTGATCGGAGAGGGCCACAACTTCGTGCGCACGATGCTGTCGCTGGCCGAGCGTGGGGTGAACCCATCCGTCGTCAGCGACCAACGGGGCAGGCTGACCTTCACATCCGACATCGCCAGGGCGATCCGCCACCTGTTGGACAGTCGGGCACCCTACGGTACGTACAACGTCACCGGTTCGGGATCGGTGACGTCGTGGGCCGATGTAGCCAGACGGACATTCGAACTCGCCGGTCATGACCCGAGCCGAGTCACCGATGTGACCACGGAGCAGTACTTCGCCGACGCCTCGAAGCCCGTGGCACCCCGGCCGGCCAACAGCGTCCTCGACCTCGCCAAGATCCAGTCGATCGGTTTCGAGCCGGCCGACGCGGACGAGTCTCTTGTCAACTACATCCAACGCTTCACCGGAACTCGCTAGAGCTCAACGGTTCTCGCCGAAGACGCGACCGAGCTCGGCCCGCGACCGGATCCCGAGCTTCCGGTATATCCGAGCCAGGTTGGTCTCGACCGTCTTCGGGCTGATGAACAGCGCGGTGGCCACGTCCTTGGTCGTCATTCCCGACGCGGCGAGCTCGGCGACGCGGAGCTCCGACGGGGTCAGGCCCATGCTGCCGTTGCTCGACGCGCCGGCCCGCGCGATCTCGGCGCGCGCCCGCCGCGCCCACAGCGGCGTGCCCAACTCTTCGAACACGCCCAAAGCCTCGGTCATCGTCGTGCGCGACGCCTCCTTCTGGCGCTGGCGACGCTGTAACTGACCGAGCAGCAACAACGTTCGGGCCCGCTCGAACGGCATCGGCAGGCGCTCGTGGTGCGTCAACGCCACCCTCGCCATGTCCGACGCCTCGTCGACGTCGCCCCGCGCGGCCAGCCACAGACTGCGGCACCGCGCGCCCATCGCCAGCATCCACGGCCTGTCCAACAGGCGTCCATTGGCCTCCAGCGCATCGATCATCGGCTCGGTTTCGGCGGCGCGGCCGAGCGCGACCATCGCCTCCACCGCGTCCGGGACGAAGCCCACCGTGATCATTTCGGTGCCCGGTAGAAAAGGGAACCGGTCGACCATCGGCTGCAAGATCTGTAGCGCCTCTTCATAGTTGCGTAGCGAGACCTCCAGGAACGCCAGGCTGATCGACGCCCAGTCCGCCAGACGCGGAGAACCGCAACGCACGGCGAGTTCGATCGCCCTTCGTGCGACGTCGCGGGTCTCGTCCTGTCTGCCCGCGTATGCCGCGACCGCCGACTGGATGGTCTTGGCGACCACGCGCATGTGCTCGCCGCCGAGTTGTTGTGCCCGCTCGACGGTTTCCTCCGCGATACGGGTCGCGTCGTCATAGCGTCCCCGCCAGATCTCGATCAGCGCGCTGAACACCGCGACGAAAATCAGGTCGGTTTCGGCACCCCGTTCGAGGCAACGCTGATGGACGAAGGCCATTTGTTGCATCGCCTCGTCCAACCGCCCGACGAACGCCAGCAGCAGAGCGTAATTTGCCCTGGCGCGGAACGCGATCGGCGCCTCGCTGCTGTGGTCCTGCAGCGCCAGCGCCCGCCGGATGCCCGCCCAGTCGACCCCTCGGCCGCACATGCATGCGATATTGGTGCGCACCGCCAGAACCTGGCTGGTGAGATCCGCCAGCCCGACATCTTCGGCGTACGCCGCTGCCCGTTCCGCGCTCTGCAGCGCTGCGCCGAACTCGCCGGCGTTGAGACGCGCATAAGCCAACAACAGCAGCGTCCGCACGCGCACCTCGCGGTCACCCTCGTCGTGTTCGAGCGCCTGCTCGAGAAGGCCGACCGCATCGGTGAAGCTGTTGTGTTGAATCCGCATGCTGGCCAACAGATTCAGCGCCATGGCCCGGTGCACGCCACTTGGTACCCGCTCGGTCACACCGTCGAGCAGCGAACGGGCACGCTCCAAGTCGCCCGCGTGCAGATAGTGGTCGGCGGCGCGAATGCGCCGCGGTGGTGTGTCACCGCCGAGACCGATTGCCAGCTCGAGCATTTCGGCTGCCGCGGCGGGGGCACCGCGCGCACTGGCAGACTCTGCCGCGGTGTCCAACGCCGCCAACGTCACCGGATCCGCACGAGCCGCGGCCAGCGCCATATGCCTGGCCCGCGACTCGGCGAGCACCACGGATTCCGCCATCGACCGGTGCATCGCGCGTCGTTCACCGGGTTTGGCGTCGGTGTAGACGCTGCGCGCCAGCAGCGGATGCGAGAACGCGACGGCGTCGCCGTTGATCGTCACGATGCCCTTGTTCGCGGCCTCCGTGAGCAGTTCCGCGGTGCGCTCGACGGTGCTGTCCGTGACGCGCGCCAGCAGGTCGACGGTGGGGGCGGCCTCGCATGCGGCGGCCAGCAGCAGGACCTGCGTCTCGGGCTCGAGGCGGCCGATCCGTCTGCGCATCAACTCCGCCAGCGTGGCGGGCAACACCGACTGCGAGCCACCCGCGTCGATCGCTCGGGCCAGCTCGAGTGCGTAGAACGGGTTGCCGCCCGAGATCTCGGCAATCCGGACCATCGTCGGTCGGGGGAACGACCGGCCGAGCCGCGTCGAGATCAACGCGTGCAGGCCGCCGAGGCTCAGCGGGCCGACGTTCACCCGGCGCACATCGGACGAGTCGCCCACCTGCAGCCAGCCCGCCGCACCCGGACCCTCGTGTTCGGCGCGTTCTGTGACCAGCACGCCCACGTGACCGCTGAAGCGTCTCGCGGCGAAGGCCACTACGGCCTGACTGGACGGGTCGAGCCACTGCACATCGTCGAGAGCGACCAGGACAGGACCGTCGGCACGGAGCCGCTCGACGGCGGCGGTGAAGGCCGCGGCCACCGCGCCCTGGTCCGTCGGTGGGCCGTCGCCGTCGGCCCGCAGCAGCACACGGTCCACCGCGAGGCGCTGCACGTCCGGCAGGCCGACGAAGACCTCGGAGGGGAGGTCGCCGAAGAGGTCGGCGACCGCCGCATACGCGAGGGTCGTCTCGGCCTGCCCGGCCCGCGCCGTCAGAATCCGGAAGCCGCGATCACGTGCCGCCGATATCCCGGCCAACCACAGGGTGGTCTTCCCGGCTCCGGCCTCGCCCTCGAGGACCAGGGCAGAGGGTCCGCTGTCGACGGATTGCAGGAAATCGCTCACCGCCCGAAATTCCGCCGGACGCTCGATTACGCCGGACACCAATGACCACACCCCTCATCGACAGCAAATCCGAGGATAGCCCGCCGGCACCGGGCGCCGCAGTCTCAGGCCCAGGGATACGCAGCTAAGAGGAGTGCTTAACCGGCAGGTCCGGCCGGGGATGGATGTTCGGCAACGTCAGAGCGACGATGCCGGATCCGAGTGCCGACCTGAGCGGTCAACCGCTGATGCGGTACGCCCGCGGCGAGGCAGGTCCGGGACACGAGCTCGCGCGAGCCGGCGCCGAAGACGCCGTAGAGCACCTCGTCACTGGGAACGGCCAGCGTGATCAGCAATTCGATGGGTGTGCCCTCGTCAGTGGCGAGGGCCGCCGCGGCGTCGAGGCGCGACACCAGATCTTCGACGGACTGCTCACTGAGCTCCGGTAGATACCATTCCGCCAGGTAGCACGCGGACTCCCCACTCCCGCTCATCTGTCGAACGGTAGCGACTCATCCCGTCGAGCGAATCGGGGATTTCCCTACGTCTTGTCCCTTAGGCGGCGACGCCGGGCTTCAGGTACGTCACGAGGCTGACGTCGATGCCTTCGTCGATGAAGTACCACTGGCAGCCCTTGAGGTACTTCATGTAGCGGTCGTAGTTCTCCTCGCCGGCGGCCGCGATCGCGGCGTCCTTGTTCCGTTCGAGGCGATCGGCCCAGATGCCCAGCGTCTTGATGTAGTGGTTGCGCAGCGAGATCGCCTCGGGCACCTGGAAGCCGGCCTTCTCGCCGTGCTCGATCATCATCTGCGTGGTCGGCAGGCGGCCACCGGGGAAGATCTCGGTGATCATGAACTTGATGAAGCGGGCCATCTCGAAGGTCAGCTTCTTACCGCGGGCGGCCAGGTCATATGGGTGGTAGCCGACGCTGCTCTGGATCGTCATCCGGCCGTCGTCGGGCAGGATGTCGAAACACGTCTTGAAGAAGTCGTCGTAACGCTCGAAACCGAAGTGCTCGAACGCCTCGATCGAGACGATGCGATCGACGGGGGAGTGGAACTGCTCCCAGCCCTCCAGCCGGACGTCGTAGGTGCGCTGCGTATCGACCTTGCTCAGCAGCTGATTGCAATAGGCCTGCTGATTCTTCGACAGGGTCAGCCCGATCACGTTGACGTCGTACTTCTCCATCGCGCGCTGCAGGGTCAGACCCCACCCGCAGCCGACCTCCAGCAGTGTCATACCTGGCTTGAGGTCGAGCTTGTCCAGGTGCTGGTCGACGTTGGCGACCTGCGCCTCCGACAGCGTGGCATTCGGGCCGGTGAAGTATGCGCAGCTGTACTTGCGCGTCGGATCCTGAAAGACGCCAAAGAAGTCGTCCGACAGGTCGTAATGCGCCTGGATGTCCTCGAAATGAGGCCGCATATCCTTCGTGCCGGTTGAATTGTCAGACATATTTCCCCTGCTTGGCCTTTCCCAATGCGTGACGCGAACTCGCACGTCGTCACGTGATGATCTGGTCATACACACTATCGGTCGGTGCGAGCCAGACCCTAATTCGGCAGGCCGCCACTCCGGCGGCGATTCGCGCGGCCGATTTACTTCTGCAGCGTGAACTGGTTGACGTCGATGTATCCGACGCGGAAACCGTGCGCGCAGCCGGTGAGGTAGTGCATGTAGCGGTCATAGACCTCTTGGGACTGGATGGCGATCGCCTCGTCCTTGTGGGTCTCCAGCGCCGCTGCCCAGCAGTCCAGGGTGCGGGCGTAGTGCGGCTGCAGGCTCTGACGGCGGGTCAGCTCGAAGCCGGCCTTCCCGGCGTGCTCGCCGACCAGCTCGATCGTCGGCAGGTAACCACCGGGGAAGATCTCGGTCAGGATGAACTTGACGAACCGGGCGACCGAGAAGGTCAGCGGCATCCCCTGTTCGGCCATCTGCGGCAGCGTGAGCGCGGTGATGGTGTGCAACAGCATCACCCCGTCGTCGGGCAGCACGCGGTGAGCCATGGCGAAGTAGTCGTCCCAGCGGTCCCGGCCGAAGTGCTCGAACGCGCCGATCGACACGATCCGGTCGACGGGCTCGTCGAACTGCTCCCAGCCCTGCAGAAGCACCCGCTTGGAGCGGGGGCTGTCCGATTCGGCGAAGACCTTCTCGACATGGGCGTGCTGGTTCTCGCTCAGGGTGAGGCCGACGACGTTGACGTCGTACTTCTCGACTGCCCGCAGCATCGTCGAGCCCCAGCCGCAGCCGACGTCGAGCAGCGTCATGCCGGGCTCGAGACGCAGTTTGCCCAACGCGAGGTCGACCTTGGCGCGCTGGGCCTCCTCGAGCGTCATGCCGTGACGCTCGAAGTAGGCGCAGCTGTAGGTCTGCGACGGGTCCAACCAGAGCCGGAAGAACTCGTCCGACAGGTCGTAGTGCGCCTGGACGTCGGCGAAATGCGGCGTCAGGTTTCGTGTTGCGGCCATCGTGTGCCTTTCTGGGCGGAATCAAAGCTCGCGTCGCCTGTGACGTGTCAAGCCCGAAGCACTCGCAACGAATGTACGCGCCGCCGTTGCCGCTGACCAGTCGAGCGAATGTTTGCGGAGGCGTCAAATAGTTGCCGCGAAAGTGGTTTTCAGCTCGCCGATGATGTCATCCCACAGCGGCTCGGGAAGTTCGTGCCCCATACCGTCGAACAGAACCAGCCTGGCGTTCTCGATGGCCTTGGCGATCGCCTGCCCGCCGGAGGGCCGCATCAGTTTGTCCGCTTTGCCGTGCAGAACCACGGTGGGCGCGGTGATCTCGCGGTCGTAGGGCAGGAGGCTGCCGCTGCCCAGGATCGCCGCGAAATGCCGGCCGATTCCCGCTGGGTAGTAGGACCGGTCGTAGCCCTCGATCGCGTCGGCACGCAGCCGCTCCTCGGACGCGGGGAACCCGGGGCTGCCGATGATCTTGCTGACCCTGACCGCGTTGTCGATGATCGCCTCGCGGGTGGAGTTTTTCGGACGCTGCAGGATCGCGAGCAGCTGGCGCGGACCCGGCGGAGGCAGCAGCGCCTGGTTGTTGCTGGAGAAGATGATCGCGAGCGTCTGGGTGCGCGGCTTGTGTCGCGCGGCGAACACCTGGGCGATCATGCCGCCCATCGACGCCCCGACGATGTGGGCGCGGTCGATGCCGAGATGGTCGAGCAGCGCGGCCGCGTCATCGGCCATGTCTTCCAGCGTGTAGCCGGCGGGGCTGCGCATTCCGAGGAACGAGCGCAGCATCCGCGGCACCAGCGGGGTGTCGGTGCGCACCCCGTGCAGCTTCGACGACAGCCCGACATCGCGGTTGTCGTACCGGATGACCCGCAACCCCTGGTTGGTCAGCCGCTCACAGAAGTCCTTGCGCCACATCAGAAGTTGCGCGCCGAGGCCCATGATGAGCAGCACCGCCGGATCTCCCGCGTCGCCCATGTCCTCGTAGTGGATGTCGAGAACTCCCGACTTGGCGACCCCGGTTCGGACCTGCATTCAGCCCCGGACCTCGCTGTCGAGTTCCTCGTCATGCTCCCTGCTGACCTCGACCATGAAGTTGGCGAAGTAGCCGGTCAGCTGCGGATCCGACATCATCTGCCAACTCGGCGCGAGCAGTTTCATGTAGCGCTCGACGTAGAGGAACTGCTTGCCGATCAGCACCAGTTCGCGCGGCAGCTTGACGTCGTAGGCCTCGGCGAGCGTCGACAGTTGCTTGCCGATCTCGGCGTAACTCATGTCGCCCAGCGTCGACATCGTCAGGGGCGTCGCGAACTTCTCGAGGTCCTTGGCCGCCTGCGCCTCGGGCTTCATGGTGCCGACGGCGCCCATCAGCACGACGATCTTGCCCGCGGCGGCGTGGTCCTTCTTCACCAGCAGCGCGTACACCAGCTCGCGCAGCAGCCATCGGGTGCGCGGATCGATGCGGCCCATGATGCCGAAGTCGAAGAACACGATCTTGCCGTCGTCGTCGACGTAGAGGTTGCCCGCGTGCAGGTCACCGTGGAACAGGCCGTGCCGCAGGCCGCCTTCGAAGACGGAAAACAGCAGCGCCTTCACCAGTTCGGTGCCGTCGAAACCCTTCTGACGGATGGTCTTGACGTCGTCGATGCGCGTGCCCTGGATGCGTTCCATCGTCAGCACCCGCTCGCTGGTGAGGTCCCAATATACCTGCGGCACACGGATGTTCTTGCCCAGCGGTGAGGCGTGCATGTGCGACACCCACGCGTCCATCGACTGCGCCTCGAGCCGGAAGTCGAGTTCCTCGGCTAGGTTGTCGGCGAAGTCGGCGACGACGTCCTGTGCGCTCAGGCGCTGACCCAGCTTGGCGAACTCGACCAGGCGCGCGCCCCGCTTGAGGATCTGCAGATCCGCTGCGACCCGCCTGCGGATGCCCGGTCGCTGGATCTTGACGACGACCTCTTCACCGCTGTGCAGCGTCGCGTAGTGCACCTGCGCGATCGACGCGGACGCGAACGGCTTCTCGTCGAAGCTCTTGAAGAGGTTCGAAGGTTCGTCGCCGAGGTCCTCGACGAACAGCTTGTGCACCTCTTTGGCATCCGCGGGCGGGACCCGGTCCAGCAGGCTGCGGAACTCCTTGGACAGCGGCTCGCCGAACGCGCCCGGACTCGACGCGATGATCTGACCGAACTTGACGTAGGTGGGGCCCAGATCGGCGAACGTCTGCGGGATCTGCTTGATGATCTTCTGTTGCAACGAACCGCGGCCGGCGATCTTCGACACCACCCGGGCGCCGGTGCGGGTGACCTGCCAACCGGTCGCGCCGATGCGGGCAGCCTCGATCGGCAGCGGGACCTTGTCCAGCTTGGCTCCGTCGCGGTGCTGCGGCTTTCGCGTGGCACTCATAGGGGCCAGTGTCTCAAAATCCGCGGTGGCCCGTAAAAATGTGTGGACGGGCTCACAGTGGTCAGGCCTCGGCGAAGCTGCGTTCGACCTCTTCGCGGCTGAGGACCTCGTCGTCGCCCAATCGGTACGACGGCAGCGTGTGCGACAGATCGGTGCCCGAGGCGACCCTGGCCTGGGCCTGCCGGAACTCCGGGATCGGGCCTTGCACGACGTGCAGCCCGTTGATGACCGACCAGACTGTCGCGCGCCTGGTGGTCTGCTCGACGATGTTGGGATCCTTGTGCTGAATCAGCTGCTTGGCCCAGCGCGGCATGGTGTCGCGGATGGCCCAGTTGATCGCGCTCTGCGCCAGTGGCAGGCCCGGTCCGGTCGCGACCGCCGTGCCGTGCGTGACGGCCAGCCGCGGCAGGTAGGACTCCAGGCACTCGGCGACCTCGGCCTTGGTCTCGGGCAGGTCGGTGCCGCCCAACGCGTGGCCGACCCGCACGAACTCGCGGTAGTAGCGATCGATCTTTCTGCCGCGCAACGGGTTTGGATGGTAGAGCTCGTGTGCGGTGGCCAGCCCCCACACCACGGTGGCGTAGTTCCAGCGCAGCCAGTCCGGGTCGTCGGCGTCGTAGCGGGCGCCGTCGGGGCGGGTGCCCTTGATCGTGTGGTGCATCGAGCGCACCGCCTTCGCCAGGCGCTCGGCGGTCTCGGTCGAGCCGTAGGCGGTGCCGATGAAGAACGCGATGGAATGGCCGAGACGTACCGCGGCCCCCTTCGGGTCGATCTCCGGTCGGCCGACACCGTTCTCGTCACGTTTGACCAGCCGTGAGTGGTGCATGCCCATCCAGTAGATCGACGGGTCAAGACGTTCCATGAACGCCGCGCACTGTAGGCCGAAGATGAGGGCCTGCATGTGCGAATGCACGTGCCACACCGCGCTGCCGGGCCCGAACCAGCCTGGATCTCCGACCGGCGCGGCGAACTCCATCCCCCGGAAGTAGTTGCGGCGCACGTCCTTGTCGAAGCGCTGGTTGAGGAATTCACCGATGAACTGGTGCGGCAGCAGGATCACGTCGGCTCCTCGAGTTCCCGATTCTGGTCACGGCTGTAGCCAGAATACAGTTTGGTCACGTACGTGACCAGAGTTGGCGCGCGTCGGCCTACGCTGAGGCCGTGACCAGTCCCACGCGATGGGCCGGCGTACCGCTGACGGACCGCCGCGCCGAACGCCGTGCACAGCTGATCGACGCCGCCTTCCGGTTGTTCGGCGACGGTGGCGAGTCCGCCGTGTCGGTGCGTTCCGTCTGTCGTGAATGCGGGCTGAACACGCGCTACTTCTACGAGAGCTTCGCCGACACCGACGACCTCCTCGGCGCCGTCTACGACCAGGTGAGCGCCCAACTGGCCGAAGCGGTCGAGGCGGCCATGTCGCAGGCCGGCGATTCGCTACGGGCCAGGACCCGGGCGGGCATCGCCGCCGTGCTCGGGTTCAGCTCCGAGGATCCCCGCCGCGGTCGGGTGCTGTTCACCGATGCGCGGTCGAACCCGGTGCTGGCGGCGCGCCGCGCGGCGACCCAGGACCTGTTGCGTGAGGGCGTGCTCACCGAGGGCTGGCGGCTGCAGCCCGACACCGACTCGGTGGCCGCACTGGTCGGCGCCGCCATGTACACGGGCGCGATGGCCGAGCTGGCGCAGCAATGGCTGGCGGGCCGGCTGGGGACCGATCTGGACGCGGTGGTCGAACACGCCGTCACCCAGGTGTTGCGGTAGCGAAGTTCTCCGTCAACGCACCGACCACCGGGGCCCACACCGGCTCGGGAAGGTCGTGGCCCATACCGTCGACGACGACGTAGCGCGCGCCATCGACGGCCCGCGCGACCGTGCGGCCGTTGCGCGGTCGCACCATAGGGTCCTTCGATCCGTGGACGACGACCGTGGGCGCGGTGATGCTCCGGGTGTAGCGCAGCAGGCTGCCGGTGCCGAGGATGGCGTCGAACTGACGCAGCATGCCCTGCGGGTAGTCGCTGCGCTCGCGCAATTCCCGCACCCGGCGCTGCAACTGTTCGGTCGGCGGTAAGAAGTTGGGCCCGTTGATGATTGCGACGTTGCGGACCTCGTGGGCCAGCCGCTGCTCTAACGGGGCGTCACGTGGCGGCGCGCCGAATGCCAGACGGATCACCCGCAGCGCAGGCAACGACGAAAGCGGCGTGCCCGCGCTCGTCATCACCAGCCCCAGCGATGCCACCCGGCCGGGGTGGCGGCCCGCCAGCACCTGCGCGATCATTCCGCCCATCGAAGCGCCGACGATGTGCGCGCATTCGATGCCGAGATGGTCGAGCAGGCCGCGCACGTCTTCGGCGAGGTCGACGAGCGTGTACGGCACCGGGCTGCCGCGGCCCAGCAGATACCGCAGCACCCGCGGATACACCGAACCGTCGGCGCGCTGCCCGTCGAGCTTCGTGGACAACCCGGTGTCGCGATGATCGAACCGGATCACCCGGTACCCCTGTTCGATCAGCCGGGCGCAGAACCCGTCGGGCCACATCGGCAACTGGGCGCCGACGCCCATGATCAGCAGCACCGGCGGGTCGGCGGGGTCGCCGAGGTCCTCGTAGAAGATCCCGACGTCCCCGCAGACCGCGGTGCCGCTTCGAACCTGCATGCTGTGCTTTCTACACCTGACCGCCGACCGGTTGCTTGCCCCACGGCGTCAACCACGGTGTCGGCTCCCAGTCTTCGAGGCCCGCCAGCAGCTCGTACAGCGTTGCGCCGTCGATGGTTTCGCGGATGATGTCGGCCTGTCCGGCGTGCCGGGCCAGCTCCTCGATCATGTGTAGGAACACCCATCGCACCGACCACGCCGGAACATCCTTGGGAAACCACGGCACGTGCGGCGGGATCGGCACGGCCGCACCCAGGTCGGCGGTTTCGATCAACCGGATGGTCTCGGCGTTCTGCTCGTCGAACCTGGCGAGGATGTCGGCGAGGGTCTCGTCCTCGCCCATGACGAACTCGCTCTGATAGTCGGCCTGCTGATCCGCCATCGGACGGCGGTCGCTCTCGGTCATCTCGGGCGCTGCGGCCACGCGCGCCACCCACCCGCGTTGACAGTTGGTGACGTGCTTGATCAAACCGCCAATCGACAGCGCGCTGACCGACGGTGTCGACCGCGCCTGTTCGTCGGACAAGCCGAACGCCACGGCGTGGAAGGCGTACTGCTGCGCGGCCAGGTATTCGCGCAGGCCCTCGCGCTCGTCGGCGACGGGTGGGGGCATAGCGGGCATACTCAGTTTCCTTTCGGGTTGGTGTGGGCGTAAAGGTCTCGGATGCACGCGATTTCGGCGCCGTGGTGGATGAGCTCGCGGTTGATGTGCAGGACGAGCGTGATGAGCGGATAGTCCGCGTAGGGGCCTTCGGCGGGTCCGCACGGCTGGCTCAGGCCGTCTTCGGACAACCCCCGTACACCCTCGATCCAGGTGCTGTACTGCTCGTCGAGTTGTCGCAGCGCGGTCGATGCGTCGGTGGCGTAGTGCCACGACTGGTAGTCGGCGGCCGGCGCGCCGAAATGGCTGTGGTTGCGCATCGCGAAGACGCCGACGATGAGGTGGGCCAGTCGCCAGGCGATCGTCGTGAACGGCGGTGGCGTCGGTTCGGGATACGCGAAGTCGATCCTGCCGTCGGGGTGGACCGTCCAGCAGTCCGCGACGGGCTGCCAGAAGTACTCGTCGTCGGTGAGCCCCTGGAACCGGGGGCGCAGGAAGTTGGTCCAGTGGAAGTCTGCCTGTTCGGCCAGCTCGTGGGTGATCGTCGTGGGCATACGATCACTCTGACAGGGTTATAGGACAGTTTCGGTCCTATGAGTGAGGCAGGCTGGGTTCATGTCGGAGACGACGAGCCGGGTGCTGCAGCTGTTGGGTTTGCTGCAGTCGCGCCGGGTGTGGACGAGCGAGGAGCTCGCCGGGCGCCTGGGCGTGACCACGCGCAGTGTGCGCCGCGACGTCGAGCGGCTGCGCGACCTCGGGTATCCGGTCCACGCCAGCAAGGGCCACGGCGGCGGTTATCAGCTCGGCGCCGGTGCGGCGCTGCCGCCGCTGCTGCTGGACCCCGACGAGGCCGTCGCGATGGCGGTCTGCCTGCGCCTGGCCGCGGGCGGGACGGTAGCGGGCGTGGGCGAATCGGCGTTGCGCGCGCTGAGCAAGCTCGATCAGGTGATGCCGTCGAAGCTGCGCTCGCAGGTGGCCGCGGTGCACGACTCGACCGTCACCCTGATGTCGCCGTCCTCGGATGCACCCGTGGCACCCGACGTGTTGATGACGTTGGCGCGAGCATCCCGCGACCACGAGCACGTCTCGGCCGGCTACGTCGACATCCGCGGCAATGCCACCCAGCGGCGGCTCGAGCCCTATCAGTTGGTCACGACCGGGCGGCGCTGGTACCTGCTGGCCTACGACCGCGACAAGCAGGACTGGCGCAGTCTGCGGCTGGACCGGATGAACGACGTGCGCGCGCAGGGCAGCACCTTCGCGCCCCGCGAGGCGCCCGATGCGGCGGCCTACGTGCAGTGGTCGATCAGCAGCTCGCCGTATCGATATGTCGCGCGTGTCCGCTTCGAAGCGCCGCAAAGCGTTGTCGCACAGCACTTCTCGGCGGCATCGGTGACGATCGAGCCCGACGGCCCCGACAGGTGCATCGTCACCGCCGGCGCCGACGATCCCGAACGCATGGTGCTCTTCTTCGCAATGGTGGGATGTGATTTCGAGGTGCTCTCGCCGCCGGAGGTGGTGCGGGCGGCCGAGGTGGTCTCGGACCGGCTGGGGCGCAGCGTCAGCCGGTGAGCTCCAAACGGTCGGCGAGCATCAGGAACGCCGACGCGAACGGGTTGTCGGCGGTGTCGACGCGTAATTGCTCCCAGTCCAGTTGTTCGCGAACCGCGCGCACCGCGGGCAGCAGTCCGGCGAAGTCGCAGTGGTGTTCGTTGAGGGAGTTCAGTTTCTCGCGCATGACCTCGGTGGGGGCGAGCACGCGCATCCGCACCGCGAGCACGTCGTACTCCTCGGCGGCCAGGATGCTCTCCTTGTCGACCGGAACACCGTTGAGCCGGTGCAGCACGTCGATGACGAAGTCGTCCTCGACGCAGGCCTTGAACAGCCAGTCCTCCGGGGTGCGCTCGACGCGGAAACCGGCTTCCTCCAACGTCGCCGCCGCTTTCTCGGTATCGGGCTCGGCGACCACGAAATCGACGTCGTGAACGGGTTCCGGACCGCCGAACACCCACAGCGCGTAACTACCGCCCAGGGCGAAGTCCGGGCCCGAGGCGCGCAACGCCGACGCCGCGCGCTTGAGCGCGTCGCGAAGATCATCGTTTCTCTGTGGCACTACTCTCCTGGGGCCGACTGATGGGCTGGCAGCCATTGTGGGTAGCTAGTACCCATGCAGATGCGGATGGCCACCTTCAACATCCTGCACGGGCGCAGTGTGCACGACGGGCTGGTTCACCGGGATCGCCTCGTTCGGGCCGTCCGGGAGCTCGATGCCGACGTCCTGGCTTTGCAGGAAGTCGACCTCGACCAGCCGCGATCGGGGATGGCCGACCTGACCGCGGTCGCCGCCGAGGCGATGGGCGCGGTGAGCCACCGCTTCGTCGCCGCGATCTCGGGCACGCCGGGCGCCACCTGGATGGCGGCCACCGGTGACGAGCAGCCCGGAACCGCGGCCTACGGCATCGCGCTGTTGTCGCGATTTCCCGCGGAGTCGTGGCAGGTGTTGCGGCTGCCGCGAATCCCGGTGCGGTTTCCGATGTATCTGCCCGGACCGAATCGGGTGAAGGTCGTCAACGAGGAGCCGCGAGCGGCGGTGGTCGGCCAGCTGAACACGCCGCTGGGCCCGTTGACCGTCGCCAACACGCATCTGTCGTTCGTGCCGGGGTGGAACCGGATGCAGTTGCGGCGGCTGCTGCGTGACATGCGCGGCTTTCCGTCGCCGCGCGTGCTGATGGGCGATCTGAACATGGTGCCGCGGTCGGTCCGGCGGTGGACGCGTCTACACCCGCTCGCCGAGGCGATCACGTTCCCGTCCGACGAGCCCGACCGCCAACTCGACCACATCGTCACCGACGACCGCGGCCTGCGGGTGGAGCGGTGCTGCGCCCCGGAACTGCCGATCTCCGATCACCGCGCCCTCGTCGTCGACATCGCCCGGGACTGACCTGTTTCGACACCGCGGTTTCGATCACCGCCGCGTCGACCGCACGTAGGGTTTGGTTGTGCGGGTCATCTCGGCGGAGTCGACGGATCTGTTCGTCGGGCCCGCGGACGCGCCGCTGCAGATTGTGCGGGTGACCTACGCCGACGGCGCGGGCGAGGTGCGCGTCGACGGTAACGGCCTGACGGGTCACGCCCGTACCTCCGCCGCTGACGGCAGCGTCGAGGTGGCGGTCGCGGTGACCGATCCGCGGCCAGGTGAGCAGCGACCCGCGCGGGTCGCGACGGGTGATGGCATAACGCCGTTCGTGTTCACCGTCGCCGAGCCCGGCTGGACGATGTACATGATCAGCCACTTCCACTACGACCCGGTGTGGTGGAACACCCAGGCCGCGTATACCAGCCTGTGGAGCGAGGACCCGCCGGGCAGGTGCCGGCAGACCAACGGTTTCGATCTGGTCAGCGCCCATCTCGAAATGGCCCGCCGGGAGCCCGAATACAAGTTCGTCCTGGCCGAGGTCGACTACCTCAAGCCGTTCTGGGACACCCACCCCGAAGACCGCGACGACCTGCGCCGCTTCCTCGCCGAGGACCGTGTCGAAATCATGGGCGGAACCTACAACGAACCGAACACCAACCTCACCGGTCCCGAAACCACCATCCGAAACTTCGTGCACGGCATCGGCTTTCAGCGCGACGTGCTCGGAGCCGACCCGGCGACCGCCTGGCAGCTCGACGCATTCGGCCATGACCCGCAGTTTCCGGGCATGGCCGTAGACGCCGGGCTGACGTCGAGTTCGTGGGCCCGCGGCCCGCACCATCAGTGGGGTCCGATGGCCGACGGCGGCGACCCCGAGCGCATGCAGTTCAGCAGCGAATTCGAATGGCTTGCCCCGTCGGGACGCGGGCTGCTGACGCATTACATGCCGGCCCATTACGCCGCAGGTTGGTGGATGGACTCGGCGCCGACGCTGCAGGCCGCCGAAGACGAGACGTATCGACTGTTCGCGTCGCTGAAGAAGGTGGCGCTGACCCGCAACGTGCTGCTGCCGGTCGGCACGGATTACACGCCACCGAACAAGTGGGTCACCGAGATTCACCGCGACTGGAACGCCCGCTACACCTGGCCCCGGTTCGTGTGCGCGCTGCCCAGGGAGTTCTTCGCCGCGGTGCGCGACGAACTCAACGAGCGGGATGTCGATGCGTCGCCGCAGACGCGGGACATGAACCCGATCTACACCGGCAAGGACGTCTCCTACATCGACACCAAGCAGGCCAACCGGGCGGCCGAGGACGTCGTACTTGACGCCGAGAAGTTCGCGGTGTTCGCCGGACTGCTCGGTGGCGCGACGTACCCCCAGGCGGCGTTGGCCAAGGCCTGGGTGCAGCTGGCCTATGGTGCGCACCACGACGCGATCACCGGTTCGGAGTCCGATCAGGTGTATCTCGACCTGCTGACCGGCTGGCGCGATGCGTGGGAGTTGGGCAGGGCGGCCCGAGACAGCGCGCTGGCCGTGCTCTCGGGGGCGGTCGAGGAGTCGGTCGTCGTGTGGAATCCGGTCGCGCACAAGCGCACCGACGTCGTCACCGCCCGCATTCCGGAATCGATCGGGACGGTGCGGGTGGTCGACTGTGCGGGCGACGAGGTGCCGGCTCACGTCGAACATGGCGGTCGCACGGTCACGTGGATCGCCCGTGATGTGCCATCGCTGGGCTGGCGGTCGTATCGGCTCGAGGACACGGATACGCCGAACGCGTGGGAAGCGGTAAGCGGTAACGAAATCGGCAACGACCATTACCGGCTGCGGGTGGACCCGGCGCGGGGCGGTGCCGTCGAGTCGCTCATCGAATCCGCTTCCGGCCGATCGCTGATCGCTGACGGTGCCGTCGGCAACGAGCTCGCGGTGTACGACGAATACCCGGCCCACCCGCAGGCGGGGGAGGGGCCGTGGCACCTGCTGCCCAAGGGGCCGGTGGTGTGTTCCTCGGCGGCGGCGGCCACCGTGCAGGCCTATCGCGGAGCGCTAGGCGAGCGCCTGGTGATCCGCGGCGCCATCGGCGACATGTTGCGCTACACACAGGTTCTCACGCTGTGGCACGGCGTCGCACGCATCGATTGCCGGACGACGATCGACGAGTTCGCGGGCGCTGACAAGCTGCTGCGGCTGCGCTGGCCGTGCCCGATACCCGGCGCGATGCCGGTCAGCGAGGTCGGCGATGCGGTGATCGGACGCGTTTTCGCGCTGCTGCACGAACGCGGAGGTGATGCGGTGGACGCCGCGACGCATCCGTGGACGCTCGACAACCCGGCGTACGGCTGGTTCGGATTGTCGTCGGCGGTGAGGGTGCGAATCGGCGCCGGATGTCGCGCGATGTCGGTCGCCGAGGTGGTCACGCCGACCGAAGACGCGTCCGCGGCGGCGCGGCCGCTGATGGTCGCGCTCGCGCGCGCCGGGGTCACCGCCACGTGCAGCGGTGCCGACAAGCCGCGCTACGGCGACCTCACCGTCGACTCGAACCTTCCCGACGCGCGGATCGCACTCGGCGGTCCCGACCAAAACCGCTTCACCGCAGACCTTCTCGAAGCTGTGGACGCTGACTACGCCGAAGAGGTGAAGCGGCAGCTCGACGCTACCGGCGCGGCCAGGGTCTGGGTCCCGGCCGCCGCATCGCTGACGACGACCTGGGTGCCGAGCGCGGATCTGCGCGATGTGCGGGCGCTGCCGGTGCTGGTGCTGGCGGGGCTCGCGCTCGACGACGTCGTGGCAGGCGTGGTCGACGACCTGGCGGACTGGGAGATCGTCGTCGAGCAGACCGCGCCGGCCGACCTGCAGCCGTTCGAGAACCGGACGGTCGCGGTACTCAATCGCGGGCTGCCGGGGTTCGCGGTCGAAGCGGATGGGACGCTGAACCTGTCCCTGATGCGATCGTGTACGGGATGGCCGTCGGGCACCTGGATCGATCCGCCGCGACGCACCGCACCCGACGGGTCCAACTTCCAATTGCAGCACTGGACACACGTATTCGACTATGCGGTGGTCTCCGGGGACGGGGACTGGCGTCGCGCCGGAATACCCGCTCGCAGCGCCGAGTTCTCGGCCCCTCCGCTGGCGGTGACGGGCCACACGGGAGAGGCGGGCGCCCTTCCCTCGTCGGGTTCGCTGCTGGAGATCGAGCCGGCGGGCTCGGTGCGCCTGGGAGCACTCAAGGCCGCAGGCAATCCGTTGGCCGGCGGAAGCGCACGACCCGTTCACCCGTCGGACGGTGTCGCGATGCGACTGGTCGAAACCAACGGAACGACAACCGAAGTCACCGTCACCTCCGGGCTGCGCCGCGTGTCCGCCGCGGTTCGGGTGGACCTGCTCGAGCGCCCGCGGGTGCAGGAGGTCACCCCGGACGGGTTGTCGTTGCACGGCTTCGAGATCGCCACCGTGCTCGCGCGGTTCAACCTGCCACGGGTGCTGCAGGCCGACCATGCGGTGCTGGCGCCGGATGCCGAGGAGGCCCAGCCGCTCTACGCCCGGTACTGGCTGCACAACCGCGGTCCGGCGCCGCTCGGCGGGCTGCCCGCGGTGGCCCATCTTCATCCCCAACACGTGGAGATGTCGGATTCCCCTGTGCCGCTTCGACTCACCGTGGTCAGCGACTGCTGCGACGAGGTTCTGCACGGGCGGGTGCGGTTGCTGTGTCCGGACGGATGGACAGGGGAGCCTGCGGTGCTGCCGTTCATGCTGCCGCCCGGCGAACACCTGGACACCGGCGTGAGCGTGACACCGCCGGAAGGGGTGTCACCGGGGTTGTATCCGATACGGGCCGAACTCGCGTTGACGGGCGCGCACGTCTCGATCCCGCCTTCGTGGCGACAGGTGGTCGAGGACGTCTGCGTCATCGCGGTCGGTGCACCGCCGGACGACAGCCTGCTGCGGCTCGTCAGCGGACCCGAGCCCGTCGACGTGGTGGCCGGTCAGTCGGGACGGCTGACGGTCACCGTCGCCACCGACGCCTACGCCGACATCGCCGTCGAAGCGCATCTGATCAGCCCATGGGGTACGTGGGAGTGGTTAGGCCCCGCGGTATCCGGCGTCGAACTGGCCGCGCGCGGCACCACCGAGATCGAGTTCGACATCGCGCCGCCGGTTTGGGCGGAGCCGGGTGAATGGTGGGCGCTGGTCCGGTTGGCCGCTGCCGGACAGCTGGTGTACTCGCCTGCAGTGAAGATGACGGTCCGGTGAGCCAGCCGTGGGCCGGCATCGCGGCGACGGTGGACGGAGTGCCGGTGTCGCTGGAGGAGGTCGACGCGCGCGAAGCGTCGCTGCGTGGTTCGCGGATCGCCTCCGCGCTGCCGCGGCCCGGCACCAGCGAAGGCCGGCAGCTGCGGCGCTGGCTGACTCAGCTCCTGGTCGCCGAACGCGTCGTGGCCGCCGAGGCCGCGGCGCGGGGATTGCACGCCGACGGCGCGCCCACCGAGGCGGAGGTACTGCCGGATATGACCGTGCGGATGGAGATTGGCAGCGTGGCGGCGTCGGTGCTTGCCGATCCGGTGGCCCGTGCGGTGTTCGCGGAGTTGACGGCCTCTGTTGACGTCAGTGATGACCAGGTGGCGTCGTACCGGCAACGAAACCCGTTGCGCTTCAATACCACAGGCGAGATCGTCGAGCATCTGCGCGCCGCGGCGCGCCGTCGAGCTTTCCGGCTCTGGCTGGATGCGCGGTGCGCGGCGGACGTGCGTCTGGCGCCCGGGTACGAACACCCCGGTGACCCTCGACAACCCGACAACACCCACCGGCACTGATGGCCGATCTCACCCTCGCGCTCGATGTCGGCGGAACAAAGATCGCCGTCGGCCTCGTCGACGACACGGGCACGCTGGTGCACCAGGCGAAGTTGTCGACACCGCGTGGTGACGCGGAAACGATTTGGGCGGTGGCGGATTCGCTCATCACCGAGGCACTGGCCACCGCGGGTGGGCGGGTCCGCGGCGCGGGGATCGCCTCGGCCGGGCCTATCGACCTGACGGCGGGCACCGTGAGTCCGATCAACATCACCGCGTGGCAACGGTTTCCGATCGTCGAACGGGTGTCGACGGCCGTCGGCGCCCCGGTGCGCCTCGCCGGTGACGGCCTGTGCATGGCGATGGGAGAGCACTGGCGCGGCGCGGGCCGCGACGCCGACTTCCTGCTCGGAATGGTGGTCTCGACCGGCGTCGGCGGTGGGTTGGTGCTCGACGGCGCGCCCTACGACGGTCGGACCGGCAACGCCGGGCACGTCGGACACGTCGTCGTGGATCCGGATGGCGCGCCGTGCACCTGCGGCGGGCGCGGCTGCGTGGAGACCATCGCCGCGGGCCCGCGGATGGCGCAGTGGGCGCGCGAGCACGGGTGGGATGCGCCCGCCGAAGCCGACGCCAAGGAATTGGCCGACGCCGCCAACGCCGGAGACGCCGTCGCCCTTCGGGCCTTCCGTCGCGGCGCGGTGGCCGTCGGCGCGATGATCGCGGCGGTCGGCGCGGTCTGCGACTTCGACCGCGTCGTGATCGGCGGCGGCGTGGCCAAGTCCGGGGCGCTGCTGTTCGACCCCGTCCGGGAAGCTCTCGCGTCCTATGCCGGGCTGGACTTCATTCGTGGGGTGCAGGTGGTGCCGGCCGAGCTCGGGGGTGACGCGGGCCTGGTCGGTGCGGCGGCGTTATTGCGCGAGCAGACGTAAACCTGCCCCTTTTCGCGGGTTTTTGGGCAGTTATGCGTCTGTCCCCTACTGGCGTGTGGGCCCTCGCCGGGAGGTGTCGCGGCGTTTTGGCTGTTGGGCGGGCGGCAGGCTATTCTGAACGGCGTTCCACCGAAGACCGTCGGTCACCGAGCAATCGGTTGAAGGTCCGGACGAATCTGTTGTTCTTCGCGCAAGCGGCTCATCAGATAACCCCGGCGGCCCACGCAGGAGGACGAGGCCAACGCCATTGCTGCGCCCCGACCTGTCTGCGTCGGGGCGTTCGTCGTTTCCGGCCCGAAAGCCCTGCACTCCGGCCGATGGTCACCCATCCACGAGGAGGCATGCATGGCCAAGGCTGACAAGGCCACCGCGGTTGCCGACATCGCCGAGCAGTTCAAGGAGGCTTCGGCGACGCTCGTCACCGAGTACCGCGGGCTGACGGTGGCCAACCTCAAGGACCTGCGCCGTTCGCTCGGTGATTCCGCCACCTACACGGTCGCCAAGAACACGCTGGTCAAGCGTGCCGCGGCGGAGGCGGGCATCGAGGGGCTCGACGAGTTGTTCGTCGGTCCCACCGCGATCGCGTTCGTCAAGGGCGAGGCCGTCGACGCCGCCAAGGCGATCAAGAAGTTCGCCAAGGACAACAAGGCCCTCGTCATCAAGGGCGGCTATATGGACGGCCGCCCGCTGAGCGTGTCCGAGGTCGAGCGCATCGCCGACCTGGAGTCGCGCGAGGTGCTGCTGGCCAAGATGGCCGGCGCGATGAAGGCGAACCTGTCCAAGGCCGCCGGTCTGTTCAACGCTCCGGCGTCGCAGGTCGCCCGGCTGGCCGCCGCTCTGCAAGAGAAGAAGGCCGGCGAAGAAGCCGCTTAACCCGCCCCGACCTGCGATTTGTCGCGCACAGATCGCAACCAGATGTAAGTAGTAAGGAAAGGACCAAAAATGGCCAAGCTGTCCACCGACGAGCTGCTCGACGCGTTCAAGGAACTGACGCTGCTGGAGCTCTCCGAGTTCGTCAAGAAGTTCGAGGAGACCTTCGAGGTCACCGCCGCTGCCCCGGTCGCCGTCGCGGCTGCCGGCCCCGCCGCCGGTGGTGCCCCCGCCGAGGCCGCCGAGGAGCAGTCCGAGTTCGACGTCATCCTCGAGGGTGCCGGCGACAAGAAGATCGGCGTCATCAAGGTCGTCCGCGAGATCGTTTCCGGGCTGGGCCTCAAGGAGGCCAAGGACCTCGTCGACGGCGCTCCCAAGCCGCTTCTCGAGAAGGTCGACAAGGCTGCCGCCGACGATGCCAAGGCCAAGCTCGAGGCCGCGGGCGCGACGGTCACCGTCAAGTAACACCTCGCCGGCCAGTCCGGCGATACCACAACTGTGGGGTCGATCCAGCAAATGGGTCGGCCCCACAGTCGTTTTCCCGATGGGTCACAATCTGACCCCAGACACGTGTGGTGGCCTGCGGAGGTAGGCTACAGTGACTCAAGCCACAAGCGGGAAGACCTGTGGCGTGACGATGATTGGCGGAAGGATCTCGCGTGGGCATTGGTATCCAGATTGAGGGACTGACCAAGTCCTTCGGCCCCCAGCGAATCTGGGAGGACGTCACCTTCGACTTGCCGCCGGGTGAGGTCAGCGTTCTGCTCGGCCCCTCGGGTACCGGTAAATCCGTGTTCTTGAAGTCCCTCATCGGGCTGCTGCGCCCCGAGCGCGGCAAGATCATCGTCGACGGCACCGACGTGATCCAGTGCACCGCCAAGGAGCTCTACGAGATCCGCACGCTGTTCGGCGTGATGTTCCAGGACGGCGCGCTCTTCGGCTCGATGAGCCTCTACGACAACACCGCTTTCCCCTTGCGTGAGCACACCAAGAAGAAGGAAAGCGAGATCCGCCAGATCGTCATGGAGAAGCTCGAGCTGGTCGGTCTGGCCGGCGACGAGAACAAGTTCCCCGGCGAGATCTCCGGTGGTATGCGCAAGCGTGCCGGCCTGGCCCGCTCGCTGGTGCTCGACCCGCAGATCATCCTCTGCGACGAGCCCGACTCGGGCCTGGACCCGGTTCGTACCGCTTACCTGAGCCAGCTGCTCATCGACATCAACGCGCAGATCGACTGCACGATCCTCATCGTGACCCACAACATCAACATCGCCCGCACCGTGCCCGACAACATGGGCATGCTGTTCCGCAAGCACCTGGTGATGTTCGGGCCGCGTGAAGTGCTGTTGACCAGCGACGAGCCCGTCGTCCGGCAGTTCCTCAACGGTCGTCGTATCGGCCCGATCGGCATGTCCGAGGAGAAGGACGAGTCGACGATGGCCGAAGAGCAGGCCATGATCGACGCCGGCCACCACGACGGTGGCGTCGAGGAGATCGAGGGTGTGCCGCCGCAGATCCAGGCGACGCCCGGTATGCCCGAGCGCCAGGCCGTCTACCGCCGGCAGGCCCGGGTGCGCGAGATCATGCACACCCTGCCGCCCGCCGCGCAGGAAGCCATTCGCGAAGACCTCGAGGGCAGTAGCCAGTCTTCGTCGAATCAGTTCGGCGACGCTCCGACGACCCGGCACCGCACGGTCGACGACGAGGCGCCGACGGGCGCCATCCCGCGCGCGCAGCAGTAAGCCGCGACCGTGGACGCCGAGCCCGCGGCTCGCGTTCCGAAAGCCCGCACTCAGAAGGCCGGCCTTCAAAAAGCGACGTTCTGCCGGATCTGCGAGCCGCTCTGCGGCATGATCGCGACCGTCGAAGACGGCCGGTTGACCGAGCTGCGTCCCGATAAGGACCATCCGCTCTCGGCGGGATTCGCGTGCCAGAAGGGCATCGCGTTCGCGGAGGTGGTCAACGACCCCGACCGCGTCACCACCCCGCTGCGCAGACGCGCTCGCGCTGACGGTCTTCGCGCGAACGATCCCCCGCAAGCGGGAGGTGCCCCCACATCCGACGGCGGCTTCGACCCGGTGAGCTGGGACGAGGCGATGACCGACATCGCCGCCCGGCTCGGCGACATCCACCGCAGGCACGGCGCCGGCGCGATCGGTTGGTACTTCGGCAACCCGGGAGCGTTCAGCTACTCCTACACCCTGGCGCTCAACATGCTGATGGCCGGATTCGGGCTCGGTCTCTTCGGTCGCGGTCGGGGTCTGCACGTCTTCACCGCCGGTTCGCAGGACGTCAACAACCGCTTCGTCGCCAGCCAACTGCTCTACGGGTCGCCGCTCGCGCTGCCCGTGCCCGACGTGTTGCGCACGGATCTTCTCGTGGTCATGGGCGCCAACCCGGTCATCTCGCACGGCAGCGTGCTGACCGTGCCGCGGATCCGCGATCACATGCACGACATCGTCAAACGCGGCGGCCGGGTGCTGGTGATCGACCCCCGACGGACCGAGACCGCGGCCCAGTTCGAATGGCTGGGCATCGTCCCGGACGGCGACGCCTACCTGCTGCTGTCGCTGCTGCACGTGATGTTCGGTGAAGGGCTCGTCGATCGGGCTCGACTGGAGCGGCTGGCCGACGGTGCGCGGTGGCTCGAGCGGTTGGCCGCGCCGTTCAGCCCCGAAGTCACCGAGGTGCACACCGGCATCGATCCCTGGACAGTGCGCGGCCTGGCCCGTGACCTCGTCCGCACCCAGCGAGCGGCGGTGTACGGCCGCGTCGGTACCAGCATCGGTGAGAACGGAACATTGACGACGTATCTCTTGGACGCGGTCAACCTGGTCGCGGGCAATCTCGATGTCCCCGGCGGCAGCATGTTCGGCCGGCTCGGACTGCCGGGGGAGCGGTGGCTCAACATGGCCGGCGGGGCCCTGCTGCGCACCGTCTACCGGCGCAAGCGCTCGCGCATCGGCGACTTTCCCTCCGTCCTCGGGTCCGAGCCCGCGGGAGTGATGGCCAAGGAGATCACGACGCCGGGACGCGGACAGGTCAGGGCGCTGTTTGTCGGCGCGGGCAACCCGGTGCTGTCGGTGCCCAACGGCGACGAACTGGAGACCGCTCTGCGGTCTCTGGAGCTGATGGTCGGGATCGACCTCTACGTCAACGAGACGCTCGCGCACTGCGATTACGTGCTGCCCGCGACGTCGATGTATGAGCGTGACGACTTTCCGCTGCCGTTCCAGACGCTGCAGCCCACGCCGTTCCGACAGGCCACCGAGGCCGTCATCGCGCCGGTGGGGCAGGCCCGCGCGGAGTGGGAGATCATCGACGACCTGACCGCCAGGATGTGGCGGTCCACGCCGGGCCTGACCATGCTCGCCGTCGTCCGAAAAGCGTTGTCCATGTTCGGGGTTCGCTTCAATCCCCGGATGCTCGTCGACGCGGTGATCCGGCTGGCCGAGGGCGGCGATCGGTTCGGTCGACGGCGCGGGTTGAGCTTCTCCAAGCTCACGGCCGATCATCCGCACGGCCTCGTCCTCGCCGACCGTCTGCGCGCCGGGGTGCTCCGCGACACCGTCGTCTACCGCGGTCGTCGGGTGCGGCTGCGCCACGACGAGATCGCCGCCGAGGTCGACAAGCTGACGCGCCGCAGCGTGGCCGATGGTTATCCGATGCGGCTGATCGGCATGCGGGAGGCGCCGTCGGAGAACTCGTGGATGCACAACTCGCCGCTGCTGATGCGCGGCGAGCGCACACATCGGGCGCGCATGCACGTCGACGACGCGGCCACCCTCGGCATCGTCGACGGCGACACCGTGCGCATCTCGTCGCCGCACGGCGAGATCGAGCTGCCGGTCCTCGTGACCAAGGACATCGTCGCCGGGGTGGTCGCGGTGCCGCACGGATGGGGCCACAAGGGCACCGCCGGATGGCGTGTGGCCAACGGCGCCGGCGGTGCCAACGTCAACCGGTTGATATCCAGCGATCCCGCCGACATCGAGAGCCTGGCCGGGATGGCCCGGCTGACCGGCGTGCCGGTGCGCGTCGAGCGCGCGGCCGCGCAGCCCGAGCGCGCGCAAACTTCCGCATAAGGCCGATTCGCGGCCAGCAAACCCGTTATCTTTCTCCCGTCGTCAAGCGGGAGAGGTCATGGTCGACCGGTTTCTGATGTGGTTGAGCGCGGGTGTCGTCACCGCGGGAATGTCGGCGGCCATGGTGGCCGGTGCAGGTGTGGCGATCGCCGACGACGGCTCGTCGTCGAACGCCGGTGGGACGAGCAGTTCCGAGTCATCGAATTCGGCTGACAGTCCGAAGGATTCGACCGATTCCCCGGCCGCCGCCGCGGCCGGTACGCAAACGCCCGGGTCGAACGCCACCCGCACGACCGGTGGCCCGCCGCGCACCCGGGTCGGCGCTCGACGCGCGGACGATGCGGCAGACGCCGCGAAGAAGTCCGACGCCACCGATGCGACGGACCGCAAGCCCGACCGGAAGCGCCCCGGTGCGACCCGCAAGAATGCCGCCACCACTACAGCGCAGGCAAACGACAGCACCCCCGCCGACAACACCGCCAACGAAGGCCCCGCCAGCGACGGCGCCGAAACCGACGTCGACACCGGCCAGGAGACGGAAACCGGCGCCGCAATCGCCGAAGAGCAGGCCCCCGAGCAGACCATCGAAGAGATCGTCGCCGACTCCCGCTCGGACCGTGACCACAGCGCCGACCAGACGACCACCGCGCTCTCGCGCAACGTCACCCGCATCGCGGCGGACGAGCACACCGTCGTCCGAACCGAAGCCGGCAAGGCCGCTACGACGACCGTCGTCGACACGACGGTCGGCACCGGCGCCCAATCCACCGAAGAGCGCACGGCGGCCGTCCTCGAGCAGCCGGAGGAGAACCTCGTCGAGCAGGAGTTCGCCGTCCAGCAGGTGGCCTACGCGGCTCCGCTGACCGCGACGACGGCGACCGCGCCTCAGATTCCCACCCTCATCCGGGTGATCGGAACGATCGTGTTCGACCTCTATGGGTTGGCCACCCGGATCCTCGGCGGCCCGCCGATCCTCCCGGCGAACAGCACGGTCACCGTGCGCTCCTCGACGCTGCGGATCGACTGCGCTTGCGCCGAGGGGGCGGGGAAGGAGGTGCCCGCCGACTGGTACATCCCCAAGACCGCCGAGGACGCGCCGCCGGACCGGCTGATCTACCTCCAGCACGGCTTCCTCGCCAGCGGCCCCTGGTACAGCCACACCGCGGCGGCGCTCGCCGAACGCACGAACAGCATCGTCGTCGCCCCGACGATCACCTCGAACTTCTTCGCCCTCGACGGATGCTGGCTCGGAGGCGCGCCGATGCACGAGGCGATGGCGGGCCTGTTCAGCGAGGGGAACGAGGCGTTGGCCGACAGCGCACACGCGGCGGGCTACGACGGGCCGATCCCCGATCGTGTCGTGCTGATGGGCCACTCGCTCGGCGGTGGCGCGGTCTCCGGTATGGCGGGCCACATGGCCGGCGACGCCCGCGTCGACCGGCTTGCGGGGGTTGTGCTGCTCGACGGCGTCGCCCTCGGAGATCCTGCGCAGATGACGGCGTCGCTGAAGAAGGTTCCGCTCGACATCCCGATCTACCAACTCGCCGCCCCGGTCTACATGTGGAACAACTTCGGCGCCGGCCTCGACGCGCTGGCCGCGGCGCGCCCCACCGGGTTCATCGGCGTGACATTGGTCAACGGCTCGCATGTCGACTCCATGCGCGGCGGCAATCCCCTCATCCAGTTCGCCCAGGAGCTGGTCGCCGGGTTCACGCGGCCCGAGAACGCCGCGGCCGCGCAGATGCTGATGGTGGGCTGGGTCAACGACATGTTCGACCCGACGAGCTCCGAGGGGCTTTACCTGGAGCGTGGTGAGCGGTACAGCTTCGACACCCCGGCAGGGAAGGCAACCGTCGTCGCCCTGCCCAACACCTTGACCAAGCCGTACCTGTTGAACTTCCTGCGCCCGTTCATGTCGCTCGCCAACGGGCTCTTCAGCCTCGATCCGGTCTGCGTCCGCCAGTCCGTCGGATCGGCCGGGGTCGGACACTGCAGCGACACGATCGCCGCGTGAACGTAAAAGTCCACAACAACCCGTGTTATCTCTTGACGGACGGCCGCCGAGGGGTCAATCTGTTGGGCAGCAATGTATGGACGGGTGAGAAGGGTTGAGTCGCCAGCCAGCGCCTCGATGCGTTCCATACATGCGGTTGGGTTGTGGATGTTGAGGAATACGCCGTCCTGCGGTACTGTTGGACGTTGCGCTGGCTGCATCCTGCCCACCTAAACCCGCACCTGACACCGAAGTCCTAGCCTGAGCCCAGCTCAGTGATCTAGTCGCGTGCCGTGCGTTCGGGAAGTTTGTGGTCGTGAGTGGCCAGCCGAACCGACGCAGATATCGCGACGAGCGGACCGGTGTTCACCGGCACGATAGTCGCATGAGGTGCTGGAAGGATGCATCTTGGCAGGGTCCCGCCCAAGCAAGACAGCAGAAGCTACTAAAAACTCCGTCCCAGGAGCACCAAACCGAATTTCTTTTGCAAAGCTCCGTGAGCCCCTCGAGGTTCCCGGGCTTCTAGATGTTCAAACCGAGTCCTTTGAATGGCTGATCGGCTCCGACGCCTGGCGTGCCAAGGCCAAGGAGCGCGGCGAGGAGAACCCCGTCGGCGGTCTCGAAGAGGTGCTCTCCGAGCTGAGCCCGATCGAGGACTTCTCCGGCTCGATGTCGCTGTCCTTCTCCGATCCGCGCTTCGACGAGGTCAAGGCCCCGGTCGACGAGTGCAAAGACAAGGACATGACGTACGCGGCCCCGCTGTTCGTCACGGCCGAGTTCATCAACAACAACACCGGTGAGATCAAGAGCCAGACGGTCTTCATGGGCGACTTCCCGATGATGACCGAGAAGGGCACGTTCATCATCAACGGCACCGAGCGTGTCGTGGTGAGCCAGCTGGTCCGCTCGCCGGGTGTCTACTTCGACGAGAACATCGACAAGTCGACCGAGAAGACGCTGCACAGCGTCAAGGTGATCCCGGGCCGCGGTGCGTGGCTGGAGTTCGACGTCGACAAGCGTGACACCGTCGGTGTGCGCATCGACCGCAAGCGCCGTCAGCCGGTCACCGTGCTGCTCAAGGCGCTCGGTTGGACCAACGAGCAGATCACGGAGCGCTTCGGCTTCTCCGAGATCATGATGTCGACGCTGGAGAAGGACAACACCGCAGGCACCGACGAGGCGCTGCTCGACATCTACCGCAAGTTGCGTCCGGGCGAGCCGCCGACCAAGGAGTCCGCGCAGACCCTGCTGGAGAACCTGTTCTTCAAGGAGAAGCGCTACGACCTGGCCCGCGTCGGTCGCTACAAGGTCAACAAGAAGCTGGGCATCACCGAGAACCCGGCTCAGACCACGTCGACCACGCTGACCGAAGAGGACGTCGTCGCCACCATCGAGTACCTGGTGCGCCTGCATCAGGGCGACAAGACGATGACGGTCCCCGGTGGCGTCGAGGTGCCGGTCGAGGTTGATGACATCGACCACTTCGGCAACCGTCGCCTGCGCACCGTCGGCGAGCTGATCCAGAACCAGATCCGGGTCGGCCTGTCCCGCATGGAGCGCGTCGTGCGTGAGCGCATGACCACCCAGGACGTCGAGGCGATCACGCCGCAGACCCTGATCAACATCCGTCCCGTCGTGGCGGCGATCAAGGAGTTCTTCGGCACCAGCCAGCTGTCGCAGTTCATGGACCAGAACAACCCGTTGTCGGGCCTGACCCACAAGCGCCGCCTGTCGGCGCTGGGCCCCGGCGGTCTGTCCCGTGAGCGCGCCGGCCTCGAGGTCCGTGACGTGCACGCCAGCCACTACGGCCGCATGTGCCCGATCGAGACGCCGGAGGGCCCGAACATCGGCCTCATCGGCTCGCTGTCGGTGTACGCGCGGGTCAACCCGTTCGGCTTCATCGAGACGCCGTACCGCAAGGTCAAGGACGGTGTTGTCACCGACGACATCGAGTACCTGACCGCCGACGAGGAGGACCGCCACGTCGTGGCGCAGGCCAACTCGCCGATCGACGAGAACGGCCGCTTCGTCGAGGACCGCGTGCTGGTTCGACGCAAGGGCGGCGAGGTCGAGTTCGTGTCGTCGAATGACGTCGACTACATGGACGTCTCGCCGCGCCAGATGGTGTCGGTGGCGACGGCCATGATCCCGTTCCTCGAGCACGACGACGCCAACCGTGCCCTGATGGGTGCCAACATGCAGCGCCAGGCGGTTCCGCTGGTGCGCAGCGAGGCCCCGTTGGTCGGTACCGGCATGGAGCTGCGCGCCGCGATCGACGCCGGCGACGTCGTCGTCTCCGACAAGGCCGGTGTGGTCGAGGAGGTCTCCGCCGACTACATCACCGTGATGGCCGACGACGGCACCCGGCACACCTACCGGATGCGCAAGTTCGCGCGTTCCAACCACGGCACCTGCGCCAACCAGCGTCCGATCGTCGACGCCGGCCAGCGTGTCGAGGCGGGCCAGGTCATCGCCGACGGGCCGTGCACCGAGAACGGTGAGATGGCGCTGGGCAAGAACCTGCTCGTGGCGATCATGCCGTGGGAGGGTCACAACTACGAGGACGCGATCATCCTCTCCAACCGCCTGGTGGAAGAGGACGTGCTCACCTCGATTCACATCGAGGAGCACGAGATCGACGCCCGCGACACCAAGCTGGGCGCCGAGGAGATCACCCGGGACATCCCGAACGTCTCCGATGAGGTGCTGGCCGACCTCGACGAGCGCGGCATCGTCCGCATCGGCGCCGAGGTCCGCGACGGCGACATCCTGGTCGGCAAGGTCACCCCGAAGGGCGAGACCGAGCTGACCCCGGAGGAGCGGCTGCTCCGCGCGATCTTCGGCGAGAAGGCGCGCGAGGTCCGCGACACGTCGCTCAAGGTGCCGCACGGTGAGTCCGGCAAGGTCATCGGCATCCGCGTGTTCAGCCGCGAGGATGACGACGAGCTGCCCGCCGGCGTCAACGAGTTGGTCCGCGTCTACGTCGCGCAGAAGCGCAAGATCTCCGACGGCGACAAGCTGGCCGGACGCCACGGCAACAAGGGCGTCATCGGCAAGATCCTGCCCGTCGAGGACATGCCCTTCCTGCCCGACGGCACCCCGGTGGACATCATCCTGAACACCCACGGTGTGCCGCGTCGTATGAACATCGGCCAGATCCTGGAGACCCACCTCGGGTGGGTGGCCAAGAGCGGCTGGAAGATCAACGGGTCGCCCGACTGGGCGAGCGCGTTGCCCAAGGAGCTGCTCGAGGCCGAGGCGGGAAGCATCGTCTCGACACCGGTGTTCGACGGTGCCCGCGAAGCGGAGCTGCAGGGTCTGCTCTCGTCCACGCTGCCCAACCGCGACGGCGAGACGCTCGTCGACGAGGACGGCAAGGCGATGCTGTTCGACGGTCGCAGTGGTGAGCCGTTCCCGTATCCGGTGACGGTGGGCTACATGTACATCCTGAAGCTGCACCACCTGGTGGACGACAAGATCCACGCTCGCTCCACCGGGCCGTACTCGATGATCACCCAGCAGCCGCTGGGCGGTAAGGCGCAGTTCGGTGGCCAGCGGTTCGGCGAGATGGAATGTTGGGCCATGCAGGCCTACGGCGCGGCGTACACGCTGCAGGAGCTGTTGACCATCAAGTCCGACGACACCGTCGGCCGGGTCAAGGTGTACGAGGCGATCGTCAAGGGCGAGAACATCCCCGAGCCGGGTATTCCGGAGTCGTTCAAGGTGTTGCTCAAGGAACTCCAGTCGCTGTGCCTCAACGTCGAGGTGCTGTCTTCGGACGGCGCCGCGATCGAGATGCGCGACGGCGACGACGAAGACCTGGAACGCGCCGCGGCGAACTTGGGAATCAACTTGTCGCGCAACGAATCTGCTTCTGTTGAGGATTTGGCCTAAAGAGGGCTTTTGTGATGAGCGCTTGCGCGAAGAAACATTGGGAATTGTCTAATCCCGAAAGGGGAAAGGGAGTTACGTGCTAGACGTCAACTTCTTCGATGAGCTCCGAATCGGTCTCGCCACCGCCGACGACATCCGTCAGTGGTCCTACGGCGAGGTCAAGAAGCCGGAGACCATCAACTACCGCACGCTGAAGCCGGAGAAGGACGGCCTGTTCTGCGAGAAGATCTTCGGACCGACTCGCGACTGGGAGTGCTACTGCGGCAAGTACAAGCGCGTCCGCTTCAAGGGCATCATCTGTGAGCGCTGCGGCGTCGAGGTGACCCGCGCCAAGGTGCGCCGTGAGCGGATGGGCCACATCGAGCTGGCCGCGCCCGTCACGCACATCTGGTACTTCAAGGGTGTGCCCTCGCGTCTGGGCTATCTGCTAGATCTGGCGCCGAAGGATCTCGAGAAGATCATCTACTTCGCCGCCTACGTCATCACCGCAGTCGACGACGAGATGCGTCACAACGAGCTGTCGACGCTCGAGGCCGAGATGGCCGTGGAGCGCAAGGCCGTTGAGGATCAGCGCGATCTCGATCTGGCCGAGCGGTCGCAGAAGCTCGAGGCTGACCTGGCCGAGCTGGAGAAGGAAGGCGCCAAGAGCGACGTGCGCCGCAAGGTGCGCGACGGCGGTGAGCGCGAGATGCGCCAGATCCGCGACCGGGCCCAGCGCGAGCTGGACCGGCTCGAGGAGATCTGGAACACCTTCACCAAGCTGGCGCCCAAGCAGCTCATCGTCGACGAGGTGCTCTACCGGGAACTGCAGGACCGCTACGGCGAGTACTTCACCGGTGCGATGGGTGCCGAGGCCATCAAGAAGCTCATCGAGAACTTCGACATCGAGGCCGAGGCCGAAGAGCTGCGTGAGGTCATCCGAAACGGCAAGGGGCAGAAGAAGCTCCGCGCGCTGAAGCGGCTCAAGGTGGTCGCCGCGTTCCAGCAGTCGAGCAACTCCCCGATGGGCATGGTGCTCGACGCGGTTCCGGTGATCCCGCCGGAGCTGCGCCCGATGGTGCAGCTCGACGGTGGCCGGTTCGCCACGTCGGACCTCAACGACCTGTACCGCCGCGTCATCAACCGCAACAACCGGCTCAAGAGGCTGATCGACCTCGGCGCGCCCGAGATCATCGTCAACAACGAGAAGCGCATGCTTCAGGAGTCGGTGGACGCGCTGTTCGACAACGGCCGCCGCGGCCGCCCGGTCACCGGACCGGGCAACCGCCCGCTCAAGTCGTTGTCGGATCTGTTGAAGGGCAAGCAGGGTCGGTTCCGCCAGAACCTGCTCGGCAAGCGCGTCGACTACTCCGGCCGTTCGGTCATTGTGGTCGGCCCGCAGCTCAAGCTGCACCAGTGCGGTCTGCCGAAGCTGATGGCCCTCGAGCTGTTCAAGCCGTTCGTGATGAAGCGTCTGGTGGATCTCAACCATGCGCAGAACATCAAGAGCGCCAAGCGGATGGTCGAGCGTCAGCGCCCGCAGGTGTGGGACGTCCTCGAAGAGGTCATCGCCGAGCACCCGGTGCTGCTGAACCGCGCACCGACGCTGCACCGCCTCGGCATCCAGGCCTTCGAGCCGCAGCTGGTGGAGGGTAAGGCCATTCAGCTGCACCCGCTGGTCTGCGAGGCGTTCAACGCCGACTTCGACGGTGACCAGATGGCCGTGCACCTTCCGCTGTCGGCGGAGGCGCAGGCCGAGGCTCGCATCCTGATGCTGTCGTCGAACAACATCCTGTCGCCGGCGTCGGGTCGTCCGTTGGCCATGCCGCGTCTGGACATGGTGACCGGCCTGTACTACCTGACGACGATGGTCGAGGGCGACAAGGGCGAATTCGCCCCTGCCGCCAAGGATCAGCCGGAGAGCGGTGTGTACAGCTCGCCCGCCGAGGCGATCATGGCGATGGACCGCGGTGCGCTGAGCGTGCGCGCCAAGATCCGCGTGCGGCTGACGCAGTTGCGCCCGCCGGCCGACATCGAGGCCGAGCTGTTCCCGGACGGCTGGAAGCTGGGCGACGCCTGGACCGCGGAGACCACGCTGGGCCGGGTCATGTTCAACGAGCTTCTGCCGCACGGATATCCGTTCGTCAACGAGCAGATGCACAAAAAGGTCCAGGCGCGGATCGTCAACGATCTCGCCGAGCGCTTCCCGATGATCGTGGTTGCGCAGACCGTGGACAAGCTCAAGGACGCCGGCTTCTACTGGGCCACCCGCTCGGGTGTCACCGTGTCGATGGCCGACGTGCTGGTGCCGCCGCAGAAGCAGGAGATCCTGGACCGCTACGAGAAGGAAGCGGACCAGATCGAGAAGAAATACCAGCGCGGTGCTCTCAACCACGACGAGCGCAACGACGCCCTGGTCAAGATCTGGCAGGACGCCACCGAAGAGGTCGGCGAGGCCCTGCGGGCGCACTACCCGAAGGACAACCCGATCATCACGATCGTCGACTCGGGTGCCACGGGTAACTTCACGCAGACCAGGACCCTGGCCGGCATGAAGGGTCTGGTGACCAACCCGAAGGGTGAGTTCATCCCGCGTCCGATCAAGTCTTCGTTCCGCGAGGGCCTGACGGTGCTGGAATACTTCATCAACACCCACGGCGCCCGAAAGGGTCTGGCGGACACCGCTCTTCGTACCGCCGACTCGGGTTACCTGACCCGTCGTCTGGTCGACGTGTCGCAGGACGTCATCGTTCGCGAGACCGACTGCGAGACCGAGCGCGGCATCAACGTCACGCTGGCCGAACTGCAGGGCGACTCCTTGGTGCGCGATCAGCACATCGAGACGTCGGCCTACGCGCGGACGCTGGCGCAGGACGCGGTCGACAAGGACGGCAACGTCGTCGTCGAGCGCGGCCACGACCTGGGCGACCCGGCGATCGAGGCGCTGCTGGCCGCCGGCATCACCGAGGTGAAGGTCCGCTCCGTGCTGACCTGCGCCACGGGCACCGGCGTGTGTGCGATGTGCTACGGCCGTTCGATGGCGACGGGCAAGCTCGTCGACATCGGCGAGGCCGTCGGTATCGTCGCCGCGCAGTCCATCGGCGAGCCCGGTACGCAGCTGACCATGCGCACGTTCCACCAGGGCGGCGTCGGTGAGGACATCACCGGTGGTCTGCCTCGCGTGCAGGAGCTGTTCGAGGCCCGTATCCCGCGGAACAAGGCGCCGATCGCCGACGTCACCGGCCGGGTGCGCCTCGAAGAGGGCGAGCGCTTCTACAAGATCACCATCGTTCCCGACGATGGTGGCGAAGAAGTGGTGTACGACAAGCTCTCTCGTCGTCAGCGCCTGAAGGTGTTCAAGCACGACGACGGCACCGAGCGCCTGCTCGCCGACGGCGACCATGTCGAGGTGGGCCAGCAGCTGATGGAAGGTGCTGCCGATCCGCACGAGGTGCTGCGTGTCCAGGGCCCCCGCGAGGTGCAGATCCACCTCGTCAAGGAGGTCCAGGAGGTCTACCGCGCTCAGGGCGTGTCGATCCACGACAAGCACATCGAGGTCATCGTCCGGCAGATGCTGCGTCGCGTCACGATCATCGACTCGGGTTCGACGGAGTTCCTGCCCGGCTCGCTGACCGAGCGTGGCGAGTTCGAGACCGAGAACCGTCGGGTGGTCGCCGAGGGCGGCGAGCCCGCGGCGGGTCGTCCGGTGCTGATGGGTATCACGAAGGCATCGCTGGCCACGGACTCGTGGCTGTCGGCGGCCTCGTTCCAGGAGACCACGCGCGTGCTCACCGATGCGGCGATCAACTGCCGCAGCGACAAGCTGCAGGGTCTGAAGGAGAACGTGATCATCGGCAAGCTGATCCCGGCCGGTACCGGTATCAACCGTTACCGCAACATCCAGGTTCAGCCGACCGAGGAAGCCCGCGCTGCGGCCTACACGATCCCGTCCTACGAGGATCAGTACTACAGCCCGGACTTCGGCCAGGCCACCGGTGCCGCGGTGCCGTTGGACGACTACGGCTACTCGGATTATCGGTAACTAGTTACGGAGATGCCCCCGGGTTCGCCCGGGGGCATTTTCGTTGTCCCTGGCCGTCCCCCGGGTGCGAAAGTGTCATCATTCGACCTGATGCTGGCGAATATCGGGTGGTTCCTCGCCGGGCTGGCCGCGTTGATCGTCGGTGCCGAGGTGATGGTGAAGGGCGGGTCCCGCCTGGCCGCTCGGCTGGGCATCAGTCCGATCGTGGTAGGCCTGACCGTGGTGTCGATCGGCACCAGCATGCCGGAACTGGCCGTCGGCGTGACGGCCGCCGGTCAAGGTAGCGGGGCGTTGGCGGTCGGCAACATCGCCGGGACCAATGTGGTCAACCTGTTCCTGATATTGGGGTTGAGTGCGGCGATGGTCCCGTTGGTCCTGCAGTTGCGGACCATTCGCCTGGAGCTGCCGATGATGGCGGTGGCCGCGCTGTTGTTGTTCGTGCTCGCGGCCGACGGCGTGTTGACGCGTACCGACGGCGGCATCCTGTTCGCCGGTGCGATCGTTTACACCGTCGTGGTGATCCGGTCGGCGCATCGGGAATCGCGCGCTGTCGTCGGCGAATTCGCGCAGGCCTATACCGAGGATGCGGCGGAAGAGCCCTCCGGCGGTCGCCGTCAGACGCTGCGTGAGGCCGCAATGCTCGTAGGCGGTATCGCGCTGGTGGTGGTCGGAGCCGAATGGCTCGTCGACGGTTCGGTCGGAATGGCCCGCGAATTCGGCGTCTCCGATGCGCTGATCGGACTCACCGTGGTGGCCATCGGAACCTCGGCGCCAGAGCTGGCGACCACGGTGATGTCCACGTTGCGCGGTGACCGCGACATCGCAATCGGAAACCTGGTGGGCAGCAGCATCTACAACATCGCGCTGATACTCGGCGTCACCTGCCTGGTGCCCGCGCACGGCCTGGAGTTGCCGTCGAGCCTGGTGCGCATCGACATTCCGATCATGGTGATCGTCGCGCTGCTCTGCATTCCGATCTTCATCACCGGCCGACGTGTCAGCCGTGCCGAGGGCGTGCTGATGGTGACGGCATATCTGGGATATCTGACCTTCCTGCTCGCCACCCAGAGCTGACCTATGCCGGCCGGCGCTCGGGGGCGGCGAACGCCTCCAGATTGTCGTTCAGGAACTCGCGAAGGGTGATCGGTTCGCGGCCGATGAGTTCACCCAACGCCCTCCGGTCGGCGGGAAGCGTGCGTCCACTCGTGGCGACCATGTGGCCGACAGCGGAGATATGCTGTGCCATCGCCGGATTGACGACGTAAGCCGACTCGGCCAGCCTCTCGAGATCGGAGCGCCACTCGTCCCGAGTGACGGCCTCGTAGCGGATGGGACGGCCGGTCATGTCCTCCAGCGCCGCGGCGATGTGGGCGTGGCTGAACACCTCCGAACCCTTGACGTAGTAGACGGGCTCGGGGAAGCGGTCAGGATGCACTAGAGCCATCAGCCCCAACTCGGCAGCGTCGCTACCGCTGATCCAGGCGACCGCGTTGTCTCCGAACGAGTTCCGGATCAGCCCGTGCTCGCGGACGGAGTCGCTGTGCAACACGGCGAGGTTTTCGTGAAACAGCGCGGCGACCCGCAGGATGACCAAATCGAGGCCGGCCCATTCCAGAATCTGCTCGGCGAGCCACTGCGCGCGGCCGAGGTCGCTCGGGTTGTCGGGGTGGGCGGGGCCCATCGACATCACCACCGTGCGGGGTCGCCGCCCCACTTCGCGCACCGCCGCGGCGTAATTGGCGGCGGCCGCAACCACTCCGGCATCGATCGGGTACATGAAGTACGCCAGGTCCACGTCCGTCAACGCGGGTAGCAGGCTGCGGCGATCGTGAAGATCGCCGACCACGACCTCGGCGCCCAGGCCGGCAAGGCGGTCGGTGCGCTCGCTGAGTGTGCGCACGAGCACCCGGACCGCATGGCCCTCGTCCCTGAGCCGACGCACAAGATGTTCGCCGGTGTTGCCGTGGCGTCCGGTGGCACCGGTCACCAGAATCGGGTTGTCTGACATCGGTTGGCTCCCTTTCGGATCAGTCGACCGTGAACAGCACCTTGCCGCCCCGTTCGGGCGTCTCGGCGTGGGCGAAGGCCTTGGCGTACTCGCCGAGGTGGTAGGTCCCCTCGACCGGTACCGACAGCTCGCTGTCGGCCACCAGGCCGGCGAGGTGGGTGAGCGTGTGTTTGATCTCGGGCCGCGGCGCGCGCGAATACCAGTTGCCGAGCCAGAACCCGGTGAAGGTCACCTCTTTTGCGAACAGCGTCGCCGACGACGGGCCGGTCGGCGCCCCGGTCAACGAGCCGTAGGTGATCGCCGTTCCGCGGAACTTCAGCGCGGCGACCAGTTCTGCCGCGAGTGTGCCGCCCAGCGGGTCGATGACCAGGCTCAGTTCCTCGCCGCCGAGTTCGCGCTTGATGTCGGACGCCAGGTTGGGTCCGCTGACGAGTACGACGTCACCACCGGCCAGACGGATCTCTTCGGCGGCGTCCTCGCGGCGAACCACGTTGAGCGTCTTCAATCCTCGCCGTTTGGCCAGTGCCACCACGAGGCGACCGACCGCTGAGTTCGCCGCGGTTTGGCCGACCCAGTCACCGGCCTGGAGGTTGACGCGCTCGAGCAACAGATGCGCGGTCGGGGGATTGATCGTCAGCATCGCCAATTGCAGCGGATCAGTGTCACCGGGCACTTCGACCACGTCGTCCGCGGCCACTGAGATCTGTTGTGACCAGGTGCCGTATTCGTACGTGGGCAGCACGATCACGCGCTTGCCGACGATAGCGCGGTCCACGCCGGGGCCGGCTTCGGTGACGATGCCGACGCCCTCGGCGCCGACGGTCGCAGGCAACTCGGGGCGGACGAGGTACTTGCCGCGGACCAGTAACAGGTCCGACGGGTTGATCGCGGCGGCCTCGAGACGGACCGAGACCTGGCCGTGGGCGGGGGGCGCTGGCGGATCGTCGACGAGCTGGACGGAATCCTCGGGGTCACCGAACTGGGTCAACACGAGATGCTGCATCAGAAACCTCCGTACTTCGACGCTGTGGCATCAAAGTACACCGATCGGTTTTCAACATGCTAGATGTTGTGACGCTTCAGATATTCGGGAATGACGAGCGGCGTGATGCGTTCGCGCCCAGAGCATCTGTCCTAGACGGTCTGGTCGAGTACCTCAAAACGCGGCGTGGCGGCAGGATACCGATCGGTATACTGGGGCGATGACTGAGCAGGCCGCAGTCCGCGGGGGTCGGGGCGCGCGAGAGCGCCTGGCCGCCACCGCGGCCAAGCTGTTCTACCGCAACGGCATCAACGCCACCGGTATCGAGGCGGTGATCCAACACGCAAAGGTGTCGAAACGGACCCTCTATCAACACTTCTCAAGTAAAAGCGAGCTCGTCGAAGAGTACCTGCGCAGGCTCAACGCGTCGGGCACCCCGATGGAGCGTCCGCTGGACCGGTCGGACTTGGCACCTCGGGAGCGGCTGCTGGCGATCTTCGACGCTCCACCGGTCGAGAAGTTTCGCGGCTGTCCGTTCCACAACGCCGCGGTGGAGTCGGCCGGAGCGTGGCCCGAGATCGACGACCTGGTGCGTGCGCACAAGAGGCGCTTCGCCGAGCGGCTCATCGCCGTCGCCGACGAGGCCGGCGCGCGCGACGCCTATGCGCTCGGCAACCAGTTGATGGTGTTGTTCGAAGGCGCCACAGCCCTGGCCACGTCGCTCGACGACACCGCGGCGCTGCTGCATGCCCGCTCGGCGGCAGCCCAGTTGATCGACGACGCCACTGACGGTGTCGGGCATCCCGCCTAAACTCGTGAGGCGGGCTCCTCAACGCGGCTCGTCCCTCGCCGCTTGATCGTCGCCCGCCTAAACTCGGCCACGTGCTTATCGGTTCTCACGTCCACGGTGACGATCCGCTCGCAGCGGCGCAGGCCGACGGTGCCGACGTCGTGCAGTTCTTCCTTGGCAACCCGCAGAGCTGGAAGAAACCCAAGCCGCGCGAGGACGCCGACGCGCTCAAGGCGTCCAGCATCCCGCTCTACGTGCACGCGCCGTATCTGATCAACGTGGCGTCGGCCAACAACCGGGTGCGTATCCCGTCGCGCAAGATCCTGCAGGACACCTGCGACGCGGCCGCCGAGGTCGGCGCGACGGCGGTCATCGTGCACGGCGGTCACGCCGACGACAAGGACTGGGACGCCGGTTTCGAACGCTGGGTCAAGGCGCTCGACTACCTCGAGACCGAGGTGCCGGTGTACCTGGAGAACACCGCGGGCGGCGACCACGCGATGGCCAGGCACTTCGACGTCATCGCCCGGCTGTGGGACCACATCGGAGACAAAGGCATCGGGTTCTGCCTGGACACCTGCCACGCCTGGGCCGCCGGCGAGGTGCTGGTCGACGCCGTCGACCGCATCAAGGCCATCACCGGGCGCATCGACCTGGTGCACTGCAACGACTCGCGTGACGCCGCCGGTTCCGGCGCAGACCGGCACGCCAACTTCGGCACCGGTCAGATCGACCCGCAGCTGCTCGTGGCGGTCGTCAAGGCCGCCGACGCCCCGGTGATCTGCGAGACCGCGGACGAAGGGCGCAAGGATGACATCGCGTTTCTGCGCGAACACCTCGACTAGCTCGCTGGTCACGATCCGCTAACCGAACGGTCCTCGAACCGTGGGTGACGTCGGGGTGAACTAGATTCATCCGAGTGGCCGCGGTCGACCAGTCATCTGTCGCGGTGTCGAGCGCTGCTGAGCGGTCCGACGCCCGCGCACGTCGGCTCGCCATCGTGCGATGGGTCGCGATCCTGACGTGGGCCACCGTCATCGTCTACCGGACCGTCACCTCCGGATTCGCCTTCAACCGCGAACTCGTCCTGCTCTACATCGCGACCGGGCTGCTGGCCGCGAGCATCGGACAGGGACGCCGCATGCTCTACGTCATCTGGGACTGGCTGCCGTTCGCGCTGATACTCATCGCCTACGACCTGAGCAGGGGCGCGGCCGACATGGTCGGTCGACCGACGCTGTGGGAGTGGCCGGCCGAGGTGGACCGTTGGCTGTTCAGCGGCACCGTGCCCACGGTGTGGCTGCAGGAGCAGCTCAAACAGGCTCATCCTCCATGGTGGGAGGTCGTGGGTAGCTGCGTGTACATGTCCTTCTTCATCCTTCCCTACGTGGTCGCCGGAGTGCTGTGGCTGCGCAATCGGGACGAGTGGAAGGCGTTCGTGCGGCTGTTCGTCGGATTGAACTTCGCAGGCCTGCTCATCTACGCCCTGGTGCCCGCCGCGCCACCGTGGGCGGCGGCCCGCTGCACTCCGGCCGAGATCGCGGGCGGACCGGCCGACGCCCGCTGCATGTTCCGCTCCGCGCGTGGAGTGCCCGACGGCGGTGTGCTCGGGCCGATGCAGTCCAGTCAGGACGGCGCGAACCAGTGGATCGAGCGAATCGTCGGACGGGGCTGGGGCAACCTCAACCTGCACTCGGCGACCGCACTGCTCGATGCGGGCCAAGCCAGCGTCAACCTGGTAGCAGCGATCCCGTCTCTGCATGCGGGGATGACCGCGGCCATCGCCGCCTTCCTGTGGCACCGCGTCCACGGAGCCTGGCGTCCACTGCTCGCCGCTTATGTACTCGTGATGGCCTTCACGCTGGTCTACACCGCCGAGCACTACGTCATCGACATCCTGTTGGGATGGGCGCTCGCCGCCGCGGTGATCTTCGTCCTCAACCGCTACGGGAAACGCCGCCGGGCCAGGACCTCGCAGGCGCCGGAACCGTCGGCGTCGGCAGTGGTCGGACCCGATGAACCCGACGCAGCGGCGGAGCCCGCCGAGCCCGAACCCGTCGAGGCCGAATCCCTCGTCGTGGCCGAGCCGAGCCGCCGCGTGGTCGCCGAACTCGACAGCCGCTGACCGACAGCCACAGCAGTATTACAGCTATTGTGCAGTTGTTGGCGAAAGTGTAATAGTGGTCGCATGGCAGATACGCACGTCGTCACCAACCAGGTCCCTCCGCTGGAGGACTACAACCCGGCGACCTCGCCGGTCCTCACCGAGGCGCTGATCCGCGAAGGCGGCGAATGGGGGCTCGACGAGGTCACCGAGTTGGGCGCGTTGTCGGGCTCGCAGCAGGCGCAGCGCTGGGGTGAGTTGGCCGACCGCAACCAACCGATCCTTCGCACACACGACCGCTACGGCCACCGCGTCGACGAAGTCGAGTACGACCCCGCCTACCACTCGCTGATGAAGGTGGCCATCGGGCACGGGCTACACGCCGCGCCGTGGGCCGACGATCGGCCGGGCGCCCACGTCGTGCGCGCCGCCAAGACGTCGGTGTGGACCCCCGAGCCCGGCCATATCTGCCCGATCTCGATGACCTACGCCGTCGTCCCCGCCCTGCGAGCCAACCCCGAACTCGCCAAGGTCTACGAACCACTGCTGACCAGCCGCCAATACGACCCCGAATTGAAGGTGCCCACCACCAAGGTCGGCATCACCGCGGGCATGTCGATGACCGAGAAGCAGGGCGGGTCCGACGTGCGCGCGGGCACCACGCAGGCGACGCCGAACGCAGACGGCAGCTACAGCTTGACCGGCCACAAGTGGTTCACCTCTGCGCCGATGTGCGACATCTTCCTGGTTCTGGCACAAGCACCCAAGGGGCTGTCGTGCTTCTTCCTGCCGCGGGTCCTGCCCGACGGCAGCCGCAATCGCATGTTCCTGCAGCGGCTCAAGGACAAGCTCGGCAACCATGCCAACGCCTCGTCCGAGGTGGAATACGACGGTGCGACCGCGTGGCTGGTAGGGGAGGAAGGCCGCGGCGTGCCCACCATCATCGAGATGGTCAACCTCACCCGGCTGGACTGCACGCTGGGCAGCGCGACGAGTATGCGCAACGGCCTGACCCGCGCCATCCACCACGCTCAGCACCGAAAGGCGTTCGGCGAGTACCTGATTGACCAGCCTCTGATGCGCAACGTGCTGGCCGACCTCGCCGTCGAGGCCGAGGCGGCGACCATCCTGGCGATGCGCATGGCCGGCGCCACCGACGCGGCGGTGCGCGGTGACGAGCGCGAGACGCTGCTGCGGCGCATCGGACTGGCGGCGGGCAAGTACTGGGTGTGCAAGCGCGCCACGCCACACGCCGGAGAGGCCATGGAGTGCCTGGGTGGCAACGGCTACGTCGAGGAGTCCGGTATGCCGAGGCTCTACCGCGAGGCGCCGCTGATGGGTATCTGGGAAGGGTCGGGCAACGTCAGTGCGCTGGACACGTTGCGCGCCATGGCCACTCGTCCGGAATGCATCGACGTGCTGTTCGACGAACTCGGTCAGACGACGGGTGCCGATCCTCGCCTCGACGCCCACGTCCAGGCGCTGCGCCCCGCGCTCGGCGATCTCGAAACCATCCAATACCGCGCCCGTAAGGTCGCCGAGGACATCAGCCTCGCACTGCAGGGCTCTCTGTTGGTGCGCCACGGACACCCCGCGGTCGCGGAGGCGTTCCTCGCCACCCGGATGGGCGGGGCCTGGGGCGGCGCGTTCGGAACGCTTCCCACCGGGCTCGACCTCGCGCCGATCATCGAGCGCGCGTTGGTCAAGGGATGACGTTATTTCGGCGAGCAGACGGGAAACTGCCGCTTTTCGCGGGATTTTGGTCACTTTTGCGTCTGCTCGCGAGGGTGAGGTGACACGACGATGACGCACGCGATCAGGCCGGTCGACTTCGACAACCTCAAGACGATGACCTACGAGGTCACGGACCGGGTCGCCCGCATCACGTTCAACCGTCCGGAGAAGGGCAACGCGATCGTCGCGGACACGCCGCTGGAACTGTCGGCGTTGGTGGAGCGGGCCGACCTCGACCCGAATGTGCACGTGATCCTCGTTTCCGGTCGGGGAGACGGCTTCTGCGGCGGTTTCGATCTCTCGGCGTACGCGGAGGGTTCGTCGTCGGCGGGAGGCGGCAGCCCCTACCGTGACACCGTGCTGTCCGGCAGGACACAGGGGGAGAACAGCCGGCCCGATCAGCCGTGGGATCCGATGATCGATTACCAGATGATGAGCCGGTTCGTCCGCGGTTTCTCCAGCCTGATGCGTTGCGACAAGCCGACAGTGGTCAAGATCCACGGCTACTGCATCGCCGGCGGCACCGACATCGCGCTGCACGCCGACCAGGTGATCGCCGCCGCGGATGCCAAGATCGGCTACCCGCCTACCCGCGTCTGGGGTGTGCCCGCAGCCGGCATGTGGGCACATCGGCTCGGGGACCAGCGAGCCAAACGCCTTCTGCTGACCGGTGATTCGATCACCGGCGCGCAGGCCGCCGAATGGGGGCTCGCGGTGGAGGCGCCGGCGCCCGAGGATCTCGACGAGCGCACCGAACGGCTGGTCGAGCGGATCGCGCGGGTTCCGGTCAACCAGCTCATCATGGTCAAGCTGGCGATGAATTCGGCGCTGTACAACCAGGGCACCGCGAACAGCGCGATGATCTCCACGGTGTTCGACGGGATCGCCCGGCACACGCCGGAAGGGCACGCGTTCGTCGCGCTGTCCCGCGAGCAGGGGTTCCGCGAAGCCGTTCGCCAGCGCGACGAACCGTTCGACGATTACGGCCGCAGGGCCTCCGGGGTCTGATGCCGAAGTCGCTGTCGCGGATGCCGGCTCGCTCCGTCGTGCTGAGCGTGCTGCTCGGCGCGCACCCGGCCTGGGCCACCGCAAGCGAGCTCATCAGGCTCACCGCCGATTTCGGCATCAGGGAGTCGACGGTGCGCGTCGCGCTGACGCGGATGGTCAGCGCAGGCGATTTGGTGCGGTCCGAGGACGGCTACCGATTGTCGGACCGTCTGATGACGCGTCAGCGCCGTCAGGACGACGCGATCAATCCGCGGCTGCGTCGGTGGGAGGGCGGCTGGACCACCGTGGTGATCACCAGCGTCGGCACCGACGCCCGGGCCAGGGCCGGCCTGCGAAGCACGTTGCACGACGGCCGGTTCGCCGAACTGCGCGAGGGAGTGTGGCTGCGGCCCGACAACCTGGACACGGCGCTGCCGCCGGAGGCCCTGCAACGCGTGCGCGTGCTCGTGGCCCGCGACGCCGAACCCGCAGAGCTGGCGGCGCGATTGTGGGACCTACCCGCGTGGGCCCGCACGGGTCGGGCCTTGCTCGACGAAATCGCTTCGGCGCCAGATGTACCCGCGCGGTTCGCCGTCGCGGCCGCGATCGTCCGCCACCTGCTCACCGACCCGGTGCTGCCGGAAGAACTGCTGCCCGATGACTGGCCCGGCGCCGCGTTGCGTCAGGTCTACAACGACTTCGCCGCGGAGCTGTCCGCGCGGCGCGACAGTACTGGATCGTCACTCACGCGACGTGAGCAACTGATGGAGGCGACATGACCGGTGGAGGAGTGCGGGTCGAGAAGGACGGTGCCGTCACGACGGTGATCATGAATCGCCGGCAAGCACGCAACGCCGTCAACGGTCCGGCGGCCGCTGAGCTGTACGCGGCGTTCGACGAGTTCGACAAGGACGACTCGGCCGCCGTCGCGGTGCTGTGGGGTGACAACGGGACATTCTGCGCAGGAGCCGATCTCAAGGCGTTCGGAACACCGGACGCCAATCCGGTGCATCGCAGCGGACCCGGGCCCATGGGGCCGAGCCGAATGGTGTTGTCCAAACCGGTGATCGCCGCCGTGAGCGGATACGCCGTGGCCGGCGGCCTGGAGTTGGCGTTGTGGTGCGATCTGCGCGTCGTCGAGGAGGACGCGATCATGGGTGTGTTCTGCCGACGCTGGGGCGTACCGCTGATCGACGGGGGAACCGTGCGGCTGCCACGACTCATCGGCCACAGCCGCGCAATGGATCTCATCCTGACCGGCCGCGCCGTCGACGCGCCCGAGGCCCTGGCGATGGGCCTAGCCAATCGCATGGTGCCCAAAGGTGAAGCGCGCCAACGGGCCGAGGAACTGGCCGCCGAATTGGCCGGGTTGCCGCAGCAGTGCATGCGCGCCGACCGGCTATCGGCGCTGAACCAGTGGGGCCGCTCGGAGGCCGAGGCGATGGACTTCGAGTTCGGCAGCATGTCCCGCGTGGCCGCCGAATCCCTAGAAGGGGCCGCCCGTTTCGCCGCCGGTGCGGGCAGGCACGGCGCGAGCGCCTAAGGGCGCCTGATCAGCCCTTGGAGATCTTGTTGTTGTTGCCGGTGTCGTTGACCTTCGGGTCGCCGTCTTTGTAGGTCACCGTGTTGTTGAGACCGACGACGCTGATCTCCTTGTCGACCTTCTCGAAGGTGACCTTGTTGTCGGCGCCGCCGATGTTCACGTTCGCGCAGGTGCCCTTGACGGTCAGCGTGTTGTTCGACCCGCCGATGTTCAGCGATTTCCCGTCGGCGCAGTCGATGTCGGCCGTGGTTCCGAACGAGCCGTAGTTGATCGTGTTGCCGACTTCGACCTGAGCGCCCGACGAACCCGCCGTCGCGGTCGGGGTGTTGGTGTCGGAACTCTCGGATCCGCAGCCGGCGAGCAGAAGCGCCGCAGCGGCAGCACCGACGAGGGGATAGGCGATGGATGTGGCGCGCATGCTCATGCGGGCACCCGGTTGATGCGGTTGGTCATGCCCAATTCGCGTCCACGGTCCAAGATGAGCGGGTTGCCGTTCTTGTACAACACCGTCTGATCCCAGCCGTACACCGTGATGTCGTTGATCACGTTGTCGGCGACGACGAGGTTGCCGTTGCCCTGCATCGTCACCGCCCAACAGTTCCCCAATGTGGTGATCCGATTGTTCGCGCCGTTGACGAGCAAGGTGGAGTCGGCGCAGTCGATCGTGTCGACGATGCCGATGCCCGTGATGGTGGTGTCGGTTCCCCGATGCGCGCCGACGACGCTGTTGTCGGCGCACTGACGCAACAATGGGTTGCAGACCACCGGCTCCGCCTGCGCGACGGGAGCGGCGAGGGTCAGCGGAAACACCGTGGCCGATGCCGCAAGTGATCGGGCTGCAACAGTCCACATCATGGACAAGAGCGTACGTTGCCGCGTTGCGCTGTTGGGATGGTTCACCCGAGTCGCTATTAACGGTTGTGCTGGGTAGCGTGAGCGGCGATGCATTCGCGGTTCGGTCCGATTGCTGTCGCGGCGGTCGTAGCGGTGGCGGCGGTGGCGGGGTGTGCTGAGACCGTCAACGGAACCGCGCAGCGCGCCACCCCCGGCGTCCCCGATCCCGACCGCGACTACGGCTACGTCGACGACCGCTGCGGTCTACTCGACGACGAGACCGTCCAGGAGATCCTGGTCGCCGAGAACGTCGTGCGGCCCTACAGCGGTGCGGTCTGTCAGTACGTCCTCTTTCGCGGCGACGTGACGGTCGATGCGACGTACTCCTGGTTCGAGCACGGAAGCCTCGACCGGGAGCGCGCGCTCGCCGACGAGCGTGGCGCGCAGATCACCGAGACGGACATCGAGCGCCACCCGGCCTTCACGGCTCGGCGCGACATCACCGGCGCGGCGTGCTCGGTCACCGCCGCGGCGGGCAGCGGAGTCCTCAGCTGGTGGGTGCAGTTCCGCGATCAGCGCGCCGGCGATCCGTGCCAGGAGGCGCAAAAGCTGCTGTCGGCCACCCTGAAATCGGAGATGTGACCGTGTGCGCCCGGTGGATTCGCCGACTGGCCGCGTTGTCCGCGTGCGCCGCGCTGCTGACAGCGTGCGGGTCGTCCGACGAGTCACCGACGTCCTCACCGACCGCCAAACCCGGCGGCGGATTCCGCAGCGGCGACTGCAACGGCATCACCGACGCAGACATCGCCGCGGCAGTCGGCTCGGAGGAGTACACCAAGGCGGTCGTCAGCGACGCGGGCTGCTTCTGGCAGGAGAACACGGTGTTCGGCACCGTCGGCGCCGGGATGGGCATCTCGACCTGGTGGTACCGCGGCAGCGACATGGACACCGAGCGGACGCTCGAACAGCAGGCCGGCCGCACGCTGACCGAACTGTCCGTCGACGGCAACAAGGGCTTCAAGGCGTTCGACGCGAACGCCTGCAGTTTTTATGTGGCCAAGGGCGGCGACGTCATCACGTGGTCCATCCAGACGATGAACCCCGCGACGCTGCCGGATCTGTGCTCGATCACCGAACAACTCGCCGAGCTCAGCCAGGAGCGCGTCAACTGACTCCAAGGGAACTAGAGGTGTTAGTTTTCTCCGGGAATCAACGACGGAATCGACGACGGCAAGGGGGCGAAGCGCAAATGGCCCAGCCCTCGAGCACGCCCGCCAGGAGAGCGCCCCGGCTCAGTCGCGAATCGATCGTCAACGCCGCACTGACCTTCCTGGACCGTGAAGGTTGGGACGCGCTGACGATCAACGCGCTCGCCACCCAGCTCGGTACCAAGGGGCCGTCGCTCTACAACCACGTCAACAGCCTCGAGGACCTGCGCAGAACGGTGCGGATGCGCGTCGTCGGCGACATCATCGGCATGCTCACCAACGTCGCCGAGGGCCGCACCCGCGACGATGCGGTGACCGCGATGGCCAGCGCCTACCGCAGCTATGCCCATCACCATCCGGGGCGCTATTCGGCGTTCACCCGGATGCCGCTGGGCGGCGACGACCCCGAATTCACCGGTGCCACCCGGGCGGCCGCGGCGCCCGTCATCGCGGTCCTGGCGTCCTACGGACTCGAGGGTGAGAACGCGTTCTATGCGGCGCTGGAGTTTTGGTCGGCCATGCACGGATTCGTGCTGCTGGAGATGACCGGGGCGATGGAGGGTATCGACACCGACGCCGTGTACAGCGACATGGTGATGCGGTTGGCGTCCGGGATGGAGCGCCGGTAGCTGCGCGTGCCGGCCCATCCAGGAGAAGGTAACCTGACCTGCGGTTAGGGCGCAGCCGACGGGTTTGGAGCGCTGCCCCTGTGCTGGTATTGTGGACGATCGTGCCTGGCAGATAAGGCGCTTTGCGGGTGCGTTTACCGAAGGAACCCGCTGAGCGTGCCTGCACGCCGGGCCAATTCGCATGTCGCCATGCTCTGAGAATTGAGGCAATGCCTTCGAATTGCTTCGGGCGGGCGCGTGCGACACACCCGGTCGCGGGGTGCGCAACCGGGGCAAAACAGCAGTACAGAGACTTGACCAGAACTTAAGAAGCAGCAACACAGAAAGCCGGTAGATGCCAACCATCCAGCAGCTGGTCCGCAAGGGTCGCCACGACAAGCCCGCGAAGGCGAAGACCGCGGCCCTCAAGGGCAGCCCGCAGCGTCGCGGAGTGTGCACCCGCGTGTACACGACCACCCCGAAGAAGCCGAACTCGGCGCTTCGGAAGGTCGCGCGCGTCAAGCTCACCAGCGCGGTCGAGGTCACCGCCTACATCCCGGGCGAGGGCCACAACCTGCAGGAGCACTCGATGGTGCTGGTGCGCGGCGGCCGTGTGAAGGACCTGCCGGGTGTGCGCTACAAGATCATCCGCGGCTCCCTGGACACCCAGGGCGTGAAGAACCGCAAGCAGGCGCGTAGCCGTTACGGCGCGAAGAAGGAGAAGAGCTGATGCCGCGCAAGGGACCGGCACCCAAGCGTCCGTTGGTCAACGATCCGGTCTACGGGTCGCAGCTGGTCACCCAGCTGGTCAACAAGGTTCTGCTGGACGGGAAGAAATCGCTGGCCGAACGCATTGTTTATGGTGCGCTCGAACAGGCCCGCGAGAAGACCGGCACCGATCCGGTGGTCACCCTCAAGCGCGCTCTGGACAACGTCAAGCCGGCACTCGAGGTTCGCAGCCGTCGCGTCGGTGGCGCCACCTATCAGGTTCCCGTCGAGGTGCGTCCGGATCGCTCGGTCACGCTGGCACTGCGGTGGCTGGTCAGCTTTTCCAAGGCCCGCCGCGAGAAGACCATGATCGAGCGCCTGGCGAACGAGATCCTCGACGCCAGCAATGGCCTGGGTGCCGCCGTGAAGCGGCGTGAGGACACCCACAAGATGGCCGAGGCAAACCGCGCCTTCGCGCACTACCGCTGGTGATAGCCGCCGGCGTGCAGTGTTGCCGCCGGCGCAATGACCACACAGCAACTACCAAGCGAGAGAGAAGACTTCTGTGGCACAGAAGGACGTGCTTACCGACCTGAACAAGGTCCGCAACATCGGCATCATGGCTCACATCGATGCCGGCAAGACGACGACGACCGAACGCATCCTGTACTACACCGGCGTCAACTACAAGATCGGTGAGACGCACGACGGCGCTTCGACCACGGACTGGATGGAGCAGGAGCAGGAGCGGGGGATCACCATCACCTCCGCGGCCGTCACGTGTTTCTGGAACGACAACCAGATCAACATCATCGACACCCCCGGCCACGTCGACTTCACCGTCGAGGTGGAGCGCAGCCTGCGCGTGCTCGACGGTGCCGTGGCCGTCTTCGACGGCAAGGAAGGTGTCGAGCCGCAGTCCGAGCAGGTCTGGCGCCAGGCCGACAAGTACGACGTGCCGCGCATCTGCTTCGTCAACAAGATGGACAAGCTCGGTGCGGACTTCTACTTCACCGTGCGCACCATCGAGGAGCGCCTCGGAGCCCAGCCGCTGGTGATCCAGCTGCCGATCGGCGCGGAGAACGACTTCATCGGCATCGTCGACCTGGTCGAGATGAAGGCCAAGGTATGGCGCGGCGAGACCGCCCTCGGTGAGAAGTACGAGGTCGAGGACATCCCGGCCGAGCTCGCCGAGAAGGCCGAGGAGTACCGGACCAAGCTGCTCGAGACGGTCGCCGAGACCGACGAGGAGCTGCTGGACAAGTACGTCGGCGGCGAGGAGCTCACCGTTGCCGAGATCAAGGCCGCGATCCGCAAGCTGACCGTCAGCTCCGAGCTGTACCCGGTGCTGTGCGGCAGCGCGTTCAAGAACAAGGGCGTGCAGCCCATGCTCGACGCGGTCATCGACTACCTGCCGTCGCCGCTGGATGTCGAGTCGGTGCAGGGTCACGTGCCCGGCAAGGAAGACGAGGCCATCAGCCGCAAGCCGTCGGTGGACGAGCCGTTCTCGGCGCTGGCTTTCAAGATCGCCGTGCACCCGTTCTTCGGCAAGCTGACCTACGTGCGCGTCTACTCCGGCACGGTCGAGTCCGGCTCGCAGGTGATCAACTCCACCAAGGGCAAGAAGGAGCGGCTGGGCAAGCTGTTCCAGATGCACGCCAATAAGGAGAACCCGGTTGAGCGGGCCTCCGCGGGGCACATCTACGCCGTGATCGGTCTGAAGGACACCACCACCGGTGACACCCTGTCCGACGCCAACGAGCAGATCGTGCTCGAGTCGATGACGTTCCCGGACCCGGTCATCGAGGTGGCCATCGAGCCGAAGACCAAGAGCGACCAGGAGAAGCTCGGCACAGCGATCCAGAAGCTGGCCGAGGAGGACCCGACGTTCAAGGTCCACCTGGACCAGGAGACCGGCCAGACCGTCATCGGCGGCATGGGCGAGCTTCACCTCGACATCCTCGTCGACCGGATGAAGCGCGAGTTCAAGGTCGAGGCCAACGTCGGCAAGCCGCAGGTGGCCTACCGCGAGACGATCAAGCGCAAGGTCGAGAAGGTCGAGTACACCCACAAGAAGCAGACGGGTGGCTCCGGCCAGTTCGCCAAGGTGCTCATCGACCTCGAGCCGTTCACCGGCGAGGACGGTGCGACCTACGAATTCGAGAACAAGGTCACCGGTGGCCGCATCCCGCGCGAGTACATCCCGTCGGTGGATGCCGGCGCCCAGGACGCGATGCAGTACGGCGTGCTGGCGGGTTATCCGCTGGTGAACCTCAAGGTGACTCTGCTCGACGGTGCCTACCACGAGGTGGACTCGTCGGAAATGGCGTTCAAAGTTGCGGGTTCACAGGTGCTGAAGAAGGCCGCGCAGGCGGCCCAGCCCGTGATCCTCGAGCCGATCATGGCGGTCGAAGTGACCACACCCGAGGACTACATGGGTGACGTGATCGGTGACCTGAACTCCCGCCGTGGTCAGATCCAGGCCATGGAGGAGCGATCGGGTGCCCGCGTCGTCAAGGCGCAGGTACCGCTGTCGGAGATGTTCGGCTACGTCGGAGACCTTCGGTCGAAGACCCAGGGCCGGGCAAACTACTCCATGGTGTTCGACTCGTACGCCGAGGTTCCGGCGGCCGTGTCGAAGGAGATCATCGCGAAGGCGACGGGTCAGTGAGAATCGAGGGCCGCCAGGCCCGAGGATCGGAGCTGAGCCGGAGCCGAGCCATGAATGGCGCTAAGGCAACCGGGCAGTAGCCCCGGTTGCTCTGCGGCGAGAAACAACTGCAAAGATCAACACTGCTTTAGACAAGCACCAACACAGTCCAGGAGGACCACACAGTGGCGAAGGCGAAGTTCGAGCGGACGAAGCCGCACGTCAACATCGGGACCATTGGTCACGTTGACCACGGCAAGACGACGCTGACCGCAGCAATCACCAAGGTGCTGCACGACAAGTTTCCCGAATTGAACGAGTCGCGCGCATTCGACCAGATCGACAATGCGCCTGAGGAGCGTCAGCGCGGCATCACGATCAACATCTCCCACGTGGAGTACCAGACCGACAAGCGCCACTACGCGCACGTCGATGCACCCGGTCACGCCGACTACATCAAGAACATGATCACCGGCGCCGCCCAGATGGACGGCGCGATCCTGGTGGTCGCGGCGACCGACGGCCCGATGCCGCAGACGCGTGAGCACGTGCTGCTCGCCCGCCAGGTGGGCGTGCCCTACATCCTGGTCGCGTTGAACAAGGCCGACGCGGTCGACGACGAGGAGCTCATCGAGCTCGTCGAGATGGAGGTCCGCGAACTGCTGGCCGCCCAGGAGTTCGACGAGGACGCCCCGGTCATCCGCGTGTCGGCGCTCAAGGCGCTCGAGGGTGACGAGAAGTGGGTCAAGTCCGTCGAGGAGCTCATGGAGGCCGTCGACGAGTCGATCCCGGATCCGGTCCGCGAGACCGACAAGCCGTTCCTGATGCCCGTCGAGGACGTCTTCACGATCACCGGCCGCGGCACCGTGGTCACCGGTCGCGTCGAGCGTGGCGTGATCAACGTGAACGAGGAAGTCGAGATCGTCGGCATCCGCCCCGACACCACCAAGACCACGGTCACCGGTGTCGAGATGTTCCGCAAGCTGCTCGACCAGGGCCAGGCCGGCGACAACGTCGGTCTGCTGCTGCGCGGCATCAAGCGCGAGGACGTCGAGCGCGGTCAGGTCGTCGTGAAGCCCGGCACCACCACGCCGCACACCGAGTTTGAGGGCCAGGTCTACATCCTGTCCAAGGACGAGGGCGGCCGGCACACGCCGTTCTTCAACAACTACCGTCCGCAGTTCTACTTCCGTACCACGGACGTGACCGGCGTGGTGACGCTGCCGGAGGGCACCGAGATGGTGATGCCCGGTGACAACACCGACATCTCCGTCAAGCTCATCCAGCCCGTCGCCATGGACGAGGGTCTGCGCTTCGCGATTCGCGAGGGCGGCCGTACCGTCGGCGCCGGCCGGGTCACGAAGATCATCAAGTAGTCGGCCCTGCCGACGTGATCATTCAAGTGATCTAGTCTCTGCTGCGAAGCGGCGCTCACCTTCGGGTGGGCGCCGCTTTCGTTTCTGCGCGACGGCTGGTTTCCCGTAACGTCCGCGGCCGCCGAGACGATGTACTTCGCGTATGCCCTGGTCGGGCGAAGAAGGGTAAGGGTTTCATGTTCGGTCGTCTCACCACGCTCGCCAGCGCCGCCGCAATCGCGGGTGCCACACTCGCGGGTCTGTCCACCGCCACGGCCCAGGCCGCGCCCGGCTGCCCGGATGTGCACTGGTTCGGAGCCGCGGGATCGGGACAGCGTGACGGCGACCTGACCTCGAACGCCGGAATGGGCGACGACATCTACCAGTCCTACCGCGACGTGCAGCGTCTGGTGACCGCCGACGGTCGCACGATGACGGCTGAGGCCGTCGAGTACCCCGCCGTCCCGGTGCCCGATGACGACGGCGGCGTCGGGGAGTGGCTCGGCTTCATGGGCAGCGTCGACGCCGGCGCATCCGCGCTCGAGTCGCAGTACACGGCGTTCACCCAGCGTTGCCCGGAGTCGAAGGTCGTGCTCGCCGGCTACTCGCAGGGCGCGATGGTGGTACACCGCAATCTGCATGCGGCCGGAACCAATCCGAACGTGGTGGCCGCGCTGCTCATCGCCGACGGTGACCGCCTGCCCGCCGACCCGACCATCAACATCGGCTCGGTCACCAGCGTCCCGGGCGCCGGAAAGGGCGTGGCCCAGGACTGGCCGATCCTCGCGCATGCACCGGCGCCGCTTCCGCCCGCGATCGGTGCCCGCACAATCAGCGTGTGCGAGCTCAACGATGCGGTCTGTGACTACGACCCCGACGCCGAAGAAGTGTCGAAGGTTTCGACGCTCATCCACACCGGCTACACGAAGGCCTCGAGCGGGTACCGCTGGACTCAGCCGCTGTATCAGCTCATCGGGCCCGCAACGGTGACACCGCAGGCGCCCGAGGCGCTTCCGATCACCCCGCTGGCCGCGGCGACACCGACCGACGCGACGGCTCCGACCGAGTAGCCGTCCGCGGGGCGATCCACAGCACGACCGCTCCGGCGGCGAGCAGCGCCACCGCCAGCACCGCAAGGATCGTGTCGATCGCCTCCGCGGCCGGTGTTCCGTTGCGCTGCAACATCTCCAGCACGGTCGACGCGACGGCCACGCCGACGCCGGCCAGCGACACCAACACCGTCAGCGTGACCCCGGCGGCCTCGCCGGCCCGTGCCGGACGCACCACCGCCTGCGTCGCGACGGTGGTGAATGCATAGACCAGGCCCAGCGACAGCCCGCACACACTGAGGGCGACGAGGTAGGGCGCCCAATCGCGCGACAGCGCAACGGCGCCGAGGCCCAACGCGGCGGCGACCGTCGTCGCACCCATCACCGCCGCAGGTGAGCGTCGAGTGCCGACCCTGCCGGCCAGCACACCGCCGATCGCCGCGCCCGCAGATGGGCCGAGGAACGCCAGTCCCGCGGTCAACGGATCGAGTCCCCGGACTGTCTGCAGGAACACCGTCGACAAGAAGATGGTCACCGCGTAAGCGATGTTCGCGACGGCGCCCGCCACCACCAGGATCGTGAACCTCGCGTTGCGGACGAGCGACAGGTCGACCAGCGGCCACCGAACCCTGGTCTCGACGACGACGAACGCCGCCAGTGCGAGCAGCGAACCCGCGAACGCGGCGACGGTCGACACCGACAGCCAACCCCAGCCGGGCGCGCGATCGAAGGTCAACGTGAACAGCCCGATCCCGACACTGATCAACGCCAGTCCCGCCGTGTCGATGCGCCGGGGCGCCGACTCGTCGAATGATTCGGTGACGACGCGCGCCCCGATGGCGAGCGAGGCCGCGGCGAGTGGCACGTTCAGCCAGAAGATCCATCGCCAGCCGACGGTGTCGGTCAGCAACCCGCCGACGAGTGGACCGGCCGCGTTGCCCAAAGCCGCTATACCGTAAGCCAATCCGATCGACCGGCCGGCCCTCGCAACGCCGTACGCATTGGTCAGCACACTCACCGACACCGGAAAGATCAACGCCGCACCCAAACCCTGCGCTACCCGGAAGGCGATCAGCACGCCGAGGGTCGGCGCCACCGCACACGCCACCGAGGCGGCGCCGAACAACGCGACCCCGGTGAGCAGCGTGCGGCGACGGCCGACGATGTCACCGATGCGGCCCGCGGGCACCATGAACGCGCCCAGAGCCAGCATGTAGACGCTGACGATCCACTGCAGGTCGGTTGCGCTGCTGCCGAACTCGACCGCCATGCGCGGGACCGCGAGGTTCATCGCGAAGTAATCGATCTGCACACAGAACAACGCCAGTGCGACGGCAGCCAAGGTCCACCCCGACCGCGACTTCTCCACCGATGCCATCGCACGACGATACGGCTCACCGACGGGCGATTGGCGCTAATCTGACACGCAGGTCAGGCGGTGATGACGGGAGCGTGACTGGCATGTTGTGGCGTTACATCAAGGTTCAAGCCTTCGTGCTGCTGTGTGGCATCGTCGGGCCGATCTTCTTGGTCATCTACTTCGCCTCGGGCGCCGATCCGATGATGAAGTGGATGTTCTGGGCCGGCCTGCTCATTACCGCCGCCGATGTGCTGATCGCACTGGCGATCACGGCCGGAGGAGCCCGGTCGGCGGCCAAGACCGCCGCTCTCGAACAGACCGGAGTACTGGCGCTGGCTCAGGTCACCGGAATCCACGAAACCGGGACTCGGATCAACGAACAGCCGCTGGTGAAACTCGACCTACAGATCTCCGGACCCGGCATCGCGCCGTTCGCCAGCCAGGACCGGGTGATCGCCTCGATCTCGAGGCTGCCGATGATCACCAACCGCAAGCTGGTCGCGCTGGTCGATCCGATGACCAACGAGTATCAGATCGATTGGGAGCGAAGCAGTCTGGTGAGCGGGATGATGCCCGCCAACTTCACCATCGCCGAGGAAAACCGTACGTACGATCTGACCGGCCAGACGGAGCCGCTGATGGAGATCCTCCACATCCTCAAGGCGAACAACATCGGGCTCAACAACATGATCGACCTGAGGTCGAATCCTGTTGCACGTCAGCAGGTTCAGCAGGTCGTGCGCCGAGCGGCGGCCGCACATCAGGCACCGGCCGGCACCGCCCCGCCACCTGCGGCGGTACCGACCGCCGCACCTTCAGTCGCACCCCCGGAACCGTCGACCGCTGCGCGTCTCCAGGAACTCGAGACGCTACGCGCTATGGGTTCGATCTCCGAGGACGAATACACGGCGAAGCGCCAGCAAATAATCGCTGACCTGTAACTTTTCGGCCTCCAGCCCGCCGCGGGCTGATACCGTTCCGTCGTGCCGTGTCGCGCCCCTGTGGGGGTGCCGCAATGACGGACTCGCTGGAGCAGAGGGCGATCCAAGGTCCGTCGCTAGCCGATGCCATCATTCCGCTGGTCGCGCTGACCGTGCTGATCGGTAGCTCCATAGCGCTTTTCGGACTCGACGCCCTCGACGGGCCCATTCAGGTGGCACTCGTGTTGTGCTGCGCGGTCGCCGCCCTGATCGCGCTGAAGAACGGGCATCGTTGGAGCGCAGTGCAAGAGGCGGGTCAAGGCGCCCTGTCGTCGATCACCAGCGCGTTGTTCATCCTGCTTGCTGTCGGCGCACTGATCGGGACGTGGAATCTGTCCGGCACCATCCCGACGTTGGTCTATCACGGAATTCAGGTGCTCTCGCCGGGTTACTTTTATGTTGCCACCGCGGTCATCTGTGGTGTCGTGGCGATGTCGATCGGAAGTTCGTGGACGACAGCGGGAACGGTCGGCGTGGGCCTGGTCGGCATCGCGACGATGCTCGGGGTGTCACCGGCCATCACCGCGGGCGCCGTGATCTCCGGTGCCTACCTGGGGGACAAGCTCTCACCGTTGTCGGAGACGACGATCCTGACCGCGCAAATGGTCGAGGTGGACCTCTATACGCACATTCGCCATCAGGCGTGGACGTCGGTGCCGGCGTTCGTGATCGCGGCGATCGTGTTCGCAACCCTGGGTGTCGCCGGCCCGCCGCCGGTGGCCACCGTCGGCGAAGAGGTCGAACTCGCCAAGCTGAGCGAGATCTTCTCGATCACGCCGTTGAACCTCCTACCGCTGGCGATCCTCGTCTTCCTGTCCGTCCGCAAGGCGCCCGCGTCGTTGGCTCTGCTGGCGGCTTCGTTGTGGGCCGGTGCGCAGGCCGTCGTCCTGCAACGCGATGTGGTCGACGGATTCGTGCGTGAGATGCACGGCAGCGCCAATGTGATCGTCGGGTCGATACAGGCGGTCTGGCGCGCGATGGCCAACGGCTTCACCATAAACTCGGGGATCGCTGAGATCGACCGGTTGTTGTCGCGCGGCGGTATGGACAGCATGCTGCTCACCATCTGGCTGATCATCGGCGCGGTGACGTTCGGCGCACTATTGGAGCAGTTCGGGCTGATCGACCGGCTGGTGCATCCGTTGATCGCCGCCGCGAAATCAACAGGCCAACTCTATTTTTCGGTGTTCGCAACCGGTATCGGGCTCAACATCGTCGCCGGCGATCAGTACATCGCGCTCGTGCTGCCCAGCCGTGTCTTCCGCCTCGAGTTCGAGAAACGCGGGCTTGCGCCGCAGAACCTGTCGCGGCTGGCAGCGGACAGCGGGACCGTGACATCGGCGCTCGTGCCGTGGAATTCGTGCGGCGCGTTCATGAGCGCGGTGCTCGGCGTGTCGACATTGGCGTACCTGCCGTTCGCGGTCTTCAACATCGCCAGCCCCCTGCTCAGCGTGGTGTACGGCTACACCGGCTTCAAGATCGTCAAGGCGTCATCCACCGAGGAAGCGGAAGCGACATGACCTCAGCCGAGACCCGCACCGAACAGGCCGAACAGAAAGTCAGCCTGCCGACCCTGACCGCGATGGTGGTCGGGTCGATGATCGGCTCGGGTGTCTTCCTGCTGCCGCGGCGCTTCGGCACCGAGACCGGCGTGCTCGGCGCGATTATCGCCTGGACCATCGCGGGCTCCGGAATGCTGATGCTGGCCTTCGTGTTTCAAAGGCTGGCTGTCCGCAAGCCGGAACTCAATGCGGGCATCTTCACCTACGCCAAGGCCGGTTTCGGTGATTACGTCGGGTTCAACTCGGCCATCGGCTATTGGGCGTCGGCCTGCGCGGGCAACGTGTCGTACTGGGTGTTGATCACGACGACGCTCAGCGCGGTGGTTCCGGCGTTCGGCGCGGGGGACACCGTGCTCGCGGTGGTGGTGTCGACCGTCGGGGTGTGGCTCTTCGCCGCGCTCGTCATGCGGGGTGTCAAGGACGCCGCGGTGATCAACTACATCGTCACCGTCGCGAAGGTGCTTCCGATCCTGGTGTTCATCGTGATCGCGATCGTCGCGTTCGAGGCCGGCGTATTCGCGGACAACTTCTGGGGCGACGCCGGGGGATACTCCTTCTCCGCGATCTGGGATCAGGCCACGGGCACGATGCTGATCACCGTCTTTGTGTTCCTGGGCATCGAGGGCGCCGCGGTGTACTCGCGCATGGCGCGCAGGCGCGAAGACGTCGGGCGGGCAACGGTGTTCGGCTTCCTCGGCGTTCTCAGCGTGTTCGCGATGGTGACTCTGGTGTCGTACGGCGTGCTGCCGCAGGACGAGTTGGCGAACGTCGGCCAACCGTCCATGGCGGCGGTACTGGAATCCATCGTCGGCCCCTGGGGTTCGGTCTTCATCAAGGTCGGTGTGATCGTCTCGGTGCTGGGGGCCTATCTCGCATGGACGTTGATGGCCGCGGAGGTGCTGTTCATTCCCGCCAAATCGGATGACATGCCGCGATTCCTGGCCCGGACCAACAGCCACGATGCCCCAGTCGCCGCGCTGATCATGGCCGCGGCACTGATCACCCTGCTGCTGATCGCGCTGCTGTTCGCCGCAGACGCACTCGATTTCATGCTGGACCTCACCGCCGCGCTGTCGCTGATCCCGTATCTGCTGGCGGCGGCGTACGCATTGAAACTCACCACCACGCGCGAAACATACGAGGACGGCAGGTCACTCGTCGGCGATATGAGCATCGCCGCCATCGCGACCGTGTACACCCTGTTTCTGATCTACGCCGCGGGCATGGACAAGCTGCTGCTGTCCTGCATCCTGTATGCCCCGGCGGCCGCGCTCTACTTCAAGGCCCGCAGGGAACGTGGCCTGCGCGTCTTCCGTCCCGCTGAGGCCGTCCTGTTCGGCGTGGTCGTGCTCGGCGCGATCATCGCCGTGGTGTCGCTGTCAACCGGCGCGATCGAAATCTAGTGCACACGAGAGGAATCGAAGTGTCCAACCGATCTGCTGATTACGGCGTCCACTCCGAGGTGGGCAAGCTGCGCAAGGTGCTGGTCTGCTCGCCCGGCCTCGCCCACGAGCGCCTGACCCCGACCAACTGCGACGCGCTGTTGTTCGACGACGTGCTGTGGGTGCAGAACGCCCGCCGCGACCACTTCGACTTCGTCGACAAGATGCGCGAGCGCGACGTCGAGGTGGTCGAACTGCACGAGTTGCTCGCCGAGACGATGGCCATCCCGGAAGCCAAGGCGTGGCTGCTGGACCGCAAGATCGTGGCCAACGAGGTGGGGCTCGGCCTGGTCGACGACACACGCGGCTTCCTCGACGAGCTGATGCCCCAACGGCTCGCGGAGTTGCTGATCGGCGGTATGTCGATCCGCGACCTGCCGAGAGAACTGCACTCCGGCTACCGGTCCCTGGCACGCGAAAACGCCGGGATCACCGAGTATCTGATGCCGCCGCTACCCAACACGCTGTACACGCGCGACACCACCTGCTGGATCTACGGCGGTCTGACCCTCAACCCGCTGTTCTGGCCGGCACGCCACGACGAGACGCTGTTGATGAAGGCGATCTATGAGTTCCATCCCGACTTCGTCGGCTCGCGGGTGTGGTGGGGCGATCCAGAGCAGCCCTGGGGCCTGGCCAGTTTCGAAGGGGGCGACGTGCTGGTGCCCGGACACGGCGTCGTCATCATCGGCATGAGCGAACGGACGTCGCGGCAGGCCATCACGCAGGTGGCTGCGACGCTGTTCGGCGAGGGCGCGGCCACGCAGGTGATCGTCGCCGGTATGCCCAAGTTGCGGTCGGCCATGCATCTGGACACCATCTTCACGTTCGCCGACCGGGACGTGGTGACCATCTATCCCGAAATCGTGGACGCCATGGAGACATTCACGCTCTACCCCAGCGATGCCGCCCCGGGCGTCGAGGTGGTCGAGGCGCACAAGCCTTTTGTCGAGGTCGTGGCATCGGCCCTCGGGTTGAGCGAACTGCGGGTCGTGGAGACGGGCGGAACGGCCTACGACTCGGAGCGTCAGCAGTGGGACAGCGGCAACAACCTGGTCGCCATCGAACCCGGCGTCGTGTTCGCCTACGACCGCAACACCCACACCAACGCACTGCTGCGCCGTGCCGGCATCGAGGTCATCACCATCGTCGGTGCCGAACTGGGCCGTGGCCGCGGCGGCGGGCACTGTATGACCTGTCCGATCATCCGCGATCCCATTGAGTGAATCAGCCGCTAGAACACGTTCCAGTTTGGCTGTTAGCCTGTCCGGAGGATCCCGGAAGGAGCAGCGGTGACGGCGATCAACCGACCCCTGGAAGGCCGAGTGGCATTCATCACCGGAGCCGCGCGCGGGCAGGGGCGGGCGCACGCGGTGCGGCTGGCCGGTGAGGGCGCCGACATCATCGCGATCGACGTCTGCGCCCCGATATCGGAGACGATCACCTACCCGATGCCGACGTCGGAGGATCTGGCCGAGACGGTGCGCGCGGTCGAGGCGACCGGCCGCAAGGTGCTCGCCCGCGAAGTCGACATTCGCGACCTGGCCGCGCTGCAGCAGGTGGTGGCCGACGGCGTCGAGCAGTTCGGCAGGCTCGACATCCTGGTGGCAAACGCCGGCGTGCTCAGCTGGGGCCGCATCTGGGAGATGTCGGAAGAGCAGTGGGACACCGTCATCGACGTCAACCTCAACGGGACGTGGCGCACCATCCGCGCCGCCCTGCCGGCGATGATCGCCGCGGGCAACGGTGGATCGGTCATCATCGTCAGTTCCTCGGCCGGGTTGAAGGCCACGCCGGGCAACGCGCACTACGCGGCATCCAAGCACGGACTGACCGCGCTGACCAACGCGCTGGCCATCGAGGCCGGCGAGTTCGGGATCCGGGTGAACTCGATTCACCCGTACTCGATCGAGACGCCGATGGTCGAGAAGGACGCGATGATGGCGATCTTTGCCAAGTATCCGAGCTATCTGCACAGTTTCGCTCCGATGCCGTACCAGCCGCTCGACGAGGAGAACAAGGGGCTTCAGGGGTTCATGGAGCCCGAAGAGGTGGCCGACGTCGTCGCGTGGCTCGCCGGTGACGGTTCGAAGACGCTCTCCGGCAGCCAGATCGCGGTCGACCGCGGCGCCATGAAGCACTGACTTTTCCTCGCGAACAGACACAAAACTGCCCAATTTCCGCCGATTTCCGGCAGTTTTGCGTCTGCTCGCCGGACTCAGGGGACCAGCACGGCGGCGAACTGGTCGATGGCCCAGTCGATTTCGGCCTCGGTGATCACCAGCGGAGGAGCGAACCTCAGCGCCAAACCGTGGGTGTCCTTGACGAGGACGCCGCGCTGCGCCAGGCGCAGGCTGACTTGTTTGGCGGTGCCCGAGCGCGGGTCGATGTCGACGCCGGCCCACAAACCCTTACCGCGGACCGCCACGACGCCGTGACCGATCAGCGACCGCAGCCGCCGGTGCAGATGTGCGCCGAGTTCGGCTGAGCGGCGCTGGAATTCGCCTCGCCGCAGAATCGCCACCACGGCCGCCCCGATCGCCGCGGCCAGCGGATTGCCTCCGAATGTCGAGCCGTGCTCTCCGGGATGCAACACGCCGAGGACGTCAGAGTCGGCGACCACCGCCGACACCGGCATCACGCCTCCGCCGAGGGCCTTCCCGAGCAGGTACACGTCGGGCGTCACATCCCAGTGCTCGCAGGCGAACGTCGTGCCGGTGCGCGCCAGACCGGACTGGATCTCGTCGGCGATCAACAGCACATTGCGCTGCGTGCACAACGCGCGCAGGCGGGGCAGGAAGTCGTCGGGCGGAACGATGATCCCCGCCTCGCCCTGGATCGGTTCGATCAGCACCGCGACCGTGTTCTCGTCGATCGCGTCGGCGAAGGCATCGGCGTCGCCGAACGGCGCGACGCGAAATCCGGGGGTGTACGGGCCGAAGCCGCGGCGGGCCGTCTCGTCGTCGGAGAAGCTGATGATCGTGGTGGTGCGGCCGTGGAAGTTGTTGTGTGCCACCACGATATTCGCGGCATGCGCCGGAACGCCCTTGACGTCGGTGCCCCATTTGCGGGCGACCTTGATGCCGCTCTCGACGGCCTCGGCGCCGCTGTTCATCGGCAGCACCATGTCCTTGCCGCACAGGTCGGCCAACGCCGCGCAGAAAGGCGCCAGACGGTCGGAGTGGAACGCTCGGCTGACCAACGTCACGGTGTCCAGCTGGGCATGCGCGACGGCGGTGATTTCGGGGTTGCGGTGCCCGAAGTTCACCGCCGAATACGCCGCGAGACAGTCCAGGTAGCGACGGCCCTCCACGTCGGTGATCCACGCGCCCTCGGCGCTGGCGGCGACAACCGGAAGCGGCGCGTAGTTGTGCGCCACGCAGCGGTCGTCGATCGCGGCGCCCGTCGCCTCCAGAGTGGTCACGGATGCACCTCCAATGTGCAGCATTTGATCGATCCGCCGCCCTTGAGCAGTTCGGAGAGATCGACGCCGACGGGGTTGAACCCTGCCTCGCGGAGCTGGGCGGCGAAGCCGGTGGCCGCGGCGGGTAGCACGACGTTGTACCCGTCGGAGACCACGTTGAGGCCGAGGACGTAGGCGTCGGCACTTGCGACCTCGATCGCGTCGGGGAACAGCGTCCGCAGGCTCACCCGCGAGGTGTCGCTGAACGCCGGCGGGTAGTACGCGACCGTCGTGTCGTCGAGCACCGCGAGCGCGGTGTCGAGGTGGTAGAACCGCGGATCGACCAGCTCGAAGCTGTAGGTGGCGAGTCCCAACAACTGCGCGATCTCGTCGTGGGCTCGGCGATCGGTCCGGAATCCGTAGCCCGCCAACAGGATCGAACCGGCGGTGAGCAGGTCGCCCTGGCCCTCGTTGATGTGGCGGGTCTGCACGGGTTGATACCCGTGCTGGGACATCCACTCTGCGTACGCGAACGCTTCGGCCGCGCGCTGCGGGTAGGCGAACCTCGCGACGACCGCGACGCCGCTCGCGATCAGGCCGCCGTTGGCGGCGTAGACCATGTCGGGCAGCCCCGGGACCGGATCGACGATGTCGACAACGTGCCCGAGCCCCTTGTACGTCCGGCACAACGTCTCCCACTGGGCGAGGGCCAGCTCGGTGTCGACGGGCGTCGCGGTATTCATCCACGGGTTGATCACGTACTCGACCGCGAAGTAGGTCGGCGGGGTCATGACGTAGTGACGCAGGCGCGCCCGCCGCCGGGAGGGCGGGTTCGGCTGGCGTGCCGCGGCGACATCGATAACCGTCATGAATCCACGGTAGGGATGCCCTTGGACGCAATCAATCGTTGATTGTTGCGTGTCTACCAGCGAAAGATTGCGTATAGTTCGTCAAATCAGCGATTCATTGTGCGGAGGTGTCGGATGAACCGCCTCGACGCGACCGACGAGCAGATCCTCGCCGCCCTCACGGACGACGCGCGCGCAACGTTCGCCGAGATCGGGGAGCGGGTCAACCTCTCCGCGCCCGCAGTGAAGCGCCGGGTCGACCGCATGCTCGACACCGGAGTCATCCGCGGCTTCACCACGGTCGTCGACCGGACCGCCCTGGGCTGGACCACCGAGGCCTACGTACAGGTGTTCCGTCACGGAACCATTGCCCCAGAACGGTTGCGGGCGGCCTGGATCGACATTCCGGAGGTGATCAGCGCCGCGACCGTCACCGGAACGGCCGATGCGATCCTGCACGTCGTCGCACGCGACATGCGGCACCTGGAGGAGGCGCTGGAACGGATCCGCTCGGCCGCCGAGGTCGAGCGCAGCGAGAGCATCGTGGTGCTGACGAACGTGATCGACCGCGATCGAGGCTGAGCACCAATGGCCGGGGTGGCGGACAAATCGCCGTAGGGATCGTGTAAGAAACTGCCCATGACCACATCAGCGGGCATCGTCATCGTCGGCGGCGGACTCGCGGCCGCCCGTACCGCCGAGCAGCTGCGGCGATCGGAGTACACCGGCACGGTCACGATCGTCAGCGACGAGGACCATCTGCCGTACGACCGGCCCCCGCTGTCGAAGGAGGTGTTGCGCGCCGAGACCGACGACGTCACCCTCAAGCCCGCGGAGTTCTACGAGGAGAACAACATCACCGTGCGGCTCGGCAACGGCGCACGGTCCCTCGACACGGCCGCGCAGACCGTCACGCTCGCGGACGGATCGGAGCTGGGTTACGACGAGCTCATCATCGCTACCGGTCTGGTGCCCAAGCGGATTCCGTCCTTCCCCGATCTCGCGGGCATCCACGTGCTGCGGAACTACGACGAGAGCGTGGCCCTGCGCCAGGAGGCCGGGTCGGCTCGGCGCGCCGTGGTCGTCGGGGCCGGGTTCATCGGCTGTGAGGTCGCGGCGAGCCTGCGCAAACTCGGCGTCGAGGTGGCGCTGGTGGAGCCGCAGCCGACGCCGCTGGCGGCCGTGCTCGGCGAGCAGATCGGCGAGCTGGTGGCCCGGGTGCACCGCGCCGAGGGTGTCGACGTCCGCTGCGGCGTGGGCGTCGCGGAGGTGCGCGGTTCGGATCGCGTCGAGAAGGTGGTCCTCGGCGACGGCACCGAACTCGACGCCGATCTGGTGGTCGTCGGCATCGGCTCGCATCCGGCGACCGAATGGCTCGAGGGCAGCGGCATCAAGCTCGACAACGGCGTCGTCTGCGATGACCACGGCCGCGCCAGTGCACCGCACGTCTGGGCCATCGGAGATGTCGCCTCATGGCGGCACAACCTCGGACATCAAGTGCGCGTTGAACATTGGAGCAACGTCGCCGACCAGGCCCGGGTTCTGGTGCCCACGATGCTGGGGCAGGAACCCCCGACCGCGGTCTCCGTGCCGTACTTCTGGAGCGACCAGTACGACGTCAAGATCCAGTGTCTGGGCGAACCGGAGGCAGAAGACGTCGTCCACATCGTCGAGGACGACGGGCGCAAGTTCCTCGCGTACTACGAGCGTGCCGGCGTGGTCGCCGGAGTCGTGGGCGGCGGCATGCCGGGCAAGGTGATGAAGGCGCGCGCCAAGATCGCGGCGCGCGCACCCATCGCCGACCTCCTCGGCTGACTAGTGCTCGCCGAGGTAGAACCGGACGCCCTGGTCGTCGGCGCACAGCGCGGATTTACCGTAGGGCTGCTGTGACGGCTCGTCGATGACGGTGCCGCCGGCCTCGCGCACCCGCGCCACCGCGGCGTCGACATCGGCGACGGTCCACATCGGCACGGTCACCGCTTCGGAGTTGCCGCCGGCGACACCGGACATCGGGTGCGTCTCGCGCACCCCCCAGCCGTCGTCGATGCGCCCGGGTTCGAACGTCCAGAACAGCACCCTGCTGTAGAACGCCTTGAACGCCGCGGAGTCCGGCACCTGGTAGGTGATGTACGAAAGTTCGCCTGGCCCAGTGCCGTTGAGCGCCGGGCGCGCCGTTCCGGGCACCGGCCGGAAGACCGCGAACGCCGTACCGGCGGCGTCGGTGGCGTCGAGCACGGTCCCGAAGTCGAACTCACCGATGGTGCCGACCGTGCCGCCACCGTCGATGATCGAGCGCCGCGCACCGTCGAGATCGGTGACCGCGTAGCAGCACAGCATGCCCTGCGGACTGTCGACGCTGAAGATGCCGATCCGCTGGTCGGTGTTGGTCACCTGGTGGGTCGACGGGTCGTAGTGCCAACCGAGGACGTGACCATAGAACGCCGCGGCCCGCTCGGCGTCGGGCACCCACACCGAGACATAGCCGACGTCGCCGTGCTGAATCGGGACGGCCGTGCCCGTCACCGGCCCGGTGAGCATCCAGCGGTGGCCGAACGGATCGATGATCGCCGCGTTGCGGGCCCCGTAGTTCTCGTACGGTTCCCGTTGTACCTGCGCGCCGTGCCGCCGTGCCCGCTCCAGCGTCGTGTCGGTGTCGCCGACATTCAGCTGCAAGCTGACCGAAACCGATTGCGGTGACGGTGCTTTCAGGCCGATCTCGGGATACTCGTCGGCGAGGTATAACACCCCGTCGCCGACGGCCAACTCGGCATGGCCGATGCGGCCGTCGTCCATCTCGACGGGCTCGCCGACCACCGTTGCCCCGAACACGTCGCCGTACCAGGCGATGGCGCGGCGCGCATCGGCGACGGCCAGGTACGGCAGCGCAGCGGAGCGCGGCGGTGTGTCCGGTGTGATCGACGTGGTGTCGGGCAGTTCGGCGAGTGCGGTGTCCGTGCCGCTCATGACGACCTCCTGGCTTCGATTTGGTAGTGAAAGCGCCGACTCCAGCCGCGCGCGCAGCCGGGCGGCGAACGCCGGGTCGGGGGCGACCGGAAGCTCGTCGCCGCGCAGCACGTCCAGCGGATCGTGGCTGTTGTTCACGGCTGCCTCCCTTCCGGTTCCGGGTAGTGAGCGCGAAATGCCCTGCGGGCCCGCACCAGCAGCGCCTCGGTGGCGTGCACCGTGCGGCCGATCAGTTCGGCGCACTCGGGCACCGAGCAGTCGTCCATGTAGCGCAGTGCCAGGACCGTGCGGTGCTGTTCGGGCAGCTTGGCCAGCACGCTTTCGGCGACGATGCGGTCGAGCTCGGCATCCCAGTCGTCCGGCGGCTCGACAGGTTCGGGCAGGTCGGCGACCGGGGTGCTGAACCGGTCGTGGCGGCGCCGGTAGTGGTCGGCCAGCTTGTGGCGCGCCACCCCGAGCAACCACGGCACGGTCATCGGCGGCGGAGCGGTCTTCCTGGCGGCATCCATCGCCGCCAGAAAGGTTTCCGACGTCAGGTCTTCGGCGGTTCCACGGTCACCACAGCGGCGGACGAAGTATCCGTACACCACCGGTAGCGCTTCGTCGTACAGCGTCAGCAGTTGCCGTGGAGCGTCGGTGCCGTGCGGTTCGGCGCTCACACCCTTATCGTCGCCATTGCGCGCCGAACTCCGAGGGTCTTGTCGAAACTTTTTCAGTCCCGGTATTCGGGCGTCCACCGGACGTCCGCGATTCGCTGCGCCAGTTCCGCGGAGTTGCGCGCGGGCGCGACGCCGTCGGCGACGGCTTGTTCGGCCACGGCCTGGGCGATCCGCACCGCCACGTGCGGGACGTCCGACCACGCGGGCAACAGGGGTGCTGAAGGATCGCCGAGGGCGGGGGAGGACTCGCCGAGCGCGGCCGCCGCGGCGCGCATCATCTCGTCGGTCACCCGGGTCGCTTGCGCGGCGGTGACGGCCAGCCCCATCGCGGGGAAGATGTATGCGTTGTTGCATTGCGCGATCGGCCGCTCGACGCCGTCGCGCTGCAACGGCGCGAACGGGGAACCCGTCGCCACCAATGCGCGCCCGTCGGTCCAGGCGTCGAGCTCGGCCGGGTGGGCCTCCGCGCGGCTGGTCGGGTTCGACAACGGGAAGATGATCGGATGGTCGACCTTTGCGGCCATTTCGCGCACGATGTGCTCGGTGAACGCGCCTGTGGCGGTGGACAATCCGAGGAGTACACCGGCGTCGACGTGAGAGATGACGTCGGCCAGTTGGGCGGGTCCGGACAATCCCCAGCTCGCGACCCGGTCGGCCGGTTGCGCGAACATGCGCTGATCTGCCGACAGATCCGTGCGGTCGTCGGTGAGCAGGCCGTTGACGTCGACGACCCAGATCCGCTCGTGCGCCTGTTGCGCGGACAGGCCCTCGGTGACCATCTGACGGTGCACCATCCCGAGAACCCCGATGCCCGCCGAGCCGGCGCCCAGCATCACCACCTGCTGCTCCGACAGCGGACGCCCCGCCACCTTGGCCGCGCCGTGCAGCGCCCCCAGCGTCACCGCGGCGGTGCCCTGGATGTCGTCGTTGAATGTCAGCAGCTGATCGCGGTAGCGCTGCAGGATCGGCAGTGCATGCGCGGTGGCGAAATCCTCCCACTGCAGAAGCACATCCGGCAGCTCCTCGCGCACGGTGGCGACGAATTCGTCTATGAATGAATAGTATTCGTCGTCGCTTATCCGGCGGTGACGCCAGCCGAGGTACTGCGGATCCTCGAGCAGCTCGACGTTGTCGGTGCCCACGTCGAGCACGATCGGCAGCGTGCGGGCCGGGTCGATGCCGCCGATGAGCGTGTACAGCGAAAGCTTGCCGATCGGGATGCCCATGCCACCGATGCCTTGGTCGCCGAGCCCCAGGATGCGCTGTCCGTCGGTGACGACGATGACGTCGACCTCTCGGCGCGGACGGTTGCGCAGCACCTCGCGCAGGTATTCGCGGTCGGGATAGGAGACGAACAACCCCCGCGGACGTTGGTAGATCTCGCTGAAGCGTTGGCACGCCTCGCCGACGGTCGGCGTATAGACGGTCGGCATGGTTTCGGCGATGTGGTCGCGCAGCAGCCGATAGAACAACGTCTCGTTGCGGTCCTGCAGGTTTCGTAGGTAGATGTGCTTGTCCAGCGGCTCTCGACGCCTGCTGAACTCTCGCCACGAATGTTCGGTCTGCTGCTCGAGAGTCTTCTCGGCGGTGGGAAGCAGCCCCAGTAAACCGAATTCGCGACGCTCGTCGTGGGTGAAGGCGGTGCCCTTCGTCCACAGCGAGTCGAACAACAGGTCGTGACCCGTCTTATCGGAGCGATCCTCGGCCATCGGTGTCCTTTCCGCGACGGCCCCAAAGCTATCGCGGTGACCGAGTGCGCCGCGGTGATTCAGCGATCGAGGACCCACAGGCCGTCGGCGACGGTGTCGAACGCCGCGCCGAGCGCCGTCGACAACGGCTCCGCCTCGTCGGCCAGCCAATGTTCGTAGGCGGACAGGGCCACGCCGAGCATCGTCCACGCCACCGTCTGCGGGACGAGGTCGCCAGCGGTGGCGTCGAGGCGCTTGGCGACGAAGTCGGCGACCACGCCGCGCCAGCCGGCGTACATGGTCATCGAATAGGCCTGCAGCGCGGCCGTCTCGAGGATGACGCGCATGCGCATGCGGTGCCGCGCGGTCTCCGCCTCGTCGAAGCTGTTGAAGGCCAGCAACGCCGTGCGCAGCGCCTCGCCGATCGGCACCTCGGGGTCGAGATCGGCGAGCAGATCCCGCATGTGGGCCAGATGCGCGTCGAAGTCCCCCCAGGGCAGCGCGTTCTTGGATGGGTAGTAGCGGAACAGCGTGCGCCGGGCGATCCCGGCGGCCTCGGCGATGTCGTCGACGCTGACGTCGTCGAAACCGCGCGCGGCGAACAGCTCGATCGCCACATTGCTGATGTGGTCCCACGTCGTCGAGCGCCGGCGGCCCGCCCGGTGCTGGTCCGGCCCCATGTGGGGGTCCCCTTTCCATTTAGGCACTCGATGCCATATTATTGCGACCTCGATCACAGTTGTCGAGAACCGGTGATATTGAAAGGCGGAGCGAGATGGAACCGAAGCAGCAGGTGGAGAACGACGAGCTGGTTACCGAGACGCTCGTCGAAGAGGTGTCGATCGACGGGATGTGCGGGGTCTACTGATCGTGACCTCGTCGTCGGCGGAGTCTGAGCAAGGCACCGCATTCGACCCGGAAGTCGGCTGGCGGCTGCACCACCAGGTGGCGGTGCGGCCGGAGCCGTTCGGGGCGCTGCTCTACCACTTCGGGACACGCAAGCTGTCGTTCCTGAAGAACCGGACGATCGTCGACGTCGTCAACACGCTGTCCGAATATCCCGACGTACGATCGGCCTGCCGTGCCGCCGGTATCGACGACACCCAGCAGGCGCCGTACCTGCAAGCGCTAGGCGTGCTTGCTCGATCGAAAATGCTGGTGCCGCAATGACATCAACGGAAACCGTTCGTGTGCCGAAGCTGGTTGAGCAGTTCGAGCACGGCCTCGACGCCCCGATCTGCCTGACCTGGGAGCTGACGTACGCCTGCAACCTGGCGTGCGTGCACTGCCTGTCGTCATCGGGTAAGCGCGACCCGCGTGAGCTGACCACGCAGCAGTGCAAGGACATTATCGACGAGCTCGAGCGCATGCAGGTCTTCTACGTCAACATCGGCGGCGGCGAACCGACGGTGCGCTCGGACTTCTGGGAGCTCGTCGACTACGCCACCGCCCACCACGTCGGCGTGAAGTTCTCCACCAACGGCGTGCGCATCACGCCGGAGGTCGCGGCGCGGCTGGCGGCCAGCGACTACGTCGACGTGCAGATCTCGCTCGACGGTGCGACCGCGGAGATCAACGACGCCGTGCGCGGCGCAGGCTCGTTCGCGATGGCCACCCGGGCGCTGCAGAACCTCGCCGACGCGGGCTTCAAGGATGCCAAGATCTCGGTGGTGGTCACCCGCCACAATGTCGACCAGCTCGACGAATTCGCCGCCCTGGCAGACCAATACGGCGCGACGCTACGTATCACCCGGCTACGGCCGTCGGGTCGCGGCGCCGATGTGTGGGATGACCTGCACCCCACTGCCGACCAGCAGGTCCAGCTCTACAACTGGCTGGTGGCCAAGGGTGAGCGGGTGCTCACCGGTGACTCGTTCTTCCACCTCGCCGGGTTGGGTGAGCCGGGCGCGCTCGCCGGCCTGAACCTGTGCGGGGCCGGGCGGGTCGTCTGCCTCATCGACCCAGTCGGTGATGTCTACGCCTGCCCGTTCGCCATCCACGACCGCTTCCATGCCGGAAACATCCTGTCCGACGGCGGTTTTCAGAATGTCTGGAAGAACGCGCCGCTCTTCCGCGAGTTGCGTGAACCGCAGTCGGCCGGCGCGTGCAGCAGCTGCGATCACTACGACAGCTGCCGCGGCGGGTGCATGGCCGCCAAGTTCTTCACCGGGCTGCCGATGGACGGCCCGGACCCCGAGTGCGTCGAGGGCTACGGCGCACCCGCCCTGGCCCGTGAGCGGGTCAAGCCCAAGTCCAGCGTCGACCATTCGCGGTCCGGTCCGGTGATGCTCAAGCTGCTCACGACGCCTCCCAAACGCCTCTGCAACGAAAGTCCGGTTTGATCATGACCGCCACGTGGTTCGAAACCGTCGCCGCCGCCCAAGAACGGGCCAAGCGTCGACTTCCCAAGCCGGTGTACTCGGCGCTCATCGCCGCGAGCGAGAAAGGCGTCACGGTCTCCGACAACGTCGACGCGTTCGCCGAGTTGGGCTTCGCACCGCACGTTGTCGGAGCGACGGAGAAGCGCGATCTCGCCACCACCGTTATGGGACAAGAGATTTCGCTGCCCGTTCTGATCTCGCCGACAGGTGTGCAGGCTGTACACCCGGACGGTGAGGTCGCGGTCGCGCGTGCGGCCGCCGCGCGCGGTACGGCCATGGGCCTGTCGTCGTTTGCGAGCAAGCCGATCGAAGAGGTGATCGCGGCCAACCCGAAACTGTTCTTCCAGGTGTACTGGCTGGGCGGCCGGGAAGCGATCGCGGCCCGCGTCGAGCGGGCCCGCCAAGCGGGTGCGGTCGGCCTGATCGTCACCACGGACTGGAGCTTCTCCCACGGCCGCGACTGGGGCAGCCCGAAGATCCCCGAGCAGATGGACCTGCGTACCACCTTGCGCATGCTCCCCACTGGTCTGACGCGGCCGAGCTGGATGTGGCAGTGGGGTAAGACCCTGCGGCCGCCGAACCTGCGGGTGCCCAACCAGGCGGCGCGCGGCGAGGACGGTCCGCCTTTCTTCGCCGCCTACGGCGAGTGGATGGGCACTCCTCCGCCGACCTGGGAGGACATCGCCTGGCTGCGCGAGCTGTGGGGTGGTCCGTTCATGCTCAAGGGTGTGATGCGCGTCGACGACGCGAAACGTGCTGTGGACGCTGGTGTTTCGGCGATTTCGGTGTCCAATCACGGCGGCAACAACCTGGACGGAACGCCCGCGTCGATCCGCGCGCTGCGCCCGATCGTCGAGGCGGTCGGCGACGACATCGAGGTGGTGCTCGACGGCGGCATCCGCCGGGGTAGCGACGTGGTCAAGGCCGTCGCGCTCGGCGCCCGCGCGGTGATGATCGGCCGGGCTTACCTGTGGGGCCTCGCGGCCAACGGGCAGGCCGGCGTCGAGAACGTGCTCGACGTGCTGCGCGGAGGCATCGATTCTGCATTGATGGGTCTGGCACGAGCATCCGTACATGATCTTGTGCCCGACGACGTGCTGGTCCCGCCCGGGTTCATCCGCGCACTGGGCGTGCCCGGAGGCTCGACCTCCTGACGGCCGACCCTGCGTCCGGGAACGTGCTGGTACAGGCGGGGCGCAGGGGGCAGGGGGGACGACACCGGCGCCGCTGGCGGAGAAATCGGTGAATCAATTGCTGTGCTTGCTTCAACAATTGGCGCACGACAGGTGAATTCGGCCTACCATCGGCGAGTGCCATCTGTCAGCGAGCTCGCGAATGCGACGTCGAAGCAGCTGCAGAGCACCACGTCAGCACTGCTCGTCCCGGTCGGCTCCACCGAGCAGCACGGCCCCCATCTTCCGCTGGACACCGACACGCGGATCGCGACCGCCGTCTGCCGGGCGGTTGCTGACCGGCTGGCCGACGGCGACGAAGCGAACTGGTTGGTCGCGCCGGCCATCGGCTACGGCGCCAGCGGCGAGCACGAAGAGTTCAGCGGCACCGTCTCGATCGGGACGTCCGCGCTGCGGCTGTTGCTGGTGGAGTTCGGCAGGTCGGCATCGCGATGGGCGTCCCGGCTGGTCTTCGTCAACGGCCACGGCGGCAACGTCGAGGCGCTCGCCGCCGCGACCGCTTTGCTGCGCTACGAGGGGCGGGACGCGGGCTGGTGCTCCTGCACCGTCGCGGGTGCGGACGCGCACGCCGGCCATACCGAAACGTCTGTATTGCTACATATTTCGCCCCAGGACGTCCGCGTCGACGAGCGGGTGCCTGGCAACGTCGCGCCCCTGCGCGAGCTGATTGGGGAGCTGCGCCGGGGTGGTGTCGCCGCGGTGAGCGAGGTCGGGGTGCTCGGCGATCCCACGACCGCCACCGTGGAGGACGGCGCGCGGATTTTTCCCGATATGGTCGAGACATGCCTTCGGCGGATCACGCGCTGGGCTCCGGACCGCGACGGGATGCTGACATGACCGGGCCGCGGCTGCCCGACGGCTTCGCCGTTCAGGTCGACCGCCGGGTGAAGGTGCTCGGCGAGGGGTCGGCCCTGCTCGGCGGTTCACCTACTCGTCTCCTTCGCTTGGCCCCCGCCGCCCAGACGATGCTCAGCGGCGGTCGGCTCGAAGTGCACGACGCCGTCAGCGCCCAGCTTGCGCGCACGCTGCTCGACGCGACGGTGGCACATCCGCGTCCGGCCAGCGGCCCGTCGCATCGCGATGTGACTGTGGTGATCCCGGTGCGCGACAACGCTTCTGGCGTCAGGCGGCTGCTGACCGCCGTGCGCGGCTTGCAGGTCATCGTGGTCGACGACGGCTCGGCCATACCGATCGAGGACACCGACTTCGCCGACGTTCACGCGCAGGTGCGGGTGCTGCGGCACGAGCGCAGCCGGGGCCCCGCGGCCGCCCGCAACACCGGACTGGCCGCGTGCACCACCGACTTCGTGGCCTTCCTGGACAGCGACGTCGTGCCGCGGCGCGGATGGCTGGAGGCACTGCTCGGGCACTTCTGCGATCCCGCCGTCGGCCTGGTGGCGCCTCGCATCGTCGGTCTTCGCGAACCGGACAATCTGGTCGCCCGCTACGAGGCGGTCCGCTCGTCGCTCGACCTCGGCCTGCGTGAGGCCCCGGTGATGCCGTACGGCACGGTCTCCTATGTTCCCAGTGCGGCGATCATCGGCCGCCGGGCGATGCTGCGCGAGGTCGGTGGCTTCGACGAGACGCTGAACGCCGGCGAGGACGTCGATCTGTGCTGGCGACTCATCGAGTCGGGCGCCCGCCTGCGCTACGAGCCCATCGCCCTGGTGGCCCACGACCACCGCACTCAACTACGAGAGTGGTTCGTGCGCAGGTCTTTCTACGGTGAGGCCGCCGCACCGCTGTCGGTCCGCCATCCCGGCAAGACCGCCCCGCTGGTGATCTCGGGCTGGACGCTGGTGGCCTGGATACTGATGGCGATGGGATCGTCCATCGGATACCTGGCCTCGGTCGTCGTCGCCGCCATCACCGGCCGCCGCATCGCCAGGTCGCTGTCGAGCGTCGAAACCGAACCCAAGGACATCGCGGTGGTGGCCGCTCACGGACTGTGGTCCGCCGCCATGCAGCTGGCCTCGGCGATCTGCCGACACTACTGGCCGCTCGCACTCATCGCCGCGTTGCTGTCTCGACGATGCCGTCAGGTGGTACTGGTGGCCGCGGTGGTGGAAGGGGTCGTCGACTGGTTGACGCGCAGCCGCAACACCGAAGACGACACCCAGCGGGTCGGGCTGGTCACCTACATCCTCCTCAAGCGCCTCGACGACATCGCCTACGGCGTGGGTCTGTGGACCGGTGTGATGCGCGAGCGGAATCTCGGTGCGCTCAAACCCCAGATCCGGACCTGAGCGACACCGTTACGTGCGCAGTGACCCAATTGCTCCTCGCGTGCGCAGTGACATCCTGATCGTCGGTGCCGGTAGCGCCGGATCCGTTCTGGCCGAGCGGCTCTCCGCCGACCCCGCGTGCACCGTCACGGTGGTCGAAGCCGGACCCGGACCGTCCGACCCCCACGTCTCGTCGCAGATCAGCGATGGACTGCGGCTCCCGATCGGCACGGCCAGCTCGGTGGTGCGGCGGTACCCGACGACCTTGACCGTCGACCCGGTCCGCCACGCGATGCTCATGCGCGGCGAGGTGGTGGGCGGCTCCGGGGCCGTCAACGGCGGCTACTTCTGCCGCGCGCTACCGTCCGACTTCGACGACTGGCGACTGCCCGGCTGGACGTGGTCGGACCTGCTCCCGCACTTCCGCGCCATCGAGACCGATCTCGACTTCGACACCGCTGTACATGGGTCGGACGGGCCGATAATGGTGCGGCGCGTATCCGAATTCGACGGCTGCACAGCCTCATTCGTGAATGCTGCGACGGCGGCGGGACATCCGTGGATAACCGATCTGAACGGCTCCACCGCCGAGCACCCGGTGGGCGGCGGAGTCGGGGCGGTGCCGCTGAACATCCACCAGGGCACCCGGATGGGTCCCGGCGGGGCCTACCTTCACCCCGCGCTGTCTCGCCCTAACCTCACACTGCTCACCGACACCCGCGTGCGACGCATCCGCATCGTCGACGGCGAGGCGGTCGGCGTGGAGTGCACGAGTCGTGGCGGCGCAGCCTATCTCGAGGCCGACCGCATCGTGTTGTGTGCCGGCGCGATCGGGTCGGCCCACCTGCTGATGCTGTCCGGTGTGGGCCCACCCGAGGTACTGGCAGCCGCGGGCATCCCGACGACGGCGGATCTCCCGGTGGGGGTGGTGATGTCGGACCATCCCGAGTTGGTGCTGCCGGTGAACTGGACCGAGACCCACGGCCTGCCGCCACTCGAAGCCGTGCTCATCACCGACGACGGTCTCGAGATCCGGCCTTATACCGCCGGTTTCGGGGCGATGGTGAGCGGTCGGCGCGACGATCCGGCAGATCATCCCCACATCGGGGTGACGTTGATGCGGCCGACGTCGCGGGGCGTGGTGCGCATCGTCAGCGCCGATCCCGATATGCCTCCGATCATCGAGCACCGTTACGACAGCGAGCCCGACGATGTCGACAAGCTCCGCGCCGGAGTCGCGTTGTCGCGCGAACTCATCAGCGCGACAGCCGAAGTCGGACCGACCTCATGGTCGACGTCGCAGCACCTCTCGGGGACCGCGCCGATGGGCGTCGAAGGGGACGAGGTCGCGGTGGTCGATCCGCGATGCCGGGTGTACGGCATCGCGGGGTTGTGGGTCGTCGACGGGTCGGTGTTACCGGTGATCCCGAGTCGCGGCCCGCACGCCACCATCGTCATGCTCGGACACCGAGCCGCCGAGTTCATCGTCTGACCGCGAGGTCAGTCGCTCCAGGAAGCGCAACTGCCTCCCGTCGCGGCCGGGCGCCCACACTGCGATGAACGCCGCCGCTACCGCGCACAGTGTGCCGAGCGCGATCAGCGAGACGTGCATGGATTCCACGAACGCCAGCCGGGCGGCCTGTGACAGCGTGGCGCCCTGCGGGCCCAGCCGGGCAGATACTTCGAGCGCCTCGGCCAACGAGTTCGACGCGGCTGTGCGGAGCGCTTCCGGTAGTCCTTCCAGATGGGGTCGCAGCCTATCGCCGTACTGAGAGGCGAGCACCGAGCCCGCCACCGCGATGCCCAGGGCTGCGCCGATCTCTCGGGTGGTGTCGTTGACCGCCGACGCGACGCCCTGCTTCTCGTCTGGCACCGCACTCATGATCGCCGAAGTCGCTGGTGCCGTGCAGAATCCGATGCCCGTCGACATGATGAGCAGCGGCAGCGCGAGGTCCAGGTATGGCGAGTCGACCTCGAGTGTCTGCATGTAGAACAACCCGACCGCGATCAGTGTCAGGCCGGTGGACAGGACAATTCTCAGACCCAACCGCGGCAGATACCACGGCGTCGCCAGGCTGAGGACCAACAGGGGGGCGACCAGGGGCGCCAACGCGAATGCCGTCTGCAGTGGGCTGTAGCCGAGTAACAACTGCATGTACTGCATTGCCACGAAGAAGAATCCGAAGTTCGCGAGGAAGAAGAACGTCACCACGACGGCGCCGGTGGTGAATTCGGCCTTGGCGAACAACCGAATGTCGAGCAACGGGTGCGCGCTGCGCAATTCCCACAGTGCGAACGCGGCCGCCAAGATAACCCCCGCTGCCATGCATCCGTATACCAGTGGATGCGTCCAGCCGTGGGTGGGCGCCTCGAGCACGCCGTAGACGAAGACCGCGACGGCCCCACCGACCAGCAAGGCTCCCGACCAGTCCAGCGGTGTGGCTTGCTGATCGCGCGACGAGGCCACGGTGCAGGCGAGGCCGAACAGCCCCGCACCGGAGATCGCGAATGCCCAGAAGATGGACTGCCACGACCAGAAGTGAAGCAGTACACCGGATCCCAGGAATCCGACCACCGCGCTCGAGCCGGCGACGCCTGCCCAGATGCCAACGGCCTTGTTGCGCTCGGACTTCGGGTAAGCGGCCGTCAGCAGCGACAGCGTCGCCGGCATCACCAATGCCGCACCGACCCCGGCCACGGCGCGGGCGACGATCAGGGCGACCGGACCCTCGATGACGAGCGGTGCGGCCGAGGCGAGGGTGAAGATGGCCAGGCCGGCGAGCAGCGCGCCGCGGCGACCGTACCGGTCGCCGATCGCACCGGCGGGCAGCAACAGGCACGCCAGCACCAAGGTGTAACCGTCGACGACCCAGGTCAACTGCGCCTGGGTGGCCGTGGTTTCGACCGCGATGTCGGGCAGCGCGGCATTGAGCGCCACCATCGAGCTGATCGCCAGCGCGACACCCATGCAGGCCACCGTGAGTAACCAGACGCGCGCTCGGGTCGACAGGTCCGCGACGCTGGCGCCGATATCCTGATCAGACCGGCTGAGGGTGTCGACCATGTGTCGCTCTCTTCCGCCGAGGATTTTTGAGACTAACAGTCTTGTTGTGAGACCGATAGTCTTGTTCCCGGCGAGGAGGTGGGTTAAACGATGAGCGGGGCGAGTACCGACCCGAGGCCCGCGCGGTCCCGGGCTCGCTTGCTCGAAGCGGCGACGACGCTGCTGCGAGCCGGCGGCCCGAGTGCGGTCACGATCGATGCGGTCACCCGCACCGCCAACGTCGCGCGTGCCACCTTGTATCGCCACTTCTCCAGCGCCAACGATTTGATGGCGGCGGCGTTCATGAGCCTGCTCAACCCTGCGCCGATGCCGCCCTCCGACGGCAGCCTGCGCGATCAGTTGATCGCGGTCGTCGTCGGGTGGGCGGAGTCCATCGCCGAGGTGCCGACGATGCTCACGGCCATGACGTGGATGGCCTCCGGTCCCGACGTGGGGACGTATTCCGAAGTGCAGGAGCCGCATTCGGATGCGGTGGGCACTTTGAGGTCACGCATCATCGCGCTGTACTCGGCACCCTTCGACGCGATTCTCGATGGTCCGCAGGCGGCCGACGAGCTGGACGAGGTGGACCGGTTGCAGACGCTGTCGCTGCTCATCGGCCCGTTGATTCTCGGCAGGTTGTCGACCGTCGCCGATTTCGATTACCGCGCATGCGCCGAGGCCGCGGTGGATGGCTTTCTGGCCACTCACGCGAAGAGGCCGAGCGGGATCACCTCAACGAGTACCGAATCGGGAGATGCTTGAGCCCGCCGACGAACACCGTCGCGGCGAGTTCGGGTTCGCCGGCCAGTTCGATCGAATCCAACCGCGGTAGCAATTCGGTGAACAGGCTGTTCATTTCCATGCGCGCCAGCGCGGCGCCGAGACAGAAGTGCACCCCGTATCCGAAGGACAGGTGCTTGTTCGGATCACGCCCCACGTCGAACTTGAACGGTTCGTCGAACACGTCTTCGTCGCGGTTGGCGGATGCGTAAGCGAGATAAACGGATTCACCCTTGGCGATCGGCACGCCGCGGACCTCGGTGTCTTCGGCGGCCGTGCGCATGAACTCCTTGACCGGGGTGCTCCAGCGGATCATTTCCTCGACCGCGGTGCCCATCAGTTCCGGCTGCGCCTTCAGTCGGGCGAGTTGGTCGGGATTGTCGATCAGCGCGCGAAGGCCGCCGGAGATCGCGTCCTTGGTGGTGTCGTGGCCTGCGGTCGCGACGATGACGTAGTACGACGCGGTGTCGACATCGGAGAGCGGCTCACCGTTGATGGTGCCGTTGGCGATGGCCGACGCCAGGTCGTCGGTGGGGTTGGCCCGTCGTGAGGCGGTCAGTTCGTGGAAGTAGGCGAAGAACTCGATAACCGTCTGCAGCTTCTCTTCGGCGGTGGTGCCGCGCTGGTACTCCTCGTCGTCGCCGCCGAAGATTTCCTGGGTCAGCTTGAGCATGCGCGGGAAGTCCTCCTCGGGCAGGCCGAGCAGCGACAGGATCACATAGAGCGGGTAGTGCACCGCGATGTCCTCGACGAAGTCGCATTCGGGTCCGATGTCGCGCATCTTGTCGACATAGCGCTTGGCCAGTTCGTCGACGCGCACCTTCAGATCGCGCATCGCCTTGGGGCGGAACCAATCTGCGCCGATCTTGCGAACGTCACGGTGATGCGGATCGTCCATGTGGATCAACGTGCGCAGCCCCATGCCGGCCTCGAGTTGAGCCCGCGCGAGGTCGTCGGCCTCGGCGGTCCCCAGCAGGGGCCGTGGCTCGCTCAGCCACAGGTCGTTGGCCCGCTCGATCTCCATGATGTCGGCGTGTTTGGTAATCGCATAGAACGGCCGGTACGGCGGATGGTCGACATACGGAACCGGGTTGTGGGCCCGGAGATGAGCCAGCGCAGCTTGCAGCCGGTCATCGTCGGCATACGCCTTGGGGTCGGCGAACACCTTCGCGGCTTCCTGTGATTCCTGGTCCATCGTCGGCGTGCTCATGAAGCTCCTCGGGAACGACTTGACGGGTGTCAAGTGCAGTCTATGTGACCGCCACCACGTCGCGCCGCCAGGGTGAGCTCCATCACCGGGCCGAAGTTCAGCGCAGCGCGTACTTGATCGGCAGGTGCTTGAGCCCGCCGACGAAGATCGTCGCGATGAACTCCGGGTCGCCGGCCAGCTCGATCGAATCGAGCCGCGGCACCAGTTCGGTGAAAAAGCTGTTGATCTCCATGCGCGCGAGTGCGGCGCCCAGGCAGAAGTGCACGCCGTATCCGAACGAGAGGTGCTTGTTCGGGTCGCGACCCACGTCGAAGCGGAATGGTTCGTAGAAGATGTCCTCGTCGCGGTTGGCCGAGACGTAGGACAGCAGCACCGACTCGCCCTGTTTGATCGGCACGCCGCGCACCTCGGTGTCGGCCGTGGCCGTGCGCATGAACTCCTTGACGGGGGTGGTCCAGCGGATCATCTCTTCGACCGCCGTGCCCATCAACTCCGGGTGAGCCTTCAGGCGGGCGAGCTGGTCCTGGTTCTCGATCAACGCCAGCAGGCCACCCGAGATCGCCGCGCTCGTGGGTCGTGCCCTGCGCTCGCGACGATGACGTAGTAGGACAGGCAGTCGACGTCGTTGAGGTATTCGCCGTCGATCTTGGCGTTGGCGATCGCCGAGGCCAGGTCGTCGGTGGGGTTGGCCCGACGTTCGGCGGTCAACGCGGTGAAGTAGCGGAAGAAGTCCGTGATGACCTCGTGCAATTCCTGCGCGCTCTTGCCGCGGGTGAACTCGTCGTCGTCGCCGCCGAACATCTCCTGGGTGAGCTTGAGCATGCGGCCGAAGTCCGATTCGGGCAGGCCGAGCAGCGAAAGGATCACGTACAGCGGGAAATTCACCGCGACCTCTTGGACGAAGTCGCATTCGGGACCCTTTTCGACCATCTTGTCGACGTAGATCTTGGCGAGCTCGTCGACCCGGGTCTTCAGCGCGCGCATCGCCTTGGGGCGGAACCAGTCCGCGCCGATCTTGCGGATGTCGCGGTGCAACGGGTCGTCCATGTGGATGAGCGTGCGCAGCCCGCCGCCTGCGGCGAGGTTGGCCTGTGAGAGGTCGTCGGTCGCGGCCGTGACGAGCATCGGGCGCGGGGCGTTGATCCACAGCTCGTTATCGCGCTCGATCGCCATGATGTCGGCGTGCTTGGTGACGGCCCAGAACGGCCGGTAGTCGGGCACGTCGACCAGGGACACCGGGGCGTTCTTGCGCAGGTGGGTCAATGCGGCGTGCAGGCTCGCCTCGTCGGCGTAGGCCTTCGGGTCCGCCAGCACCTTGGCGGCGTCGTCGATGATCGGCGTGCTCATAGTTCCCTCGCTCAGGGTCATTCTTGACAGCTGTCAAGTACGCACTCTAAGCGATGGCACGGCTTGGGGCCCGCATCGGCTCAGTACGCTCGCGACGTGGCGAGTGGACTGGGTGGGCGGCCGGCCCGGCGCGCCCCCCGGCGCGCGATGGCGTTGCTCGTTCTGCTCGCCCTCGCGCTGTCCGGGTGCGGCCGGGGCGAGACCGCCGCCGTGGATGTGCCCGTCGACCCCGGGGTGGTGCGAACCGCCGCGGGCGCCGTGCGGGGGACTATCGCCGACGATCACCGCTACTTCGCCGGAATCCCTTATGCGGCACCGCCGGTCGGGGTGCTGCGTTGGCAGCCGCCCGCTCCGGTGGCGCCGTGGGCGGGATTTCGCGACGCGACGCGCCCCGGCGCGCGGTGCATCCAGGACACCAGCTCCGACGTCGACCGGCGGCCACCCAGCGAGGACTGTCTGACCCTCAACGTCTGGACCCCGCCGCCCTCAGATGAGAAGCGTCCGGTGTTGGTGTGGATCCACGGCGGCAGCTTCCTCAACGGCAGCGGCGACATCTACCCGGCACGACGCATGGCCGGGCGCGGCATCGTGGTCGTCACGATCAACTACCGACTCGGCGCCCTGGGCTTCCTCGCCCACCCGGCGTTCGGCTCCGGCGGCGATGTCGGGAACTACGGCCTCGCCGACCAGCAGGCCGCGCTGCGCTGGGTCCGCGACAACATCGCCGGATTCGGCGGCGATCCCGATAAGGTCACCATCGCGGGCGAGTCGGCGGGCGGGATGGCGGTGTGCGACCACCTCGTCGCTCCTGGATCGCGCGGCCTGTTCAACGCGGCGATCATCCAGAGCGCGCCATGTCAGGCGCACTATGACCTGCCGGCCGCCCAGCAGGCCAGCGTCGCCTACGCGGCAGACGTTGGATGCGCCGATCCCCGCGTCGCCGCGGACTGCCTTCGGTCGCTACCCGCGGACCGTTTGCAAAAGCCGCTCACCTACGCCCGATTCGGCACCGAACGGCTGAGCGGTCCGGTCGCGGGCACCGAGGCGCTGCCCGAGAACTCGTTCGCCGCGATCACCGACGGTAAGGCCGCTCGCGTGCCGGTCATGATCGGCACCACCGCGGACGAATTCGCCTTGTTCGCCGCGCTGCAGGCGCTGCGTGGCCGCCCGTTCGACGCTGGTCACTACCCCGAACTGCTGGCCGAGGCGTTCGGGCCGCATTCCCCCGCCGTGGCGGAGCGGTATCCGCCCGACCGGTACGGCGGCAACGTCGCGCTGGCGTACTCGGCGGCGGTGACTTCCGCCGACTTCGCGTGTGTGGCCGACCGGATGGCCGGCGCCATGGCGGACCGGCCGGTCTATGCATACGAGTTCGGCGACCATGACGCGCCTGCGCCCGAACCGCTGCACGCAGCACCGTTCCCGATCGGGGCGGCGCACTCGCTGGAGTTGCGGTATCTGTTCGACGTCGGCGGTGCGACGGCGCTGAGCCCCGCGCAAGAGCGTCTGTCCGACGAGATGATCGACTACTGGGCTCGGTTCGTCGCAACCGGGTCGCCAGGACCCGACTGGCCGAAGCTGACGAATTCCCCTGCGGGAGAGCGGATGTGGTTGGAACCAGACGGCAACCGGGTCATTACGAACTTCGCTGAAAAACACCAGTGCGCTTTCTGGGCGGGTCTGCGAGGCTGATCGCGTGCCGACCCCTGACCCCGAACGTTTCGCCGACGACTGGGTGCGCGCGTGGGACGCGCACGACGTCGACGCCGTGCTCGCGCATTTCACCGACGACGTGCTGTTCACCTCGCCGGTCGCCGCGCGGGTGTTACCGCAGACCGGAGGAGTGGTGCGCGGTAAGGATGCGTTGCGTCAGTACTGGGTCGCGGCGTTGGCTACCCAGCCGGATCTGCACTTCGAGGTCGTCGGCGTCTCCGCGGTGAGTCGACGTTGGTGATCATCTACCGCAATCACCGCGGCGGACTGGTCAACGAGGTGCTCATCTTCGGTGCCGACGGACTCGTCCGCGAGGGCCACGGCACCTACCGCGGCTGACGCGGGGTGATCGAGGCGGAGCAGGGCGCCCGCGCGATCGCCGCCGCGATATGTAGAGGTCGCGGCGGCCCGTGCGGTGTACCTTACTGCGCGGTAAGGTCGACTGCGGCCGCCGGCGTCCCCGCAGCCGGGTTTCCCGTGGCCAGGGATTTGGAGCGTGCCGTTTTCTAGGGCATACTGTTCGGGTTGCCTTGAGCCGGGGCGGTGCCTGTTCGGACCGCGTGGCCGGGGCATACGACCGGCGCCCAACCGGGCGCATCCGGTGCCAATCTCGATCGCGACGATTATCGGAGCGGACGAGTGCGTGTGCGGGCGACACACCCGACCGCGGGGACCGGTGGACCACAGACAGAAGAACAGCGGCGGCACAGCAGCATGACTGCGCCGGTGAGAGCGGCCCAACCGGGCCCAGTATGAGTGAGGTAGGAGAAGCGTGGCGGGACAGAAGATCCGCATCAGGCTCAAGGCCTACGACCACGAGGCGATCGACGCCTCGGCGCGCAAGATCGTGGAAACGGTCACCAGAACCGGCGCCAGCGTGGTTGGTCCTGTGCCGCTGCCGACCGAGAAGAACGTGTACTGCGTCATCCGGTCCCCGCACAAGTACAAGGACTCGCGGGAGCACTTCGAGATGCGCACTCACAAGCGGCTGATCGACATCCTCGACCCGACGCCGAAGACCGTTGACGCTCTCATGCGCATCGATCTGCCGGCCAGCGTCGACGTCAACATCCAGTAGGAGAGACCAGAACATGGCTAGCGGTAGTAAATCCGCCGCCCCGCGGCGAGGCATTCTGGGCACCAAGCTGGGCATGACGCAGGTGTTCGACGAGAACAACCGGGTCGTGCCGGTGACGGTCGTCAAGGCCGGGCCCAACGTGGTGACGCGCATCCGCACGCCGGAGCGCGACGGGTACAGCGCTGTGCAGCTGGCTTACGGCGAGATCAGCCCCCGGAAGGTGAACAAGCCTGTGACGGGCCAGTATTCGGCCGCCGGGGTGAACCCGCGCCGGCACCTGGCCGAGTTGCGGCTCGATGACGAGTCCGCCGTCGCCGAATACGAGGTCGGTCAGGAGCTGACCGCCGAGATCTTCGCCGACGGCGCCTATGTCGACGTGACCGGCACCAGCAAGGGCAAGGGTTTCGCCGGCACGATGAAGCGGCACGGCTTCCGCGGTCAGGGCGCCAGCCACGGCGCGCAGGCTGTGCACCGCCGCCCCGGGTCCATCGGTGGCTGCGCCACACCGGGCCGGGTGTTCAAGGGCACGCGTATGTCGGGCCGTATGGGCAACGACCGCGTGACGACGCAGAACCTGTTGGTGCACAAGGTCGATGCCGAGAACGGCGTGCTGTTGATCAAGGGCGCCATCCCCGGCCGTAACGGCGGGCTCGTGATGGTCCGCAGCGCAATCAAGCGAGGCGAGAAGTAATGACTCTCAAAGTTGATGTCCACACCCCGGCGGGTAAGAAGGACGGCTCCGTCGAGCTGCCCGCCGAGCTGTTCGACGTCGAGGCGAACATCGCGCTGATGCACCAGGTGGTGACGGCGCAGTTGGCCGCGGCACGGCAGGGCACGCACTCCACCAAGACCCGCGGTGAGGTCTCCGGCGGCGGCAAGAAGCCGTACCGGCAGAAGGGCACCGGCCGCGCGCGCCAGGGCTCGACCCGCGCCCCGCAGTTCTCCGGCGGTGGCACGGTGCACGGCCCCAAGCCGCGTGACTATAGCGAGCGGACCCCGAAGAAGATGATCCGCGCCGCTTTGCGCGGTGCGCTGTCGGACCGCGCGCGCAACGACCGGATCCACGCGATCACCGAGATCGTCGAGGGTCAGACCCCGTCGACCAAGAGCGCCAAGGCGTTCCTGGCCACGCTGACCGATCGTCGCAAGGTACTTCTGGTCATCGGCCGCACCGACGAGGTGGGCGCCAAGAGCGTGCGCAATCTCCCCGGCGTGCACGTGCTTTCGCCCGATCAGCTCAACACCTACGACGTGCTGAACGCTGACGACGTGATCTTCAGTGTCGAGGCGCTCAACGCCTACATCAGCGCCAACCAGACTGCGAAAGAGGAGGTGTCGGCCTGATGGCGACCGTCACTGATCCCCGCGACATCATCTTGTCGCCGGTCATCTCCGAGAAGTCGTACGGGTTGATCGAGGACAACGTCTACACGTTCGTCGTGCATCCCGACTCGAACAAGACGCAGATCAAGATCGCGATCGAGAAGATCTTCGGCGTCAAGGTCGACTCGGTGAACACCGCCAACCGGCAGGGCAAGCGCAAGCGCACCCGGACCGGATACGGGAAGCGCAAGAGCACCAAGCGCGCCATCGTGACGCTGGCCGCAGGCAGCAAGCCCATCGACCTGTTCGGAGCGCCGGCCTAGCCGGCAGAGAGAACTTAGAGAATCATGGCAATTCGCAAGTACAAGCCGACGACCCCCGGTCGCCGCGGTGCCAGCGTCTCCGATTTCGCTGAGATCACCCGCGACCATCCGGAGAAGTCGCTGGTTCGTCCGCTGCACGGTCGGGGCGGCCGAAACGCACACGGGCGCATCACCACTCGGCACAAGGGTGGCGGGCACAAGCGCGCTTACCGGGTGATCGACTTCCGTCGCAACGACAAGGACGGCGTCAACGCCAAGGTCGCGCACATCGAGTACGACCCGAACCGCACCGCGAACATCGCACTGCTGCACTACCTCGACGGCGAAAAGCGCTACATCATCGCCCCCGAGGGTCTCAAGCAGGGCACCATCGTCGAGTCGGGTCCGAACGCCGACATCAAGCCGGGCAACAATCTTCCGCTGCGCAACATCCCCGCGGGCACGCTCGTGCACGCGGTCGAGTTGCGACCGGGCGGCGGAGCCAAGCTCGCGCGTTCGGCCGGGTCCAGCATTCAGCTGCTGGGCAAGGAAGGCACGTACGCATCGCTGCGTATGCCGTCCGGTGAGATCCGCCGCGTCGACGTGCGCTGCCGCGCCACCGTCGGTGAGGTCGGCAACGCCGAGCAGGCGAATATCAACTGGGGCAAGGCCGGCCGCATGCGGTGGAAGGGCAAGCGTCCCACCGTCCGTGGCGTCGTGATGAACCCGGTCGACCACCCGCACGGTGGTGGTGAGGGTAAGACCTCCGGTGGTCGCCACCCGGTGAGCCCGTGGGGTAAGCCCGAAGGCCGCACCCGCAAGCCCAACAAAGCGAGCAACAAGCTCATCGTCCGTCGCCGGCGCACCGGCAAGAAGCGCTGAGAGTAGGCAGGTACAAGGAATATGCCACGCAGCCTGAAGAAGGGTCCGTTCGTCGACGACCATCTGTTGAAGAAGGTCGACGCACAGAACGAGAAGAACACCAAGCAGGTCATCAAGACCTGGTCGCGTCGGTCGACCATCATCCCCGACTTCATCGGGCACACCTTTGCGGTGCATGACGGCCGCAAGCATGTCCCGGTGTTCGTCACCGAGGCGATGGTGGGTCACAAGCTGGGCGAGTTCGCCCCGACCCGCACATTCAAGGGTCACATCAAGGACGACCGGAAGGCTAAGCGCCGGTGAGTATCACGACTGAATATCCGTCTGCCGTCGCCAAGGCGCGCTTCGTGCGCGTGTCGGCGACGAAGGCGCGCCGGGTCATCGACCTGGTGCGCGGCAAGTCGGTGTCCGAAGCGCTGGACATCCTGCGGTGGGCGCCGCAGGCGGCCAGCGAGCCGGTCGCCAAGGTCATCGCGAGCGCGGCGGCCAATGCGCAGAACAACGAGGGCCTGGATCCGTCCACCCTCGTGGTCGCCACCGTCTACGCCGACGAGGGCCCGACTGCCAAGCGCATCCGGCCGCGCGCCCAGGGCCGTGCTTTCCGGATCCGCAAGCGCACCAGCCACATCACGGTGATCGTCGAGAGCCGTCCGCCCCGCGAGGGTGGCCGTGGTTCGTCGGGCCAGTCGGCCAGCGCGGCGCGCGCACGTCGCGCCCAGGGCAGCAAGGCCAAGAGTGCTGAAGCGGCCACGAAGGCGCCCGCCAACAAGGCCGCCCAGAAGGCGCCAGCCAAGAAGGCGGCGCCCAAGAAGTCGGCAGAGGCGAAGGCCAGCACCAAGGCCGAGAAATCGACTGCTGAAGCGTCCGATGCGAAGGAGGGCTCGGAGTAGTGGGCCAGAAAATCAATCCCCACGGCTTCCGGCTCGGTATCACCACCGACTGGAAGTCCCGGTGGTACGCCGATAAGCAGTACAAGGATTACGTCAAGGAAGACGTGGCGATCCGACGGCTGCTGGCCACCGGTCTCGAGCGCGCCGGCATCGCCGACGTGGAGATCGAGCGCACCCGCGACCGCGTGCGCGTCGACATCCACACCGCGCGTCCAGGCATCGTGATCGGCCGCCGTGGCACCGAAGCCGACCGCATCCGCGCCGATCTGGAGAAGCTGACCGGCAAGCAGGTGCAGCTGAACATCCTCGAGGTCAAGAACCCCGAGTCGCAGGCGCAGTTGGTGGCCCAGGGCGTCGCCGAGCAGTTGTCCAACCGCGTGGCGTTCCGCCGCGCCATGCGCAAGGCGATCCAGTCCGCGATGCGGCAGCCGAACGTCAAGGGCATCCGCGTTCAGTGCTCGGGCCGCCTCGGTGGCGCCGAGATGAGCCGCTCGGAGTTCTACCGCGAAGGTCGGGTGCCGCTGCACACGCTGCGCGCCGACATCGACTACGGCCTGTACGAGGCCAAGACCACCTTCGGCCGTATCGGCGTGAAGGTGTGGATCTACAAGGGCGACATCGTCGGTGGCAAGCGTGAGCTGGCCGCTGCGGTGCCCGCGGGTGCGGATCGTCCGCGTCGCGAGCGTCCGTCGGGCACCCGGCCTCGCCGTAGCGGCGCGTCGGGCACCACCGCGACGAGCACCGAAGCCGGCCGGGCGGCCACCGGCGGTTCCGAGAGCGGCACCGCTCCGGCAGGCAGTGTGGCGGACAACGCCGCGGCTGCGCAGGCAGCGGCTGCGGTCGAGACGCCCACGGAAAACACGGAGAGCTGAATCATGTTGATTCCCCGCAAGGTCAAGCACCGTAAGCAACACCACCCGAGGCAGCGCGGCATCGCCAGCGGCGGCACGACGGTGAGCTTCGGTGACTATGGCATCCAGGCGTTGGAACACGCCTACATCACCAACCGGCAGATCGAGTCGGCTCGTATCGCGATCAACCGGCACATCAAGCGTGGCGGCAAGGTGTGGATCAACATCTTCCCGGACCGCCCGCTGACCAAGAAGCCGGCCGAGACCCGCATGGGTTCCGGTAAAGGTTCGCCGGAGTGGTGGGTGGCCAACGTCAAGCCGGGTCGCGTGCTCTTCGAGCTGAGCTACCCCGACGAGGCGACCGCCCGGGCTGCGCTGACCCGTGCGATCCACAAGCTGCCGATCAAGGCACGCATCGTTACCCGAGAGGAGCACTTCTGATGGCAGTGGGAGTGACGCCGGGCGAACTGCGCGAGCTGACCGACGACGAACTGAAGGATCGGCTGCGCGAGTCCAAGGAAGAGCTGTTCAACCTGCGCTTCCAGATGGCGACCGGCCAGTTGTCGAACAACCGCCGGCTTCGCACGGTGCGTCAGGAAATCGCGCGTGTGTACACCGTGCTGCGCGAACGTGAGTTGGGTCTGGCCTCCGGACCCATGGGTGAGGATTCGTAATGGCAGAGAACAAAGGGGCAGGCCCCAAGTACACGCCGCGTAAGGAAGAAGAGCGCGGCCGGCGTAAGACGGCCATCGGCTACGTGGTGTCGGACAAGATGCAGAAGACCATCGTGGTCGAGCTGGAAGATCGTAAGAGCCACCCGCTCTACGGCAAGATCATCCGCACCACCAAGAAGGTCAAGGCGCACGACGAGAACGACATCGCGGGCATCGGCGACCGGGTGTCGCTGATGGAGACGCGTCCGCTGTCGGCGACCAAGCGGTGGCGGCTCGTCGAGATCCTCGAGAAGGCCAAATAGGACGCACCGCAAGGAAAACCCCCGCACACGATGTGTCGGGGGTTTTTCGTTTCGGTGTTCCGACGCGGGTTCAGTCTTCGGCGGGCCGGAGCACCGCGAGGACCGTCAGGATCAAAATCTTGAGATCGAGGAACAGCGTCCAGTTGTCGATGTAGTAGTTGTCCCACTCGGCGCGGTCGGCGATCGACGTCTGCCCCCGGAAACCGTGGACCTGAGCCCAGCCCGTCATCCCCGCTTTCACCCGGTGGCGCTGGCCGTAGCGACGCACGTGCATCTCGAACAGCTCGACGAACTCCGGCCGTTCCGGCCGGGGACCCACAAGGCTCATCTCCCCGCGCAGCACGTTGACCAACTGGGGCAGTTCGTCGAGCGACGCCCTGCGCATGATCCGGCCGATGCGCGTGCGGCGGTCCGAACCCTCGACTCCTCCGGGCGCCGTGCCCTCGTCCAGGTCGAAATCCGTCTCGGACGTATCGGGCTGGCGCATGGTGCGGAACTTCAAACAGTCGAAGACTTTTCCGTCGCGGCCGATCCGCGGTTGGGTGAAGAAGATCGGGCCCGGCGAACTGAGCTTCACGGCCAGGGCGAGGACAGCGAGCAGAGGCGAGATCAGCACGAGCCCGATCAGGGAAACGACGCGATCGACGCAATGTTTGACGGCGAACTGCCACCCCTTCGGATTGACGCGGGTGAGCACCATCAGCGGTACGCCGCCCATGTGTTCGATCCGGGTGCCGGTCCCGACGACGTCCATCAGCCGCGGGACCACCCGAACCCGCATTCCGAGTTCCTGGGCCAGCTGGGCAGTGCGTGCCAGCTGTTCGTCGGGCAGCTGCGACGGAGCGATGATGAGCTCCTCGGCGCGCGTGGCGCGCGCAGCGGCTTCGAGATCGCTCGTGCGGCCGAGGTAGGGCACGTCGAACATCTCGACGTCTTCCGGTCGGAAATCGTCCAGCACACCCACGGGCCGGAGGCCGTAGTCGCGGATGTCACGCATGCGGGAGATGAGTTGGTGGGCGACCGGATCGGAGCCGACAATCAGTGCGGGCCTGCCCACCTGCCACTTCCGCCGCAGCCATCGGTTCACCAACGACCTCGACAGGCGCACTGCCGGTATGAGAAGAGCCGCGCAGAGCCAGATCTTCAGGACGATCTCGCTCGGGCGCACGTACGGTGACAGAACCTGGCCGATCGGGAGCCGCGGCACCATAAGGACCATGAGGGTCAACGTCCCCAGAGCGGCCAACGCTATCGAGGTTGCTACGGGCTCGAACTGGTCGAGGAAGCCTTCGTTCAGCTTCTGCCGGTACATCGACCGGGCGCCCATCACGATGAGCAGCATCGGAATGAAGAGCCACGAGGACAGCGCGATGTTGCGCGCGTTCTCCATATCGCCCGGAATCCACCAATGCGCCAGGACCACCGCGGCCACCGCGGGGATGGCGTCGAGCAGCACCGTGATCACGGAGTACCAGGGATCGACGCGGAGGACCTCGACCCAGCGCGGCGTTCGATTATCGAGCCCCGAGCCGTGAGCCGGGTCCGGCACGACCGTCAGCCGCGGAACCGTTCGCTGGCTACTTGGCGCGTGGTCCGAAACATCGGCCTTAAGCTGCATCTATCACTCTCTAGAACGGAAGTGGCAACTCATACTAGGGTACTTTACCCACCAGTACGTCACTTTGAGGCACCACACCCGCCGGTCGAAGGTGATGCGTCTGAAAACGCAACGACCGCGTGTTAGCTCGGGCTTCCCCGTCATGGGGTCGGGCTTTGCCCGAACATGCGCTCCACGGCAAGTTGTGCCAGATCGCTCAAGATCTGGACGTGGCCAGTGCCCCACTGCCGGGGCTTGCTGTCGGATACACACAACGTGCCGATGGCACGACCCTCATGATCGATCAAGGGAATGCCGAGGTATGCCGCCATCGCACCGCCCCGGACCACCGGATGGTTCCCGAAAACGGGGTCGATCCTTGCGTCTTCGAGCACGAGGGGAGCGCAGTCGGCAACGGTGTACTGACAGATGGATTGGTCGAACGGCATCTGACGTTCCTCGATCGACAGCTGTCCCATCCCGGTGGTGCTCTTGTAGTACGTGCGGTCGGCGTCGACCAGTGTCACGGCCGCGAAGGGCGTGTCCAGCGCTTCGGCGGCAGCCCGGGTGATGCGGTCGTAGGCCGGGTCCGGCGGTGTATCCATGAGTCCGGTGGAGTGCAGAGAACTCAACCTGTCGGGGTCCGTGACGGCGGCCGATACGTCCGGCATCTCGTCGCTGGCGAGCACCCCGGACTGCGAGAGGTGGGCGAGCAGTTCCTTCGCCGAAACCTTCGTGCGCATCTGGTCGGCGACCATCTGCGACGCGACCGCGCGCGCGACATAGGACTCGACATCAAGGCCGGCGTTGCGCGCGCATTCTTCGAGTGAGCGGTTGAGCCACTCATCGAAGGCCTGCAGCGACTTGGTCACAAGAGCGAACGGTATACGAAAGGGCTGCTCTTCAAGTGATATCGCCTCATCCCGGAAGTGTCCCGCCGCCGTGGTTTCCTGTGGGACAAATCCTTTGACAGGGGCACAACTCGCGTTGATGAGGTCGTCGTCAGATCGTCAGCTAACCGAGACGCCCCGGGTGTAATCTCCGGGCCAACCTTCGACGCGAGACCAAGGCGGGGCATGGCGACCGAATTCAACGGCAAGATCGAACTCGACATCCGAGACTCCGAACCGGACTGGGGACCCTACGCCGCGCCCACCGCTCCCGACGGCGCGCCCAACATCCTGTACCTCGTGTGGGACGACATCGGGATCGCCACATGGGACTGCTTCGGTGGCCTGGTCGAGATGCCGACGATGAGCCGTATCGCCGAACGCGGCGTTCGGCTCTCGCAGTTCCACACCACCGCGCTCTGCTCGCCGACCCGCGCCTCACTGCTGACCGGACGAAATCCGACGACCGTCGGCATGGCCACCATCGAAGAGTTCACCGACGGCTTTCCCGGCTGCAACGGCCGGATTCCGTTCGACACCGCGCTGCTGTCCGAGGTGCTCGTCGAGCATGGATACAACACCTACTGCGTGGGAAAGTGGCATCTGACCCCGCTCGAGGAGTCGAATCTGGCTTCCGCCAAGCGACATTGGCCGCTGTCGCGTGGCTTCGAGCGCTTCTACGGGTTCATGGGCGGTGAGACGGACCAGTGGTATCCGGACCTGGTTTACGACAACCATCCCGTTGCTCCGCCGGGGACACCGGAAGAGGGCTACCACCTGTCAAAAGACCTGGCGGACAGGACGATCGAGTTCATCCGCGACGCGAAGGTCATCGCACCGGACAAACCGTGGTTTTCCTATGTGTGTCCGGGAGCCGGCCACGCGCCGCATCACGTCTTCAAGGAGTGGGCCGACCGCTACGCCGGCAAGTTCGACATGGGCTACGAGCGTTACCGCGAGATCGTGCTCGAGAACCAGAAGAGGCTCGGCATCGTCCCCGCCGATACCGAACTCTCGCCGATGAATCCGTATGGAGACGTCAAGGGGCCTAACGGTGAACCGTGGCCGGAGCAGGACTCGGTGCGTCCCTGGGGCGAGCTCAGTGACGACGAGAAACGCCTCTTCACCCGCATGGCCGAGGTGTTTGCCGGCTTCCTGTCGTACACCGACGCCCAGATCGGCCGCATCCTCGACTATCTGGAGGAGTCGGGTCAGCTCGACAACACGATCATCGTCGTCATCTCCGACAACGGGGCGAGCGGGGAAGGCGGACCGAACGGCTCGGTCAACGAGGTCAAGTTCTTCAACGGCTACATCGACACGGTCGAGGACGGTCTAAGGCTGCTCGACAATCTCGGCGGACCGGAGACCTACAACCACTATCCGACCGGCTGGGCTATGGCGTTCAACGCCCCCTACAAGCTCTTCAAGCGCTACGCGTCGCACGAGGGCGGAATCGCCGACCCCGCAATCATCTCCTGGCCCAAGGGCATCGCCGCGCACGGCGATGTACTGGACACCTATATCAACGTCTGCGACGTCACCCCGACGATCTACGAACTGCTGGGAATCACGCCGCCGGAGACGGTCAGGGGAGTGCCGCAGAAGCCGTTGGACGGTGTGAGTTTCGAGGCGGCGCTCAAAGATTCGTCGGCCGCGACCGACAAGCACACGCAGTTCTACACGATGCTCGGCACGCGGGGAATCTGGCGTGACGGCTGGTTCGCCAACACCGTCCACGCCGCCTCCCCGGCCGGTTGGTCGCACTTCGACAAAGACCGGTGGGAGCTGTTCCACCTCGAAAGCGATCGCAGCCAGTGCCACGATCTGGCCGCCGAAAAGCCGGACAAGCTCGAAGAACTCAAGAAACTGTGGTTCGCCGAAGCCGATAAGTACAACGGCCTGCCGCTGGGCGACCTCAACATCTTCGACACCATATCCCGGTGGCGGCCCAGCCTCGCCGGGCAGCGCGAGTCCTACGTCTACTACCCCGGAACGGCCGACGTCGGCACCGGCGCGGCGGCCGAGATCATGGGCCGGTCGTTCTCGGTGATGGCCGAGATGACGATCGACACCTCCGGCGCGGAGGGCGTGATCTTCAAACACGGTGGCGCACACGGGGGACACGTGATGTTCATTCAGGACGGCCGGCTCCACTACGTCTACAACTTCCTGGGTGAACAGGAACAACAGCTCTCCTCGCCGGACCCGATACCGTTGGGGCGGCATATTTTCGGGGTCGCGTACGTGCGCACCGGAACCGCAGAGGGCAGCCACACTCCGCTGGGAGACGCTGCGCTGTACATCGACGACCAACAGGTCGCGACGTTCAGCGGCGTGCGTGTGCATCCGGGGACGTTCGGGCTCGCCGGCGCCAGTCTGAGCATCGGCAGGAACGCGGGATCCCCGGTCTCGCGGTCGTACAAGCCGCCGTTCGCCTTCACCGGTGGCACCATCACCCAGGTGAACATCGACGTCTCGGGTAAGCCGTACGTGGACGTGGAGAGGGAGTTCGCGCGCGCCTTCGCGCAGGACTGAGGACCGCGCAGGACTGAGGACAAGGCGGGATCCAGCTCATGAAAAACGCCGTGTGGCCGACGATCGCGCTGACATGTCTGCTCACATCGTGCGTCGACAACAGCGAGGGCACGCCGATCGCGGAAGAGGCGGTCGTCTCCGATACGACCATCTCCGCCACCGCCCCGCCGTCGTCGACCACGAGCTCCGCTGCTGAACCCGATACCGAACAGCCCGGCATCGTGCCGACCACCGCGGTGCCTTCGCCGACGGGCGTCGCCTGCGATGTGCCCAACCCGCCCTACGAAGAGGCGTCGGTGCCCGATCCGGCCGCGCCCAAAATCACGGTGGTGCTCCCCGCGGGATGGTCGACCGCGCCGGGACAGGGCGACGTCGGCCTTCGGCTGACCGGTCCGGACGGGATGTCGGCGTCGGTCACCATTGCCAGGACGACGCTGCCGCCCGCCGAGGCCTTCGACCGCTATGCCGACGACGCCATGGCCGCCTCCGACATCAGCACCCTGAGCGTCCTGCCGGCGGAACTGTGCGGCTTCAGCGGCCAGAAGCTGCTCGGATCGTGGGCGGATTCCCCGGAACACGCTGTCGAGTTCGGCGACCGGCTGGCCCATATCCCGACGACCAGCGGCGACTACCTGGTCGCGGTGCACGTCGAGGCCCCTGCGCAGGGTGCGGCCTTCGACCCGCTTACCTCGCCGCTGCTGGGCGACTTCGGCATCGTCATACCCTGACGGCGTCGACGGCCACGCCCGCCCGTGGGGCAGGGGGCCGCTGATCAGCGGCGATTTGGTTTCCTGCAGGTCCTCCCATAGAATCAGGCGGTTGCCTTGGGCAGACCTCGGCCAGTCGTTCCGGCAGGCCCCGCGTGCTCATAGGTGACAGCAAGACCGCGCACGTCCAGGTCGGTATCTGGCGTGCATACAAAAACCAGGTCGAGGAGATCGAGTGATTCAGCAGGAATCGCGGCTCAAGGTCGCCGACAACACGGGCGCCAAGGAGATCTTGTGCATCCGTGTGCTCGGCGGCTCGTCGCGACGCTACGCCGGCATCGGCGATGTCATCGTGGCGACCGTCAAGGACGCCATTCCGGGTGGCAACGTCAAGCGCGGTGATGTGGTGAAGGCCGTCGTCGTGCGCACCGTCAAGGAACGCCGCCGGGCCGACGGCAGCTACATCAAGTTCGACGAGAACGCCGCCGTCATCATCAAGCCCGACAACGACCCGCGTGGTACGCGCATCTTCGGGCCGGTCGGCCGCGAACTGCGCGAGAAGCGCTTCATGAAGATCGTCTCGCTCGCTCCGGAGGTGTTGTAGATGAAGGTCCACAAGGGCGACACCGTCCTGGTCATCTCCGGTAAGGACAAGGGCGCCAAGGGCAAGGTGCTGGTCGCCTACCCGACCCGCAACAAGGTGCTGGTCGAGGGCGTCAACCGGATCAAGAAGCATACGGCGGTGTCGAGCAACGAGCGCGGCGCCAAGTCCGGCGGCATCGTCACCCAAGAGGCGCCGATCGACGCCTCCAACGTGATGGTCGTCGACTCCGACGGGAAGCCCACCCGCGTCGCATACCGGGTTGACGAGGAGACGGGCAAGAAGGTCCGCATCGCCAAGACCAACGGCAAGGACATCTGAGATGACTACAGCTGAGAAAACACTGCCGCGCCTCAAGCAGCGCTACCGCGAGGAGATCCGCGACGCGCTGGCCAAGGAGTTCGGCTACGCCAACGTCATGCAGATTCCGGGCGTGGTCAAGGTCGTCGTCAACATGGGCGTCGGCGACGCCGCCCGCGACGCCAAGCTGATCAACGGCGCGGTCAACGACCTCGCGCTGATCACCGGCCAGAAGCCGGAGGTCCGCCGGGCCCGCAAGTCCATCGCGCAGTTCAAGCTTCGCGAGGGCATGCCGATCGGTGCCCGCGTCACGCTGCGCGGCGACCGGATGTGGGAGTTCCTCGACCGGTTGATCTCGATCGCGCTCCCGCGTATCCGCGACTTCCGCGGCCTGTCGCCAAAGCAGTTCGACGGCACCGGCAACTACACCTTCGGTCTGACCGAGCAGTCGGTGTTCCACGAGATCGACGTGGACTCCATCGACCGCCCCCGTGGCATGGACATCACCGTCGTCACCTCGGCGACGACCGACGACGAAGGACGAGCGCTGCTGCGGGCGCTGGGCTTTCCGTTCAAGGAGAACTGAGTAATGGCAAAGAAGGCACTGGTCAACAAGGCCAACAAGAAGCCGAAGTTCAAGGTGCGCGCCTATACCCGCTGCCAGCGCTGCGGGCGTCCGCACGCCGTCTTCCGCAAGTTCGGCCTGTGCCGGATCTGCCTGCGCGAAATGGCGCACGCCGGCGAACTGCCCGGCGTGCAGAAGAGCAGCTGGTAATCCAGCTCAACAGACCAGACCAACCAAACAAGTTGCGGCAGGCCCGGATACCGGGAACCACCGCGAGAAAGGTGAGACCGCTGTCATGACCGCGATGACGACGATGCGGTGGGGGTGCCCCCAGCAGCGCAGCTGCGAGGGGGACGCAGCCACGAAGAGGAGCAGCGCTCGATGACTATGACGGACCCGATCGCAGACTTCTTGACGCGTCTGCGCAACGCCAATTCGGCGTACCACGACGAGGTGACACTGCCCCACTCCAAGATCAAGGCCAACATCGCCGAGATCCTGAAGCGCGAGGGCTACATCGCCGACTACCGCACCGAGGATGCTCGGGTCGGCAAGTCCCTCATCGTGCAACTGAAGTACGGCCCCAGCCGGGAGCGAAGCATCGCCGGTCTGCGCCGCGTGTCCAAGCCTGGTCTGCGGGTGTACGCGAAATCCACCAATCTGCCGCGGGTTCTCGGCGGCCTCGGCGTGGCGATCATCTCCACGTCGTCGGGGCTCCGAACCGACCGCCAGGCAGCCCAAGAGGGCGTGGGCGGCGAAGTCCTCGCGTACGTGTGGTAGGCGAGAGGGAGTAGAGCTCAAATGTCGCGTATTGGAAAGCAGCCGGTCCCGGTCCCCAGCGGGGTCGACGTCTCGATCGACGGGCAGAACGTGTCGGTCAAGGGACCCAAGGGGAGTCTCGAACTGTCGGTGGCCGACCCGATCCGGGTGGCTCGTGACGATGACGGCGCGATCGTGGTGACGCGTCCGGACGACGAGCGGCGCAGCCGTTCACTGCACGGTCTGTCACGCACGCTGGTGGCGAACCTGATCACCGGCGTCACCGAGGGTTACACCACCAAGATGGAGATCTTCGGCGTCGGTTACCGCGTGCAGCTCAAGGGTTCCAACCTCGAGTTCGCGTTGGGCTACAGCCACCCGGTGACGATCAACGCGCCCGAGGGTGTGACATTCGCGGTGGAGACGCCGACGAAGTTCTCGATCTCCGGCATCGACAAGCAGAAGGTCGGCCAGGTTGCGGCGAACATCCGCCGCTTGCGCAAGAGCGACCCCTACAAGGGCAAGGGGATCCGCTACGAGGGCGAGCAGATCCGCCGCAAGGTCGGAAAGACAGGTAAGTAGAAATGGCTTCAACCACAAAGGATTCGGCAGCGCCGACGCGCAAGCCCGTGGGCCAGAACATCTCTGAGACCCGTCGGGTCGCGCGGCTGCGTCGCCATGCTCGGTTGCGCAAGAAGATCTCCGGTACGGCAGAGGTGCCGCGGCTGGTGGTCAACCGTTCGTCGCGGCACATCCACGTGCAGCTGGTGAACGACCTCGAAGGCACCACGCTGGTCGCCGCGTCCTCGATCGAGGCCGACGTGCGTGCGGTCGAAGGGGACAAGAAGGCGCACAGCGTGCGGGTCGGTCAGCTGATCGCCGAGCGCGCGAAGGCCGCAGGTATCGACAAGGTCGTGTTCGACCGCGGTGGTTACACCTACGGCGGACGGATCGCGGCGCTCGCCGATGCGGCGCGCGAGGGCGGACTGCAATTCTGATGACTGACTTCAACACAATGGGAAGGACTGCATGATGGCCGAACAGGCAACAGCCGGCGGCCCCCAGGACGGCCGCGGCTCGCGAGACCGCGACGGACGTGGCCGTCGCGATGACCGTGGCGGTCGTGGTCGCGACGGCGGTGACAAGAGCAACTACCTCGAGCGCGTCGTCTCCATCAACCGCGTGTCCAAGGTCGTCAAGGGTGGTCGCCGGTTCAGCTTCACCGCGCTGGTGATCGTCGGCGACGGCAAGGGCATGGTCGGTGTCGGCTACGGCAAGGCCAAGGAAGTTCCGGCCGCCATCGCCAAGGGCGTCGAAGAGGCTCGCAAGAACTTCTTCCGGGTCCCGCTGATCGGCGGCACCATCACGCACCCGGTGCAGGGCGAAGCCGCCGCCGGTGTCGTGATGCTGCGACCCGCCAGCCCCGGTACCGGTGTGATCGCCGGCGGTGCCGCTCGCGCGGTGCTGGAATGTGCCGGCGTGCACGACATCCTGGCCAAGTCGCTGGGCAGTGACAACGCGATCAACGTGGTGCATGCCACCGTTGCCGCGCTGAAGCTGCTGCAGCGTCCCGAAGAGGTCGCGGCCCGGCGTGGCCTGCCGATCGAGGATGTGGCGCCCGCGGGCATGCTGCGGGCGCGTCGTGAGGCCGAGGCGCTCGCCGCGTCGGCTGCGCGTGAGGGGTCGTAAATCATGGCAGAGCTGAAGATCACCCAGGTGCGCAGCACCATCGGTGCGCGCTGGAAGCAGCGGGAGAGCCTGCGGTCGCTGGGGCTGCGCAAGATCAGCCAGTCCGTCGTCCGTGAGGACAACGCGCAGACGCGCGGCCTGATCAAGACCGTGCATCACCTCGTCAAAGTAGAGGCGGTCGAGACGAAATGACACCCATCAAGCTCCATGACCTGAAGCCGGCACCCGGTTCGAAGACCGCCAAGACCCGTGTGGGCCGCGGTGAGGGTTCGAAGGGTAAGACCGCCGGTCGCGGCACCAAGGGCACCAAGGCCCGCAAGAACGTCCCCGCGACATTCGAGGGCGGCCAGATGCCGATCCACATGCGGCTGCCGAAGCTCAAGGGCTTCCGTAACCGCTTCCGCACCGAGTACGAGGTCGTCAACGTCGGCGACATCAACAAGCTGTTCCCGAAGGGCGGCGATGTCGGCGTGGACGAGCTGGTGGCCGCGGGTGCGGTGCGCAAGAACACGCTGGTGAAGGTGCTCGGCGACGGCAAGCTCACCGTCAAGGTGAACGTCACCGCGCACAAGTTCAGTGGCAGCGCCCGCGACAAGATCTCCGCAGCGGGCGGTTCGGCGACCGAGCTGTAGTCCGCTGTCGACCGGGAGCCCCTGCCGTCACGGCGGGGGCTTTCGTGTTCGGGTGGGCGTAACGCCACCCGTCGTCGAACGATATTGTGCGTAGGCGCAAACCCGTCAGGAGCAGATATGACCTCCATCCGCCGGCTCACCGCCATCGCCGTGGCCGCCGGTCTCGCACTGTCGGCAGGCACCGCGACGGCGACCGCCCCAGGATGAGAATTCGGCGGTGGACGCGAAGTTCGCCGAACAGGTCGCCGCCCTGGAGATCCCGCTCGGCGAGACCGATCTACCGGAGTTGGGTCACGGAATCTGCGACATGCTCACCACCGGGTTGGCCGGTACCGCCAACCCCGTGCCCGTCGTGCGCGGCGTGGTGAACCGCCTCACCAGTGCGGGCATGAGCCGCGGGCAGGCCGCGGGACTGATGCGCGCGGCCGTCGGCGTCTACTGCCCGCAGCACGCCCGCTATCTGGGCCGCTGACCTACTGCCGCCACTCGAAGCAGCCGACACCGGGGACGCACCCGCCGCCACCCCAGGGGCCGCCGTGTCCGCAGACCCCGTCGGCGGTGCAGCCTCCACCACCGTCCGGGCCGCCGCGTCCGCATGTTCCGTCGGCTGCGCATCCGCCGTAATCGGGGCCCTGTGCAGAATGACTGATCGGCGTGCCCGGATAGCTCTGGGCGATTGCGACAGGTGCCGCGGCGATCGCCGTCGCCGCCACGCCCGCCATCAGCAGCGGTGCGAGGGTTCTCAGTTTCGCGATCATGATTCCGGTCTACCACCAAGATCAAGAAAAGTTAAATCACCTAAGCGTCAGCAAACTCTCCAACGCGTCGGGGCGTCACCGCAGGTGCGGAATCACCTCTGCGGCCAGACGTTCCATCTGTTCGCGGTCCTCGGCGACGTTCTCCCCGACCGGGTTGAGCAATAGCATCTCGGCGCCTGCGTCGATGACCTCGCGCAGCCTTCGAACGACATCGGCGGGGGTGCCTGAGACCGGTACGTTGTCGATGCCCGCCATGCCGCCGTAGATGCGGTGCAGGCCGGCCAGCACTCGCTCCCTGGCGCGCGCAGGGTCGTCGTCGACAATCAGGTACACGCGCTTGCCGATCGTGAAACCCGTTGCCTCCCTGTTCTGTTCGTTGAGCTCGCGGCGGACGGTCTGGACGGCTTCGGTGAACGCGGCCGTCGTGGACGATCCCGCCCCGAGGAACGCGTCGCCGTGCCGCACCGCCCTGGCGATCGCGCGGGGGGCGTTGGCCCCGAACCAGATCGGCGGGTGTGGCCGCTGCACGGGCTTCGGTTGTACCGGCAACGCGTCGACGTCGCGAAAACGCCCGCGGTACGTCACCTTCGGGTCGTCGGACCACGCCGACTTCATCAGCTCGAGTCCCTCGGTGAAGGCGCGGACGAACGTGGCGGGTTCGACACCGAACGCGGCGAACTTGCGGGTGCCCCCGCCCGGAGCCACACCGAGGTCGAGCCGGCCGTGGCTGAGGTGGTCGACGGCCGTGACCGCCGAAGCCAGCTGCAGCGGTTCATGCAGGGTGGTGACCAGGACGGCCACCCCGAGGCGGAGCCGCGTGGTCTGCCCCGCGGCCCAGGCCAGCATCTCCAGCGGCGCGAGCAGTGGTGACGGGCCGATCGTCTGCTCCAGCGTCCACCCACCGGTGAAGCCCAGTTCCTCGGCCCGGATCAGGTAGTCGCGAGTGCCCTCGGCGTCGAAGCCGGCCGCCACGCGCTGGGGAAGCGAGATGTCGAAGCGCACGGCACCACGGTAGACGGGGTGGCCCGCGAGGCGGCGTCGGTACGCTCGAACCATGCTCGCCTTCCTCCCCGGCATGTCCGGACTGCCCGGTCTGGCCGATGTACGCGCACTGGCCCGGCGCATCGACACGGCCCGCCACAACGGTGTCCCGAACGGATGTGTGCTCGAACTCGATCTGACGTCGGTGCCGAACGAGACGGGCGGGTTCGATCCGCTCGCGTTGATCTCCGGGGCGGGCAAGCCGCTGTTGTTGGGTGAGGCCGTCGCCGCGATTCACCGCGCGGCGGACGACGATCGGGTCGCCGGGTTGGTCGCGCGCGTGCAGCTGCCGGCCGCGTCGCCGGGGCCGGTGCAGGAACTGAGGTCGGCCATCGCCGCGTTCAGCGACGTCAAACCGTCACTGGCGTGGGCCGAAACCTATCCGGGCACCCTGTCGTACTACCTGGCCTCGGCGTTCCGCGAGGTTTGGATGCAGCCGGCCGGAACCGTCGGCCTGGTGGGATTCGCGACGAATGCGATATTCCTTCGGGGCGCGCTCGACAAGATCGGAGTCGAGGCACAGTTCATCGCACGTGGCGAATACAAGTCTGCCGCAAACCGTTTCACCGAAGACCGCTATACCGACGCCCATCGTGAGGCGGATGAGCGGTTGATGCAGAGCCTGCACTCCCATGTGCTGGAGGCGGTCGCACAATCGCGCCACCTCGAGGCCAGGGAGATCGACGCCCTCGCCGACAAGGCGCCGTTGCTTCGTGACGACGCCCTGGCGGGCAGGCTGATCGACCGCGTCGGTTTCCGCGACGAGGCCTACGCCCGCATCGCCGAACTGGTTGGCGCACCGGACTTCACGCCCGGGGCGGATGCGGACGCCGACGACGCACCGCCGCGGCTGTTCTTGTCGCGGTATGCGCGGGCCACGGCCGGGCGTCAGAGCCTTACGCCGTCGATCCCGGGCCGGAAGAAGGCCACGATCGCCGTCGTCACGCTGCACGGCGCGATCGTCAGTGGCCGGGGCGGCACGCAGCCGCTGCCGATCGGTGGTTCCAGCGCAGGCGGAGACACGATCGCCGCGGCGCTTCGCGAGGCCGCGTCTTCCGACGACGTCTCGGCGATCGTGCTGCGGGTCGACAGCCCCGGCGGTTCGGTCACCGGATCGGAAACCATTTGGCGCGAGGTACAACGGGCCCGCGACAAGGGCAAGCCGGTGGTCGCGTCGATGGGTGCGGTCGCCGCGTCGGGCGGCTACTACGTGTCGATGGCCGCCGACGAGATCGTCGCCAATCCCGGCACCATCACCGGGTCGATCGGCGTGCTGGCAGGCAAGCTCGTCGCCCGCGAACTCAAGGGCCGCCTCGGCGTCGGCTCCGGCACGGTACGCACCAACCGCAACGCCGACGCCTGGTCGCTCAACGAACCGTTCACCGACGAACAGCGCGCGCTCGTGGAGGCAGAGGCCGACCTGCTCTACACCGATTTCATCGAGCGGGTCGCGGTGGGCCGCAAGATGAGCGTCGAGGACGTCGACGCCGTTGCGCGCGGCCGGGTGTGGACCGGCGCGGACGCACACGACCGCGGTTTGGTCGACAACCTCGGCGGCCTACGCACCGCGATCACGCGGGCCAAGGTGCTCGCGGGGATGGACGCCGAGGCCGAGGCGCGCATCGTGTCATATCCCGGTTCGTCGCTGATGGACCGGCTGCGACCCAAGCCGTCGTCACAGCCCGCGGCGTCGCTGCCCGATGCCGTGGTCGGGATGCTGGGGCGGTCGGTGATGCAATTGGTCGATCAGGCGGAGCGCTCATTCACCGGGCTGGGCGCGTTGTGGCTCGGCGAGCACCGGTTCTGAGTCAGCGCTTGATCGCCGACAGGTAGCTCATGTCGGTGAACAACCCGATGGTGCTGTCCTCGTCGAACGTGAAACCGTTGGCGGCGTAGGCATCTGGCATCTTCTGCGTCGTGACGTCCCAGCCGCGGTCGGTGAGATACTCGACGACGTCGTTGCGTTCGCCGTGATAGATGAGCTCACCCATCTCGATGTTCTGCCCGTATGCCTGTAACCGCTCGGCGATCTCGCGCGAGCGCTCGTCGGCGAACATGCTGACGTCGGGGATGTGCTCGGTCGCGAGCCGGCTGCCCGGCGCGCTCAGCTCGTCGATCCGGTCGAACAGCAGATCCTGGGCCTCGGGCGGCAGGTAGATCAGCAGCCCCTCCGCGCTCCACGCCGTCGGCTTGGTCGGGTCGAAACCGTTGTCCAGCAGGGCTTTCGGCCAGTCCTCGCGCAGGTCGATCGCCAACGCCCGCCGGTCCGCCGTCGGCTCGGCCCCCAGCGCCGCCAGCGTATTGGTCTTGAAGGCGATGACGTCGGGCTGGTCGAGTTCGAAGACGGTGGTGCCCGTCGGCCACGGCAGGCGGTAGGCGCGGGCGTCGAGCCCGGAGGCCAGGATCACCGCCTGACGGACACCCGCATCGACGGCGTCGGTGAACATGCGGTCGAAATGGCGGGTGCGCACGCTCATGCCCTCGGCGGCCCGCCGCGTGTTGAACCGGGCATCGATCGCGTCCAGCGATATCTCGCCGTCGAGCGCGCGCACGAAGAAGTCCAGCCCGACCGCGCGCACCAGAGGCTCGGCGTACGGGTCGTCGATCAGGCCCTCGCGGTGGCTCAACACGCGTTGTGCGGCGACCATCGTCGCGGTCGAGCCGACGCTGGAAGCCAGGTCCCAGGTGTCGTTGTCGGTGCGTGCCATCCGTGCTCCTCAGTTTCGGGTTGCGATGATCGCGAGCGAATCCCGCATCGGGGCAAGCAAATCGGTGTCGGGAAACGTGCGGCCGTATCCCGCGAACACCTCGGGCCGGTTCCTCGTTGAGACGTGCCATCCGTGTTCGGTGAGATATTCGCCGACGTGGCGGCGCTCGCCCGCATAGAACAGGTGCGAGATGTCGAGGTGCGCGCCGTTGTCGCCCCACTGCTTGCTGATCGCCTTGCTGCGTTCGCCGATCGTCGCCGCGGCGTCGGGATGATATTCGGTGGCCAGCTTGCTGCCCGGTGCGCTCAGCCCCCCGATGTCGTCGAACAGTCGGTCCTGCGCCTCGGGCGGCAGGTAGACGAGCAATCCCTCGGCGCTCCACGCTGTGGGCTGTGCCGGATCGAAACCACTGTCCCGCAGTGCTTTCGGCCAGTCGTCACGTAAGTCGACACCGACCGTGCGCAGCTCGGCCGACGGCCTGGCCCCCAGTGACGACATCGTCGAAGCCTTGAACTCGATCACCTGCGGCTGGTCGATTTCGTAGACGACGGTTCCGGGTGGCCACGGCAACCGGTAGGACCGCGAGTCCAGACCGGACGCCAGGATCACCGCCTGCCGGATGCCCGCGCTCGTCGCGTCTGCGAAGAAGTCGTCGAAGAACCGCGTGCGCACCGCGATCATCTTCGCCATGAAGTCCGCTCCGGCGCCGTCGATGTCGTTGCCCTCGATGCCGCCGTCGACCAGGCCCGTGAAGAAGTCGATGCCGACCGCGCGCACCAGGGGAGCGGCGTACGGATCGTCGAACAACGGATCCTCCTCGCGGCTGGCGATCGCGCGGGCGGCCGCGACCATCGTGGCCGTGGTGCCCACGCTCGACGCCAGATCCCAGCTGTCCGAATCCGTCCGGCTCATCCCTCGAGTATCCCCGTGACGTACTGCAGCTCGCCGAACCTGACCTCGTCATCGTCGGGCAGCTGCGGCAGACCACTTTCGGCCAGCAGCTCACCGACCGTCCGCCGCGTCAGGCGCCAGCCCCGCTCCTCGAGATAGGCACCTGCCTCGTTGCGGTCGCCGAGGTAGATCAGATCGGCGAAGTCGAGTTCGAACCCGTGCTCGCGCCACCGCTGAGCCGACTCCTGCATCCGCGCCAGCACCTTTTCGCGGTCCGCGGGATCCGTGCTCGACGGGCCGCTCTCGACCGCCAGCCGGCTGCCGGGTGCGCTCAGCTCGGAGATCGTGTCGAGCAGCTTGTCCTGCGCCTCAGGCGGCAGGTAACCCAGCAGTCCCTCGGCGCTCCATGCCGTCGGAAGGGCCGGGTCGAAGCCGGCGGCATTCAGCGCCTTCGGCCAGTCGAACCGCAGGTCGATGGCCACGGCACGGCGCTGCGCGGTCGGCTCGGCGCCGAAGTCGGCCAGCGTCTGGCTCTTGAACGCGATGACCTCGGGCTGGTCGATCTCGTAGACCGTCGTCCCGGCGGGCCAGGCCAACCGGTACGCCCGCGCGTCGAGACCCGACGCCAGGATCACTGCCTGTCGGATGCCCGCCTCGCCCGCTCCCGTTGAATCGCCACCTCCGGTGGCGGCGAGAAAGAACTCGTCGAAAAATTTGGTGCGCACCGCCATGTTGTCGGTCATCCGCGCCATACCGACCGCCGCATTGTCCGTGTCGAGATCCTCGAGCTTGAGCTCGCCGCTGGCGAGGCGCGTGAAGAAGTCGACACCGACGGCGCGCACCAACGGTTCGGCGTAGGGGTCGGAGATCAGCGGGTCGTCGCCGGTGCTGGCGATCGCCCGCGCGGCCGCGACCATGGTCGCGGTGGCGCCGACGCTCGATGCGAGGTCCCAGGTGTCGTTGTCGGTACGTGCCATCTATCGCTCCTGACGTTATTAATTAGCGGATATAACGAGATTGGGTCCACGGTATGTTCCCGGGCTGAGAAGACGCTGTGAGGGCGGGACGATCAGCGGGATGCGGGCCAACGGGGTCCCAACTGTTACTCTCGTAGACTGTTTGACGGGTAACTCTGCAGGCTGCGCGCTTGACGGGGGTCCGCACACGACTTAACCAAGACGCTGGTCGAATCCAGCCCCATCCGCACGCCGCGATCAACAGGCCGGCTGCGCAGGAGGAAGAGTGCTTTCGGCTTTCATCTCTTCACTCAGGACGGTCGACCTGAGGCGAAAGATCCTGTTCACCCTGGGCATCGTGATCCTTTACCGGGTCGGTGCCTCGATCCCGTCTCCCGGAGTGAACTACCCGAATGTGCAGCAGTGCATCGCGGAGGTCACCGGCGGTGAGTCCGGACAGATCTACTCGCTGATCAACCTGTTCTCCGGTGGCGCGCTGCTGCAGCTGTCGGTGTTCGCCGTCGGTGTGATGCCCTACATCACCGCGAGCATCATCGTGCAGTTGTTGACCGTGGTGATTCCGCGGTTCGAGCAGCTCCGTAAGGAAGGCCAGTCCGGTCAGGCCAAGATGACGCAGTACACGCGCTATCTGGCCGTTGCGCTGGCGATCCTGCAGAGCACCAGCATCGTGGCGCTCGCCGCGAACGGCGGCCTGCTTCAGGGCTGCTCGCTGGACATCATCCAGGGCCAGCACGAGGGTCTGAACATCTTCACGCTCGTCGTGATGGTGCTCGTGATGACCGCGGGCGCGGCGCTGGTGATGTGGATGGGCGAGCTGGTCACCGAGCGCGGCATCGGCAACGGCATGTCGCTGATCATCTTCGCGAGCATCGCCTCCGCGATTCCGGCCGAGGGCAAGACCATCCTCGACAGCCGCGGCGGGCTGGTCTTCGCCCTGGTCTGCGCGGGCGCGTTGGCGATCATCATCGGCGTGGTGTTCGTCGAACAGGGCCAGCGCCGGATCCCCGTCCAGTACGCCAAACGGATGGTCGGCCGCAAGATGTACGGCGGCACGTCGACGTATCTACCGTTGAAGGTCAACCAGGCCGGCGTCATCCCGGTGATCTTCGCCTCGTCGCTGATATACATCCCGCAGCTCATCACGCAGCTCATCCAGAGTGGGAGCTCCAACCCGAACAGCAACAGCTGGTGGAGCACCTTCGTCGCGAGCTACCTGACCGACCCGAGCAGCCCGGCCTACATCGCGATCTACTTCGGGCTGATCGTGTTCTTCACCTACTTCTACGTGTCCATCACGTTCAACCCCGATGAGCGGGCCGACGAGATGAAGAAGTTCGGCGGCTTCATCCCCGGCATCCGGCCAGGCAAGCCGACCGCAGACTACCTGCGCTACGTGCTGAGCCGGATCACCCTGCCAGGTTCGATCTACCTGGGTCTGATCGCGGTCCTACCCAACCTGTTCCTCTCCGTCGGGAGCAGCGGGCCGGTGCAGAACCTGCCGTTCGGTGGTGTGGGCGTTCTGATCCTGGTCGGCGTCGGCTTGGATACCGTGAAACAGATCGAGAGCCAGCTGATGCAGCGTAATTACGAAGGGTTCCTGAAGTGAGAGTCGTTCTGCTCGGACCGCCCGGCGCCGGCAAGGGCACACAGGCACAGAAGCTCTCCGAGAAGCTCGGGATCCCGCAGATCTCGACCGGTGACCTCTTCCGCAAGAACATCGGCGACGGCACACCGCTGGGCGTGGAGGCCAAGAGGTACCTCGACGCCGGCGATCTGGTGCCCTCGGAGCTGACCAACAAGCTCGTCGAGGACCGCATCGAACAGGCCGACGCCGCCGACGGATTCATCCTCGACGGCTACCCGCGCTCGGTGGAACAGGCCAAGGCCCTCGACGAGATGCTGAAACGCCACAACACCAAGCTCGACGCGGTGCTGGAGTTCAAGGTTTCCGAGGACGAGCTGTTCAAGCGGCTCAAGTCCCGCGGCCGCGAAGACGACACCGAAGACGTGATCCGCAACCGCATGCAGGTCTACCGTGACGAGACCTATCCGCTGTTGGAGTACTACAGCGGCAACAACCTGCAGCAGGTCGACGCGGTCGGCGGCCTGGACGAGGTGTTCGCGCGGGCGCTGCAGGCGCTCGGTAAGTAGTCCGGTATGGGCCTGATGGGCCTGCGCGGCCGCAAGGTCGTTCCGCAGCGCACCCCCGGTGAACTCGACGCGATGAAGGTCGCCGGAGCCCTGGTGGCCTCCGCGCTGGCGGCGATGCGTGACGCCGCGGCTCCCGGGGTATCGACGCTGGCGCTCGACGAGATCGCCGAGTCGGTGATCCGCGACGGCGGCGGCGTGCCGTCCTTCCTCGGATACCACGGATATCCGGCCAGCATCTGCTCCTCGGTCAATGACCGTGTGGTGCACGGCATTCCGTCCTCGGACGAAACCCTCGCGCCCGGGGACCTGGTGTCCATCGACTGCGGGGCGATCGTCGACGGCTGGCATGGGGATTCGGCGATCACGTTCGGGGTCGGGACGCTGATCCCGGTCGACGAAGCGTTGTCGCAGGCGACCAAGGAGGCCATGGAGGCCGGTGCCGCGGCGATGGTGCCCGGCAACCGGCTGACCGACGTCTCGCACGCCATCGAGACCGCGACGCGCGCCGCCGAGAAACGGTACGGCCGCGCGTTCGGCATCGTGGACGGCTACGGCGGCCACGGCATCGGACGCGAGATGCACATGGACCCGTTCCTGCCCAATGAGGGTGCCCCGGGCCGCGGGCCGTATTTGGCGGTCGGCTCGGTGTTGGCCATCGAGCCGATGCTCACGCTCGGCACCACCAAGACGGTGGTCCTCGACGACGAGTGGACCGTCATCACCGCGGACGGCTCGCGCGCAGCGCACTGGGAGCACACGGTGGCCGTCACCGAAGACGGTCCGCGCATCCTCACCCGTTAGCGCTGACAAGCGCGAATACTGAACCGGACGACCGCCAACCTCGTGTCTACAGCGGAGGTTGATATTGGACGACCCGGAAGCGACCGTGATGCGGGTGCTCTACGCGGAGCACGCCGCCGCGATATGGCGCTATGCGGTGCGGCTGACGGGCGATACGGCCCGGGCGGAGGACGTCGTGCAGGAAACGCTACTGCGGGCGTGGCGGCACCCCGAGGTGACGGCCGACGCCTCGAGATCGGCGCGGGCGTGGCTGTTCACGGTGGCCCGCAACCTCATCATCGACGAAGCGCGCAGCGCCCGGTTCCGCAGCGAGTCGGGCACCGCCGATATGGAAACGACCGCGGACCGGCCCGGGCCTGACGAGGTGGAGGCTGCGTTGAACCGAATGATGCTCGGCGAAGCCATCGGTGAACTGTCCGAGGAGCATCGCGCAGTCATCAGTCGCGCGTATTACCACGGCTGGAGCACGGCGCAGATCGCGGCCGATCTGCACATCGCGGAAGGAACCGTGAAGTCGCGGCTCCACTACGGGGTGCGTGCGCTCAAGCTCCGGCTGGAGGAGATGGGGGTGACACCGTGACGGCATTCGAACCGGCCCTGGGCCGGACGGACGACGATCGGTACGCGACATGGGACGCCGCCTACGTTCTGGGATCGCTCACCGAGGGGGAGCGCGGCGAGTACGAGGCGCATTTGGACGCATGTGAGCGCTGCGCGGCCGCCGTGGCCGAACTCAGTGGCATCCCCGCCTTGCTGAGCACGGTCGAACCCGCCGAGTTCGACGGCCTCGACCCGGCGCGGGCCGAACCGCCCGCCGAACTGCTGACCGGGCTGCTCGACACGGTGCGCGCGCGGCGCAGGCGCTCGCGGTGGCTGGCCTCGGCCGCCGTCGGTCTGGCCGCCGCGGTGCTGGCGATCGGGATCGTGATCGCGGTCCGTCCGGAGGCATTCGGGCTGCAGACCGGCACACCGCCCACGGCCTCGGGTCAGCAACTGGAGATGACCAAGGTGTCCGAGACGCCGATCAACGCGACCATCTCGATGACGGGGTACGGCTGGGGCACCCGGATCGACATGGCGTGCACGTACGGCGATTGGGGCCGCCGCGATGCTCCGCCGCAGAACCTGGGGATGGTGGTCGTCGGCCATGACGGCAGCCGCAGCCAGGTGGCGACATGGCTGGGGCTCTCCGGTGCGACCGCGTTGCCGAGCGCCACCACGCCGATGCAGATGGACGAAATCGCTGCCGTGCAACTGGTTTCACCCGACTCCGGCAAAGTGCTTCTCGAGCGTTCGCTGTGAATTCGCTGAACAGATGAACTCCACCGGCCCGCGCACCGTGTCACTCGTGAAGTCCGAAAGCAGGTGAGCAATGGGCCATCGGGTCGTCGACCACATCGTCGAGTACCTCGCGGCGATCGGAGTGCGCCATATCTTCGGTGTCGACGGCGCCAACATCGAGGATCTCTACGATGCGGCGTTCTTCCGTTCCGGCATCGACGCCGTGCTCGCCAAACACGAGTTCTCCGCCGCCACCATGGCCGACGGCTACAGCCGTAGTGGCTGCGGCATCGGCGTGGTGGCCGCGACGTCGGGTGGCGGCGCGCTGAACACCGTTCCCGCGCTGGGCGAGGCCTTCGCGAGCCGAGTTCCCGTGCTGGCCCTGATCGGGCAGTCGCCGACCCCGCTCGACGGTCGCGGCGCGTTTCAGGACACCAGTGGGCGCAACGCGGCACTCGACGCACACGCGCTGTTCTCGGCGGTGTCCGTGCACTGCCGTCGGGTGACTGCGCCCGCCGACATCGTCGCCGCGCTGCCCGCCGCGATCGAGGCCGCGCGGACCCAGCGTGGACCGTCGGTCCTGCTGCTGCCCAAGGACATTCAGCAAGGCGAGGTGCCGGCCAACGGTGGCGTGGTGGTCGGTGAGCAGGCGGAGGTGCGCTCGGGCGACCCGCGGGTGATCGCGCGGGCGCTGCGCCGGGCCACGGGGCCGGTCACGATCATCGCGGGTGAACAGGTCGCGCGAGACGATGCGCGCGCAGAGCTGGAGGCGCTGCGCGCGGTTCTGCGCGCCCGGGTCGCGACCGTGCCCGATGCGAAGGATGTGGCGGGCACGCCGGGAATGGGTTCGTCGTCGGCGCTCGGCGTGACCGGTGTGATGGGGCGTCCGCACATCGCCGCCGCACTCGCCGGCAGCGCGGTGTGCCTGGTGGTGGGCACCAGGATGGCGGTGACGGCCCGCGCCGGTCTCGACGACGCACTGGCCTCGGTGCCCGTGTACTCGATCGGTGCCGCGCCACCGTATTTCGCGTGCACCCATGTGCACACCGAGGATCTTCGCGGCTCGCTGACGACGCTCACCGAAGCGCTGTCGGGTGCGGGCCGCCCTACCCACGTGCGGGTGCCCGAGACGGTGACGCCGTCCGAGCTGCGGCCGCCGACGCACCGCGGGCCGGGGATCCGGTACCGCGACGCGATGATCGCGCTCGATGCGGCGCTGCCCGACGGCGTGGACATCGTCGTCGACGCAGGCAACATCGGGGCGGCGGCGATCCATCACCTGGCGGCGCGCCGTGACGGTCGCTTCGTCGTCGCGCTCGGCATGGGCGGAATGGGATACAGCTTCGGCGCCGCGATCGGAATGGCGTTCGGCAGGGGCAGGCGCACGCTGGTGATCGCCGGCGACGGCAGCTTCCTCATGCACGGCATGGAGATCCACACCGCACGCGAGTACCACCTACCCGTGACGTTCTGCCTGTTCGACAACCATGCGCACGCGATGTGCGTCACCCGCGAGCAGCGCTTCTACTCAGATCGCTACAGCTACAACCGGTTCGGGCCGAGTCGGCTGGGGGCGGGGCTCTCTGCGATGTTCCCGGGACTCCCGAGCGCCGATGTCGATGACATCGCGTCGCTTCCCGGCGCGCTCGGCGCAGCGCTGCAGGCCGACGGCCCCGCCGTCGTCAGCATCGAATGTTCCGCCGACGAGGTTCCGCCGTTCGCCGCGTTTCTCGACCAGGCCACCACCAAACCGCCCGCCGCAGAGGAGATTTCAAGCCATGTCGCTACCCGCCCTTGACGACATCACGGCCCACCGGGGCACCGCCGACCCGCTGGACGGCCTGATACGCGTCGAAACGTCGCCGCGTGAGAAGGCGACGCCGATCATCATGGAGATGATGCGTTCGGTCTATCCGCACGACTACGTCTACGGCGAGTACTGCACCGTCAACGACTACGTCGACTGTCCGCCCGACGAGCTGTTCGCGTACCTGTCCGATACCCGGTGTCTCGAGGAATGGACGTACAGCCTGCGCGGCTTCGCGCCCACCGAAGAACCGGGACTGTGGGCGGCCTACGACCGGTTGGGTTCGCAGACACAGATTTTCACCCGCACGGTGGCGAACGAAGCCGCCATGACGGTGGACTACCACTGCGCGTGGGATCAGGGCAGGCATCTGTGGATGATCTACCTGATGCGCGTCGTCGACGCACGAGTCGTCCTCGACAAGCCGGGATCGGTCGTGCTGTGGACGAACTGTCATCACCCGTTCTACGACCGAAACCCCTACCCGGAAACGGCCCCGCCCGAGCGGCCGGTCTGGGTCGGTGACTTCTGGGACATGTTCGGGGCCGGCCATCTGCTCGAGTTGCGCAATCTCAAGGCCATCGCCGAGTATCGGCACCGCAACGGCCTTCCCGTGACACCCGATTGGATGAGGTGAACCGATGACCGTCAGCCTTCTCGACGTCTCGACGTACCTGCCCGGCGAACCGATCGGCGCCGAATACTATGCGCAGTTCGCCGAATCCGACGACCTGCGGGACAACCTGATGTTCCGCGCACCGCGATTCCGCCACCACGTAGCCCCCGACGAGACCGCCGTGGACATGGTCGAGCGTGCGGCCGCGGGCCTGATCGAACGTCACGGCCAGGATGCGGTCGCGGGCGCGGACGTGTTGATCACCCACACGCAGATGCCCGATGTGCCGTTCTACGGAGGCGGCGGCGCCATGGCGCACCGGCTGGGCATGAAACCGTCGTGGGTGCTCGATCTGCACAACGGCGGCTGCGCGGCGTTCGTGCTCGGCCTTCAGGTGGCGCGGCAGCTGTTGTCGTCCGGCGCCGGCCGCACGGCGCTGATCGCCGTCGCGCAGAACGCCGCCGGGCAGGCTTTCGACCAGCCGGGGGTCCGGCGCAAGGCGCAGGCGGCGGTGCCCGGCGACGGTGCGGCCGTCGGCCTCGTCGCATTGTCCGAGCAGTCGCCGATACTCGATGTCGAATGCCGTACGTACGGAGAGTTCGCCGGCGATATGACGGTCACCTCCGATCCGCCGCGAAAATGGTGGCAGCCCGGCCCAGGCGAGGGCTACATCGGCTTCACCGAGGGCAAGATCACCAAGGTGCTGGCGCGGGGCAACCGGCAGGTTCCCGAGGTGTCGTACGCCGTGTGCGACCGCATCGGAATCAAGCCACCCGACCTCGACGTGCTCGTCACCAATCAGCCGAACCGGGTGTTTCTGCGCAACTGGCGTGAAGCGCTCGAACTTCCCGCCGACCGTCACGTCGACACGTTCGACGAGTGCGGCAACCTGTTCGGCGCGGGCATTCCGATCAATCTGGATCGCGCGATCGGCACTGGCACGCTCAAGTCGGGTGACGTTGTCCTGATGGCCGCGTTCGCTCATGCCGGTGACTTCGCAGGCGCGGCCGCTGTGCGGTGGGGCGGCCGCGGCTGATGGCGGCCCCAAGGCACAGCGGTGCGCAGGCCGTCGGCGCGCTACCCACCGCCCTGGACCCGACGGCGTTGTCGCTCAACGAGAATCCGTTTCCGCCGCTGCCCTCCGTGCGATCAGCGTTGACGGCCTCGATCGAGGCGGCCAACCGGTATCCGGAGTACCTACCCGAGCGGCTGCGTTCGTTGATCGCCGATCGGATGGGTCTGTGCGACGAGCAGGTCGTCATCGGGGCCGGTGCGACCGGTGTGATCATGCAGGTGCTGCATGCGGTGACGAGCCCAGGCGACACCATGGTGGTGGCCTCGCCGACGTTCGACGGATATCCGATCTTCGCGCAGATGGCGCGTCTCCGATCCGTCACCGTTCCGCTGGACGCGCACGGTCACCACGATCTCGACGCGATGGCGTCGGCCGCAACCGATGCCGGCGTCGTGGTGGTGTGCCGCCCGCACAATCCGACGGGAACCGTCGAACCCGCCGCCGACCTCGAGCGGTTCCTGCGGAGGGTGTCGCCGGATACCGTGGTGCTCCTCGACGAGGCTTACGCCGAGTTCTTGGCGCCGGAATGCCGGATCGACGCCGTGGATCTGGTGACGCGCTACCCCAATGTCGTGGTGCTACGGACGTTCTCGAAGGCGTACGGGTTGGCCGGACTGCGTATCGGTTACGGCTTCTGCGCACCTCGGCTCGCCCGACGGCTGTGGACCATGCAGTTGCCGTTCGGCGTGGCGATCACGGCGTTCGTCGCGGTGGCGGCGTCCTTCGACGCGGAAGCCGAGCTGTACCAACGCATCCGGATGATCACCAGCGAGCGTCGCTACCTGCGCATGCGGTTGCGGTCGATGGGCGTGTACAGCACCGAGAGCAACGCCAACTTCGTGTACGTACCGGACCGCGGCCGAGATTGGGGACCGGCATTCGCGTCAACGGGGGTGCGTGTCCGGCAGTACGCCGACGGCGGTGTGCGCATCACCGTGGGCGATCGCCGGTCGACGCGCGCCGTGGTTGCGGCGGTGGCTGAGGCGCTGCGCTGAAATCTGCGGACCACGTCGAGCGATGCGGTATGAAGGGGCGTGGCCCCTGAACCGTCACGACCGCCGCCGCAGGACGACCGTGACCCGATCGCGCTGGCCCGCGCCAATTGGGAGCGCTCGGGTTGGGGGGATGTCGCCGACGGCATGGTGGCGGTGACGTCGGTGATGCGGGCCCACCAGATCCTGCTGGCCCGCGTCGAAAGCGCACTTCGCCCCTACGACCTGAGCTTCTCGCGCTTCGAGCTGCTGAGGTTGCTGGCGTTCACCCGTAACGGCGCACTGCCGATCACCAAGGCGTCCGACCGGCTGCAGGTCCACGTCACCAGCGTCACGCACGCGATCCGACGGCTCGAGGCCGACGGTCTGGTCGAGCGGATTCCCCATCCGACCGACGGCCGGACCACGCTAGTGCAGATCACCGACCTCGGCCGCTCGACGGTCGAGGACGCCACGGTGACGTTGAACAACGAGGTCTTCGCCGACATCGGTATGTCGGCCGCCGAGTCGCGGGCGCTGGCCGACTCGATCCAGACTCTGCGCCGCAACTCCGGGGACTTCTAGGTTCGGTCGGTGCTCACGCTTTCTGGCGCGCCACCCAGTCGCGGAACGACTGCAGATCGGGGTTGAGCGTCCGCACGAAGTTTAGATCGCGCACCGCGATGAACCGCTCGGAATCCTCGGCGTAGTACTGGAACATGTTGGCTATCTCTACTGCACCGGGAAAGCCCAGCGCGCGCAATGCGTCCCAGGACTGGGGACGATAGAGCACCGGTTCGCCGTGCAGCGCCGAAAGTTCCGCGGCGAACTGCTCGCCGGTCAACTGGTCACCCGCGATGCTCACCGTCTCGCCGATGAATTCCGCCCCGCGCTTGAAGATGCCCAGCGCGGTCCGGCCGATGTCCTGCACGGCGATCGCGGCCATCGGCCGGTCCGCCATGGGCAGCGTGAGCACGAGTTCGCCGCTGTCGGCGCGCACCGGTTGCAGGTCCGCGGTGAACCCCTCGTAGAACCCGGCGGTGCGCAGGAACGTCGTCGGCACACCGAGTTCAGTGAACAAGCCGTCCGCCTCGGCCTTGGCGTCGAAGTGCGGCACCTTGTACCGTCCCTCGACCGTCGGCACCCGGTCGTCGTCACCGAAGTGGTCACGGGTGTCCTCGAGCGTCGACCAGACGACGTGTGCCACGCCGGCGGACTTCGCCGCGCGGGCGGCCGTTTCAGCTTGGCGTAGTTCGGATTCCGCGCGGCTGCGTGCGGCCTCCTCCTGCGCCGTCCGGTCCGCCCAGTAGTTGGTGACGACGAACGCCGCCGAGGCGCCGTCGAACGCGCGCTCCAGGCTGGCGGTGTCGTAGAGGTCGGCCTCGACCACTTCCGCGCCAGCGTCGGCCAGCTGTTTGGCCTGCGGCGACTGCGGGTTGCGCGTTATCGCGCGCGCCCGGAACTGCCGGTCCGGATCGGCGAGGATCGCTCGGGCCAGCCCTCCGCCCTGCTTGCCGGTGGCCCCCACCACGGTGATCACTTGCTGCGACATGGTCATCTCCTTTTAGGTTGATACGTCAACCCAATCCAGAGTAGCGTAGCGGGTTGATATGTCAACCCAATTGGGTAGGATCGGAAACATGGCTGGTAAAGGGCGGCTGTCGCAGGAAGAACTGGACGCCTGGCGTGCGTTCGTCGCGATGCGCCACGGGCTGGAGCGTCACCTGGTGGCCCACCTGCAGCGGGATTTCGGGTTGTCGGACTCCGATTTCGAGATCCTGGTCAACCTATCCGAAGCGCCGAAGGGTCGGATGCGGGCGTATGAACTGGGCAGGGCCACGCATTGGGAGAAGACCCGGTTGTCGCATCACCTGCGCCGGATGGAGAAGCGCGGGATGATCCGCCGCGAAGACTCGGGTGCTCGCTATCCGGACATCGTGCTGACCGAGGCCGGGCGTGACGCGATCAAGGCGTCGGCACCCGCAAATGCCGCGCGGGTGCGGGAGTTGTTCATCGACGTGCTCGGCCCGAAACGGCTGGCGGCGATTCGCGAGATGTCCGAAGACGTGATCGCCGCGATCGAGGAGCATCGGGCCAAGGACTGCACTTTGGAGTGATCGGCCCTAGTCCGGCACCGACGGCAGCGGGATGGTCGCCGTCACCGCGGTGCCCGCGCCCGGGCGCGACCGGATATTGAGCCGGCCGCCGACGATCTCGGCGCGCTCGGCCATCGACAGCAGGCCGTAGCCGCCCATGTCGTCGCCACCCAGCGGATGCTCGAAAGTGTCGAAACCGATTCCGTCGTCGACGATCTCGAGCCGCGCGACATCGCCGTTGTCACCGGAATCGACGGTGAACATCAGGCGCGCCGATGTCGCCTTGGCGTGTTTGACCACGTTCTGCAGGCACTCCTGGGCGATCCGGTACAGGGCGAGCTCGATGTGGTCGGGCAGCCGGCGCTCGGCGAGGTCGACGTCGATACCGATCTGCGGTATCGACCGGGCGAGGCTGGCCAGACCGCCGGCCAGTCCGAGGTCGTCGAGGACCGGCGGGCGCAGCCCGCTGATCGCCGCCCGCGCCTCCTGAAGCGTCAGGTCGACGAGTTCGCGCGCCTTGCCGAGTTGTTCGGCGACGATCGCGGGGTCGTCGGACCGGGTCGCGGCGTCCAGCCGGTAGGACAGCGTCACCAGCCGTTGTGAGATGCCGTCGTGGATATCGCCTGCGAGACGGCGCCTTTCGAGCTCCTGAGCCTCGATCACCTGCTCGACGAAGTTCTCGTGCGCGCGCTCGCGGGCCACCAGCTGCCGGTGCAGCCGGGCCTGGTGCATGGCGCCCGCGATGAGCCTGCCGATCACCACCAGCAGTTCGACGTCACGGTCGGTGAACTCGCGGCGCTCGACGGTGTGCACGTTGAGCACGCCGACCAGGCCGCCCGGATCGGTCTCCATCGGCACCGACACCATCGACGTGAAATCCGAACCCCGCAGCGACTGGAACGGCATGTAGCGCGGGTCGGACTCCTTGTCCTGCGTGATCACCACGGGTTCGCGGTGACTCGCCACCCAGCCGGAGATGCCTTGTCCCAGCGGCAGTCTGATCTTGCCGATCTCGGCGTCGAAGGGCGGGGTGGCGCCCGCCAGCGTGAGTGAGCGGTCGCTGTCGTCGAGCACGTGGACGAAGCACACATCGCTGGCCGTCGCCGCGGTGATCATCCGCGCGGCCGCGGCGGCCAGCGGTTCGACACCCGGCCCTTTCGATGCCGCCTGGATCAGCTCGCGCAGCAGCGCCAGCTCGCGGTCGGCGGCCAGCGCGTACTGGCTGAGATCGTGCACCGCGTCCGACGAGCCCGGTGTCGTGGTCACTTGAAGATTCCTTCGCGAAGAGCGGTCGCGACGGCGCCAGTGCGGTCGTTGACGCCCAGCTTGCGGTAGATCGAGCTGAGGTGCGTCTTCACTGTCTCGTCGCCGATCACGAGCTTGGCGGCGATAGCCCGGTTCGACAGCCCGTTGACGACGAGCGAGAGGATCTCGCTCTCGCGCTGGGTCAGGCCCTGGCGCGCGCCCGGCCAGAACTCGTCGCGTTGCAGCCGAGCCGCGGTGTCGACGGCCCTGGCCGCCATGCCCGGATCGATGGCGGTTTCGCCGCGGTGCACGAACTCCAGCTGACGGACCAACTCATCGCTGCTGATGCTCTTGAGCAGATAACCGGACGCCCCCACCCGGAGGGCCTGGAACAGGTACTGCTCGTCGTCGTAGACCGAGAGCATGACGATCTTGCGTCCGGCGTTGCGGTGGCGCAGTTCGGCGCACAGGTCCAGCCCGCTCGCCCCCTGCATCCGCACGTCGCACAGGACGATGTCGGGGTCGAGATCGTCGATCACCGCGACCGCGCGTTCGGCACCTACGGCCTGCCCGACGACCTGCACCCGGTCGGAGAACGCCGCCAGCATGGCCTTGAGGCCCTCGATGACCATCTCGTGGTCGTCGACCAGCACAAGACGCACCGGTGGGCTGCTCGGCATCCCCCCACCTTAGAGGCGTCATTTCCCAGGTGAAGCAGGTTGTCGGCGCGTGGCGGGAGGAATCCGCACCGAGGATCCCCCAATTGGGGGAGGCCCAGGCGTGTGATGGCGGCCACTCTTTACCTATGCCGACAACGCAGGAGACGACGTGGCGGGCGGGCCGGTTCTGGTGGGACTGTGCGCCTCCCGGTTCGCGCAGTGCGGCGTGCGGTCTGGTGTTCGACCTCGACGCGTTGACCGACATCGAGATCGACGGCCACCGGGTCGCCTACAACGCCGCCTTCGAGGCGCATGGACTGGATTTCCAGTGGTCGGTGCCGCGCTACCGGCAACTGCTCGCGCTCACCGACGAGCGGCAACGGGTCGCGGCCGAACTGCGCAAGCGCTGCGTGGCCACCGAGGCCGATGTGCTGACCAAGCTGCTGGCTGACGAGATCTACAACACCAAGTCCATGCTGTTCGACGAGCTGATTCTCGAGCGGGACCTGGCCCCGCGCGCCGGCCTCGTCGACTTCGTGATGGACGCCGTCGGCGGCGGTGCGCAGGTGGCCGTCGTGGTGAACGGCCAGCGCGGCTGGGCCGAACCGCTGGTGCGCCAGCTGGTCGGTGAAGGCCTCGTCGAGGTCGTGGTCGCCGCCGAGGACGTCGTCAAACCGATGCCCGATGCGGAGGCCCACCGACACGCGCTGTGGGAGCTCGGCCTGTCCGCCGACGAGGCGTTCGCGATCACCGGCTCGGCGTCGGGACTGCGGGCGGCGAACACCGCCGGAATGCCGACCCTGGTGATCACGGGGGAGGGCACGCCCGAGATCCCGGCTGCGGTCGCGGTGCGGCCGGACTTCGCCGGCGCCGACCCTCTGCGGTTCGCCGATTGCCAGCGCCTGCACGCCAACTGGTCGCGCGGCCGCAAGCAGACGGCCGCCTAGCCGAAGCATTCACCGGAACGACCGCTCCGTTCGGCGCGGTCGGCGGTGAGTCGACGAGGGCTACGGGAAGGTCGCCGAGCATTCGGTGCCAACACTCAACGCTGAGTAGTGCTGAGTAGTTTCGACTCATGGCCGAGATCCCCACCACCGAAGAAGCCCTCGCCCGCCTCGACATGCCGCTGGTCGAGGCGATGATGACCCAACGTGCCGTGCGCCGCGTGCTGCCCGACCCCGTCGACGACGCGGTCGTGCTGAAGTGCATCGAGTTGGCGCTCCGAGCGCCTACCGGATCGAACGGCCAGAACTGGGAATTCATCGTGGTCAAGGACCAGGCCGTCAAGGATCAGCTCGGCAAGCGGTATCGGCAGGCGTGGTCGCTATACGGCGGTATCGGCCGGCGCCTCGCCGCAGGCGACGAATCGATGCAGAAGATCCTGCGGGCCGTGCAATGGCAGGTGGACCACTTCAGCGAGATCCCGGTCCTGGTCGTGCCGTGTCTGCGCGGCGGTATGCGGTTGCCGTACATGCCGTCACCATTTGTGGGCGAGTCGTCGTTCTTCGGATCGATCTATCCCAGCGTGCAGAACCTGCTGCTCGCCGCGCGGGCGATGGGGCTCGGCGCGTCGCTGATCACCCTGCCGCTGTGGAGCGTCACCTCCGCTCGGCGCACCCTGGGGCTGCCCCTGACGGTGACGCCGGTGTGCGTCGTGCCGATGGGCTGGCCGCGTGGACGGTACGGGCCCACCACCCGCAGGCCGGTTGGGCAGGTCACGCACCTCGACCGGTACGGCGAGCGCGCCTGGGCCGACCGGTGATCAGTTGCCGCGCAGCAGCTCGATCACCGCGCTGAAGTCCTTGTCCGCATGGTCGGCGGCGAACTTCTTGTAGATCTCGGCGGCGTGGCTGCCCAGTGGCGCGTTCGAACCCGTCGACTCGACCGCCGCCATGGCCAGCCCGAGGTCCTTGTTCATCAATGCGGTGGCGAAGCCGGGCTTGAAATCGTTGTTGGCCGGTGACGTCGGAACCGGTCCCGGGACAGGGCAATTGGTGTGCACCGACCAGCAGTTGCCGGTGGCGCCGGTGATCACGTCGAACAGGGACTGCGCCGACAGGCCGAGCTTCTCGGCCAGCACGAAGGCCTCACCGATCGCGATCTGCTCCACCGCGAGCACCATGTTGTTGCACAGCTTGGCCGCCTGGCCGGTGCCCGACGGGCCGCAGTGAATGACCTTGCCCGCCAGAGGCTCCAGCACGGGCCTGGCCCGCTCGACGGCGGAATCCTCACCGCCGACCATGAACGCCAGCATGCCCGCGGTCGCGCCCTTCACCCCGCCGGACACCGGGGCGTCGAGTTGTGCGAAGCCACGCTCGAGCGCCTGCTGGTGGATGGACCGCGCATCGTCGACCGAGATCGTCGAGGTGTCGATGAACAGCGCGTCGGTCTTGGCGGCGGGTAGCACCTCGGCGTAGCACGCTTTCACGATGTCGCCGTTGGGCAGCGAGGTGATCACGACCTCGGCGTCGGTGACCGCCTCAGCGCCGCTGTCGATCACCGACACGCCCCGCTCGGCCGCTGCCGATTTCAGCGCGGGCACGGGATCGAACCCGCGGACGGTGTGACCGGCCGCGACCAGGTTGGCCGCCATCGGACCACCCATGTTGCCCAGCCCCAGGAACGCGATCGTCGTCATTCACAAGCCCTTTCAGCGTTATGTGGACGCCCGCACCTTGGCGGCCTGTGACCGCCCGATGACCACGCGCATGATTTCGTTGGTCCCCTCGAGGATCCGGTGCACCCGCAGATCGCGGACGATCTTCTCCAGGCCGTACTCGTTGAGGTAGCCGTAGCCGCCGTGCAACTGCAGCGCCTGATCGGCGACGGTGAAGCAGGACTCGGTGACGTGGAGCTTGGCCATCGCGCACAGCTCGACCTTGTCCGGATGGTTCTCGTCCAGCGCGGTGGCCGCGCGCCACAACAGGTTTCGCGAGGCTTCCAATGCGGTGGCCATATCGGCGAGGGTGAACCGGATGGTGGGCTCGTCGAGCAGCGCGCCGCCGAACGCCTCGCGGTCGCGGACGTAGGCGACGGCCTTGTCGTAGGCGGCCTGGGCGCCACCGAGCGAACAGGCGGCGATGTTGATCCGGCCGCCGTTGAGCCCGTTCATCGCGATGCCGAAGCCGGTGCCGTCACCGTCGACGCCGCCGAGCATCGCGTCGGCCGGGACCCGGACCCCCTCGAAGATCACCTGGGCGGTGGGCTGGGCGTGCCAGCCCATCTTCTCCTCGTCGGCCCCGAAAGTCAGCCCGGGCGTGTCCTTTTCGACGATGAACGTCGAGATGCCGCGCGGGCCGTCGCCGCCGGTGCGTGCCATCACCACGTACAGGTCGGAGGCTCCGGCGCCGGAGATGAACTGCTTGACCCCGTCGAGGACATAGTAGTCGCCCTCACGAACAGCCTTGGTGCGCAACGCGCTCGCATCGGAGCCCGCGCCGGGTTCGGTCAGGCAGTAGCTGGCGATCAGCTCCATCGACGCCAACCGCGGCACCAGGCTCTTGCGCTGTTCGGGGGTGCCGTAGGTGTCGACCATCCACGTGCACATGTTGTGAATGGACAAGAACGCCGCCACCGTTGGATCCGCCGTCGCGAGTTGCTCGAAGATCCGCACGCCGTCCAGCCGGCGCAATCCGCTGCCGCCGACATCCTCGTTGCAGTACACCGCGGCCATGCCCAGCTCGGCGGCCTCACGCAGCACGTCGGTGGGGAAGTGGTGCGTCTTGTCCCACTCCAACGCGAACGGCGCGAGCCGCTTCTCGGCGAACGCGGCCGCCGTCTCGGCGATCACCCGCTCGTCGTCGTCGAGCCCGAAATAGTGCATGCTGCCGGTGGTCTCGTGCGCTACTTCATCGTCGGCAGGACGAACTCAGCGCCGTCCTTGATGCCGGACGGCCACCGCTGCGTGACGGTCTTGGTCTTGGTGTAGAACAGGATCGAATGCGGACCGTGCTGGTTGAGGTCCCCGAAACCGGACCGCTTCCAACCGCCGAAGGTGTGATAGGCGACCGGCACCGGGATCGGAACGTTGACGCCGACCATGCCGACCTGCACGCGGGACACGAAGTCGCGGGCCGCGTCGCCGTCGCGGGTGAAGATCGCGACGCCGTTGCCGTACTCGTGCTCCGAGGGCAGTGCGAGCGCCTCTTCGTAGTCCTTGGCGCGCACGATGCACAACACCGGTCCGAAGATCTCATCGGTGTAGACCGACATGTCGGTGGTGACGTGGTCGAACAGGGTGGGGCCGATGAACCAGCCGTTCTCAAGGCTGTCGTCACCGAATTGCAGTTCGTCACTGGCGCGTTCACGGCCGTCGACCACGATCTCGGCGCCCGCCTCGACACCGGCGTCGATGTAGCCGCGCACGCGCTGAAGCGCTGCTTCGGTCACCAGCGGCCCGTAATCGGCCTTCGGGTCGAGACTGTGGCCCACCCGCAGGTTGTTGATCCGCTCGACGAGCCTGGCCCGCAGGCGATCTGCGGTCTCGTCGCCGACAGGTACCGCGACACTGATCGCCATGCAGCGCTCACCCGCACTGCCGTAGCCGGCGCCGATCAGCGCGTCGACGGCCTGGTCGAGATCGGCATCGGGCATCACGATCATGTGGTTCTTCGCGCCGCCGAAGCACTGCGCGCGCTTTCCGTTTGCCGTCGCGCCCGCATAGATGTACTGCGCGATGTCGGAGCTGCCGACGAAGCCGACGGCCTGAATCGCCGGGTGTTCGAGGATGGCGTCGACGGCTTCCTTATCCCCCTGCACGACCTGGAAGACGCCGGGGGGCAGGCCCGCCTCGAGGAACAGCTCGGCTAGGCGGAGCGGCACCGAGGGGTCACGTTCGGACGGTTTGAGGATGAAGGCGTTGCCGCACGCCAATGCGGGGCCGGCTTTCCAGAGCGGGATCATCGCCGGGAAGTTGAACGGTGTGATGCCCGCGACGACACCTAGCGGCTGTCGCAGCGAGTAGACGTCGATGCCGGGGCCGGCGCCCTCGGTGTATTCCCCCTTGAGCAGGTGCGGGATGCCGACGCTGAACTCGATGACCTCGAGTCCGCGCTGGATGTCGCCGAGCGAGTCGGCGTGGGTTTTGCCGTGCTCGAGAGACAGCAGTCGAGCGAGCTCGTCGGCGTTCTGGTTGACCAGCTCGATGAACTTCATCAGCACGCGCGCGCGGCGCTGGGGGTTCCACGCCGCCCATTCCTTCTGCGCCTTGGCCGCGCCGGCGACCGCCGCGTCGACGTCGGCCGTCGAGGCCATCGACACCTGCGCCTGCACTTCACCGGTGCTGGGGTTGAAGATGTCGGCGGTGCGGCTCGACTGTCCGTTCGTGCGCTTGCCGTCGATGAAATGCGGAACCTGGGTGGTCATGAGCGTGCCCCTCACTGAATAGATAGTTGGATATCCTAGTAATGCGGTGCCAGCCGACGCAAGAGTCGACGCTGGAGCGGTTTTCGTGACTAGGCCTCGCCCATGCCGTCCACCGGTTCGGCCTGTCCACCTGCGCGGACGGCCTTCTCGATGCGAGCGCCGAAATCGGCGTCGATGTTGCGCCAGTACTGCAGCGCCCGATCCAGGACGTCCCCGCTGACGCCGCCGAGCAGGGCCCCGGAGATCGTCTCGACCGCAGCGCTGCGCTGCGGGTCATCCCAGACCTCCCGCACCAGCGTGCCGGCCTGTCCGAAGTCGTCGTCCTCGGAGTGCAGGGCGTACGCCGCGCGCAGCAATTCGCCGTCCGCCTCCCAGCCGTCCTCTGCCGGGCCGGTGGTATCGGCCCAGGGGCGACCGGTGCTGTTGGGTGCATAGACCGCGGAGGCGCCGGAGTGGTGGTAGGTCATCTGCCCGTCGAACAGATAGGTGTTCGTCTCGACGCCCGCGCGGGGCTGGTTGACCGGCAGCTGGTGGAAGTTGGTTCCGATGCGGTTGCGTTGAGCGTCGTTGTAGGCGAAGGCGCGCCCCAGCAACATCTTGTCCGGGGACAGGCCGGTGCCCGGCACGGTGTTGCCGGGGGAGAACGCGGCCTGCTCGATCTGGGCGAAGAAGTTCTCCGGGTTGCGGTTGAGCGTGTAGATGCCGACCGGGATCAACGGATAGTCCGCGTGCGGCCAGACCTTGGTCAGGTCAAAAGGATTGAACCGATAGTCCGCGGCCTCGGTGTAGGGCATCACCTGCACCGAGAGGCGCCAACTCGGATGGTCACCGCGGGCGATGGCCTCGAAGAGGTCGCGCCGATGGAAGTCGGCGTCCTCGCCGGCCATCGTCGCGGCTTCATCGTTGGTGAGGAATTCCATGCCCTGGTGGGTGTGGAAGTGGTACTTGACCCAGAATTTCTCGCCGCCTCCGTTGACCCACATGTACGTATGCGAGCCGTAGCCGTTCATGTGCCGCCAGGTTTTCGGTAAGCCCCGTTGCCCCATCAGGTAGGTGACCTGGTGTGCCGACTCCGGGTTCAGAGTCCAGAAATCCCATTGCATTTGAGCCGAGCGCAGCCCGGAGTCGGGTAACCGCTTCTGGCTTCTGATGAAGTGGGGAAACTTGATCGGGTCGCGCAGGAAGAAGATCGGGGTGTTGTTGCCGACGATGTCGTAGTTGCCCTCGGACGTGTAGAACTTCATCGCATAACCGCGAACGTCACGCCAGGTATCCGGACTGCCCTGTTCGCCGGCGACGGTGGAAAAGCGCACGAGCAAGTCGGTTTCGGCGCCCCTTTGAAACAGCGCCGCCTTCGTGTACTGGCTGACATCTTCGGTCACCTTGAGGACGCCGAACGCGCCGGAGCCCTTGGCGTGGGGGCTGCGTTCGGGCACGCGTTCACGGTTGAAGTGGGCCATCTGCTCCAGGAAATGCACGTCGTGCAGGACGATCGGGCCGCCTGCGCCGACCGTCAACGAGTTGCGGTCGCTGAAGGCGGGGGCGCCGGACCCGGTGGTCGAGCCGGAGGGTGGTGTGGTCATGCCGATCTCCAATCGCGTGGGCTGTTAATTCTTTGGGCTGGCTTGGCATTCGGGGCAGATGCCCCAGAACGTCACTTCGGCTTGCTTGATCAGGTAGCCCGACTCTTCGTCAGGTCGCAGGCAGGGTTTCTCGCCGGTCGCGCATTCGACATCGACGATCTCGCCGCAGGACCGACAGACGAGATGGTGGTGGTTGTCTCCGGTCTCGAGCTCGAAGCGGGCCGGCGAGCCGGCCGGCTCGATACGTCGCAACAGGCCGGCGTCCGTCAACGCATACAACACGTCGTAGACCGCCTGCGTCGACAGCGATCCGATGCGCTTGCGCGCACCCGCGGTGATTGCCTCCACGTCGGCGTGTGGTTGCTCGCTCACCTCGGCCAGCACCGCCACACGCGGTTTCGTCACCCGCAATCCCGACAGTCGCAGGCGGCTCTGCCAGAGGGTCACCATGCACCACCCCTGAAGATTGGATCGACTCAAGTGCCACTCTGCTACGTTGTCTTGCATAGTGCAAGGGTTGCTTTAAGCAATTGATGGTCGGCGGGCTTGCGTCATGCGATACTTGGCGCGTGCCCAGGCAGAAGGCGGACGTAACCAAGACGCCGGTGGAAGAGCTCGTGGCGTTCGAGGCCGCGACGGCGGACCTGGTGGGGGTCGCACTGCGCAGCGTGGACCGAGTGGACGTGTCGCTGCCCCAGTTTCGGTTACTGCTCGTGCTGGCGCAGTCTGGGCCGTCGACATCGTCGGCCTGTGCCGCTGCGCTCGGCGTGGTCGGCTCCTCGGTGACCCGCCTGGCCGACCGGTTGCACGCCCGCGGCTACCTGATGCGCGGCGGGGATCCCGCCAACCGCAGTGTCGTGACCCTGGAGCTGACGGACAAGGGCCGCGATATTGTCCGGCAGGTGACGGCGTACCGCCGTCGTGAGCTGCGGCGGGTGCTCGACCGCATTGACGCCGCCGACCGTGCCGCGTGCGCCACCGTGCTGCGCACCCTCCACGAGCGCTTCGCCAACGACGACCGATACAACGCGCGACCGTTCTGACTCAGCGGAACGCCCGCGACGGTCAGCCCTTCAGGCCCAGCGGGCCCGCCAATTCGGTAAGGGTCGGGATCAGGACGTCCCAGCCGCCGAGCACCTGAATTGCGACATGATCGGCACCGGCGTCGAGGTGCTCGTTGAGTCGCGCGGCGATCGAGTCGGGTGTGCCGTGCGCGACGAGCGCGTCGATCAACCGGTCGCTCCCGGGCTTCTCGACGTCGTCATCGGTGAATCCCAGCCGCTTCCAGTTGTTCAGGTAGTTCGACAGGTTCAGGTAGAAATCGATTGTCTGCCTGCCGATCTCGCGCGACGCCTCGGCGTCGCGGGCCAAAACGACCTTGTGCTCGGGTGCGATGAAGACCGTGGGCCCGAGCAGGTTTCGCGACTCTCCGGTGTGCTGTGGGGTGGTGAGGTACGGGTGCGCCCCCGCGCTGCGCTGCGCCGAGAGCTTCAGCACCTTGGGCCCGAGCGCTGCGACCACCCGGCGACTGGTCGGCACCTTCTTCGCGTCCAACGCGTCGAGGTATTCGACGAGCACGTCGTAGGGCTTGCGGTACTCCTCGGTGTGTTCGGGGTGGCCGATACCGATGCCCAGCAGGAAGCGGCCCGGATAGGCGTCCTCGACGCGGTGATACGCCTCGGCGACCTCGTCGGCCGGCGCCGTCCACACGTTGATGATGCCGGTGGCGACCGTGAGGTTCTCGGTGCGCTCGAGGATGGGCTCGACGTATTCGAGGTTGCCGGCAGGGGATCCGCCGATCCACACCGCGCCGTAGCCGAGTTTCTCGATCTCCACGGCCTGTTCGGGCTTCGGTGCCCCGAACGTCCAGACGCCGTAGCGGCCGAGGTTGGGCTTGAGCTCAGTCATGCGGATCCCTTCGTGGTGACGTCACTTCAGGCCGAGCGGACCCGCCAACTGCGCCAACGCGTCCACCAGCTTGTCCGGTCCGGTGAGCACTTGCACGGGCACGTGGTCGGCGCCCGCGGCGTGATGCTCCTCGAGTCGTGCGGCTATGGCGTCGACGGTGCCATACGCCACCACGGAGTCGACAAGCCGGTCGCCACCCGGCTTCGCTATCTCGTCGTCGGTGAATCCGAGGCGCTTCCAGTTGTTGAGGTAGTTGCGGAGATTGAGGTAGATGTCGAGCGCCTTGCGACCGACCGCACGCGCCTGCTCCGCGTCCCTCGTCAGCACCACCTTGTGTTCCGGCGCGAGGAATGCATCCGCTCCGATGATCTTGCGCGCCTCGGCGGTGTGTTCGGGTGTCGTCAGGTACGGATGCGCGCCGGCGGAGCGTTCGGCGGACAGCTTGAGCACCCGCGGACCCAGCGCGGCGACGACCCGTCGGTCCTTCGGCACCCCGTACTCGTCGAGCTTGTCGAGGTAGTCGGTGAGCGCGTCATACGGTTTGCGGTACTCGGTGTGGGCCTCGGGGTGGCCGACGCCGATGCCCAGCAGGAACCGTCCCGGGTAGGCCTTCTCGATGCGGTGGAACGACTCGCTGACCGGACCGGCTTCGGCGGTCCAGATGTTGACGATGCCGGTGGCGAGCTTGAGGTTGGTGGTCGCTTCGAGAATCGGTTCCACCCAGTCCAACTCGGCCGCGGGGGAGCCACCCGCCCAGATCGCGCCGTATCCGAGGTCTTCGATCGCCCGCAGCTGCTCCGGGGCCAGTCGCTGCCACATGGAGTAGTGGCCGAACGCGCCGTAGGAACCGAGATCGGGTTTCGTCATGTTCGCTCCAACTTCTCGGTGTCGACGGGATATTCCGGCTATCCGGCCGTGACGGGAAGTTCCGTCGGTGTCGGCGCCTCGGGGGCGGGGGCGACCAACGGCAGGTCGATGACGAACCGGGTGTCGCCGGGTGCGGACGTGACCCGGATGTCGCCGTGATGCTTCTCGACGATGATGCGTCGGGCGAGGTCCAGTCCCAGGCCGGTGCCCTGGCCGAACGGTTTGGTGGTGAAGAACGGGGTGAAGATGCGGTCGATGTTCTCTACGGCGATGCCCTGGCCGTCATCGCAGATCTCGACCCGGATCATCTCGTCGGTCACGCGCGACGTACGGATCGTCAATGTGCCCTCGTAGTCCATCGCCTGAATCGCGTTGTCGATGACGTTGGTCCAGACCTCGTTGAGATCGCCTGGGTAGCACAATATTTGAGGCAGCGAGGTGTCCTTCTCCCACACCAGCTTCACCGGCTTGTCCTTGCCGACCTTGTCGCCGAAGATCGTCTTGATCGTGCTGTGGATCAACTCGTGGACGTTGGCGGCCTGGTACTCACTGCGGTCCATCTGGGAGTACTGCTTGGCGCCGGCCAGCAGCGCGGAGATCCGCTTGCTGGCGTCGGCGATCTCGTTCATCCGCAGCTCGGCGTCGATTGTGTACTTCAACCAGCCCAGTGCGCTCTGCAGCGTGGCAGAGCAGTCGACGTCGTCGATCGAGGCCTGTACTCGTTCGAGCCAGTCGAGGTCGAGGCCCGCCTCGACGAACGTCGGCGCGTAATCCCACGCACTGGCGATACCGCGGCTTTCGAGCCAGTCGCCGATCTGCTCCTCGCGGTCGGAGAGCTCCAGCGCGGTGAGCTCCTGCGCCTTCGACTTGGCGACCTGCTCGGCGACCTCGTCCTGAATCCGCACCAGCACCCGCAGCGCTTCCGGGGTGAACTTGCCGTCGGCCAGCATCGCGAGCTTGTGCCGCATCTTGCCGACGCCCTCGCGAAGGTCGGCAACGGCGCGGGCCGCGGCGGCCGCGGGATTGTTGAGCTGATGGGTCAGCCCCGCGGTGATGGTGCCCAGCGCCAGCAGCTTCTCGCGCTGACCGAGGATCTGGCTCTGCCGGCGGCCGCCGACGCGGTGACCCTCGAGCAGGTGCACGGCCATCGGGAACTCCGACTGCATGAACTTCGCGAAGGCGTCGGCGTCGAGGACGAAGAACCGGGACGGCCTCGTGACGCGGACGGAGGCTTCGTAGAGGTGCTCTTCACCCGGGACGTAGGCCGACCAGGCGCCGCAGTACACCCCGCGCTGGGAGGTGCGGCCCGTCTCGATGTCCACCCCGCCCGAGCGCTTGGACATCACCAGTTCACCGTCGAGTAGGACGTAGAAGCACGTCGCGGGGTCGCCCTCGGTGCACACCGGGCCGGGTTCGAACGTCGCGATGTGGCCGTTGTCGCACAGGATCTGCAGTTGCCGGTCGGTGAGCGCCTCGAAGAGGAACAGCGTGCGCAGTTCGTCCGGAAGGCACTCGTGTTTCTTGTCGCCCATCACGCCTCCGCCAGGTATCGGTGCACCAACATCACCGCCATCGACCCTTCGCCGACGGCGGCCGCCACCCTCTTGGCGGATTCGGAACGCACATCTCCTGCAACAAACACACCGGGCACGCTTGTTTCCAGGTGGTGCGGCGGACGATCCAGCGTCCAGCCGGCGACGTTGCGCAGATCGGGCCCGGCGAGGATGAATCCGTGGTCGTCGCGGGCGATGCCGGCCTGTTCGACCCAGTCGGTGCGGGGTTCGGCCCCGATGAAGATGAACATCCGCCCGCAGGTGTGTTCCTCCCGCTCACCGGTTTGCAGGTTCTCCAGGCAGATGCGTTCGAGGTGGCCGTTGCCCTCGACCTTGTGCACGGCGGTGTACGGCAGTTCGCGGATGTTGTCGGTCGCCCTGATCTGCTGGATCAGGTAGTAGGACATCGAGTCCTCCAGCGTGCGGCGGCAGACGATGCTCACCTTCTTCGCCGTGCGCGCCAGGAACATCGCGGCCTGGCCTGCGGAATTCGCGCCGCCGATGACGAAGACCTCCTCGTCCTCGCATTCGGCGGCCACCGACGACGTGGCCCCGTAGTAGACGCCCGCACCGGTCAGGTCGGAGCAGCCCTCGGCGGGCAGCTGGCGGTACTCGACGCCCATCGCGAGGATCACCGCCCGCGTCCCGATCGATCTGCCGTCGGACAGGTGGACGGTGCGTGCGTTGCCGTCGATCTCGAGCGCGCTGACCTCGGCTGCGGTGATGAGCTCGGCCTCGAACTTCTCGGCCTGCCTGCGTGCCCGCTCGGCGAGCTGGGAGCCGGACACGCCGTCGGGAAAGCCCAGGTAGTTCTCGATCCGCGAGCTCTGTCCGGCCTGCCCACCCGTGGCCGTGCGTTCGATCAGCACGGTCTTGAGGCCCTCGGAGGCGCCGTAGACCGCCGCCGCCAGGCCCGCCGGGCCGCCGCCGATGACGACCAGGTCGTAGAAGTCCTCCGCGGGGGTGGTGGACAGGCCGAGCGTCGCGCCGAGTTCGGCGTCGTCGGGCGCGACCAGCGTCTCGCCCTGCTCGGTGATCACCACCGGAAGCGTCAGCCCGTCGAGACCCGCGGCGTCGAGCAGCTGTCTGCCCTTGGGCTCGTCGGCGCGGAACCACGTGTAGTAGAGCCGGTTGCGGGCGAGGAACTCGCGAACCTCCGACGAGCGCGCGTTCCACGGGTGGCCGATGATCTTGGTGTGCGGGATGGCGCGGTCGCCGGTCTCGCGCCACGCCTCGATCAGCGCGTCGATGACCGGGTAGAGCTTCTCCTCCGGCGGGTCCCACGGTTTGAGCAGGTAGTGGTCGAGATCGACGACGTTGATGGCGTCGATTGCGGCATGTGTGTCGGCATATGCGGTCAACAGCACCCGGCGGGCCATCGGGAAGATGTCCATCGCCTCTTCGAGGAATTCGATCCCGCTCATCTGCGGCATCCGGTAGTCGGCGACGAACACGGCGACGGTCTCACCGCGCAGCTTGAGTTCGTTGAGCGTCTCGAGAGCGTCGGGGCCGTTCTCTGCGCGCACGATCCGAAACCCCTCGCCGTAGTGGCGGCGCAGGTCGCGTGCGACGGCACGCGACACCGCCGGGTCGTCGTCCACGCTCAATATGACGGGTTTACGGGGCTGGGGCGAGGGGCCGGTCATCGCGTATAAGTATGCGCCTATCGTCCAGCCGATATCGGGGCGAGATTTCCCGGCTCACCGGGCGCGATGCTGATGGTCGGCGACAGTGGGTGGGGCGGTGCCGGCGCATTTTGGTCATCCGGTGGTCAGCGGGTATTCTTTACCAACGGTGCGGCGACCGCGCCGACTCTTTGCGTGCCCCTGTTCAGGAATTTCTGGCTACTGGCTCACGTTCTGTGGTCGGAGCGTTTGCTGTCCCAGCAGGCGCCAACGATCAGGACACGGAGGATCTCCGAAACACAATGGCCAAGAAAGACGGTGCCATAGAGGTCGAGGGTCGCGTGGTCGAACCCCTGCCCAATGCGATGTTCCGCATTGAGCTGGAGAACGGACACAAGGTCCTTGCCCACATCAGCGGCAAGATGCGGCAGCACTACATCCGCATCCTGCCCGAGGATCGCGTCGTGGTGGAGCTGTCTCCCTACGACCTGTCCCGGGGCCGCATCGTTTACCGGTACAAGTAAAGACACTTCGGAAGAACAGGATCGAACGCCGTGAAGGTGAACCCGAGCGTCAAGCCCATTTGCGATAAGTGCAGGGTGATCCGCCGGCATGGGCGGGTCATGGTGATCTGCTCTGATCCGCGCCACAAGCAGCGCCAAGGCTAGAACGCGCTGCTGCCAGACAACTGAATGACGAAATCCCGGTACCACTGAGCGGATACGCCGCTTGCGATGAGCCGTCAGGCGAAGAGCCAACGACTCTGAACGTCCGGCACGGAGGCCGGACCCCGAGACAGCGGGAACGGACTGGGACAAGACCTCCGCATAGAAGAAGGAACACTGCCTGATGGCACGTCTCGTGGGCGTTGATCTTCCGCGCGATAAGCGCATGGAGATCGCCCTGACCTACATCTACGGCGTCGGCCGTACCCGCTCCCAGGAGATCCTGGACGCCACCGGCATCAGCCGGGACCTGCGCACGAAGGACCTGACCGATGATCAGGTGACCCAGCTGCGCGATTACATCGAAGCGAACCTCAAGGTGGAGGGCGATCTGCGCCGCGAGGTGCAGGCCGACATCCGCCGCAAGATCGAGATCGGCTGCTACCAGGGCCTGCGGCACCGCCGTGGCCTCCCGGTGCGCGGCCAGCGGACCAAGACCAACGCGCGCACCCGCAAGGGCCCGAAGCGCACCATCGCGGGTAAGAAGAAGGCCAGGTAAGTAGATGCCTCCAGCTAAAAAGACGGCCGCCCCCAAGAAGGGTCAGAAGACCCGTCGCCGGGAAAAGAAGAACGTCCCGCACGGCGCCGCACACATCAAGAGCACGTTCAACAACACGATCGTGACCATCACCGACCCGTCGGGCAACGTCATCGCGTGGGCGTCGTCGGGCCACGTGGGCTTCAAGGGCTCGCGTAAGTCGACGCCGTTCGCCGCGCAGCTGGCGGCCGAGAACGCCGCCCGCAAGGCGCAGGAGCACGGCGTGAAGAAGGTCGACGTGTTCGTCAAGGGCCCGGGCTCGGGCCGCGAGACCGCGATCCGGTCGTTGCAGGCCGCCGGCCTCGAGGTCGGCGCGATCGCCGATGTCACGCCGCAGCCGCACAACGGATGCCGTCCGCCGAAGCGGCGCCGGGTCTAGTAGGACGAGGGAGAAACAGACATGGCTCGTTACACCGGACCCGCGACCCGCAAGTCACGCCGCCTCGGCGTCGACCTGGTCGGCGGCGATCAGTCGTTCGAGAAGCGCCCCTACCCGCCCGGCCAGCACGGCCGTGCGCGGATCAAGGAGAGCGAATACCGCCTGCAGTTGCAGGAGAAGCAGAAGGCCCGCTTTTCGTACGGAGTGATGGAGAAGCAGTTCCGTCGCTACTACGAAGAGGCCAACCGTCTGCCGGGCAAGACCGGTGACAACCTGCTGCGCATCCTGGAGAGCCGGCTGGACAACGTCATCTACCGCGCCGGCCTGGCCCGCACCCGCCGGATGGCGCGCCAGCTGGTCAGCCACGGGCACTTCCTGGTCAACGGTGTCAAGGTCGACATCCCGAGCTACCGGGTGTCGCAGTACGACATCATCGACGTGAAGGAAAAGTCGCTCAACACCGATCCGTTCGTGATCGCCCGGGAGACCGCGGGCGAGCGGCCGATTCCGTCCTGGCTGCAGGTCGTCGGTGAGCGTCAGCGCATCCTGGTGCACCAGCTGCCCGAGCGCGCGCAGATCGACGTCCCGCTGTCCGAGCAGCTGATCGTCGAGCTCTACTCGAAGTAGTCTTCCCGCCGCTTGGATGGCGGTAGGGATTTGCGGCATCAAATAGCGGGTGCCGTAGAGGAGGAAAGAAACACATGCTGATTTCTCAGCGACCCACACTGTCCGAAGAGGTCAAGGCCGAGAACCGCTCTCAGTTCGTCATCGAACCCCTGGAGCCCGGTTTCGGTTACACCCTTGGCAATTCGCTTCGGCGCACGCTGCTGTCGTCCATCCCGGGCGCGGCGGTCACCAGCATCCGCATCGACGGGGTGCTGCACGAGTTCACCACGGTGCCCGGTGTCAAGGAAGACGTCACCGACATCATCTTGAACCTCAAGGGCCTGGTCGTCTCGTCGGAAGAGGACGAGCCGGTCACCATGTACCTGCGCAAGCAGGGGCCGGGTGAGGTCACCGCGGGTGACATCGTTCCGCCGGCCGGCGTGACGGTGCACAACCCCGAGATGCACATCGCCACCCTCAACGACAAGGGCAAGCTCGAGGTCGAGCTCGTCGTCGAGCGCGGTCGCGGTTACGTTCCCGCCGTGCAGAACAAGGCCTCCGGCGCCGAGATCGGCCGGATCCCGGTCGATTCGATCTACTCGCCGGTGCTCAAGGTCACCTACAAGGTGGAGGCCACCCGCGTCGAGCAGCGCACCGACTTCGACAAGCTGATCCTCGATGTCGAGACCAAGAATTCGATCACCCCGCGTGACGCGCTCGCCTCGGCGGGTAAGACGCTGGTCGAATTGTTCGGTCTGGCACGGGAACTCAACGTCGAGGCCGAGGGCATCGAGATCGGGCCGTCGCCGGCCGAGGCCGACCACATCGCCAGCTTCGCGCTGCCGATCGACGATCTGGACCTCACGGTGCGGTCGTACAACTGCCTCAAGCGCGAAGGCGTGCACACCGTGGGCGAACTGGTCGCTCGCACGGAGTCCGATCTGCTGGACATCCGCAACTTCGGCCAGAAGTCCATCGACGAGGTGAAGATCAAGCTGCACCAGCTGGGCCTTTCGCTCAAGGACAGCCCCGCCTCGTTCGACCCGTCCGAGGTCGCCGGTTACGACGTCGCCACCGGCACCTGGAACAGCGATGCCGGCTACGACCTGGACGACAACCAGGACTACGCCGAAACCGAACAGCTCTAAGCACAAACCGTCCCGGCCCTACCTGATACGGGGGCCGGCCCCATTTAGGAGATAGTCGCAATGCCCAAGCCCACCAAGGGCCCTCGCCTCGGCGGGTCGTCCTCGCACCAGAAGGCGCTCCTGGCCAACCTGGCCACGTCGCTTTTCGAGCACGGCCGCATCAAGACGACCGAGCCCAAAGCGCGGGCGTTGCGTCCTTACGCGGAGAAGCTCATCACGCACGCCAAGAAGGGCACGCTGCACAACCGGCGCGAGGTGATGAAGAAGATCCGCGACAAGGACATCGTGCATACGCTGTTCGCCGAGATCGGCCCGTTCTTCGCCGACCGTGAGGGCGGCTACACCCGCATCATCAAGGTCGAGAACCGCAAGGGCGACAACGCTCCCATGGCGGTCATCGAGCTGGTGCGGGAGAAGACGGTGACCTCCGAGGCCGACCGTGCCCGCCGGAGCCGCTCCGGCGGAGACATCCAGTCCGGCGCGGCGGGCTCGAAGACCGAGCAGCCGGTCGCGGCGGCAGCCGCGCCGCAGGCCGCGGTCGAGCCGGAGGCCGCCGAGGGTCCCACCGAGGACGAGTCGGTCGAGGAGGCCAAGGCCGAGTCCTCGGAAGTCGAGGCCGAAGCCGACAAGGATGACGACAAGTCCTGAGGACGCCATGAGCGGGCCCGCCATCGATTCCGGTGGCGGGCTCGTTCGTCTTCGGCTCGACATCGCCTACGACGGAACCGAATTCGCGGGTTGGGCCGTTCAGGCCGGACAGCGCACGGTCGCCGGCGTCATCGACGAGGCGCTGTCGACGGTGTTCCGCACTCCGGTGGTGACCCGCGCGGCGGGACGCACCGACACCGGGGTGCACGCGACCGGACAGGTCGCCCACGTCGACGTGCCGGAAGACGCCCTGGCGCACGCGTATCCGCGTACACCGCGGCCCGGCGACGGCGAGTTCCTGCCGTTGGTGCGTCGCCTCGGGCGGTTCCTGCCGGCCGATGTCCGCGTGCTGCAGATCGCGCGTGCCGCCCCTGGTTTCGACGCCCGGTTCTCCGCGCTGCGCAGGCACTACGTGTATCGGCTGTCGACGGCGCCGTACGGTGTCGAACCGCACGAGGCACGTTACGTGACCGCCTGGCCGCGTCCGCTCGACGTGGAGGCGATGACCGAGGCGTCCCGGAAACTATTGGGGCTGCACGATTTCGCCGCCTTCTGCCGGCACCGCGAGGGTGCCACCACCATCCGTGACCTGCAGCGGCTGGACTGGTCGAGCGAGGGCACCCGGGTCACCGCGCACGTCACCGCCGATGCGTTCTGCTGGTCGATGGTCCGCTCCCTCGTCGGGGCGCTGCTGGCGGTCGGTGAACACCGCCGCGAACCCGATTGGTGCGCGGGGCTGTTGACGGCCGAGCGACGGTCCAGCGAATTCGCGTCGGCGCCGCCGCAGGGGTTGACGCTCGTCAGTGTGGACTATCCGCCCGACGATCAACTCGAGGCCAGGACCAAGGTGACCCGCGACCTGCGGGTCGTCGACTAGATACGCCCCGCGATGAAGTCGGCCGCCTGGTTGACCATGCCTGCGTTGACGTACGCCCTCGCGGCGTGGTCGGGCCAGTTGCCCTCCCAGGTCTTGGGCTCGGCGGGGTTGCAGATCGGGTCGGCACCGTGGCACAGCTCGATGGTGCGCTCGCGGTAGAGCGGGCTGAAATTCGTGATCGGGCCGACCCACGCCGCGCCGTTGCCGAACAGCGCGACCGCGGCGATGTGGGTGTCCATGCCCTGGGGCAGCGGCTTCTTGAACCCGAACGCGGCGATCGGCGCGGCCAGCACGACGTCGGTCACCGCGGCGCCCAGGGAGTACCCACCGAGCACCAGCCGGGTGTCGGGGCACCGGGCCGCCATGTCTTGGATCCGTGAACTCATGTCATTGGCGCCGATGTCGACCTCGGTGTCGGCCGGGTACTGCACGGAGTAGAGACTGATGTTCTTGCTGGTCTTGCTGCGCAGCGCGCTGATGAGCGCGTTGCCGATCACGCCGGCACCGGGTGCTTCGGTGCGGCCGCGCGCGAAGATCAGCTCGACAGGCGGGCACGACTGTGCGGCTGCGACGGGCACGAGCCCCGGGCTGCCTTGCGGCACAGGCGCGATCAGACCCGCTACGGCGAGTGCGAGCGCTCCGGCGAGCAGCATCCCCCGGCGTCCCCAACAGCGAACAAGATCGTTTAGCACCTCGCCGATCTTATAGGACCTAATCAACGCGCAGGAAGGTAATCCGGCGCGCGTGCTGTGATGTCAGACCAGCCGCGCCACGAAATCCGCAGCCTGGTTCGCCATTCCGGCTCCGACGTAATCGCTGTGAGCGAACGGATTGCGGCCTCGGGAGCAGATCGGGTCGCCGTCGGTGCACAGGTCGATCGCGCGTCCCCCGAACAACGGAGCCGAGGTGATCGGGTTGTCGAACTTCGTGGCGGGGTTACCGAACACCGCCACCGCGGCGACGTTGGGTGCGACGTTCGGCGGCAGCACCGGCCCCAGGGCGCCGAGCCGGTTACCCAGCGGCGGCACCCCGGCGAGCATGTCGACGACCGCGGCGCCCTGCGAGAACCCGCCCAGCACGATGCGCGAGTCCGGGCACGACTGTGCGGTGTTGGAGATGAACGCCGCCGCGTCGGCGGCACCGTCTGCGGCCAGCGCGAAGTCGTAGGTGGCCGGATAGGCCACCCCGTATGCCGACAGGGTCCGGCCCCCGAGCTGAGGACGCAGGGCGTCGACCAACGCCTGGCCGACGCGACCGATACCCGGTGGTTCACCGGTGCCGCGGGCGAACACCACCGTGACGTCGGAGCAGCCCTGCGCCGAAACGGTCGCTGGCTGCAGCAGCGAGGGGATCAGGCCGATCGCCGCGATGACGGCTGCGGCGGCGAACCGACGATGAGGGCGCGCGAAATTCACGGGACGAGATGATATCGCCGCGCGGACTCAGACGAGTCCGGCGACAAAGTTCGCGGCCTCCTGAACCAGTCCGGCGGTGACGTAGTCGTTGTGCGCGAACGGGTTACGGCCGCGGGAGCAGATCGGGTCGCCGTCCTTGCACAGGTCTATCGCCCGGCCCGCGAACACCGACTTGGTGATCGGGTTGCTGAATTTGGCCGCCGGGTTGCCGAACACCGCGACGGCGGCCACGTTGGGCACCAGGCTGCCCGGCAACGGCGGAGCCGACCCGATCGAGCCGATCTTGTTGCCCAACGGCGGCACCCCCGCCAGCATGTCGACGACCGCCGCGCCCTGCGAGTAGCCGCCGAGCACGATGCGGGTGCTCGGGCACTGCTGCGAGAGCATCGCGACGCGGTTGGTGGCGTCAGTCGCGCCGTCGGCGGCGGCCAGGAAGTCGTAGGACGCGGGGTAGTTGACCGCGTAGGTGCTGATCGTGCTCCCGCTCTTCAGGCCCCGCAGTGCGTTGACGAACGCGGTGCCTGGAGTGCCGAGGCCCGGGGTGTCGTCGGTGCCGCGCGCGAAGATCACCTCGATGTCGCTGCACGACGACGAGGTTGCGCCGTACCCGGGGTAACCGGGGTCCACGGGGCCGGGCAGGGGACCTGGTTGGGCGGCCGCCAGCGGGGCCGCACCGCCGGCGAGCGCGCCGAGGACGGCCGCGGCCGCCAGTCGGGCCGTCACGCGCAGCAAAGTCACGCGGACATACTCACATACCGAGGGGTCCGGGGGCTAACAGTTCGCTCGGGCGGGCGTCTCCTCGAGCGGGCCCTCCGGCCAGCTCGCATTGGCAACCGCTTCAGAGCGGTCGCCGGCCCGGGCCAACGCCAGCCCGGCCAGGACGATGGCGCCACCGAACGCCTGGGTCGGGGAGATCGCCTCGCCGAGCAGGATCCACGCCGCCAGCACCGCGAACATGACCTCGGACAGGCCGACGAGCGACGCGAAGCGGGGCCGCAGCCGGGCGATGCCCATGATGCCCAGCGTGTAGGCGATCGCGGTGGCGACGATGCCCAGGGCGATGACCGGCACCGCCCACGACGTGGTGTACCCGGCGACGACAGTGTCGTTGGCGGTGAACGTCAGCGGCATCACTCCGGTCAGGCCGAGGAGGGTGACGGCGGCCGAACCGACGACCAGCCCGGCGGCGGACAGTGTGACGGGGTGGATCCCGTCATCACCGTCGGCAGTGAAGCCGACGTTGGCCGACATCACGAAGTACCCGGCGGCGCACAGGGCCGCCGCCAGGCCCCAGCCGACGCCGACGAGGTCGATGTGGGCGCCCGAGAACACGTCGAGCACCAGGGTGATCCCGGCGACCGCCAGCGCGACACCTGCCAGCGTCAACGTGGTCGGGCGGCGCCGGGTGGTGGCCCATACCCATGTCACGACGAGGACGGGCGCGGTGTACTCGAGCAGCAGCGCGACGCCGACCGAGAGGTGCGCGACGGCGTTGTAGTAGAACAGCTGGGCGCCGGCGATCGGCACCACCCCGTACGCCAGCACCGTGGTGGGGTGGCGCAGCGCCTCGCGGACCCATCCGCGCCTGACGACGGTCGCGAACAGCGCCATCACCAGCGCGCCACCCGCCAGCCGGGCGACGACCGCGGCGGTGGGGGTCCAGCCCGCCTCCATCAGCGCCTTCGCGAACGGCCCCGATGAGCCGAACGCGACCGCCGAACCCACCGCGAGGGCCAGCCCGAGTCGGAAGTGGTCGGCGGCTGGCCGCGCACCGGAACTCGTCACGGCCATGACCGCACCTCCGGGGATGTAATGAGTAAAATGAACTACGGTCCTGACACTAGCGAGGAGAGGCGTCATGAGTCAAATGCTTTTCAGTCATGACACCGAGCTCACCCTGCGGGCCGCGTGCGTCCTGATCAACAGCGACCGTGTCGACGGTGAGCGGATCGGGGACATGGCCTCGCTGAACGAGTACCTCGACAGCTTCGGCTGGACGGGCCGACGCGACTACGACGACGCCGAACTCGCGTCCGTCCACGGCCTGCGGGAGCGGCTCGGTCGGATCTGGGCGCTCGCCGACGACGAGGAAAGCACGGTGGATCAGGTCAACGCGTTGCTCAGCGACACGAACGCCTCGCCGTGGCTGACGCGGCATCCGGAGATGCCGGAGTGGCACCTGCACCTGGCATCGGTCGACGACCCGCTGTGGCAGCGCATGGGGGCCGAGATGGCGATGGCCCTGGCGGACCTCATCCGCATCGGCGAACTGCGCCGGCTCAAGATCTGCGCGGCATCCGACTGCGACGCGGTTCTGGTCGACCTGTCCCGCAATCGGTCGGGAAAGTTCTGCGACACCGGCAACTGCGGCAATCGCCAGCACGTGGCGGCGTATCGGGAGCGTCGAGCCCGAAAGCGGTGACGATCGGGACTCTTCGCGGCCCTTAGGCTTTCCGTGGGGGAGTGATGACGGGGCGATCGACCACCGGCGTGCAGATCAGCGCGCACCGGTTCCTGCTGCGGCGCTTGGAACACGCACTGGTTCGCGGCGATGTGCGGATGGTCGATGATCCCATGCGCGCACAGGCGCTTTCGCTGCTTACCGGCTCGATCCTTGCGGTCATCGGGCTCGGGGTCGCCGCCGTCCTGGCGTTCCTGCAGCCGCGAGGGGCACTCGGCGATGACCCGATCGTGATGGTGCGCGACAGCGGCGCCCTGTACGTGCGGGTCGACCGGACCCTGCACCCGGTGCCGAACCTCGCGTCGGCTCGGTTGATCGCCGGTTCGACCGCCAAGCCCCGGCTCGTCAGCGGCTCGGCCGTCGGGGCCGCCCCCAGGGGCGCGGCGCTCGGCATCCCGGGCGCTCCCGATGCGATCGGCTCGCCGCTGACCGGCGACGAATCGACATGGATGGTGTGCGAGGACGATTCGGGGTCATCGACCGTACTCATCGGGTCTGTGGGCGACACACGCGCCGCTGAGGGTGGCGTACTGGTCAGTTCGGCAGACGAGGCGCAAACGTACCTGCTCTTCGATGGTCGACGCGCGAAGGTCGACCTGCGCAGCCCGGCGGTCGTCCGTGCGCTCGCGCTCGACGGCGTTGTGCCGCGGCCGGTTACACGCGCATTGCTCGACACCGTGCCGGAGGTGCCCGAGATCAAGGCGCCCGCCATCCGCGACGCCGGTGCGCCCGCGCCGGCGCCGTTGCACCGGTTGCGGATCGGAGCCGTGATCCGGGTACCGCGTGCCGAGGCGTGGGAGCACTACGTGGTGCTGGGAGCGGGAGTGCAGCGGATCGGGATGGTGGCGGCCGACCTCATTCGATTCACTCAGCCTCAGCACGCGCACGAGATCGTCACCGTCGAGCCGGGCATCATCGGCACCGTCCCCGTCGTGGGAGAGTTGCCCGTAGGACACTTTCCCGATCGCGCGCATCCGATCGACGATCCGGTGGTGTGCGGACGGTGGTCCTGGTCGGCGAGCGCAAAGTCCGTCGTGACGGAGACGATTACCGTCGACGCGGTACCCGATGTGCCCGCGGTGCGGCTGGCCCAGGCCGACGACGACGGCACCGCGATCGACGGCTTTGCGATGAGCGGGGGCCGCAGCGCATATGTGCGGGCGGTGGGGGTGAGCGGTGACGGTGCACGCACCGGAACGCTGTTCATGGTCAACGATGCGGGTGCAGTCTTTGGCATCCGCGACGAGGAGACGGCTCGGCGTCTCGGGCTGACCGGCGACCCGGTGCCCGCACCGTGGCCGCTGCTGGCCCGGTTGCCGCGCGGGCCGGAGCTGAGTGTCGATGCCGCCTCAGTCGCGCGGGACGGATCCGGAGCGCCGTAACCGTCTGGACGACAACGTCATTACGATGACGGCCGTTGCGGCAGCCAGGCAGAGGGCTGCGCCGCGCACCGCGACGCTCGCCGCCTGTTCGTCGGTCGGCGACGGCCGGGGCAGCGATACCGTGGCCGGGTGCTCGGAGTGCGCGCCGGTTGGGCCGCCACCGGTCACCGCCGCGAGCACATCGACGACGCCATGGCCGACCTGGGGGTCCCACCCGGCGGCGGGGTGGTGGGCCGTGTCCTCGATGCGCCGCATGACCTCACGGGCCGTCAACTGCGGTGAGCGCGACCGCAGAAGTGCGACGACACCCGTGACCACGGGAGCGGCGTAACTGGTTCCCGCGAGCGGCTTCTCACCCGAAGCCGTCGGAGTCACGGCGACGAGACCGTCACCGTCACGATCCAGCGACACCACCCGCTCGCCGGGGGCGGCGACGTCGACCCAGGGACCCGCCAAGGTGAATGACGAAGGCGCGCCGTTCGGTCCGACCGATCCGACCGTCAGCACATGGTCGTCGTACCAGGCGGGGCTCACCACTGCGTTGACGTCGTCCCAGACCGGTCGACCCGGTTGCGTAGGGTTCTGGTGCTCACAATGTCCGGCGGCGCCCACATTGCCCGCCGCGGCCACCACGACGACGTTCTTCACGTCCACCGCGTAGGCCAGCGCGGCGCCCAGGGCGCCGTCATCGAGAGGCGTGCCGACAGGGACGCAGGCAACGGTCGAAATGTTGATCACGGTCGCGCCCATGTCCGCCGCGGTGCGCACCGCGCGCGCGAGCGTGTCGACGTCTCCGAAACCGGATGCCGGAGCGCCTTCTTCGCTGAACCTGGCGCTCGACTGCCGAATGCCGATGATCGCTGCGTCAGGTGCGATACCGCTGAAGGCGTCCGTCTCGGCGGAATCCGGTGTGGCGCCGACGATACCCGCGACGATCGTTCCGTGACCGTCGCAGTCCTCGGTGCCGTCGCCACTCGACACGTAGTCGCCGCCGGGCAGCAGGCGCGGCAGCAGGCGGTGGCGCGCCACACCGGTGTCGATCACTGCGACGGTCTGGCCGGCTCCGCGGGTGAGTGGCCACACCGACTGCAGATCTAGGTCGTCGAGTTGGCCGCCGACCTCCCCGGCGGGCGACGCTTTTCGAGAGACCGTGCACGCCTCCGTCTGCACGGTGGGTCGCGGGGGAACCGGCGACTGCGATGGAGGGAGCAGTGATTTGTCCACCGCCGGTGGGGTTATCGCCGTCGCCCTGGGGGTGCCCGTCAGCGGGGCCGAGGCGAACGCCACGGCGAGGACAACACGAAGTACGCGATTCACGCCAGGGCCAGGCCGCGGACAAGACCGAAGATGCCGGCGATCCAGCAGCCCAGCGGGATGACCGTCGCCAGCACCGCGTACTCGGCCAGTTCGACCGTGCGGCAGGCGACCAGACCGGGCGCGATCCGGAGTAACGGGATCAGGAAACCGGTGCCCGCGGCAACGACCAGGGCGCCGAGCCAGTGGGCATGACCCGGCATGGCCACCACCAGGACAGCGAATCCTGCTGCGAGCGATCCGAATCCGCATATGCCCAGCGCGGTACGACGAGACGTTCCGATGTGCGTACGAGTGCGCAGGAGAAGCGCTGCACCGACGACGCCGTCGAACGTCGCAGCCGGGATGGAGAGCTCCCGCGCGGCCAACGCGCCGTAGCCGACGAACACGGTGCCGATGACCACGGCGGTCGATGCCCCGGCGAGCATCCCGGTCAGCAGGTCATGCGCGCGGGCGGCATGGCGCTCGTCCGGCGGCTCGGAGCCGCCGCGGGTGAGCTTGATGGCCAGCCTTGGCGACGAACCAACAGTCACCAGCGCGATCGTCGCAAACAACGCGCCCGAGTCGAGACCGTCGAGACGCCACGCAACCGACGCGGCCGAAACCGCGGTGCACAGCAGCGATGCGGTGGCGATCGCGGTGAGCGGGATATGACCGCGACCCGTGAAGCGCAGGCACACGACGGCGGCGGTCAGCGCCGCAGCCGACGCCAGCAGCAGATGCGCATGGAGCGCTCCGTCGGGCACCACGACCGCACCCGTCACCGCCGCCGATAGTGCGGTCAGCACGCTGAAGGCGGTGCACACCAACGGTTCCGGGACGGTGCGGCGCGCCACCAGCGCGGCGGTCATCATCACCCCGGTCAGTGCGGTGCCGGCGAGAACGGAACCCCCGCTTCCCGCGGTCAGGAGCGCGATACCGCCGAGTCCGGCCGCGACCACGCTGCCTCCGACACACAGCATCCCCGGGGCGCCGTCGTTCGTCGGTCGCAGCCTGGCCACGGTGCCGCCGGCATCCCGATCGACGAAGACCGGCTCCGGAATGGTCTCCGTGCTGAGCCACAGCAGCTCGCCGTCACGAATGTTGTTGTCCGGAAGTGTCAGCGATTCATCCAGTGACGATCCGTCGACTCGGCGAAGTCGCCAGCGCACAGCGGGATCGCGCGGACCGGCACGGGTCAGGTCGATGATCGACGGGAGCATGTCGCCGACACAGGCCCGGGCCGGAAGCGTCAGATCGACGGTCGTCGCGCCGACGTCGTCGACATGAACGCTGACCCGGCAGCGTGAATCAGGCATCGCATCCCCCCTTGTGACGCCGCGTCGTCACCGTAACGCGTCCGGCGGTGCCCGCGCTGCACGTCCTTTCCGGGCTGTGGATGGAACCAAATCCCCTCCGTCCGCGTCCGAGTCATCGATGGACTTGCCCACTGAAACACGCGGTGTCGTCGTGAAACCTCCACCGGCGCTGCCGAAGGCGTCGTCAACCAATCCCGTCGCGCGCCTGTTGCCGCTGGCCATGCTCGTCGCGACCGTCGGCATGACGGCCCTGTACTTCACGTCGGGGGCCACGGCCGGGCGGGCGCCGATGTTCATGTTCTTCCCCGTCATGATGGTCATGTCGGTCCTCGGCACAGTGGTGTACGGCGCCAGGGGTGGGGCGGAACGATCCGCTGAGATCGACCGAAATCGGCGAAGCTACCTGCGTTATCTCGATGAGCTCGACGGCGAGATCGTCGCGAGGGCGGTTGACCAACGCCGGGAACAGCTTTCGCGCCACCCGGCGCCGGAGTCGCTGTGGGCGTCGGTGGGCGGTCGGCTCTGGGACCCACGACGACCCGACGACGCGGACTTCTGTTGCGCCCGGGTAGGAGTCGGCGAGCAACCGTTGCGCGCACCGTTGTCGGAGCCCGATCTCGGCGGCGTCGACGAGCAGGACCCGGTGACGGTGTCCGCGGTGCGCACGCTGATCCGGCAGCGCTCGATCCTCGGCGATATGCCGATTGCGATGCCGTTGCTCCGGCATCCAGTGATCGCGGTGGACGGTGATGTCGAGCGTGCGCGGGGATTGGTGCGGGCGATGGTGTGCCAACTCGCGGCACATCACGCGAGCGATTCCATAGCGGTCGCGGCCGTCACCGACCGTGGAACGCGCCACTTGTGGGAGTGGCTCAAATGGCTTCCCCAGTACCGGTCTTCGCCGCACCCGTCGGCCCAGCAGCACCTCGTGGTCGTCGTCGACGGTCACGGACGCTCATCGGCGACCGGCGGTGTCACGGTCCTCGAAGTCGGAACCGGCTCGGGTGACGACGTGCTGCGGATGCATCTCGACGCCGAGAAGTTGACCGTCGGCGGCGGTCTCGGATGCACGCCGGACTTCATGACGTTGGCGCAGGCGACGGTTTGTGCGCGCCGGTTGGCCGGTCACCGACTCGACGACGCTCCGGTCCGCGGCGGCTGGCTCGACCTGATGCACATCGAGCGACCCACCGAGCTTGTCGCGGAGACACTCTGGGCGCAGACACGTCAGGTGCGGGCCGTACCCATCGGCGTCACCGACGACGGATCACCTATCTCGATCGACATCAACGAGGCCGCCCACAACGGCATCGGCCCGCACGGGCTGTGTGTCGGCGCCACCGGATCCGGCAAGTCCGAACTGTTGCGCACACTGGTTCTGGGCATGATCGCGATGCATCCGCCTGATGTGCTCAACCTCGTCCTCGTCGACTTCAAAGGCGGCGCGACGTTCCTCGGCATGGAAGGGGCGCGGCATGTGGCCGCCGTGATCACGAACTTGGCGGGGGAAGCGCACCTCGTCGCGAGGATGAGCGACGCGCTCGCCGGTGAGGTCCACCGCAGGCAGGAACTGCTCCGTGCGGCGGGCAATTTCGCCAACACCACCGACTACGCCAACGCTCGTGCGAGCGGCAGCGCGCTGCCGCCCCTGCCCGCGCTGTTCGTCGTCGTCGACGAGTTCTCCGAGCTGCTCAGCCAACATCCCGACTTCGCCGAACTGTTCGTCGCGATCGGCAGGCTGGGCCGATCACTGGGCATCCACCTGTTGCTCGCCAGTCAACGGCTCGACGAGGGGCGGCTCCGCGGCCTGGACACCCACTTGTCGTACCGGATCTGCCTCAAGACTTTCTCCGCGAGCGAATCCCGTGCCGTGCTCGGCGTCGCCGACGCGCACACGCTTCCGGGGGCCCCGGGCGCGGCGCTGCTGAAGACGGCCGCCGGTGACCTGACCCGGTTCCAGACGGCGTTCGTCTCCGGCCCGTGCCGCCAATCGCGTTCGGATGACCGGGAACCGATGATCTTCTCCGCCACGTCCGAACCGGTTCCTGACCATCACGACGCGGCGCAGACCCGAACCGTGTTCGACGTGGTGTTGGAACGGCTCGCCGGTCGAGGGGCGGCGGCGCACCCGGTATGGTTGCCGCCGCTGGCCGCGCCTCCGACGCTCGACCTCATCACGCCGCCCGGCGGCCGACCCGCGCTCAGCGCCGCCATTGGGCTGGTGGACGATCCCTTCCACCAGCGCCGCGATCTGCTCATCGCGCAAATGGCTTCCGGACACGTTGCCGTCGTCGGTGCGCCCCAGTCGGGTAAGTCGACGGCTCTGCGAACACTGATGCTGTCCCTCGCACAGGCGCACGCCCCCGGAGAGATCGCGCTGTACTGCCTGGACTTCGGCGGCGGTGCATTGGCCGGACTCGCCCGGCTCCCGCACGTCGGGGCTGTGTCGGGCCACGCAGACATCGATCTGTGCCGGCGCACCGTCGCGGTGGCCGAAGCGTTGATCCGGTCGAGGGAAAACCTCTTTCGCGCAACGGGAATCGAGTCGATGGCCGACTACCGCGCACTGCGCGCCGCACACGATCCGGCCGTGGCCGACGACCCCTACGGCGATGTGATTCTCGTCGTGGACGGCTGGAGTCAGCTACGCCGGCATCTCGAGCCGCTGGAGGCGTCGATCACCGCGATCGCCACACAGGGACTCGCGTTCGGCGTGCATGTGGTCATCACCGCATCGCGATGGGCCGAACTGCGGCCGGCGCTGAGGGACCAGATCGCGACGCGCATCGAACTCCGACTCGGCGATCCGGCCGAGTCCGAGATGGATCGCCGCCGGGCCCGCACGCTGATCGATTGTCCGCCGGGGAGGGGGATCACCGCCGACGGTCGGGAGATGGCGATCGCGCTGCCGCGCTGGGACGGTGTGGCCGCAGCCGAAGGGCTGGGGGAGGCGGTGGCGGCGACCGTCGAGCGATGCAGGAAGCGGTGGACCGGACGGCACGCCCCCCGCATCGAGCTGCTTCCGACACTGGTGGATCACGCCGAACGAGTCGCGACCTGCTCGGCACAGTGCAGGCAGCGGATCGTGCTCGGTCTCCATGAGAGTGACTTGCGCCCGGTGAGCATCGATTTCACCGAGCATTCACATCTGCTGGTACTCGGGGAGGGCTCTTGCGGCAAGACGTCGCTGCTGCGACTGCTGTGTCACGAGATCGTCCGAATCCGCACCGTCGAGCAGGCGCGGCTGGAGATCGTGGACTTCCGTCGCTCGCTGCTCGGCGTCGTCGAATCCGGGCACCTCGCCGGATATGCGGCATCGCCCGCGGCGTTGGCCACACGTATGCCCAAACTGCTTGCGACGCTGGAAGCCCGGATGCCGGGCGAGGACGTGACGCAGCAGCAGTTGCGTGACCGGTCGTGGTGGTCTGGGCCCGAGATCTTCCTCGTGGTCGACGATTACGACCTGGTGGCCGCCGCGACCGGCAACCCGCTGGCCCCGCTGGCCGACCTCCTGCCGCACTCCGCCGACCTCGGCCTGCACGTCATCATCGCCCGCCGGTCCGGAGGCGCGGCGCGGGCGATGTTCGATCCACTTCTCTCGCGGATGCGGGAGATCGGATGCCTCGGCGTGATGATGAGCGCGAGCCCGGACGACGGTGTACTGCTGGGGTCGGTTCGGCCGTCGGCGCAGCCACCGGGGCGCGGCACGCTGATCACCCGGGGTGACGGCGAGCGACTCATTCAGATCGGTTGGGTGGAGCCGCCATGAGCCGTGTCGTCGTCGAGGTGGGACCGGCCACTGTCCGCAGTCCGAATCCGGCCGACGCCGAACTGGTCTCAGCGGCGCTCGATGCGATCGACGACGAACTCGTGCTGGTCGGCGAGCGCGCCGTATCCGTGCCGGAACTCTGGACCGAGCTGATGCGGGTCGCGGTGGGTGACGCCGACACCGTCGTCCTCGTCTGCCCGACGTGGTGGTCGAGCGCTCGGATCGACCGCGTCCGCCACGCGACGGCGGCACCGGACGTCGAGGTGATCGGTCGAACCGCGCTGCTCCAGGGGCGCACGCGAGCCACCGTCGTGGAAATCGCCCCGGAGTTGATCGTTGTCACCCGTCCCGGCGAACGGGCCGTCGTCATCGCGAACGTCGGTCAGGGGGTGGTCGAGCAGGTGGTGGCAGCGGCGGCTTCGGCGGGCCCAGTGTTGATCGACGGGCCCGGTGGACCGTTGACCAACGACATCTTCACTCGGTTGCGGCACAACGGAATCGAGGCGCGACTCGTCGAGGTTCGCGCCATCGATCAGGCACCGCCGACACCGGACCACACGGTCGCCGTCTCCGACGCGAACCGACCGCGGCGGACGGCCGTGGTGGTCGGTGTCGTCGCGTCGACGGTCGCGGTGTGCGGTGCTTTCGGGTTGCGCGCTGGTGGTGACCGAGCGCCGGACATTGCGTCAACCGTGTTGGCGGAGGGGCGAGTTCAGGTGGTGGTGCCGGCAGGGTGGCCGGTGGAGCACATCACGGCCGGGCCGGGTTCGGCTCGGGTGCAGATCACTTCACCGTCAGACGACGTCGCACTGCACCTGACCCAGTCGCTGGGCCCACCCGAGGCGGACCTCACGCAGACCGCCGCCTCGCTGCGCAACGCGCTGTCCGACGAACCCGGCGATGTCTTCGTCGACTTCAAGCCGGTCGACTCTCGGGCGGGCAGAACCGCCGTGACCTATCGCGAACTGCGCCCCGACCATCACGTCGCGTGGACGGTTCTCGCCGACGCCGGTGTCCGCATCGCCATCGGATGTCAGACCGCACCGGGGGACGAGGAGAGGGTCCGCGACGTATGCGATCAGGCGATCAGGTCCGCGCACGCAATCACCTGAAAATCGGGTGGAACCGGACCGCCGCCCGGTGCGTCGTATCAGTCAGAGTCCAAAGAAAGGATCCCCATGACGGCACCGCAAGGCGGTTCGCTCAACACCGATTTCGACATGATGGCAGCGGTCGCCGATCAGACCGACACGCGCAACGACGAGATCCGAGCCATGCTGCAGTCGTTCATCGCTCGGATGAGCGCCGTGCCGCCCTCGGTATGGGGCGGCGTCGCGGCGGCACGCTTCCGCGACGTCGTCGACCGGTGGAATGCCGAATCCCTGAAACTGCATGCCTCATTGCAACGCATCGCCGAGACCATCCGGCTCAACGAACAGACGCTGCGGGAAGCCAACGAAAGCCACTCGCAGCGCATCGGCGCGGTGGCCAATCACCTGTAAGGAGCGGTCATGGAAAACGTGTTGTCGTACAACTTCGACGAAATCGAGTACACCGTCCGTCAGGAGATTCACGCCACCTCGGCGAGGCTGAACAACGCGCTCGAGGAGTTGCGTGCGCAGATCGCGCCGCTGCAAGAGGTGTGGACCCGCCAGGCGGCTGATGCGTACCGCATCGAACAGGCCCGATGGGAGCAGGCGGCCGGAGCGCTGAACGAGATCCTGTTCAGCCTCGGCAACGCTGTCCGCGACGGCGCCGACGATGTGGCCGCGACCGACCGCAGCGCCGCAGGCGCGTGGGGTTTCTGACGCCGAGAGGTTTGTGCGGTTCGACTGGAGGGGAGCCGGGCGACCACACGGTACGCGCCACCGTGGTCGAGGAGAGCGGCCACGGTGGCGCATCACCGTCGACTACTCGCAGGCGATGCCGTCGCCGTCGCGGTCCAGGTGCGGGGCGTAGCCGTCCTCGCCCTGCATGATCGGCGCCACGCCGGCCTCGCGGGCGGCGGAGCAGTTTTTGTAGTAGGTGTCCGCGGATGCGGTGGCGGCCCCGGCGGCGGTTGCCGCGACGACGAATGCGGCAACGATCAAGCCACGAATCATTTTCACTCCATTGAGATCTTGGACAATCGGATGTGAGACGGCCGGTTTGCTGTCCCCCCGGCGACGACGCTAGGGCGACGGGAACGAAAAGGAATCGGGGATTTCCCTATCGTTGGAGCAGCGAGGGCCGATGCGCGTTTTGACCTGCGACGACGCGTCCAGGTAAGCTGCCTCGTTGGCGTGCGGTAAGCACGGGTTCTCGGGTCAACGTCGGTCGCCGAGATCAGCCCCACCGAATACGCCTGACCGGCACCCGGGTCACCGGGACTCGAAACCCGATAGAGGAGAGGTAGCGCTGTGCCTACGTACACGCCGAAGGCGGGTGACACCACGCGTTCGTGGTACGTCATCGACGCCACCGACGTGGTGCTCGGCCGGCTCGCCGTTGCAGCAGCCACTTTGCTGCGCGGCAAGCACAAGCCGACATACACGCCGAATGTCGACGGTGGTGACTTCGTCATCATCATCAACGCCGAGAAAATCGCCATCGCCGGAAACAAGGCGGACCGCACGTTCTTCTACCGCCACTCGGGTTATCCCGGTGGTCTGCGCAAGCGCTCGCTCGCTCAGGAGATGGAGAAGCACGCCGACCGGGTCGTCGAGCGCGCGATCCTGGGCATGATTCCCCACACCAAACTCGGCCGCCAGGTCAAGAAGAAGCTGCGCGTCTATGTCGGGCCGGACCATCCGCACACCGCCCAGCAGCCGATTCCGTACGAGATCAAGCAGGTGGCCCAGTGACTCAGCCAGTTGAGATGACCGACGACAACACTGATGCCGTGACCGAGGCCGCCGCTGAGGCGACCCCACGCGAGCCCGTCTTCATCGACCGCCCGATCCAGACCGTCGGCCGGCGCAAGGAGGCGGTCGTTCGGGTGCGTCTGGTTCCCGGAACGGGCCAGTTCAACCTGGACGGGCGCAGCCTCGAGGACTACTTCCCGAACAAGGTTCACCAGCAGCTCATCAAGGCCCCGCTGGTCACCGTCGACCGGGTGGACAGCTTCGACATCTACGCCCACCTCGACGGTGGCGGACCGTCCGGCCAGGCCGGTGCGCTGCGTCTGGCGATCGCCAGGGCGCTGATCCTGGTGCAGCCGGAGGACCGGCCCGCGCTGAAGAAGGCCGGCTTCCTGACCCGCGACCCGCGGGCCATCGAGCGCAAGAAGTACGGCCTCAAGAAGGCCCGCAAGGCGCCTCAGTACAGCAAGCGCTGATCAAGCCGCGAAACCGCCGGGTGTGCACCGCACGCCCGGCGGTTTTGCATTCAAGAAGCGCTGCGGGCTATCTCACAATTCGGCCGAATCCGGTTTCGCTTGCCCTCCCGTAGTAAATGCACCGGGGTTGGAGGCGGCGGCGCTGCACGCGCGGCAGACCGCAACTGCCACCGATACGACCCAGTCGCCCCTCGTGGGTGACCGGATCGTCGCCTCCGGACTGAAAAGGAGTGATGGATGCAGAACGCGAAGAAGTTGACCGCAGGCGCCGTGTTGGGCGGATCGCTGCTCTTCACCGCTGGCATGGGTATGGCCATGGCGCAGCCGGACACGGCTAACGACAGCCGAGTCAACGTCTCGTTCGGTAACGCCGGTGTCCTCGAGGACGTCGACGTGACCGCCGCGGCGCAGATCGCCGCCGATGTGTGCCACACCGACGTGAACTCGGTCAACGCATTGGCGCAGGCCGCCGACACCGAGGGCACCGATCAGACGGTGTGCACGAACACCCTCGGCACGGTCGCGATCCAGCAGAACGGACCGGGTCACTCCGAGAATGCACCGGGTCAGGACCGCCAGCGTGAGGCAACGCCGACAACCGAGTCGCCGACGACCTCGCCGACGGCTGCCCCGACCGCCGAGAACGGCGGCAGCTAAGAGCGCAACCTCACCGCCCGCATCCGCCCGGATGCGGGCGGTGAGTCGTTTCCAGGGGCTCGGTGGCGTCAACGGTATTGAAAAAAACTTTTGCTGGCCGGTGAACTTTTGTGTGATCAGCTAACTGCGCTGGGGCTTGGGGCGACGCGCTTGATGTTGATTGCATAGCTAATTAGGCAGCATCGACAAACTTACGCAGACGAAAATTTTATCGGCAAATGCCGTTTCGACTCCGCCGGCAAGAGGAACCACCTGCGCGGGAGCACGGATGCTGCGCGCAGGGCGGTCCATTGCCGCCACCGGCGTGACGTCAGGAGCAGTCGGGGGGCCGGGTCGCTGCTTCCTGAAAATATGAATGGAGTGATCATGAAAATTTTCATGACACGTTTGCTCACCGTCTTGGTGAGTGCCGCAATGTTGGTTCTGGTGGGGGGTGTCACCGGCATCGGAACGTCGGCAGCGCAGCCGCCGGGCGTGGGCAAGAAGAACGTTGTCCAGGTGCAGGGAACCGGCCCGGATGGGGTCAAGTTCAACGGGCAGTTCGTGGCCACGGCCGCCAAGGAAGTGACCCAACAGTCCGGACCGGCCACAGCCGATGCCACCGGCGCGACCTCGTCGAACACCGGCATCGCGTTGACCGGTCAGCTGACCGGCAAGCTGGTTTCGCCCGGGCAACCGCAACAGGGGAATCAACCTGGCGATCGGGGTGCCGCCCAAGATGTGAACATCTCGGATTTCTCGATGCCCGTCAACGAGATCTCCGCGCCCGGCGGAGAGGCTGCGCCGTCATCGGCGACGACCGGAAGCGGTCAGGACGACCAGGTCCGCTTCGCGAGCCAGCAGGCCGTCTGCGACGTCCTGAACCTGGTGCTGGGGCCGCTGCATCTGGAGTTGCTCGGCCTCATCGTTGACCTCAACCAGGTCGTTCTCAACATCACCGCCGATCCGGGTGGCGGTCTGCTCGGTTCGCTGCTGTGCTCGCTGGCCGGTGGACTTCCCGTGCCCCCGAATCCGCTGCAGCCGATCATCGATCTGCTGAACCAGATTCTCGGCATTCTCGGAGGCTGACCGTCAAACCGATGGCTCACCGCCCGTATCGCCCCGGATGCGGGCGGTGAGTCGCGTCTGGATACCGATTCGGCGACGGCACGGCCCCCGACACGCGCGGTTGGCTCTCCGGCCGCCATCTGTGAGAAGTTTGTCGGCATGGCTCGACTGTTCGGCACCGACGGGGTGCGCGGCGTCGCCAACCAGGATCTGACCGCTGAGCTGGCGTTGGCCCTCGCTTCCGCCGCGGCGCGCCGGTTGGCGACGGCCGGCGGACACGCCAGGCGCGTGGCCGTCGTCGGCCGCGACCCGCGGGCCAGCGGGGAGATGCTCGAGGCCGCCGTCATCGCCGGACTGGCCAGCGAAGGCGTCGACGCCCTCCGCGTCGGGATCCTGCCCACCCCGGCCGTCGCCTATCTGACCAGCGCTTACGACGCCGATTTCGGCGTCATGATCAGCGCCTCCCATAATCCGATGCCCGACAACGGCATCAAGATCTTCGGGCCCGGTGGCCACAAGCTCGACGACGCCACCGAGGACCGGATCGAGGAGCTGGTCAGCCAGGGCCCCGGCGAGCGCCCCACGGGTGCGCGGATCGGTCGGGTAGTCGACGCCGACGACGCTCTGGACCGCTATCTGCGGCATGTCAGCAAGGCCGTCACCACCAGGCTCGACGAGCTGACCGTCGTCGTCGACTGCGCCAACGGCGCCGCGTCGGCCGCCGCGCCGCAGGCCTACCGCGCCGCGGGCGCCAATGTCATCACCATCAACGCCCAGCCTGACGGGCTCAACATCAACGAACGCTGCGGCTCGACGCATATGGAGAGCCTGCGGTCCGCGGTCGTGTCGTACGGAGCCGATCTGGGCATCGCGCACGACGGCGATGCGGACCGATGCCTGGCCGTCGACGCGCACGGTCGCGTGATCGACGGTGACGCGATCATGGTGATCCTCGCCCTGGCCATGCAGGAGAGCGGCGAACTGTCGTCGAACACCCTGGTGACGACGGTGATGAGCAACCTCGGCCTGCATCTGGCCATGCGCGCGGCCGGCGTCGAGGTCTGCACCACCAGCGTCGGGGACCGCTACGTCCTCGAGGAGTTGCGCGCCGGCGGGTTCGCGCTCGGCGGTGAACAGTCGGGTCACATCGTCATGCCCGCGTTGGGCACGACGGGCGACGGCATCGTCACCGGTCTGCGGTTGATGTCGCGGATGGCGCAGACCCGTTCCCCGCTGGCGGTCCTGGCCGAGCCGATGCGGACGCTGCCCCAGGTCCTGATCAACGTTCAGGTGGCCGACAAGACGACGGTTGCCGATGCGCCGTCGGTCCGCACCGCGGTGGCCGAGGTCGAGGCCGAACTCGGCGATACCGGCCGAATTCTGTTGCGGCCCTCGGGAACCGAGCAAGTCGTGCGCGTGATGGTGGAAGCGGCCGACGAGGACACCGCGCGCCAACTCGCGGTACGAGTTGCCGAGCAGGTCAGCGCGCAACGCTGAGCGTGGAACCGGCCGCCGTCGCCGCGCGTCCAACTCCTATATGGACGCATCACGTGTCGACGCCGCCGCGCTGCTGAGCGTGTCGAGGCAGTACCAGAGCGCAGCCGACATCGTCGATGCCGCCGTGCGAACACACCTGAGCGGCTTGGCGTTCGGCGGGGCCGGTGCGGGTCGTTCGTATGTCGCACACGGCGACGCGGTGCGTTCGGCGGTCGAGGACGTCGTGAACCAATTACGGGCGTGGTCACGCGCGTCGGCCGAGATCGCCTCCGCGCTGCGGGTCTCCGTCGAGCGTTACACCGAGGCCGACGCCCACGCCGCGGGACGGTTGGGGTGACATGACTGAGAGCTTCGACACCACAGCGCGTTTGGCCGACGGGGCACCCGGTGTCGCCGAGCTCGAGCAGTACGTCCTCGCGTGCCAGTGCCTCGGCTACCGACATCCGGACCTGACAGCGCACCCCGGCCAGCTGCGCGACTGGTACGCCGCCGAGGACGGTCTGGATCTGGGTGCTCTCGAGACCGATTGTGCGGCAATGCAATCGGTGGCGAGCGCGGCAGAGGATGCGCTCGCACGTCACGAAGGTCAGCTGGATACGCTGTCGACCGCATGGCAGGGGGCGGGGGCTAGCGCATCCCGCGAGTTCTTGCGCCGCCACGGGCAGGCAGCGACCGTCGCCGCGACGGCGGTCCGGACCGCCGCGTCCGCACTGGCGGAGCTGCGCGAGCGCCTGTGGACCGCGGTGGACGACAAGGTCGCGAAGGTGACGGCCATCGGCGACGGCGTGCAAGCCCGGCGCGCCGACTGGTTGGCGGCGGCGCAGACCGTCACCATTGGGGCCGGCGATCGGGCGGTGGCCAGTGAGTTGGTGGATCACGAGGTGAAACAGTTCGTGGACACCGTGGTCGGCGGTGACTGGCTTGCGGCGATGCGGGCGGCCTCCGATGCGATCGAGGCGGCCTACGAGGCGGTGGTGGCGCAGCTCGCGCCGGAGACGGGCGCGGTGTTCGACGTCCCCGGCCAGCTCGGCCCGGCCGACACCACGCCCCCACCGCCTGCGACGGGCATGGCGCCCGCTCCCGTCACGCCTGCCGGATGGGCCGCGCCCGCTGCTGTGTCACCGGCGCCGCCGGCGCTGCCCGCGACGCCACCACCGCTGCCCGCGACGCCGCCGCCGCTGCCCGGGACGCCGCCGCCACCGACCGAGCCGCCCGCCGCCTCTCAGTTGCCCTCGCTCGGCGGGGGAGTGCCCGACCTCGGCGGTGCGTTCTCGGGTGTCGGACAGCAACTCAGTGATCTGCTCGGCGGGCTCCTGGGCGAGGGCGCGCTGGACGCCGAACTCGACCATCCGGCGCAGTCAGATATCGAGGAGCTGGCCGAGGACAACGCCGAGGACGCCGAGGAAGAAGAGAAAGACAAGGAAGAAGAGAAAGACGAGGAGGACGGGGCGGAACCCGAGGAGCCGAAGGTCGAGGAGCCCGTGTGCGCCGCTGTGCCCGCGGAGGCGGCCGAGGCACCGGTCGAGGAACCGCCCGCGGCGACGGTGCCGCCCGAACCACCGGTGCCCGAACCGCCCGCGCCGCCGGAACCATTGGCCGTGCCGGCTGAGCCGCCGACCGCTGGGACGCCGTGCGAGATCGCTGCCGACGAGCTACCGCAGGTCGGCGAATGACCTCGCTCAGGTGCGCTGGTCGGGGCCGTTCACCAGCAGGCGGACGCACTCGGCGGCGATCAACCGGCTGCGATGGTTCGTACCGCAGTGATCGCACCAGAAGTGGCCGTGTTCGAGACGCTTCAGACTTCGGGACGTCGCGGGGCTTCGCGCGCAACGCTCTGAGCTGATGAGCGGTGGGTAGGTTGTCGTGACCATTGCCGCACCCCCTTCAGGAGTGAACCCCGGGTACCCCGGATTGCCTGATGATACTCAATGTGAGATCACAGTTCGGGGACCGAAACGGTGACAATCACGTGTTGGCACAACGGAATACCGGCTCGAAAGTTTGCTGCGTCCCGCAACTTTCAACCCCCGAGAGGTTTGCGCGGTAGCGTCCCTTTGATGAAGCTGCGGCTGCGAGACGTGCTGTTCTTCTTAGCCCTGGGCGCGGCGGCGTCGCTCGTCGGCGACCACAGCCACGTCGTCACCGGCACCACCGAGTACTTCACCGATGCGGTGCCGTTCGTATGGAGCAGCCCGATCTGGTTTCCGGTGCTGGTTGCATTGGCGACGGTGTCGCTCGCCGAACTCCGGCTTCACCTACCGTCGCCGCGCGCCGACGTGACAGCGCGACAAGGTCTGGCCGGCGTGGCGGCGGTGCTGGGCATATACGTCACGACCGGGCTGATCCACACCGCACCCGCCGTGCCGGCCACCGCGCTGATCGTCACGCTCGCGGCCATCACCTGGTGTGCACTGGGCGACGGGCCGGCGGTCGTGTGCGGCGTGCTGGCCGCGGTCATCGGGCCCGTCGTCGAGATCGTCATCGCGAAGGCGGGCCTGTTCGCGTACCACGAAGCCTGCGACGGCCTCTTCGGCGTCGCACCGTGGCTGGTGCCGCTGTACTTCGCTTTCGGCGTGGTGGTCGCGTTGCTGGCCGAGATCGTGGCCAGGCGTTAGGCGTTCGCCGGACGACGCGAACGCTGCGGGCGCCGCCGCCGCTGCTGCCGGCCCCTGGGGGACGATGGCTGGTGCGGCCGTGTGGGCTCGGGACGGCTGGCGACGATCGGGTCGCCGAAAGTCCGATCGCCGGGTGCGATTTCGTTGAGCACCGGATGCGACGAGCCGCTGAAACGGGTGATGGTCGGTTTGACGCCGGCCTTGCGGGTCAGCTGCCGCACATCGGACACCTGCTCGTCGAGCATCAGCGTCACCACGGTGCCGTCGGCCCCGGCGCGTGCCGTTCGGCCCGAGCGGTGCAGGTAGGCCTTGTGCTCGACGGGCGGGTCCGCGTGCACCACGAGGCTGACGTGGTCGACGTGGATGCCGCGCGCGGCGATGTCGGTGGCGACCAGCACGGTCGCCGAACCGTCGGAGAACGCGGCGAGGTTGCGGGTCCGCGCGTTCTGCGACAGGTTGCCGTGCAACTCGACCGCGGGGACGCCGCGCGAGTTCAGCTGCCGGGCAAGGTTTTTGGCGCCGTGCTTGGTGCGCGCGAAGACGATCGTCCGGCCCGGCGAAGCGGCAAGGTCGGCGAGCACGCCCAAACGGGACGCCTTGTCGACGTGAAGCACGTGGTGCTCCATCGCGGTGACCGGCGACTGCTCCGAATCGACGCTGTGCACAACGGGATTGTTCAGGTAGCGCTTCACCAGCACGTCGACGCCGCCGTCGAGGGTGGCCGAAAACAGCATCCGCTGTCCGTTGCGAGGGGTCTTGTCCAGCAGTCGCTTCACTGGCGGGAGGAAGCCGAGGTCGGCCATGTGGTCGGCCTCGTCCAGCACGGTGATCTCGACTGCCGACAGGTCGGCATGGCGGGACTTGACGTGATCTTCGAGCCGGCCCGGGCAGGCGATCACGATGTCGACGCCCTGGCGCAGAGCCGCGATCTGAGGATTGGGTCCGACGCCGCCGATGATCGTCACCGAGCGCAGGTTGGTGGCCGCCGCCAGCGGCGCCAACGACGCGCTGATCTGAGCGGCCAGTTCACGGGTCGGCGCGAGGATGAGCGCCCGCGGACGGCCGGGGACCCGCTTCGACGGGCTCGCAGTGAGCCTCGTCACCACCGGCAGCAGAAACGCGTACGTCTTCCCGGATCCGGTGCGACCGCGGCCGAGAACGTCGCGACCTGCCACCGAGTCGGGCAGCGTCGCGGCCTGAATGGGGAAGGGCGAATCGATGCCGTTGGCAGCCAGAGTGTCGACGACGGTCTTCGGGAGGCCGAGGTCAGCGAACGTGGGCACGGTTGTGCCACAGGGGGATTGCACAGACAAGTAAAAACTCCGAAAGTTCAGTGTGGTCGTCCTGCCCGGCGCGGATGATCCGCGGCGCTCGGTGTGACGATCGAGAAGCGGCAAAAGGCAGAACAGAAGATGCCGCTTCACCCACTGTACCCCGGCGAGCGGCGTTCGGCGTAATCGGGCCTATGGCAGCAGGCCGTGCAGTTCCTCGACGAATCCGACGATTTCGCGACGGTCGACCGAAAGTGGTTGCAGCAGAAGCGTCGTCGCACCGGCTTCGGCGAAAGCCGCCAACCGCTCCTTGACGAACCCGCGCGGCCCGACCAGCGAGACGTTGCGCACCAAGTCATCCGGCACCGCCGCGATCGCTTCGGCTTTCTTGCCCGCCAAGTAGAGGTCCTGGATGGTGTTCGCGACATCGCCGTACCCGTAGCGGGTGGCCAGGTTGTGGTAGAAGTTGCGGCCCCGCGCGCCCATACCCCCGATGTACAGCGCCAACTGCGGCTTGACCCACGACAACCGGTCGTCGACATCCTCGCCGATGGCCAGGGGCGCGCTGACCATGACGTCGAGCGGACCCAACGACGGATCGCGCTTGGCGAAGCCGGCCCGCAGCGCCTCGCCCCACACCGCGTCGGCCTGCTCGGGATAGAAGAACACCGGCTGCCACCCGTCGGCGATCTCGGCGGTGAGTTCGACGTTCTTCGGACCCAGTGCCGCGATAGTGACCGGGATGCGGTCGCGCACAGGGTGATTGATCAACTGCAACGGCTTGCCCAGGCCGGTGCCCTGATCGCTGGGTAGCGGGATCTGATAGTGCTTGCCGTCGAACTGCACGCGTTCGCGACGCCAGACCTGCCTGCATATCTCGACGACCTCACGGGTGCGTCCCAGCGGGGCGTCGAACGGCACGCCGTGGAAGCCCTCCATCACCTGAGGCCCGGACGTGCCGATGCCGAGCCGGAAGCGGCCGCCCGAGACGTAGTCGAGGCCCGCCGCCGTCATGGCCAACAACGTCGGCGTGCGGACGTAGATCGGCACGACTCCGGTGCCGAGTTCCATGCGCGAGGTCTTGGCGGCCAGAAAGCCGAGCTGGCTGATCGCGTCATAGGAGTACGCCTCGGCGACCAGGGCGAGGTCGACGCCGACCTTCTCGAGCTCGACGACCTGATCCACCGCCTGCAGGAAGCCATCGGTGTAGTTGAGGAAGATCCCGGTGCGCATCATCGAGTTATACACCCAACCGGTTGGTTGGCACGGGGTCAGGGCTTCAGCAGCGCGACGACCTTGTTCTCGAGGTCCACCGGATCCTCGGAGAACGGATCGACGTTCGGGGCCTTCGGCAGGGGAAGGTCGGGGTCGGCGAAGTCGCGGTAGGTCTTGTCGCCGGTCAGTGTGTGCAGCAGAAACCCGGTGATCAGCGCACGAACCACCTTCTGGGTGCTGCGGTCGGCGCCCGGCAGGCCCACGGCGCGCGCCAGCCGGCGGCCCTCGATCAGCCCACCCGGCTTCGCCTTGCTGACCGTGCGCAGGGTGGCCGTCTTCCAGGTCCTGGCCAGCTCGACCGCATTGGACCGTAGCGTCATCGGGTCGCCCGGCCCGCTGAGCACCAGACCGGGCACCTGCAGGCTCGCCGCGGGCTCCTCGGCGGGCGGTGCGGTGACTGTGGGGAATATCGCAACGACGGATTTCGGCTTGGTGGGCAGCCCCGCCGCGGCGAAGACCGCCGCCGACCCGCCGAACCCGTGCCCGACCACCCCGAGCTTGCTGCGCTGCACGCTGATCTCGCCAGGGCCCAGCCGCACCCCGGTGATGATGTCGAGCGTTGTGCCCAGGTCATAGGCGAAGTTGAGTGCCGACGGGGCCAGTCCGGTTTCGGTCGCCGGCGCCGCAGCGACGATGCCCCACGAGGCCAGGTGCTCCAGCGTGCCGTGGTAGCGGTCGGCGCCGGCAAGCCAGTCGTGACCGAAGGCGACGCCCGGCAGGTTGAGTCCGGCCTCGGGGGTGAACACCACACCGGGAAGCCCGGCGAAGGCCAGGTCACCTCGTAAAACGCGGTGCGGGCCGCGGCGAGTCAGGGCCTTGAACAGCTTCTTCGTGCTGGCCACCAGACGACCGTAGCCCACAGGGTTTCCGGCGGCTCTTGCACTACCCTGAATGCCTATGTGCGGAATCGTCGGCTATGTCGGGCAGCGTCCTGCCTGCAACATCGTCGTCGATGCGCTGCGCCGGATGGAGTACCGCGGATACGACTCGTCGGGCGTCGCCCTGCTCGACGGCCACGGCGGGCTCACGGTGCGACGCCGGGCCGGTCGGCTGGCCAACCTCGAAGCCGCGCTGACCGAGACCGACGCGTCCAGCCTCGGCGGCAGCACGGGCCTCGGCCACACCCGGTGGGCGACGCACGGCAGGCCCACCGACCGCAACGCCCACCCGCACCGCGACGCCGCAGGCAAGATCGCCGTCGTCCACAACGGGATCATCGAGAACTACGCCGCCCTGCGGGCCGAACTCGAGAAGACCGGCGTGGAGTTCGCCAGCGACACCGACACCGAGGTCGCGGTGCACCTGGTCGCCTGGCAGTTCCACCACGGCCCCACCGCGGGCGATTTCCCCGCCTCGGTGCTCGCGGTGCTGCGCCGCCTCGAGGGACATTTCACTCTGGTGTTCGCCAACGCCGACGACCCGGGCACGATCGTCGCGGCGCGGCGCTCCACGCCGTTGGTGCTCGGCGTGGGCGACGGTGAGATGTTCGTGGGTTCCGATGTCGCCGCGTTCATCGAACACACCCGTGACGCCGTCGAGCTCGGCCAGGACCAGGCGGTGGTGGTGACCGCCGACGGATACCGCATCACCGACTTCGACGGCGTGGACGACGGCGCGAACGCCCGGGCGTTCCACATCGACTGGGACATGTCGGCGGCCGAAAAGGGCGGCTACGAGTACTTCATGCTCAAGGAGATCGCCGAGCAGCCCGCCGCGGTGTCCGACACGTTGCTGGGCCACTTCGCCGACAACCGCATCGTGCTCGACGAGCAGCGGCTCTCCGATCAGGAACTGCGCGAGGTCGACAAGGTCTTCGTCGTGGCCTGCGGCACCGCGTACCACTCGGGGCTGCTGGCCAAGTACGCGATCGAGCATTGGACCCGGTTGCCCGTCGAGGCCGAACTCGCCAGCGAATTCCGTTACCGCGACCCCGTTCTGGACAGTCACACCCTGGTGGTGGCGATCTCGCAATCCGGTGAGACCGCCGACACATTGGAGGCCGTCCGGCACGCTAAGGAGCAGAAGGCCAAGGTGCTGGCCATCTGCAACACCAACGGCAGCCAGATTCCGCGCGAATGCGATGCGGTGCTCTACACCCGCGCCGGGCCCGAGATCGGCGTGGCGTCGACCAAGACGTTCCTCGCTCAGATCGCCGCGAATTATCTTGTCGGGCTTGCCCTGGCGCAGGCGCGCGGCACGAAATACCCCGACGAGGTCGAGCGCGAGTACCGCGAGCTGGAGGCCATGCCCGACCTGGTCAGCCGCGTGCTGGAGACCGTCGAACCGGTCAAGGCGCTGGCCCACCGCTTCGCGCAGTCGCAGACCGTGCTGTTCCTCGGCAGGCATGTCGGCTACCCGGTCGCGCTCGAAGGTGCCCTCAAGCTCAAGGAGCTGGCGTACATGCACGCCGAGGGCTTCGCCGCCGGCGAGCTCAAACACGGCCCGATCGCGCTCATCGAAGACGAGCTCCCGGTCATCGTCGTGATGCCGTCGCCGAAGAACTCGCCGATGCTGCATGCCAAGCTGCTGTCGAACATCCGCGAGATCCAGGCGCGTGGCGCGGTCACCATCGTGATCGCCGAGGAGGGCGACGACACCGTCCGCCCGTACGCCGACCACCTGATCGAGATCCCCGCGGTGTCAACGCTTTTCCAGCCGCTGCTGTCGACCATCCCGCTGCAGGTGTTCGCTGCGGGCGTCGCACAGGCTCGGGGTTACGACGTCGACAAGCCCCGCAACCTGGCCAAGTCCGTCACCGTCGAGTAGTGCCGGGCCGCGTCGGGGACTTCAAGAACGAACGGGCTCGCGCCCACTTCCTCGGCGTATACCGGGCCGCGATGGCAGAGCTGCCGCCGGTCGCCGAATCCCGTGACGTGGCAACCTCGTTCGGTTCGGTGCGGGTGCATCGGTTCGGCGGGCCGCCCGACCGGACGCCGGTCATCCTGCTGCCCGGACGCAACGCGTCCGCCCCGATGTGGCACGACAACATCGCGCACCTTCAACGACACCGGCCCGTGATCGGGATCGACCTGCTGGGCGAGGCGGGCCTGTCGGTGCAGGAGAAACCCATCCGCGGACCCGACGACGAGGCGCAGTGGCTCGACGAGGCGGTTGCCGGGCTGGGATGCAACCGGGTGCACCTGATGGGAGTGTCGATCGGCGGGTGGACGTTGAGGTGTGGCCCGCCGCCTCGCATGCGATCAATGGCGAGTACGCGGCCGAGATCGCCGAACGGGCAGCGGATTTCTGGGCGAAGGCAGACGGCCCAAACTGAGCCCCGCCGAGCGGTTTGCTACTAACGTGGTCGACGATGCGGCACTACTACACCGCGGACCAGATCCGCGAGGCTGAAGCGCCGCTGTTGGCGTCCCTGCCCGACGGTGCCCTGATGCGCCGCGCCGCCAACGGCCTTGCCGTCGCGATCGCCCGGGACCTCGTCCTGCGCACGGGAGGCGTCTCCGGACGCCGCGTCTGCGCCGTGGTCGGGTCCGGCGACAACGGCGGCGACGCGTTGTGGGCCGCGACGTTCCTGCGCCGCCGCGGCGCCGGGGCCGCCGCAGTGCTTCTCAACCCGGAACGCGTCCACCGCACTGCGCTCGCGGCCTTCACCGCCGCCGGCGGGCGCGTCGTCGAAACGGTCCCGGCGGGCACCGACCTGGTCATCGACGGCGTGGTCGGGATCTCCGGGTCCGGTCCGCTGCGGCAGAACGCCGCCGACGTGTTCTCCGCCGTCGACGACGCGGGCGTGCCGGTGGTCGCCGTCGACATCCCCAGCGGCGTCGACGTTCAGACCGGGGCCACGGACGGACCGCACGTGCGCGCCGCGCTGACCGTGACGTTCGGCGGGCTCAAACCCGTTCATGCGCTGGGCGATTGCGGCCGAGTCGAACTCGTCGACATAGGTCTGGACCTGCCGCGGTCCGACATGATGTCGTTCGACGCGGGCGATGCGGCCGCGCGGTGGCCGGTGCCCGGTCCGAAAGACGACAAGTACACCCAGGGCGTCACCGGTGTCCTTGCGGGCTCGGCCACCTACCCCGGCGCCGCGGTGCTGTGCACAGGCGCGGCGGTCGCGGCGACGTCGGGCATGGTCCGGTACGCCGGAAGTGCTGGACAGCAGGTTCTTTCGCAGTGGCCGGAGGTGATCGCGGCGCCGAATCCGAGCGCGTCGGGGCGGGTACAGGCCTGGGCCGTTGGACCGGGCCTCGGCACCGACGACACCGGCGCGGCGGCGCTGTGGTTCGCGTTGGACAGCGGGTTGCCGGTGGTCGTCGACGCCGACGGGTTGACGATCCTGGCCGCCCATCCCGATCTGGTCGACGGCCGCGAGGCGCCGACGGTGCTGACACCGCACGCGGGCGAATACGCCCGCCTCGCCGGTTCGCCGCCCGGCGACGATCGCGTCGGCGCCGCCCGCAGGCTCGCCGACCGCCTCGGCGTCACCGTGCTCCTGAAGGGCAACGTGACCGTCATCGCCGAACCCGGCGGGCCGGTGTACCTCAACCCGGCGGGCCAATCATGGGCCGCCACAGCGGGATCCGGCGATGTGCTGACCGGGATCATCGGAGCGCTGCTGGCTGCAGGGCTGCCCCCTGGCGAGGCCGCCGCGGCCGCGGCCTTCGTCCATGCCCGCGCCGCGAACCTGGCCGCGTCCGACCCAGGGCCCAGGCCCGCCCCGACTTCGGCGTCACGCATCCTTGCGCACGTCCGAACCGCCATAGCCAGTTTGTAAGCCAGTCCGTAACGAGAGGAACCCTCATGCCGCCCACGCGCAGCCACGCGCCGCAGATTGCCCCCGCCTACACCGGACGGCTGGCGATGGCACCGGTGCCGTCGCTGCGGCTCCCCGACGACGCGATGGATCCCGATGCGGCGTACCGGTTCATCCACGACGAGCTGATGCTCGACGGCAGTTCCCGGCTGAACCTCGCCACGTTCGTCACGACGTGGATGGATCCGCAGGCTGAACGGCTGATGGCCGAGACGTTCGACAAGAACATGATCGACAAAGACGAGTACCCGGCGACGGCCGCGATCGAGCAGCGCTGCGTGTGCATGGTGGCCGATCTCTTCCACGCGGAGGGGTTGCGCGACGACGACCCCTCCAGCGCCATCGGCGTTTCCACGATCGGTTCGAGTGAGGCGGTGATGCTCGCCGGGCTTGCGATGAAGTGGCGGTGGCGCGAGCGCGTCGGCGAGAAGTGGAAGGGACGCACGCCGAACCTGGTTATGGGCGCGAACGTTCAGGTGGTTTGGGAGAAGTTCTGCCGCTACTTCGACGTCGAGGCCCGGTATCTGCCGATGGCGGAGGGCCGCTATGTGATCACCCCCGAGCAGGTGCTCGAGAACATCGATGAGGACACCATCGGCGTGGTGGCGATCCTCGGCACCACCTACACCGGGGAACTGGAACCCATCGCCGAGATCTGCGCCGCACTCGACAAGCTGGCTGCCGACGGCGGACTCGACATCCCGGTGCACGTCGACGCTGCCAGCGGCGGTTTCGTGGTGCCGTTTGTGCACCCGGACCTGGAATGGGACTTTCGGCTCCCGCGGGTGGTGTCCATCAACGTCAGCGGCCACAAGTACGGCCTGACCTATCCGGGCATCGGCTTCGTGGTGTGGCGCAGCGCCGAATACCTACCCGAAGGCCTGGTCTTTCACGTCAACTATCTCGGTGGCGACATGCCGACGTTCACGCTGAACTTCTCCAGACCCGGCAACCAGGTCGTGGGTCAGTACTACAACTTCCTGCGGCTCGGTCGCGAAGGCTATTCGCAAGTCATGCAGTGCCTTTCACAGACCGCGCGGTGGCTCGGCGACCAGCTTCGCGAAAGCAAGCACTTCGAAGTCGTCGCCGACGGATCGGCGATCCCGGTGGTCAGCTTCAAGCTGGCCGGGGACTTCGGCTACACCGAGTTCGATGTGTCGCAGGGGCTGCGCGCCTTCGGCTGGCAGGTGCCCGCGTACACGATGCCGGAGGGTGCCACCGACGTCACGATGTTGCGCATCGTGGTGCGCGAGGGATTCTCCGCGGACCTGGCCCGGGCGCTGCACGATGACCTCGCCACCGTGCTGACCCACCTCGACGAGCTCAAACCGCGCGGGCATTTCAACCAGCAGCAGCCCTTCGCGCACTAGCGTCGGGCCACCACTGCTCCGTCTGGGACAATCGGCCGTGGTGAGACGACAATGCACACGACCGAGCTGACGACGCCGACCGCGATCGTGGCACCCCAGACGGTGGTGGACCTCGACGCGATCGCCCACAACGTGCGTCTTCTGCGTGACCTCGCGGGGGACGCGCAGGTCATGGCTGTCGTCAAGGCCGACGGGTACGGGCACGGCGCCACGCAGGTGAGCCGGGCCGCGCTAGCCGCGGGCGCCACCGAACTCGGCGTGGCGACCGTCGGCGAGGCGTTGGCGCTGCGCAACGACGGCATTGCAGCTCCGCTCCTGGCCTGGCTGCACCCGCCGGGCACCGACTTCGCCCCCGCCGTGGCCGCCGACGTGCAGATCGCCGTGTCGTCGGTCCGCCAACTCGACGAACTTCTCGACGCCGTCACCCGCACCGGGCGCAGCGCTTCGGTCACCGTCAAGGCCGACACCGGCCTCAGCCGCAACGGCGTCGGCTCGGCCGACTTCCCGGCGATGGTCGTAGCGCTCGCGCGTGCCCAGGCCGACGGCGCAATCAGCGTCCGCGGTCTGATGTCGCACCTGGTGCACGGCGACGACCCCGACAATGCCCTCAACGGACTGCAGGCGCAGCGGCTCACCGAGATGCGCACGTACGCAGCCGAACACGGCGTGCGGTTCGAGATTGCGCACCTGAGCAACAGCCCGGCGGCGATGACGCGACCCGACCTCGCCTTCGACATGGTGCGCGCCGGCATCGCGGTGTACGGGCAGACCCCGATCCCCGAGCGCGGGAACATGGGGCTGCGCCCGGCGATGACGGTGAAATGCCCGGTGGCACTGGTGCGGTCGCTGCGGGCGGGCGACGGGGTGTCCTACGGACACACGTGGGTCGCCGACCGCGACACGATGGTCGCGCTGCTGCCGGTCGGCTACGCCGACGGCGTGTTCCGCACGCTGAGCAACCGTATCGACGTGCTGATCAACGGCCGGCGCTACCGCAACGTCGGTCGGATCTGCATGGACCAGTTCGTCGTTGACCTCGGGCCGGACGGGGCCGCCGCGGAAGGTGACGACGCAATCCTGTTCGGGCCCGGCACCCACGGTGAGCCGACGGCGCAGGATTGGGCCGAACTGCTCGGCACCATCAACTACGAGGTCGTGACCAGCCCGCGTGGCCGCTTCGTGCGGACATACACCGGTTCGATGGGCGAGACACGTTGAGCGACGCCGGACTCCCGATGCCGCGTGGCCGCCGCAACCAGAACGGACGATGGCTTGCGGGCGCAGCCGGGCTCACCGCGGTCGGCAGCGCGGCGGGCATGTCGGCGGCGCGCTCGCTGCGGCGGCGGCTCGCGACTGTGGACCACTACAGGGACGAGGATTTCGAACTGCTCGACGCCGATCGCAGTTCGGTCGTCACCACCCCGGACGGCGTATCGCTGGCAGTGCGCGAGGTTGGTCCCGAGGACGCGCCGCTGACGGTGGTGTTCGCCCACGGGTTCTGTCTGCGCATGGGCGCGTTCTACTTTCAGCGCGTCCGGCTGACCGAGCAGTGGGGTCCCCAGGTCCGGATGGTGTTCTACGACCAGCGGGGTCACGGCCAGTCGGATGAGGCGCCGCCCGAGACCTACACCGTGACGCAGCTCGGTCAGGATCTGGAGGCCGTGCTGTCGGTGGTGGTTCCGCGCGGTCCTGTGGTTCTGGTCGGCCACTCGATGGGTGGGATGACGGTACTCTCGCACGCCCGGCAGTTCCCGCAGCGCTATCCGAAGCGGATCGTCGGGGCAGCGATCATTTCCTCGGCGGCGGAGGGAGTTTCGCGATCGCCGCTGGGTGAGATTCTGAAGAACCCGGCACTGGAGGCGGCGCGTTTCGCGGTGCGGTATGCACCGAAGATGGTGCACCGCACCCGCGGCGCAGCGAAGCGGGTGATCGCGCCGATTTTGCGCGCCGCGTCGTACGGGGACGAGAAGATCAGCCCGAGCGTGGTGGCGTTCTCCGAACGGATGATGCACGGCACCCCGATCGCGACCCTCGTCGAATTCCTGCACGCGCTCGAGGTACACAACGAGATCGACGGCCTGACCACGCTGGCGAAGATCCCGACACTCATCGCGTGCGGTGACCGCGACTTGCTGACCCCAATGGAGTACTCACAAGCCATGGCCGCGCTGCTGCCCAAGGCGCAGCTGGTGATCGTCGGCGGCGCAGGGCATCTCGTGCAGCTCGAACAACCCGAGGCGATCAACGAGGCGCTGGTCCGACTGGTCGAACGCGCGACACCGTCCAAGCTCGTCGCGTTGACCAGGCGGGTCCGCGAGAAGGTCCGCAACAATGGGTGAGCGCAGCGGGGGCACGGCCGAACTGCCGACCGCGGAAGACACCATCGCGCTCGGCGCCGAACTCGGCGAGCAGCTGCGCGCGGGTGACGTCGTCGTCCTGTCCGGGCCCCTCGGCGCGGGAAAGACGGTCCTCGCCAAGGGCATTGCGCAAGCGATGGATGTGGAGGGGCCTGTCATCTCGCCGACGTTCGTGTTGGCGCGCGTACATCAGGCCCGCCGGCCCGAGGCCCCGGCGATGATCCACGTCGACATGTACCGCCTGCTCGACCATCCGTCGGTCGACCTGCTCGCCGAACTCGACTCGCTGGATCTCGACACCGATCTCGACGACGCGGTGGTGGTCGTGGAGTGGGGTGAGGGGCTCGCCGAACGGCTCTCCGACAGCCACCTCGACGTCCGCCTCGAGCGGGCCCGCGACACCGAGGTGCGCACCGCGGTGTGGGAGTGGAGCACGGCGTGAACGTATTGGCCATCGACACGGCGACGCCCGCGGTCACCGCCGGGGTGGTCCGCCTCGACGGATTCGAGGTGCTGGCCGAACGGGTGACGGTCGACGCGCGGGCGCACGCCGAACAGCTCACCCCGAATGCGGTGCGGGCGCTCGCCGACGCAGGACTGGGCGTCGACGACCTGGGCGCTGTCGTCGTCGGGTGTGGTCCGGGACCGTTCACCGGGCTGCGTGTCGGGATGGCGACCGCCGCCGCCTACGGCCACGCGCTCGGCGTCCCCGTCCACGGCGTCTGCAGCCTCGACGCGATCGGGGTGGACACCGTCGGCGACGTGCTGGTGGTGACCGACGCCCGGCGCCGGGAGGTGTACTGGGCGCGCTACCGCGACGGGGTGCGCACCGACGGACCAGCCGTGTGCGCGCCCGCGAACGTGCCCGCAGGTGCCGCCGCGGTCGCCGGATCACTTGAGCATGCCGCGCTGTTCGACCTGCCGCGCCAGGAGCCCGTCTATCCGACCGTCTCGGGGCTGGCGCACGCGGTGGCCGATTGGGCCGCCGAACCCGCTCCGCTGGTGCCGCTGTATCTGCGCCGGCCCGACGCCAAACCCTCGGTGGCCCGGCGATGAGCATCACCTACGGCCCGTTGAAGCCGACGGACGCGGCCCGGTGCGCCGAGTTGGAGGCACAATTGTTCGACGGCGACGACCCGTGGCCCGAGCGCGCTTTCCTCGCCGAGCTGGCCGCCAAACACATCCGTTACGTCGCCGCACGCGATGATGACAAGCTCGTCGGCTACGCCGGTATCGCCCGCTTGGGTCGAAAGAAGCCGTACGAGTATGAGATTCACACGATCGGCGTCGACCCCGCGTACCAGGGCCAGGGCATCGGCAAGCGCATGCTGACCGAGCTGCTCGACCACGCCTCGGGTGGCGCGGTGTTCCTCGAGGTCCGCACCGACAACGAAGCAGCCATCAAGATGTACGAGAGCTTCGGATTCACCAACGTGGGCCTGCGCAGGCGCTACTACCGCGCCAGCGGGGCGGACGCCTATACGATGCGGCGAGACCCGACATGACGATCATCCTGGCCATCGAGAGCTCGTGCGACGAAACCGGCGTGGGCATCGCCGAATTGGGCGCCGACGGATCGGTGAGGCTGCTCGCCGACGAGGTGGCCTCCAGCGTCGACGAGCACGCCCGGTTCGGCGGCGTGGTGCCCGAGATCGCGTCCCGAGCACACCTGGAGGCGTTGGGTCCGACGATGCGCCGCGCACTACAGGCGGCGGGGGTGGACAGGCCCGACATCGTCGCGGCCACGATCGGCCCGGGGCTCGCCGGTGCGCTGCTGGTGGGAGTGGCTGCGGCCAAGGCTTATTCGGCGGCCTGGCAGGTGCCGTTCTATGCCGTCAACCACCTGGGTGGCCATCTGGCCGCCGACGTCTACGACCACGGACCGCTGCCGGAGAGCATCGGTCTGCTGGTTTCGGGCGGGCACACCAACCTCCTGCACGTGCGGTCGTTGGGCGAGCCGATCGTCGAGCTCGGCAGCACGGTCGACGACGCTGCGGGGGAGGCCTACGACAAGGTGGCGCGGCTCCTGGGTCTGGGTTATCCGGGCGGAAGGGTGCTCGACGAGTTGGCCCGTGAGGGCGACCGCGATGCCATCGTGTTTCCCCGGGGCATGACCGGCCCGCGCGACGATCCGTACGCGTTCAGCTTCTCGGGTCTCAAGACCGCGGTCGCGCGGTACGTCGAAAGCCACCCCGAGGCGTCGACGGCCGATGTCGCGGCCGGTTTTCAGGAGGCGGTCGCCGACGTGCTGACGCTCAAGGCGATCCGGGCGGCCAAGGCGCTGGACGTGTCGACGCTGCTGATCGCCGGCGGCGTGGCGGCGAACTCGCGGCTGCGCGAGGTGGCTGAGGAGCGGTGTGCCGCCAACGGGTTGACCCTGCGGATCCCGCGACCGCGTCTGTGCACGGACAACGGCGCGATGATCGCCTCGTTCGCGGCTCACCTGATCGCCGCGGGCGCGCAGCCGTCGCCGCTGGATGCGGTGAGCAATCCGGGGCTGCCGGTCGTGCAGGGACAAGTCGCCTGATCTTGTCGAGACCCGACCTTGAGTGCTAGCACTCTCATGTATAGAGTGCTAGGTGGCAGGCGACCAACCCCTGCGCCGGCACCCGCGACGACGGTGCGTGGGCACGGACGCCATGCCGAACACCTGGTAACTGATAGATCCGGAACCCCGGATCGACACCCGAACTAGTGGAGGGCTCCATCGTGGCGAGCGTGAACATCAAGCCACTCGAGGACAAGATCCTCGTTCAGGCCAACGAGGCCGAGACCACGACCGCTTCCGGTCTGGTCATCCCCGACACCGCCAAGGAGAAGCCGCAGGAAGGCACCGTCGTCGCAGTTGGCCCCGGCCGCTGGGATGAGGACGGCGAAAAGCGCATCCCGCTGGACGTCTCCGAGGGCGACACCGTCATCTACAGCAAGTACGGCGGCACCGAGATCAAGTACAACGGCGAGGAGTACCTGATCCTGTCGGCACGCGACGTGCTGGCCGTCGTCAACAAGTAAGCACCCGTGTTCCGCCCCGGGAATCCCCGTCCGCACGGGTGATTTCCGGGGCGGTATGCGTCTAACTGAAAGACAGCTATGAGCAAGCAGATTGAGTTCAACGAAACTGCGCGCCGCGCAATGGAAGCCGGCGTAGACAAGCTGGCCGACGCGGTGCGGGTGACCCTTGGGCCGCGCGGCCGCAACGTGGTGCTGTCCAAGTCGTGGGGCGGGCCGACCGTCACCAACGACGGTGTGACGATCGCCCGCGAGATCGACCTCGAAGACCCGTTCGAGAACCTCGGTGCGCAGCTGGTCAAGTCGGTCGCCACCAAGACCAACGACGTGGCGGGCGACGGCACCACCACCGCGACCGTGCTGGCCCAGGCCCTGGTCAAGGGCGGCCTGCGCAACGTCGCGGCGGGCGCCAACCCGATCGCACTCGGTGCGGGCATCGCCAAGGCCGCCGATGCGGTCTCGGAGGCGCTGCTGAGCGCGGCCACGCCGGTGTCGGAGAAGAACGCCATCGCCCAGGTCGCCACGGTCTCGTCGCGCGACGAGAAGGTCGGCGAACTGGTCGGCGAGGCGATGACGAAGGTCGGCGCCGACGGCGTCGTCTCCGTCGAGGAGTCCTCGACGCTGGAGACCTACTTGGAGATGACCGACGGCGTCGGCTTCGACAAGGGCTACCTCTCGGCGTACTTCGTCACCGATTTCGACGCCCAGGAGGCGGTGCTCGAGGACGCATACGTGCTGCTGCACCGCGAGAAGATCAGCTCCCTGCCGGACCTGCTGCCGCTGCTGGAGAAGGTCGCCGAGGCGGGCAAGCCGCTGTTGATCATCGCCGAAGACGTTGAGGGCGAAGCACTCTCGACGCTGGTGGTCAACGCGATCCGCAAGACGCTCAAGGCCGTGGCGGTCAAGGCGCCGTTCTTCGGTGATCGGCGCAAGGCGTTCCTCGAAGACCTCGCCATCGTCACCAACGGCCAGGTCGTCAACCCCGATGTCGGCCTGGTGCTGCGCGAGGTGGGCCTCGAGGTGCTGGGCACCGCCCGGCGCGTGGTGGTCAACAAGGACAGCACCACGATCGTTGACGGCGGTGGCACCAAGGAAGCCATCGAGGCGCGAAAGTCGCAGCTGCGGGCCGAGATCGAGGTCTCCGATTCCGAATGGGACCGCGAGAAGCTCGAGGAGCGGTTGGCCAAGCTGGCCGGCGGTGTCGCCGTCATCCAGGTGGGCGCCGCGACCGAGACCGACCTGAAGAAGCGCAAGGAAGCCGTCGAGGACGCCGTCGCGGCGGCCAAGGCGGCCGTCGAGGAGGGCGTCATCGCCGGTGGCGGTGCGGCGCTGGTCCAGACGCGCGGTGCACTGGACAAGTTGCGCGACAGCGTGTCCGGTGACGAGCGCCTCGGCGTCGAGCTGTTCTCGGCAGCGCTCGGTGCTCCGCTGTACTGGATCGCCACCAACGCCGGCCTGGACGGCGCGGTCGTGGTGAACAAGGTGACGGAGTCGCCTGCGGGACATGGTTTCAACGCCGCGACCCTGACCTTCGGTGACCTGGCGGCCGACGGTGTCGTCGATCCGGTCAAGGTCACGCGTTCGGCGGTGCTGAACGCGGCTTCGGTGGCCCGCATGGTGCTCACCACCGAGACCGCGGTCGTCGACAAGCCGGAGGAGCCCGAGGACGACGGTCACGGCCACGGGCACGGCCACCACCACCATCACTGAGTGAATTGAACGAAGCACCCCCGGTCACATGGCCGGGGGTGTTTTGTTTTGGCATGGACCGCGCCGGCGAAGGCTGAGTCGATCCGAGTACGGCGGCGCGTCTGGCTGTGCCACTCCAACCAGTTCCTTAAACTTTTCGCTCACCGGCGAAAGGATCAACGTGGGCAACACCGCAATCCGGCGGTCCCCCCGCCTGGGACCGCTGGTGGCCGTCGCAGCCGCCAGTGTCGGCATCATTTACGGCTACGACCTCTCCAACATCGCCGGTGCGCTTCTGTTCATCACCGACGAGTTCGGGCTGACCACCCGGCAGCAGGAATTGGTGACCACAGCGATAGTCATCGGCCAGATCGCCGGGGCGGTCGGCGGTGGGATGCTCGCCAACGCCATCGGACGCAAAAGGTCGATGGTGCTCGTCGCCATCGCGTACGCGGCCTTCGCGCTTCTCAGCGCGTTGTCGGTGTCGGTGCCGATGCTGCTGGTGTCACGCTTTCTGCTGGGCCTCACCATCGGCGTGTCGGTGGTGGTCGTGCCGGTGTTCGTCGCCGAATCAGCACCTGCGAAGGTTCGCGGTTCGCTGTTGGTCGCCTATCAGGTGGCTACGGTCGTCGGCATCATCATCGGCTACCTGGCCGCGTACTTCCTGGCCGGCTCGGGCAACTGGCGGTGGATGCTCGGCCTGGCTGCGATACCGGCGGTGCTGGTCACGTTGTTGCTGCTGTGGATGCCCGACACCGCCCGCTGGTACATGCTCAAGGGCCGGGTCGACGAAGCCCGCCAAACGCTGCGCCGGGTCGAGGCGAGCGCCGACGTCGAGGTCGAACTCGCCGAGATCAGCCGCGCGCTCAAGGAGGAAATCGGCGGCGCGGTGCGCGAGATGCTCCGGCGGCCCTACCTTCGCGCCACTGCTTTCGTGGTGGTGCTCGGTTTCTTCATCCAGATCACCGGCATCAACGCGATCGTCTACTACAGCCCCCGACTGTTCGAGGCCATGGGCTTCGAGGGAAACTTTGCACTGCTGATACTTCCGGCGCTGATCCAGGTGGCTGCCCTGGCGGCGGTGTTCGTTTCGCTGATGCTGGTCGACCGAGTGGGTCGACGACCGATCCTGTTGGGCGGCATCGCAATGATGGTGGCCGCCAATGCCGTGCTCGTCGGCGTCTTCGTGGCCGGCACGGAATTCGGTGGTGCGCTCACCACGATCGGATTCCTCGGCGTGCTGCTGTTCACGATCGGGTTCACGTTCGGCTTCGGCGCATTGGTCTGGGTTTACGCCGGTGAGAGCTTCCCAACTCGGCTCCGGTCGATGGGCTCGAGTGCGATGCTCACTTCCGACCTCGTGGCCAACGCGATCATCGCCGCCTTCTTCCTGACGATGCTCAATTCGCTGGGCGGTGGGGGGACATTTGCGCTGTTCGGCGCCTTCGCGCTGGCCGCGCTCGTCTTCGTCTATCGATTCGCGCCGGAAACCAAGGGCCGCCAGCTCGAGGAGATCCGGCACTTCTGGGAAAACGGCGGGCGTTGGCCCGAAGCGGCCGACGGCGCGGCAGAGGATCTCAACCCGTTGAAACAATGACGGCGGACAAGCCGCGCGGGCTGCACAGAATCACGGAGATGCGGTGACGCTCATCGCCGCGGGGACCATCGTCTTTCAGGACCGGGTCTGTAAGCCGGGTTGGTTCGCTACCTCTGCCGGTCGGATCATCGACTGCGCGCCCGGCCCGGCACCGCGACCGCCCGACCATGACTTCCCGGATCACGTAGTGGTGCCCGGATTCGTCGATATGCACGTGCACGGAGGGGGTGGTGCGTCCTACGCCGACGGCATCGGCTCAGAGATCGAACAGGCAGCCGAGTTCCACCTGCGCCACGGCACCACCACCACGGTGGCCAGCCTGGTCACCGCCTCACCCGAGAACCTCTTGCACCAAGTGCGCGTGCTCGCCGAGCTGACTCGGCAAAAAGCCGTCGCCGGCGTGCACCTGGAAGGCCCCTGGCTCAGTGCAGTGCGTTGCGGTGCACACGACGCAACGCTGATGCGGGACCCCGACCCCGCCGAGATCGACGCTCTGCTCGCTGCCGCGGACGGCACTATCCGGATGGTCACGCTGGCGCCGGAACTGCCGGGCGCTCAGGACGCCATCGCCCGCATTGCGGACGCGGGTGTGGTCGCCGCCATCGGCCACACAGACGCCAGCTACGACGACGCGAAGCGCGCGATCGAATCGGGCGCGACCGTCGGTACCCATGTGTTCAACGCGATGCGACCACTACACCATCGCGACCCGGGTCCGGCGTTGGCGCTGCTGGAAGACCCGCGAATAACTGTGGAGCTCATCGCCGACGGCGTGCACCTCCATCCCGCGCTCGTGCGACGGGTCATCGAGACGGTCGGGCCAGGTCGCGTCGCGCTGATCACCGACGCGATGGCGGCAGCTGGACTGCCGGACGGCTCATTTCGAATCGGCGCAGTCGAGGTGGAGGTAGCCGAGCGCGTCGCGCGCGTGCGCGGGATGTCGACGATCGCAGGCAGCACGGCGACCATGGATCACCTTTTCCGGACAGCGGTCGGCCAACTCGGCGGCTCGGATGAGGCGCTGGCCAAGGCGGCGCAGATGACGGCGACCACCCCGGCTCGCGCATTGAAGCTCGAGCACGTCGGCAGCCTGCGCGTCGGCATGGATGCCAATTGCGTTGTACTACAAGAGGATCTACAGGTTCAGCAGGTGATGCGCAACGGTTCGTGGCTGCCCCACCGCTAGCGGATGAGCGCTCGACCGTCCGAATCGCACATGCACCGCGGCTTTTGGGCTTAGGCTTCGAACACCTGACACGAGGTGGTGAGGACATATGCCACATCTGTTCCGCGCGCCGGCCGCGCTGATCGCCTGCGCGGCCGCGGTCGCGACCGCGTCACCGGCGGCCGCCGACCCGCTGAACCCGATCCCGGGAAACGGATTCTTTCTCGTGGGGCCCGATATCGCTCCGGGCGTCTACAACACCGGCGGGTCGGCGTCGACCTGGGCCGTCTACATCAACGACGTGCCTACCGAGGACTCGATGTGTGTGTGGTTCACCTACAGCACGCCGGATACCAACAAGGACAACGTCGTCGCGACGAACATGTCCGTCGGTCCGATGAACGCGAACATCAACTCGTCGGTGAAGGCGTTCGAGTCGCGGAACTGTCAGCCCTGGACGCGGCTCAACTGAGCCAAGGGGTCTAGTCGGTCGCGACGTGTGGCGGATCGTAAATCACCAGAAACACAAGGTCTTCCGCCCCGGTGTTGACCAAACTGTGCTGCGCTTTCGCCGGAACCTTGACGAAGGTGCCCGGTTTCACGTCCCAACTCTGACCGTCGATCCGCATGCAAGCGGTGCCGGTCAGAAAGTAGAAGGCGTGGTTGTAGTCGTGGTGATGTGGCTGTGACCCGCCCCCGGGTCCGAACTTGGTCAGTTGTGCACTGAACAACCCGGAGTATTGGGAGCCGACGAGGTCGTCGCTAATCCAAAACGCCTGACCGAGATCGGTTTCATGCCAGACGATGTCCTCTGGCGAATACACGAACGGCAGAGTCGTCTCTTTCATGGTGGTTCTCCTTCCAGATGGGCTTACTATTACTGGAACGCTTTCGAGGCAAAAGGATCGACAACGTTTCGGTTATGGCGTGATCACATGGGAGCTATGGAGGGCAGATGCCGACTCTGGTGCAGCTCAACGCCTTTGTGACGGTGGCCGAACAGGGCGGGTTCACGGCCGCGAGCCGGCGGCTCGGGTTGTCCCAGCCGGCCGTCAGCCGTGCCATTGCCACACTGGAAAGCGAGCTCGGCTCGCCCGTCTTCGTCCGCCGCCGCGACGGTCTCGCGTTGACCGAAGCGGGCTCCGTGGCGCTCGCGCACGCTCGAGAAGCGGTGCGGCACTTGACATTGATGCGCACCGAGGTCGCCGGACTGACAGGTGATGTCACGGGCACGTTGTGGCTGGCCAGCCTGCCGACCGCCACCGCCGCGTTCATCGCCCCACAGTTGCGCGCATACGCGCACCGCCACCCGGCTGTCACGATCCGGTTGCTCGAGGGCAGCGAGGAAGAGGTCTTGGATTGGCTCGACTAAGGCGCGGTCGAGACAGGTGTGGTCAGCCTGCCTGTCAAAGGAATGGAGGCCGCGGTTCTGGGAGACCAGGCCCTGGCGGCGGTGGTACCGGCCGAGTCCGATCTCGCCTCGAAGGAGGCCGTCACTTATGCCGACTTGGCGAGCAAGCCGTTCGTTCGCGGCAAGGGCGGCTGTGCCGACGTTTTCATGCCCATCGCGCGACAGGCCGGTGTGGAGTTCGACCTGGCGTTCGACGCGCGTGAGGTTGCCGCGGCGCTCGAGATCGTGCGGGCGGGACTCGGTGTGAGCATCTTGCCCGTTGCGGGCCTTCCCGATATGCCCGGTGTTGCGGTGCGGCCTCTCGTCCCTCATACCGTTCGTCGCCTCGGTGTCGCGGTGTCTGCGAGTGCGTCGGGCGCCGCGCGTGCATTTCTCGACCAGATCGCCGCCGTTGACGGCCCTACGCCGCGTCGAGGATGAGATCGGCTGCCCGCCAAGCCATTGCCATCACCGGGCCGTTGAGGTTGCCCGACACCATCGTGGGCATCACCGAACAGTCGACGACGCGCAGGTTGTCGACGCCGCGCACGCGTAGCGAGGTGTCCACGACGTCGTCGTCGCCCGGCCCCATCGCGCACGTTCCGATCGCGTGGTATCCGCAGTAGCCGTCATCGAGAGCGGAATCGATGATCGCCTGCTCGGTGACGACGTCTGCGCCCGGCAGGGTCTCGGCGACAAGGTGTTCGGCGATCGGCGACTGACCGAACAACCGCCGCATGATGCGGAACAACGCGACACCCTTGTCCCGGTCGTGCGGTGAGGTGAGGTAGCCGGGATCGATGTCCAGCGGCGCCGCCGGGTCGGCCGACGTGATCGTCACCGACCCCTCGCTGTCCGGGCGCAGTACGTATCCGATCGCTTGAAGCCCCGGTTCCCGCTCGACGGCCGCCGCCTCGCCCTGCTCATACGGCGCCAATGAGAAGGGCGCCATCAGGATCTGAGCGTCCGGGCGGTCCAATTCGGGTGAGGTCTTGAAGAACCCGACGACGTCGAACGCGGCGCCGGCGAGCGGGCCCCGCTTCGTCGCCAAATACCTTGCGGTGGTGAGCGCTTGACGCGCCGTGGTGCTCAAAAGGCGGTTGTAGCCGACGTCCCGGTTGAGCCGGAACTGGATGACGAAGCACCGGTGTTCCCGCATCCTCCGGCCGACGTTGGGGCTGTCCACGACGGTGTCGATGCCCAGTCCGCGCAGCGCCGAACGATCTCCGACGCCGGACAACTGGAGCACCCTCGGTGTCGAGATGCTCCCGAGCGCCAGGATCACCTCACGCCGAGCGAGGAGGTCGACCTTCGCGCCACGACCGGTGGCCGCTCGCACACCGACCGCCTTGTCGCCCTGGAAGATCACTCGTTCGACCGTGGTGTGCACCGCGATACGGAGGTTGGCCCGGCGGGCGACCGGGTGCAGGAACGCATGCGCCGCGCTCACGCGCCGGCCGCCCTTGATGGTGCGGGGCGCGGGGCCGATCCGTTCGCGGTCACTGGCATTGACGTCGTCGGGCGGCGACCAGCCCAGGTTCGCCCCCGCCGCGATGACGTCCGAGCAGAGCTGGGGGAGACCGGTGTCGATCGTGACGTCGAGCGGGCCTCCCGAGCCTCGCATCGGATCGGGCCCGAGGCCGTGGTTCTCCATCGAACGGAACACGGGCAGCATCTCGTCCCAGCCCCACGCGGGGTTTCCCAGCGCAGCCATCGCGTCGTAATCGGCGGCGCCGCCGCGGTTGTAGACCATCCCGTTGACCGAACTCGATCCGCCGAGGGCCTTGCCGCGCACCCAGTGCTCGACGAGCCGAGAAGGTCCGGTCGGGCGAACGGGGAAGTGCCAGGTGATCTTCGGGTTCCCGAGAATCTTCCCGACGCCCTTCGGGATTCGGATCATCGGACTTCGGTCCTTGCCGCCGGCCTCGACCAGCAGAACGCTCGAGCGCGGATCCTCGGAGAGTCGGTTCGCCAGGACGCATCCCGCGGAGCCGGCGCCGACGATGATGTAGTCGTAGGTCCTCGAAGGCATCACGGTCAGGGTCGGCGCGACGGGCGGCGCAGTCAAGGGGTCTCGAAACCTTCGTTTTGGCGAACGCCCGGATCCCGGTATAACCTGGTCGGCGTGAACTCTGCGGTGCGCGTCGGCTATTGGCGCTTTATCGAGGCTCCGGGCGGAGCCGATAAAGCGCAGCGCTAAGCACGCATCCACCCGGAGCCCAGGCAGTGACCACCAGGTCGCTGCCTTTCGTCATTAAAGGGCCCGGGGTCGAACCGGGCGCCGCAACCTCCAGAAAGGCACCCGAGAACATGAACCTGGCGCAGACCGCCACCCCGCCCGCCACCTCTGACCGGCGGGTCCGCGGTTTCAGCGAGATTCCCAGCCCGCACGAGGTGCTCAGCGAATTCCCGCTCGGAGCCCGGCGCGCCGAGCGCGTCGTGCGTGACCGGGAAGAGATCGCCGAGATTCTCGCGGGCCGCGACGACCGGCTGCTGGTGGTCGTGGGACCGTGCTCGGTGCACGACCCGGCCGCTGCGCTGGACTATGCCAGCCGGCTCGTCAAGGTCGCCGACGAGCTCAGCGACCGCCTCAAGATCGTGATGCGGGTGTACTTCGAGAAGCCGCGTACCACGATCGGCTGGAAGGGGCTGATCAACGATCCGGGCATGGACGGCACCTTCGACGTCGCCCGCGGCCTGCGCATCGCCCGTCACCTGCTGCTCGACATCGTCGACATCGGGTTGCCGGTCGGCTGCGAGTTCCTCGAGCCGACCAGCCCGCAGTACATCGCCGACGCCGTCGCGTGGGGTGCCATCGGAGCCCGGACCACCGAATCCCAGGTGCACCGCCAGCTGGCATCCGGTCTGTCGATGCCCGTCGGGTTCAAGAACGGCACCGACGGCAACATCCAGGTCGCCGTCGACGGGGTCAAGGCCGCCGCCGCCCCGCACGTCTTCTTCGGCATGGACGACCTCGGCCGCGGCGCCCTGGTGAACACCGCAGGCAACGAGGACTGCCACGTGATCCTGCGCGGCGGCACAAATGGTCCGAACTGCGACGCCGACGCCGTGCAGGCCACCGCGGCCAAGCTGACCGCGGCCGGACTGCCCGGCCGCGTCGTGATCGATTGCAGCCACGCTAATTCGGGGAAGGATCACGTCCGCCAGGCGCAGGTCGCCGCCGAGGTGGCGCAGCTGGTGCGTGACGGCCTACCGGTCAGCGGTGTGATGCTCGAAAGCTTCCTCGTCGCCGGTGCGCAGGCCCCCGAAGCCCGTCCGCTGACCTACGGGCAGTCGGTCACAGACAAGTGCATGGACTGGGCGACGACGGACCGGGTGCTGCGGGAGCTGGCCGAGCGCTAGCCGCCCGCAGCCCTCAGGAGGCCCGCCGGATTCCGCGCTTCAGCAAAAGCTCGCGCTCGGACTCCGACAGCCCACCCCAGATGCCGTACGGCTCGCCTACGGCGAGCGCGTGCGCGCGGCACTGGGCGATCACCGGGCACCGCCGGCACATCTCCTTCGCGCGCATCTCGCGTTGGGCGCGGGCGCGGCCGCGCTCACCGTCGGGATGAAAGAACATGGAGGAATCGACGCCTCGACAAAGCCCGGCCATCTGCCAATCCCAAATGTCGGCGTTGGGACCGGGCAGCTGCTGCGGTTGTGGCATTGGAAACCCCTCTCTGCACACCCATTTCGGAAACGAATGGATGAGTGAGTTCAAAAACCGATTCGAGCTCAAGTCGCCGATGACCACTCGTGGAGACAAAGTATGGGCGCTGCCGAAATCTCGTCAATAGCCCCCACATGTGCTTATTGACATAACCGCAGGCCCAGAATTTACATCACGTTCATCATTGCGACCCACAGACAACGAGAACGGTGCTAAGCCGACCTATGGTGGTCGACGGCGAAACGCATTTCTCCAGTTCGCGTCAATTGTCGGTGAGCGGGCAAATTCGAGCCGCTAACACGCAAGTAACATTGCGACCACCAACTGTTAACCAATGGCGCGGGTCAATTGATACCGTCGCGACTCGATGCCCGCAGAAATCGTTCTGACGAGGGCCGCATTCGGTGACGATCCCGGGCGCTGGCCGTTGCCTCCCGGCGCCACACCGCACGAGTTGTGGCTGCGTGCCATCGCGGCGGGCGGGCAGGGCCGGTACGCCAGCGCGCGGGTCGATCTGGCCGCGCTGTTGCGCAGCGGTGGTCGAGAACGCGCGTTGGCACACAGCACCGAGGCGTCGTTTCTGCGCCAGCTCGGTTGGCACGCCCGCGCTCGACGATGGGACGGACGGGCGCTGGCGCTGGCCGGGTCGGACGTCGAGTCGGCAGCGGATGCGTTGGTAGGCCTGGGCGCAGACGCGTTGGGTGTGGGGCGGTTCGACGCGGCCGCGCGCGCACTGGCCCGCGCAGCCGAGCTGATGTCGGATTCGCCGGTGCCGCGGCTACGGGTGCGGCTGGGCTGGGTGTCGGCCGAACTGGCGATGGCGCGTGGAGAAGGGAAGGCCGCCGTCGGGCACGCCGAGCGTGCCGTCGAGGCGGCCGCGGCGTTCGGCTCGGTGCGTCACGAAGTGAAGTCGTCGGTGGTGTTGGCCGCCGCCCGGTGCAGCGCCGGTGACCTCGCCGGTGCGCGCGCGGTGGCCGATGCGGCGCTCGACGAGACGCAGCGCTTCGGAATGGTTCCGTTGCAGTGGGCGTTGGCTTGCTTGCTGGCCGACATCGGCAGCGCCGAGCACCCGGCACAGGACATGGTGGCGCTACGCGATACTTGTGCCGATACAGTGCGTCGGCGGGGCGGCGTGTGGTCGGTGCGGTAACCGGGTCCACGCGGAAGTGAAAGTTATTGTTTAGCTGACCGACCTACCAAGCTCGGTCCTGTTCGTAACGTTGGAGAGATCGCCCACGATGACATTTTCGGGAGAACGTCTCGATGCTGTCGTTGCTGAGGCTGTGGCAGGAAACCGGGACGCGCTCCGGGAGGTGCTGGAGACCATTCGTCCGATCGTTGTTCGGTATTGCCGGGCGAGGGTGGGGGCGACAGAGCGCAGTGGCCTCTCAGCAGACGACGTTGCCCAGGAGGTTTGCTTGGCCGCCATCACGGCGCTGCCGCGTTACAAGGATCAGGGACGCCCGTTCCTGGCCTTCGTGTACGGCATTGCCGCCCACAAGGTTGCTGACGCGCATCGCGCAGCAGCCAGGAATCGATCCGACCCGACCGACGTCGTGCCGGAGCGATACTCGCTGGACGCCGGACCCGAGCAGATGGCCCTCGACGCCGAGGCGTCGGCGCGGATGAACAAGCTCCTGGCCGTGCTTCCCGAGAAACAGCGCGAGATCCTGATCTTGCGCGTTGTCGTGGGGATGAGCGCCGAGGAGACCGCGGAGGCGGTCGGCAGCACGCCGGGCGCCGTGCGCGTCGCCCAGCACCGCGCGCTCGCGAAACTGAAGTCCGAGATCGTCGCGACGGGGCGTGACTATGCCTGACTTCGGACGCTGGACTTCGAACGGGGGAGATCCCTCGCTCAACGAGATCAACCGCACCGATCGGTTCCTCGATTCGCTGGCCACACAGCAGCCGGTGTACTCGACCGATCCCAGTGAGGCGGAACTCGCCCAGCTGCTCGCCGGCTGGCGCGACGAGATCCGTGGTGCTCCTCTGACCGCCACGGTCACGCCGCGCGACGCGGTGCTGGCGCTCGACCGGGCCGCGGCATCGCGCCGCCGCACGCGCACGTCCCTGGCGGTCGTGGGGTCCGCCGCGGCCGCGGTGTTGTGCATCGGCGGTTTCGGTGCGGTGGTGGCCGGTTCGGGCCCGGGCGACTCGCTGTACGGCCTGCGCACCATGCTGTTCGGCGAGCGGCACGACACCCGCGACGATGCGGTCGTGCTCGCGGCGCAGACGCAGATGGCCGAGGTGCAGCAGCTGATCGACCAGGGTCAGTGGCAGGCCGCTCAGGACAAGCTGCAGACGCTGACGACGACCGTGGCGACCGTGGGCGACACGCAGCGCAAGGAACAGCTGGTCAGCCAGTGGCAGGAGCTGACGGTCAAGGTCGAGGCGCAGGATCCCGCGGCGACCATCCCGCCGGGCACGCCGCCGCCGACGTTCCCCGAGGTCGTCGTGCTGACGCCGGGCGAGGGCACGACGTCGTCGGAAACCTCCGGGCTGTCAGAGTCCACTTCGCCGTCGTCGGAGACCACGTCGCCGTCCGAGACGACGCCGCCGTCGGAGACGACGCCGCCCTCGGCTACGCCGTCTCCATCTGCAACGACGCCGCCGTCCGCAACACCGTCACCGTCGTCCCCGCCACCGTCGACGACGGTCCTGCCGGGCAGCCCACCGCCGACCTCGGTGCCCACCGCGCTGCCGACGCCGACGGCCACGCCGCAGCCGACACCGTCGGCGAGCGCGCCGCTGCCGACGCCGAGCACTCGAGTTCAGATTCCGACGCCCTCGTCGCCGCCGTCGGTGGTCGAGCAGGAGGAGGAGCAACCGCCGGCCGAGCCGACGGTGAGGCAACCGCCATCCGCGCCGAAGACGGCGGCCACGACCGTGACCGTTCCGGATGCGGTGGAGGAACCGAGCTAGTTCGGGTTAGTTCAGCGGTAGCCGTCGGACTCCGACGTCGCCTCGTTGAGCGATGCGTCGGCGTAGCCCCGGCAGTAATCCCACGTCACGTAGGCGTCGGGTTCGGGATCGTAAGCGGGCTCGTGCGGGCGCACCGTGCCGTCGACCAGCAGCTGCAACAGGTTGGCGCGCAGCATGTCCCAGTCGTGGTAGTGGTCCTGCTGGCATTCGTCGCAGCACACGACAAGACCGCGGATTCCCCTGTGTGCGAGAAGTGCCTCATACACCGCCAGATCGGCGAGATCGGCCTCGACCGCGGTCCGCTCCTGTGGGTCCAGCGGCTGGCCTGGCTCGAGCGCGTCGAGGGCAGCCGAAGGGTCGCACGGGTCATCGGCGAACGGGTCCGGTGGCAAACCCGGTGGCAGGTGGTCACGCACGAGTCCACCCTACGCAGCAGGGCGGGGATCGCGCTAGCCGTCACGCCGACGCGCCACGTGAGACCGGGATGCCGATCGACAGCCGATAAGATGGTTCTTTAGCTCGACGACTGTGTTCGGCTGCGTTTTGTATCTGGAGGCCCCCACCATGTCGATCGCCGAAAGCAGCATCCCCATCGCGGTGCCGGTGCCGACCGGCGGGGATGACCCGACGAAAGTCGCCATGCTCGGCTTGACCTTCGACGACGTGCTGCTGCTGCCCGCCGCCTCCGACGTGATCCCCGCGACCGCCGACACCTCGAGCCAGTTGACCAAGAAGATCCGGCTCAAGGTGCCGCTGGTGAGTTCGGCGATGGACACCGTCACCGAGTCGCGCATGGCGATCGCCATGGCGCGTGCCGGCGGTATGGGCGTGCTGCACCGCAACCTTCCCGTGGCCGAGCAGGCCGGTCAGGTCGAGACAGTCAAGCGGTCCGAGGCCGGGATGGTCACCGATCCGGTGACCTGCTCGCCGGACAACACGCTGGCCGAGGTCGACGCGATGTGCGCGCGGTTCCGGATCTCCGGGCTGCCCGTCGTCGACGACACCGGCGAGCTGGTCGGCATCATCACCAATCGCGACATGCGGTTCGAGGTAGACCAGTCCAAGCCCGTCTCCGAGGTGATGACCAAGGCCCCGTTGATCACCGCCCGCGAGGGCGTGTCGGCCGAAGCGGCGCTAGGACTGTTGCGGCGCAACAAGATTGAGAAGCTTCCGATCGTCGACGGGCACGGCAAGCTGACCGGGCTGATCACCGTCAAGGACTTCGTCAAGACCGAACAGTTCCCGCTGTCCACCAAGGACAAGGACGGCAGGCTGCTGGTCGGCGCCGCGGTCGGTGTCGGTGACGACGCGTGGACACGGGCGATGACGCTTGTCGACGCGGGTGTCGACGTGCTGGTCGTGGACACCGCGCACGCGCACAACCGCGGCGTGCTCGACATGGTGAGCCGGGTCAAGGCCGCCGTCGGTGACCGGGTCGAGGTGGTCGGCGGAAACGTCGCGACGCGCGCGGCCGCGGCGGCCCTCGTGCAGGCCGGCGCGGACGCGGTCAAGGTCGGGGTGGGCCCCGGTTCGATCTGCACCACCCGCGTGGTGGCCGGCGTCGGCGCGCCGCAGATCACCGCGATCATGGAGGCCGTCGCCGCCTGCGCGCCGGCCGGTGTGCCGGTGATCGCCGACGGCGGGCTGCAGTACTCCGGCGACATCGCCAAGGCGTTGGCCGCGGGCGCGTCGACCGCGATGCTGGGCTCGCTGCTGGCGGGCACCGCGGAGTCGCCCGGCGAGCTGATCTTCGTGAACGGCAAGCAGTTCAAGAGCTATCGCGGCATGGGGTCGCTGGGCGCCATGCAGGGCCGCGGCGCCGCCGGTTCGGTGCGCGGGTCGTACTCCAAGGACCGCTATTTCCAGGACGACGTGCTCAGCGAGGACAAGCTCGTGCCCGAGGGCATCGAGGGACGGGTGCCGTTCCGGGGTCCGCTGGCGACGGTGATCCACCAACTCACCGGCGGACTACGTGCCGCGATGGGCTACACCGGGTCGGCGACCATCGAACAGCTCCAGCAGGCGCAGTTCGTGCAGATCACCGCGGCCGGACTCAAGGAAAGCCATCCGCACGACATCACCATGACCGTCGAGGCCCCGAACTACTACACCCGTTAAGGAGAACTGGGCCGTGCGCGACATGGTTGAGATCGGCATGGGCAGAACCGCCCGCCGCACATACGAACTCGACGACATCAACATCGTCCCATCGCGGCGCACCCGCTCGTCGCAGGATGTGTCGACCGCGTGGCAACTCGACGCCTACCGGTTCGAGATCCCCGTCGTGGCCCATCCCACCGACGCGCTCGTATCCCCGGAATTCGCAATAGAAATGGGCCGGCTCGGCGGGCTGGCCGTGCTCAACGGCGAAGGCCTGATCGGCAGGCACGCCGACGTCGAAGCGAAGATCGCCCAGGTCGTCGAGGCCGCCGAAAAAGAGCCAGAACCCTCGGCGGCGGTCCGGCTTCTGCAGCAACTGCACGCCGCGCCGCTGGACCCCGATCTGCTGGGCGCGGCGGTCGCGCGGATCCGCGAGGCCGGGGTGACGACGGCGGTGCGGGTCAGCCCGCAGAACGCGCAGGCGTTGACGCCCACCCTGCTCACCGCGGGCATTGACCTGCTGGTCATCCAGGGCACCATCATCTCCGCCGAGCGCGTGGCCTCCAACGGGGAGCCGCTGAACCTCAAGACCTTCATCTCCGAACTCGACGTGCCGGTCGTCGCGGGAGGGGTCCTCGATCACCGCACCGCGCTGCATCTGATGCGGACCGGGGCGGCCGGTGTCATCGTCGGCTACGGCTCGACCAGCGGCGTGACCACCAGCGACGAGGTGCTCGGGATCAGCGTGCCGATGGCCACCGCGATCGCCGACGCGGCCGCGGCTCGGCGCGAGTACCTCGACGAGACCGGCGGACGCTATGTGCACGTCCTCGCCGACGGCGATATGCACACCTCCGGTGACCTGGCCAAAGCCATCGCGTGCGGCGCCGACGCGGTGGTGCTCGGTACGCCGCTGGCGACGGCGGCCGAAGCGTTGGGTGGCGGCTGGTTCTGGCCGGCTGCCGCCGCCCACCCGTCTCTGCCTCGGGGCGCGTTCCTCCAGGTCGCGGTCGGAGAACGCCCGGCGCTGGAGCAGGTACTGACGGGTCCCTCCGACGATCCTTTCGGCTCACTGAACCTGGTCGGCGGGCTGCGCCGCTCGATGGCGAAGGCCGGCTATTGCGACCTCAAGGAGTTCCAGAAGGTCGGCCTGACGGTCGGGAGCTGAGTACGAGCACCGCCGTCGCCGTCTGACCTCAGGCAATGGATAGTTACCCCTCGGTAACGCCATACTGGACCGATGGAACCTGACTACGACGTCCTGGTGATCGGTTCGGGGTTCGGCGGCAGCGTCACGGCGCTGCGGCTCACCGAGAAGGGCTATCGCGTCGGAGTGCTCGAAGCCGGTAGGCGGTTCGCCGACGAGGACTTCGCAAAGACCTCGTGGAATCTGCGCAAGTTCCTGTGGGCTCCGCAGCTCGGCATGTACGGCATCCAGCGGATTCACCTGCTGCGCAACGTCATGATCCTCGCGGGCGCGGGCGTGGGCGGCGGCTCCCTGAACTACGCCAACACGCTGTACGTGCCGCCGGATCCGTTCTTCAACGATCCGCAGTGGAAGGACATCACGGACTGGCGCGCAGAGTTGATGCCGCACTACGACCAGGCGCAGCGCATGCTCGGCGTCGTGACCAACCCGACGTTCACCGACGCCGACCGCGTCGTCAAAGAGGTCGCCGACGAGATGGGTGTCGGTGACACGTTCGTGCAGACGCCGGTGGGCGTCTTCTTCGGCCCGGACGGGACGAAGGCGCCCGGCGAGACCGTGCCCGACCCGTACTTCGGCGGTGTCGGACCGGCGCGCAAGGGCTGTATCGAGGTCGGCGAATGCATGACCGGATGCCGGCACAACGCGAAGAACACGCTGATCAAGAACTACCTCTACCTCGCGGAGAAGTTCGGGACGAAGATCCACCCGATGACCACGGTCACCGGCTTCGAGCAGCGCCCGGACGGCCTGTGGGATGTGCACACCGTCCGAACCGGTCGCAAGGTGCGCAAGCACAAGCGCACCTTCACCGCGTCGCACGTGGTGCTGGCGGCCGGTACCTACGGCACGCAGCGGCTGCTGTTCAAGATGCGCGACAAAGGCAAGCTGCCCGACCTGTCGGACAAGCTCGGCGTGCTGACCCGCACCAACTCCGAATCCATCGTCGGCGCAGGACGATTCGAGGTGACCGACGACCTCAACCTGACACACGGCGTGGCGATCACCTCGTCCATCCACCCGACCCCGGACACCCACATCGAACCCGTACGCTACGGCAAGGGCTCCAACGCCATGGGGCTGCTGCAGACATTGATGACCGACGGCGACGGCCCCGAAGGGTCGGATGTTCCGCGGTGGAAACAGCTGTTCCTCAACGCCCGCAAGGATCCCCGCGGCACGATCCGCCTGCTCAACGTCCGGCGGTGGAGCGAACGCACGCTGATCGCGCTGGTGATGCAGCACCTCGACAATTCGATCACCACCTACACGAAGCGCAACCGGTTCGGCATCACGCGCTACCTGAGCAAACAGGGCCACGGGGCGCCCAATCCGGCGTGGATCCCGGTCGGCAACCGGGTCACCCGGCGGATCGCCGAGAAGATCGACGGCGTCGCGGGCGGCACTTGGGGCGAGCTGTTCAACATCCCGCTCACCGCGCACTTCCTCGGCGGTGCCGCCATCGCCGACGACGCGCAACACGGCGTCATCGACCCGTATCACCGGGTGTACGGCTATCCGACGCTCTCCGTGCACGACGGAGCGGCGATCTCGGCGAATCTCGGTGTCAATCCGTCACTTTCGATCACCGCACAGGCCGAGCGGGCCGCGTCGTTGTGGCCGAACAAGGGTGAGCAGGACCTGCGACCGGAGCAGGGGCAGCCGTACCGCCGGTTGGAGCCCGTCCCACCGCAGAACCCGGTCGTGCCCGGTCACGCGCCGGCGGCGCTGCGATGGCTGCCGATCGAACCGGTCAGCTCGGCTGGTTGAGAATCGCCGATTGGGGTAACTGTCGCAGATGCGGACCGCATACCAGGAGCAACTGGCCGCACTGAGTGCGCAACTCGGTGAGATGTGCGGGCTTGCGATCACCGCGCTGGAACATGCCACGCGGGCCCTGCTGGACGCCGATCTGTCGCTCGCTGAGCAGGTCATCGCCGACCACGAGCACATCATCGCGCTGAACCGGCGGGTCGAGGAGTCGGCGCTGCGGATCCTCGCACTGCAGCAGCCTGTCGCCACCGACCTGCGCACGGTCATCGGCTCCATCCACATCGCCGCCGACATCGATCGCATGGGCGCCCTGGCGGCCCACGTCGCGGGCATCTCGCGGCTGCGCCACCCGGACTGCGCCCTGCCTGCCGACGTGCGCGCGAGCTTCGCCGAGATGGGTGCGCGCGCTGTGCAGCTCGCGAGGACGGCGCAGGAGGTGCTGCTGTCGCGTGATCCCGACAAGGCGGCTCGGCTGCGCGACGAGGACGACGCCGTCGATGCCGAGCACCGGCACCTGTTCACCCTGCTGATCGACCACAAGTGGCAGGACGGTGTGTGTTCGGCGGTGGACGTCGCGCTGCTCGGCCGCTACTACGAACGGTTCGCCGACCACGCCGTGGAGATCGGCAAGCGGGTGGTGTTCGAGGCGACCGGCGGGTTGCCCGGTCACAAGAAGATCGGGTGAGGTCTACCGGCTAGCGGTAAGAGCGACGTCGGAAAAGTCGACCGGGTAGATGCCCGGCAGCGTCGATGACCGCGAACACCCCAGTCAGCGATGGTTTTCACACCAATCCATCACGACAGGGGTAATCCGATGACCGACCAGAAGACCGTCCACGAGGTGACTTTCGATCTGCTCCGCAAGCTCGGCCTGACAACAGTTTTCGGCAATCCGGGCTCGACCGAGCAGACGTTCCTGCAGAACTTCCCTGACGATTTCGAATACGTGCTGGCGCTGCAGGAGGCGTCGGCGGTGGCCATGGCCGACGCGTTCGCCCAGACGACCGGTAAGCCGGCGCTGGTGAACCTGCACACCGCCGCCGGCACCGGCAACGGGATCGGCAGCCTGGTGGCGGCCTACCGCGCCAACACCCCGCTGATCATCACCGCCGGACAGCAGACCCGCGAGATGTCGCTCGTCGACCCGTATCTGAACAATCCCGACGCCACCGAGATGCCCAAGCCGTGGGTGAAGTGGTCCTACGAGCCGGCGCGTGCCGAAGACGTGCCCGCCGCGTTCATGCAGGCCTATGCGATGGCCATGCAGGCGCCCAAAGGTCCGGTGTTCCTGTCCATCCCGCTCGACGACTGGGACAAGCCCGTGCTGGGACCAGCCGTCGTCAGAAGCGTCGCCGAGCGCGTCGCGCCGGACCCCGCGCGATTGGCGGAGTTCGCCGAACGCATCAGCGCCGCGGAGCGTCCGATGCTGGTGCTCGGCCCCGAGGTGGACCGCGCCGGCGGCTGGGACGCGGGCATCGCGTTCGCCGAGAAGCTGCGGGCGCCGGTCTACGGCAGCGCGCTGTCCGACCGGGTCTCGTTCCCCGAAGACCACCCGCTGTACGCCGGTCCGCTGGGAATGACGATCGCGGACGTCGAGCAGACCGTTCGCGGTCACGACCTGGTCGTCGTGATCGGCGCGCAGGTGTTCCGTTACTACCCGTATGTGGCGGGAGAGTACCTGCCCGAAGGGAGTGAACTCCTGCAGATCACGTCCGACCCACACCTGTCCGGGGTCGCCCCGGTCGGCGACAGCCTGGTCGGCGACGTCACCATCGCGCTGCAACAGCTGACCGAGCTCATCAGCGTGCCCGCCGACCGCGAGCCGCCGGGACCGCTGGTCCGAAACCGTCAGTCGGAGGGGCCTTCTGAGGCTCCGATGACGTCCAACGCGGTCTACGAGACGCTCAGCACCGTGAAGCCCGACGACGCCGTGGTCGTCATGGAGTCGACGTCGACGATGCCCGACCTGTTCAACTGGTTGCCCACGACGCGGTCGGCGAGCTTCTTCGCGACCGGTAGCGGTGGTATCGGCTGGGGTCTGCCCGCCGCGGTGGGGCTCGCACTGGGCGACCGGGCACGAGGCGTCAAGCGGCCGATCGTCGCCACCATCGGCGACGGTTCGTTCCAGTACTCCATCCAGGCGCTGTGGACGGCCGCGCAGCACAAGCTGCCGATCGTGTTCGTGGTTCTGCGCAACGGCGAGTACGCGATCCTGAAGTCGTTCGCGCTGCTCGAGAAGACGCCGCACGTGCCGGGGCTGGACCTGCCCGGACTCGACATCGCCTCGGTGGCAAGCGGTTTCGGATGCCATGCGGTCGATGTGACCAGCACCGACATGCTGGCCGACGAGTTCAAGGCCGCGCTCGACGCCGACGGGCCGACGGTGCTGGTCGTGCCCACCATCCCCCAACTGCCCCGCCTGGGCTGAGTAGGGAAAGGAACTGCAATGCCTGTCTACACCTGCACCATCGCCGAGGGCACTCTGGACGCCGACACCAAGGCCGACCTGGCCTCCGAGATCACCAAGATCCACTCGGATGTCAACCACGTGCCGAGCACTTACGTCAACGTCGTGTTCAACGAACTGCCCGCACACAACGTGTACACCGACGCCAAGCCAGCGCGGCCGCTGATCATCAACGGTTGGGTGCGTTCCGGTCATCCGGATGACGAGACGAGCCGCTTGGCGAACGAGATCGCCAATGCGGCAACGCGAATCACGGCGATCCCGCCGGCGCGGGTGCTCGTCATCATCGGTAACAGCCCCGCCCGTTTCGCAATCGAGGGCGGTCGCGTGCTGCCCGAACCCGGTCAGGAGCAGGCGTGGCTGGCGGCGGGCAGCCGTACCTAGGCGGGGCGCCGGCGCACCGGCTCGCGCCCGGGCGGTTGCGCGGGCGTCGGCAGCAGCGGTTTGCACCAGCGAACCGGCACGGTGGTGGGTTCCCGCGCCGCGAGCTGCAGCTCCTCGCCGCCATGGCGGATCAGCAGCTCACCCTCCGGACCGTCGCGCAGCGTGTAGGTGACGTCGTCGTGGGTCGCATCGACGGTGAGCCGGAAGTTCCTCCAGCGCAACCGGAATCGAAGCCGGGAGATCCCGTCGGGCAGCCGGGGGTTGAGCTCGAGCACACCTTCGTCGTCGCGCAGGCCGCCGAACCCGGCCACCAGCGCGGCCCACGCCCCGGCCAGCGATGCCATGTGCAACCCGTCGCGGGTGTTGTGGTGCAGGTCGCGCAGATCGATCATCGCCGCCTCGTAGGCGTAGTCGTGCGCGAGCTCGAGATGGCCGACCTCGGCGCACATCACCGCCTGCGTGCACGCCGACAGCGACGAGTCCCGGGTGGTGCGTCGTTCGTAGTAGTCGACGTTGCGGGCCTTCTGTTCGGCGGTGAACGCGTGGCCCTGCCAATGCATGGCGAGCACCAGGTCGGCCTGTTTGACCACCTGCGCCGGGTAGAGCCGGACGTACGGTTCGTTCAGCAGCAGCGGGTAGACCGTGTTGGCGTGAAAGTCCCACTCCCGCAGCGTCGTGAAGCCCTCGCACTGAGGATGTACGCCGAGTTCCTCGTCGAACGGGATGTTGGCGCTGTCGGCGGCGTGACGCCACGCGGCCATCTCCTCGGTCGAGACGCCGGCCGCCTGGGCGGCTTCGACATTGCGCGCGCAGGCGTCGGCGGCCGCCCGAAGATTGGCCGCCGCCATCAGATTCGTGAACACGTTGTCGCGCACGATCGCGGTGTACTCGTCGGGTCCCGTCACGCCGTCGACATGCCACACGCCGTGGCGATCGTGGTGACCGAGCGATGCCCACAGCCGCGCGGTGTCGATGAGCACGTGCAGCCCGCACTCCGCTTCGAGCGAGTGGTCGCCCGTGACGATGCGGTATCGCTCGAACGCCATGGCGATGGTGGCGTTGACGTGGAACGCCGCAGTGCCCGCCGGCCAGTAGGCCGAACACTCCTCGCCGCGGATCGTCCGCCAGGGGTATGCCGCGCCGTCCAGATCCAGCTGCGTCGCGCGCTCCCTGGCCATAGGCAGGATCGATGCGCGCCAACGCAATGCGTCGGCCGCCGCCGACGGATGGGTGTAGGTCAGCACCGGCAGCACGAACCCCTCGGTGTCCCAGAAGGCGTGGCCGTCGTAGCCCGTTCCGGTCAGGCCCTTGCCGGGTATCGCACGGCGTTCGGCACGCGCGCTGGCCTGCAGGACGTGGAAGAGCCCGAACCGGACCGCCTGCTGGCAGTCGGGGTCACCCTCCACCTCGACGTCCGCACCGTCCCAGAAGTCGTCGAGGTACGCCCGTTGGGCGTCGAGCAGACCCTGCCAGCCGGTGTAGCGCGCGCTGCTGAGCGCCGCGGCCGCCTGGTCGCGCAGCGCCGGGCGTGAGCGCAGGCTCGACCATCCGTATGCGAGGTACTTGACGATTCGCAGTTGCTGGCCGGGACGCAGCCCACAGATGATCGTCGTGTTGGCCCAGTCACCGCCGGCGCCGGTGTCGACCTCGACGCGGCCGGGGACCTCGATGTCGTGGTCCATGGCCGCGGCCATCGTCAGATTGCTGCCGCGGGTGCGGTGCAGCAGGATCGCGCCGTGTTCGGAATGTTCGTGCTGCACGGGCTCCAACGGCTTCTCGAGCACGGTGGACACCCGTGGGTCCTTCGCCGACGGCGGCAACTCCTCGTTCGCCACCAGTTCCGATTGCACGGTGACACGCACGAATTCGTCTTGGGCCTCGACGACGTACTCGATGGCCGCGGCGCTGCGCTGCGCGAGCGAGACGACGCGGGTGGAGACGACCTTGATCTTCTTGCCCGCCGGTGAACGCCAGCAGGCGGTGCGCTTGAGCGTGCCCGCCCGCAGATCGAGAACGCGTTCGTGGTCGAGCAATTCGCCGTAGCGGACGTCGAACGGTTCGTCATCGACCAACAGCCGGATCAACTTGCCGTTGGTGACGTTGACGACCGTCTGGCCGTCTTCCGGATAGCCGTATCCCGCTTCGGCGTACGGCAGCGGACGAACCTCGTAGAACGAATTCAGGTAGGTGCCGGGCAGGCCGTGCGGTTCGCCTTCGTCGAGATTTCCGCGCATGCCGATGTGGCCGTTGGACAATGCGAACAACGACTCCGACTGGGCCAGGACGCTGAGGTCGAGCGATCTCTCGCGGACCTGCCACGGCTCCACGGGGTAGATCTCGTCGTGCAGGCTCACGTCAGGAGCTCCGCGAGATCGGACACCACGATGTCAGCGCCGCTGCGCCGCAACGCTTCCGCCTGGCCGACCCGGTCGACACCGACCACCACGCCGAAGCGTCCGGCGCGGCCCGCCTCCACGCCGGAGAGCGCGTCCTCGAAAACGGCGCCCTGCTCGGGTTCGATACCGAGAAGTTGCGCGGCGCGCAGGAACGAGTCGGGTGCGGGTTTTCCGGCGATGTTCTCCTCACGCAACACGACACCGTCCACGCGGTGTTGGACGAATCGCGCAAGGCCGGTCAGCTCGAGAACTTCGCGGGTGTTGGCACTCGACGACACGACCGCAATGCCCAGACCCGCGTCGGCGGCAGCCTGCAGATAGCGGCGCGAGCCCTCGAACACCTTCACCCCGTCGGTCCGCAGGATCTGTTGGAACATATCGTTCTTCGCGTTCCCCAGGCCGTGCACGGTTTCGTTCGTCGGCGGGTCGTCGGGGCCGCCGTCGGGCAACTCGATGCTCCGGCTGGCCAGAAACGATCGAACCCCGTCCTCGCGCTTCTTGCCGTCCACGTAATTCAGGTAATCGGTCTGCATGTCGAACGGCGTGAACGCCTCGCCGGTGCGCTCCGCGCGTCGTCGCAGGAAGTCGTCGAACATCGCCTTCCACGCCTTCTTGTGCACGCTCGCGGTGTCCGTCAGCACGCCGTCGAGGTCGAACAGCGCAGCGCGGATCCCGTCGGGTAGACCCAACTCTCCGGTTCCAGGCACCAATCACCCATTCCCGTTATCGCGCGCAGACATACCTGCGCATCGAAGAACTTATCGCAGCGATTTGAAATTGACGCAGACAGCAAACAATTGCCATATATTGAGCGGGCTTGTCGTTCGACAGGGTGCTACTCGAGAAAAGGGACCCCATGACCTATCCGCCTCAACCTCCGCCGCCACCGCCTCAGGGTTATGGTCCGCCGCCAGGGGGTGTTCCGGCCCAGCAGCCCGACAGCAACCTCGTATGGGGAATCCTCGTTACGGTGTTGTGCTGCTTGCCGTTTGGCATCGTGTCGATCATCAACGCCAGCAAGGTCTCCGGACTGTGGCAGTCGGGCCAGTATGCGCAGGCGCAGAAGGCTTCCGACGATGCGAAGAAGTGGGCGATCTGGGGTGCGATCGCCGGTGTGATCGTCATCGTCATCTATCTCATCATCGGGGTCGCGGGCGGCGGCCTGGCCAACATGTGATGTCGCATGTGACTTCCGTTCGCTCGCTCACCGCGCCGCTGGCGGTCGCCGCCGCCGCGGTGGGCGGGTGCGCGGCCATCTGGCTGGCCGACCCGACCGTGCCCGGGGGCATCCTGCCCGTTTGCCCGACCAAGGCGTTGCTCGGCATCGACTGTCCCGGCTGCGGCAGCCTGCGGATGATCTACTCGCTGCTGCATCTCGACGTGGCGGCGGCGGTCCGGTTCAACGCGCTCGCGGTGATCGCGTCGATGCTTCTGCTCTGGGCGTACGGGGCTTGGGTCTTCGGCTCGGTGGCGGGTAGGCGGGTAACCAGTTGGCAGCATCTGCGGTGGTCGGCTCCGGTGGCCGTGGCGGTGACCGTGGTGTGGTTCGTGCTGCGCAACTTGCCGTTTGAGCCGTTCACCGCGCTGCACGTGTGACGTCGGCTCGGCCAACTAGACTGACCGCGTGACATCAGGATCTCCCCGGCCCGTTTTGGTAGTCGATTTCGGAGCGCAGTACGCGCAGTTGATCGCCCGACGGGTCCGCGAGGCTCGGGTGTATTCCGAGGTGATCCCGCACACCGCCAGTGTCGAGGAGATCAAGGCCCGCGACCCCCAGGCCATCGTGCTCTCCGGTGGTCCGGCCAGCGTCTACGAGGAGGGCGCCCCGCAGCTGAACCCGGAGCTGTTCGATCTGGAGGTTCCGGTGTTCGGCATCTGCTACGGCTTTCAGGCCATGGCGCAGGTACTGGGCGGAACCGTCGCGCGCACCGGCACTCGCGAGTACGGCCGCACAGAGCTGAAAGTCACTGGCGGAGAACTGCATTCGGACCTACCATCCACCCAGCCGGTGTGGATGAGCCACGGCGACGCGGTGACCGAGGCTCCCGACGGCTTCGAGGTGGTGGCCGCCAGCGGCGGCGCGCCGGTGGCGGCGTTCGAGCATCGCGGTCGTCGGCTGGCCGGTGTGCAGTATCACCCGGAGGTCATGCACACCCCGCATGGGCAGCAGATCCTGAGCCGCTTCCTCCACGAGTTCGCGGGCATCGACTCGACGTGGACGCCGGCCAACATTGCCGACGCGCTCGTCGAGCAGGTGCGTGAGCAGATCGGTGACGGGCGGGCCATCTGTGGGCTGTCCGGTGGGGTGGACTCCGCGGTCGCGGCCGCGCTCGTGCAGCGCGCCATAGGCGACCGGTTGACGTGCGTGTTCGTCGATCACGGCCTGCTGCGGGCGGGGGAGCGGGCGCAGGTGCAGCGTGACTTCGTCGCCGCCACCCACGCCAACCTGGTCACCGTCGACGTCGCCGACCGGTTCCTCGAGGCGCTGACCGGGGTGTCCAACCCCGAGGGCAAGCGCAAGATCATCGGACGGGAGTTCATCCGGGCGTTCGAAGGGGCGGTGCGCGACCTGGTCGAGGGCGGCGGGCCAGAGGTCGACTTCCTGGTGCAGGGCACGCTGTATCCCGACGTGGTGGAATCCGGCGGAGGGTCGGGCACCGCGAACATCAAGAGCCACCACAACGTCGGCGGCCTGCCCGACGACCTGAAGTTCAAACTGGTCGAGCCGTTGAGGCTGTTGTTCAAGGACGAGGTCCGCGCGGTGGGCCGCGAGCTGGGCCTGCCCGAGGAAATCGTTGCGCGCCAACCGTTCCCGGGGCCCGGTCTGGGCATCCGGATCGTCGGCGAGGTCACGGCCGCGCGGTTGGAGACGTTGCGGCGGGCCGATGCGATCGCTCGTGAGGAACTGACGGCCGCCGGGCTCGACGGCCAGATCTGGCAGTGTCCCGTCGTCCTGTTGGCCGATGTCCGTTCGGTGGGTGTGCAGGGTGACGGCCGCACCTACGGGCATCCGATCGTGCTGCGCCCGGTGTCCAGTGAGGACGCCATGACCGCCGACTGGACGCGGGTGCCGTACGAAGTTCTCGAACGCATCTCGACTCGCATCACCAATGAGGTGGCCGAGGTCAATCGGGTGGTGCTGGACGTGACGAGCAAGCCGCCCGGCACCATCGAGTGGGAGTAGTTCTCCTCTCGTTTCTCCGCCTCTGAATCGACCGAACCCGCTTGACGCTGTCGGTGGGTGGGTGTTTACTCAGCGTATCGAACACACGTTCGAAAAACTAGTGAGTCAGACGATGCAGGAGGTGCTGTTGTGACAGCTGCCGTGAGCCTGGATCAGCGTCAGCTTACCCGCGCTGAACAGGTGGAACACCTGCGTCGCAAGATTGCGGCGGTATCCAGCAAGGTGGGCGCGGGCCGACGCGGAGCCGCTTCGAACACCGAGCCGCTTCCGGACTCGGAAACTTTGCTGCCGATGCCCGAATCGCTGGACGGACCGCTCCCCGCGCCGTTGCCGCGCGGGTCGGTGGCGGTGGTGTCGGGTGCCCGGTCGCTGTCGTTGAGCATGGTCGCGGCGGTGACGGCGCAGGGCGGCCACGCCGCGATCGTCGGCCAGCCCGACGTCGGCCTGCTGGCGACCGTGGAGATGGGCGCCGACCTGAGCCGGATCGCGGTCATCCCCGAACCGGGCGCCGATCCGGTCGAGGTCGCCGCCGTGCTGATGGACGGGATGGATCTGGTGGTGCTCGGCCTGGGTGGGCGGTCGGTGCCTGTCACCCGCGCGCGGGCGATAGTGGCGCGGGCCCGTCAGAAGGGCTGCACGCTGCTGGTCACCGACGGCGACTGGCAGGGAGCGTCGGCCCGGCTGGAGGCCTCGGTGTGTGGCTACGAGATCACGGGGCAGGGACGTCCGGGGTTCGGCCGCATCAGCCGGGTCCGACTGGCCACTCGGGCCAGGGGGCGGTCCGTCCGTGCGGTAGGCGGATGAGTGTCGCGCGTTCTTGCCATCTGGTGCATGGACTGGCCGGCCGTCGCCGCGGCGGCCGCCGCCGATCTGCCGTCCACCGCCCCGATCGCGGTGACCCTGGCAAACCGGGTCATCGCCTGTTCGGCATCGGCCCGGGCGGTGGGGGTGCGACGCGGGTTGCGGCGTCGGGAAGCGCAGGCGCGGTGCCCGGAACTGCATGTGGTCACCGCCGACCCGGCGCGTGACGCCCGCCATTTCGAGAACGTGACGATCGCGGTGGATGACCTGGTGCCGCGCGCCGAGGTGTTGCGGCCGGGCCTGCTGGTGCTTCCGGTCCGAGGCGCGGCCCGGTACTTCGGATCCGAAGAAGCCGCCGCCGAGCGGTTGGTCGATGCGGTGGCCGCTGCCGGCGCCGAATGCCAGGTGGGGGTCGCCGACCAGTTGCCCACCGCGGTCTTCGCTGCGCGCGCAGGGCGGATCGTCGAGCCCGGACAGGACGCGGTGTTCCTGTCGGCGTTGTCGATCCGTCAGCTGGCCACCGAACCGAGCCTGGCCGCACCCGGTCGAGAGGATCTGGCAGACCTGCTGTGGCGCATGGGGATTCGCAACATCGGGCAGTTCGCTGCGCTGTCCCGCAGTGATGTGGCCTCGCGGTTCGGCGCCGACGCGGTGGCCGCGCACCAGTTCGCCCGCGGTGAGCCCACCCGTGGTCCGTCGGGCCGGGACCCCGAGGCCGAACTCGACGCCGTCATGGACTGTGATCCGCCGATCGACCGGGTGGACGCCGCGGCCTTCGCGGGCCGGTCGCTGGCCGCCAACCTGCACCGCACCCTGGCCGCGTCCGGTGTGGGCTGCACGCGGCTGGCCATCCACGCCCGCACCGCCAATGGTGAAGAGCTGGAACGGGTTTGGCGCTGCGCCGAACCGCTGACCGAGGACGCCACCGCCGACCGGGTGCGTTGGCAGCTCGACGGCTGGCTGAACAGGCGCAACCCGAACGACAGGCCCACCGCGCCCATCACGGTGATCCGATTGCGCCCGGTGGAGGTGGTGTCGGCCGAGGCGCTGCAGCTGCCGCTGTGGGGTGGGGTGGGCGAAGAGGATCGGCTGCGGGCCCGTCGCGCACTGGTGCGCGTGCAGGGTCTGCTCGGACCGGAGGCGGTGCAGGTGCCGGTGCTCAGCGGCGGCCGGGGGCCCGCCGAACGCATCACGCTCACTCCACTGGGCGATGAGCCGGTGCCGCGCGCCGATCCCCGTCAGCCGTGGCCCGGTCAACTGCCCGAACCGTCGCCGACCGTGCTGCTCGACGATCCGGTCGAGTTGTTCGACGCCGACGGCCGTCCGGTGCGAGTGACCGCACGCGGCCTGTTCTCCACTGACCCGGCGCGGTTGGACACACCGGGCAAGGTGGTCAAGGCAGGCAGATTGGCCTGGTGGGCGGGACCCTGGCCGGTCGACGAGCGGTGGTGGGATCCGGAAGGCAGCAAGGCGGGCCGCACCGCCCGCGCACAGGTGCTGCTCGACGGGTCCTCGCGTGACGCCCGGCCGGGGCAGGCCCTGCTGCTGTGTTACCGCCAGCGCCGGTGGTACGTCGAAGGGATTTATGAATGACGACCGCGTGACGGGGTACCCGCACACCAATGACCGCCATACCGCCCGATCCAGAACCGGCCGAAACCCCCGACCTCGAACCCGGTGGTGGAGTGCCGCCAGGGGCCACACCGCCCGACTCCGATCAGACCTCCGGTGTGGGTGCCGTCGAATCCCGGCCGCGGCGCCGGTGGACTCCGACGGCCGTGGTCAGCGTCATCGCGGTCGCGATCTTCCTGCTGTTGTTCCTGGCCGTCGTTGTCGGCGTGTTCTTCACCTGACCGTCGCGGCGAACGCGCCGACGCGCGCGATGAACCGGTCGAAGAACCCGGCGGGATCGACGTCAACACCGATGAGTGCGTTGGGTTCCCGTCCCCAGCGGTTGCTCCAGTCCGCGATGGTCATGCCGCGCGTCAGCGTGCCCGTGAGCTCGACGTCGACGGTGGTCGCCCGGTAGCTGACGAGGCCGGGATCGAGTGCCACCGCCGCGGCCAGCGGGTCGTGCAGGTGCGCGAGATAGCCCTCGCCCTGGTCGAAGTGGAACTCGAAGTAGAACCGCATGGCGTCCTCGAGGACCGCGATGAGCGGGTTGTCCGACGCCGATCGGGTGCCGCGGTCGTCGGAGACGCTCATCGCCACCGATGTCGCGCCGGCCTCCTCCGCGAGCCGGTTCAACAGCGCGGGTGTCATCGCGATGTGTTCGGTCAGGTTCAGGCCCAACACGATCGGCAGGTGTGCGGGCTTCTCGTCACCCCACGCGGCGGCCCAGTTGGCGAACACCTCGGCCGCGGCTTCGGGGTCCACGCTGATGTTCCACTCGGCGACCGGGGTCGTGTTGCCGCGGTAGTCGAACGCGCCGCCCATGATCACCAGTCGACGCAGCAGTGTGGGGAGCGCCGGTTCGGCGCGAAGCGCCAGCGCCAGGTTGGTCAGCGGTCCGGTGGCCACCGCGATCAGTTCGCCGGGGAACGCTCGAGCGGTGCGCACCCAAGCCTCGGCGGCGTCGTATTCGGTGAGCCGTCGCCCGGATGCAGGCAACTGGGCATACCCCATGCCCTCGGGACCGTGGGTGTCCTCGGCGGTGCGCAGCGGTGAACTGACCGGCTGCTCGGATCCTTTCGACACCGGGATCTCCGGCATCCGGCACAGATCCAACAGGCCGAGGTTGTTGCGGCAAACCTGTTGCACCGGAACGTTTCCCGCTGTCGACGCAATCCCGACCACGTTCGCGTCCTCGCTGGCGAACAGGTAGGCCAGCGCCATGGCGTCATCGACACCGGTGTCGACGTCGACGAAGACGGGCTGAGTCACCTGGCCAACGATAGGGATCCGCAGTTACCAGTGCACACCCGGCACCAGCCGCACCGCGGACTTCACCGGCCGCGGTATTCGTGCGGGCCGCTTCGGGCTGCGCGGTGGACGTGGTGTCCGTGCGGTCCTCGGCGGCGCCGGCACCCCGCGAGCCGCAGGTGAATCCGGATATCCGAGGTAGAGCTGGTGCAGGATCCGCCGCGAGAGTTTCGGCGTGAAGTAGTTGCCGAAGTCGGCGAGCGTGCCCAGGGGTGTGTCGATTCTGGCCGGCTTGTCGATGAGCCCGCGCACCACCATGGCCGCGGCGTGTTCGGCGCTGATCGGGGGCACCGGGTTGAGCCGACGCGACGGCACGATCATCGGCGTGCGCACCAACGGCATGTGGATGGTGGTGAACGTGATGTGGTCGGAGAGCGTCTCGGTCGCGACCACGTCGGCGAACGCGTCGAGCGCGGCCTTGGTCGGAAGGTAGGAGCTGTACTTCGGGTTGCGCGCCTGCACGCCGGCGCTCGACACGTTGACCACATGGCCGAACCGTCGTTCCCGCCAATGCGGTAGCAGCGCAAGGACCATCCGCACAGCGCCGAAGTAGTTGACGGCCATCACGCGCTCGTAGTCGTGCAAGCGGTCGGTGGAGGCGGTCACCGAGCGGCGGATCGAGCGGCCGGCGTTGTTCACCAGATAGTCGACATGGTCGAAGCGGCCGAGGATGTCCTTGACAGTGCTCTCGACCGACGTCGAGTCGGTGACGTCGCAGGTGAACGCATGGGCTTGACCGCCGCCGGCCCGGATCTCGGCGACCAGGTCGTCGAGCGCATCGGCGTTGCGCGCCAATGCGAACACGGTCGCGCCGCGTTCGGCGATCGCGATGGCCGAAGCCCGTCCGATTCCGCTCGAGGCGCCGGTGACGATCACGTGCTTGCCGACCAGTGGACCGGCCGGATCGTCGCGCCGCGCACGGTCGGGGTCGAGGTGTTCGGCCCAATAGCGCCACAGCACGGGCGCGTAGTCGCCGAAGCGGGGGACAATTATCCCCGTGCCCCGCAATGCTTCTGAGGCGCGCTCGGCCGTGAATGTGGGCATCAGGTCGACGACGTCGAGCACTTCGGCGGGCAGGCCGAGTTGCGTCGCGACCATGTTGCGCACGATCTTGACGCGGCCGGTGGCCTTCAGCAGGGGTGTCGCCGTGGAACGGGGAAGAGACGCACGCAGCGGCGGAAGTCCGGCGGTTCTGGCCACGGCGCGGTAGATGCCGCGCAGCCCAATCGTTTTCGGTGCGGTGAGATGGAACGTTTCACCGTCGCGATCGGGCAGATGCATGAGAGCGACGAGCGCGTTGGCCACGTAGTCGACCGGGACGAGGTTCGTCCGGCCGGTGTCGGGCAGCGCCATCGGCGTGATCGACGGCAACGAGGCCAGTCTCGCGAGCATCGGGAAGAAGTAGTACGGCCCGTCGATCTTGTCCATCTCGCCGGTCCGCGAATCCCCGACGACGACGGCGGGGCGGTACACCCGGTACCGCAGCCCGGGCGTGGCGCGGACCAGCTGCTCGGCCTCGAACTTGGTCCGGTGATACGGCGTCGGCAGTTCCTGGCCGACGTCGAAGTCGTCCTCGGTGAACTCGCCGCGGAAGGTGCCCGCGACGGCGATCGAGGACACGTGGTGCAGGGTCGCGTCGAGCCGGTTGGCGAGGTCGATGACCGCGCGGGTGCCGTCGACGTTGGCTGCACGCTGGTCGGCGTCGGAGGCGGTGATGTCGTAGACGGCGCCGCAGTGCACGACGTGGTCGACAGCGCCGATGGCGTTCGGCGGCAGACCGAGATCCGGTTCGCAGAGGTCACCGACCAGCGGTTTCACCCGGTCGCCCCAGGTGGCGGCGAGGCGTTCGAACCGGGACAGCGAGGTTCGGCGCACGAGCCCGAGCACCTCGGCGTCGCTGCTGTGGGCCAACAACCGCGTCACCACTCGTCTGCCGATAAACCCGGTACCGCCGGTAACGACATAGCGCATGCGAGTCATCGTGGACCGCCGCGGCCGAGACGTCAATGCGGATATCGTTCGGACATGCCTCTCGACCCCAACGCCATCGGCGCCAAGACCGACCCGCAACTGTTCGAATGGACCGACCGCGACACGTTGCTGTACGCGCTGGGCGTCGGCGCGGGCACCGCGGATCTCGCGTTCACCACCGAGAACAGCCACGGCATCGAGCAACAGGTGCTGCCGACGTACGCGGTGATCGCGTGCCTGCCGTTCGCGGCGGCAGGCCTGATCGGTTCGTTCAACTTCGCGATGCTGCTGCACGGTTCCCAGGGGATCCGGCTGTATGAACCGCTGAAGCCGGCCGGAAAGCTGAGCGTGGTCGCGGAGGTCGCCGACATCCAGGACAAGGGTGCGGGCAAGAACGCGATCGTCATGCTCAAGGCGACGGGCACGGACCCCGACACGTCGAAGGTGGTGGCGGAGACCTTCACGACGGCGGTCATCCGCGGTGAGGGTGGATTCGGCGGGCAACCGGGGCAGCGGCCACCGGCTCCGGAGATTCCCGACCGCGAACCGGATGCCCGAATTGCGTTGCCCACGCGCGAAGATCAGGCGTTGATCTATCGGCTGTCGGGGGATCGCAACCCGTTGCACAGCGATCCGTGGTTCGCGCGGGAACTGGCGGGCTTCCCGAAGCCGATCCTGCACGGGCTGTGCAGTTACGGAGTGGCGGGTCGGGCGTTGGTCGCCGAACTGGGTGGGGGTGACGCGACGAAGGTCAGCGCGATCGACGCCAGGTTCACGTCGCCGGTGTTCCCGGGAGAGACGTTGACGACGTCGATCTGGCGGACCGAGGCCGGTCGCGCGGTATTCCGCACGGAGGCGGCCGAACCCGACGGTTCGAATGCCCGCCTCGTACTGGAGGACGGTGTGGCCGAATACCGCGACTGACGCTCATTTGGTCGATCCGGAGGCGTGTGCCGCCGGGGATTGACAGGATGGTCGACCATGAGGCTCGTCGTTGGATACCTGGCCACTCCCGGCGGTGCGGATGCGCTGGCGCTCGGTGTGCGGTTCGCGCGCACGCTGGGCGCCGAACTCGACTTGTGCATGGTGTTGCCGCCCGACCGGGTGGTGCCGTCGATAAAACCGGTGGGGGATTTCGAGAAGCACCTCGTCGAGCAGGCCGAGCAGTGGCTGGAAGAGGCGCGCGCGTCGGTGCCCGACGACATCGTGGTGCGCAGCCATGTACGCGTCGACGACTCGGCGGCCGATGGGCTGATTCAGGAAGCCGCGCGGGTCGAGGCCGACATGATCATCGTCGGCGGATCGGGTGGCCTGGCGGCCAGCTTTTCGTTGGGGTCGGTGGTCAACGGCCTGTTGCACTCGGCGCCGTTGCCGGTGGCGGTGGCGCCGCGGGGTACGCGGAATTCACCCGTCGACCGTGTGCGTGAGGCAACGTGTGCGATAGGCGAGCGCGAAGGCGCGGATGTCCTGCTGGACATGGCTGTTCGCTACAGCCGGGCGGCGGGCACTCCGCTGCGGCTGGTGTCGCTGGTCGCGCTGGACCCGACGTTCGGGGCGCTGCGCGGGGACGGTGAGGCGGTGCGGGAGCGGGCGCTCGCTCATGCGCATCATGTTCTCGATGTGGCGAAATCAGAGTTGCCGCAGGATTTTCCGGTGACGTCGACGATCGTGGAGGGTACGACGATCGAGGAGGCGGTGGGCAAGCTGGACTGGCGCGATGGGGACCTGATCATGGTCGGGTCGAGCCGGCTGAGCGCGCCACGGCGGCTGTTTCTCGGCTCGAAGGCGGCGAAGATGCTACGGGTGCTCGACGTGCCGATGGTGGTGGTGCCGCGCGAACAATTCGGGCGCGAAGATCTGCCTTAGCGGAGATTGACTTCGGGCTATGTTCTCCGAGACGCGGTATGCGACGAACGGAGACCTGCGAATCGCTTACCGCGCGTCCGCCGAGGGTGAGCGCGACATCCTGTTCATCCCGAACTGGTTCTCGAACTGTGAGCTCACGCCGGAGCTCCCGGCCACACGCGAATGGGTCGAGGCGATGACATCGCTAGGTCGGCTGATCTTCTTCGACCAGCCGGGTATGGGGGCCTCCGATCCCCTTCCCGGCGGTGCGTTGCCGACCCTGGAAATGTGGGTCGACAGCATCAGCGCGGTGCTTGATGCACTCGGCAGTAGCGAAACCGTCCTGATCGCCGGTGTCGGCGCGTTGGCGGCAGGGGCGCTCTTCGCCGCAACGCATCCTTCACGGACGACGGGGCTGGTGGTGTTGGAGGGTTATGCAGATCCGAACGCGGCGCGCGTCGATGGACCGACGCCGGAGGAAGTCCTCGCCGCAATGGTCGACACGTGGGGCACAGGGGAGTCGCAACACTTCTTGAATCCGGACATGCCGTGGAACGAGGAGATTCGGGCGGCCTGGGCTCGGTTCGAACGTTTGTCGGCGAGCCCAAGCACCGCCGCGTCGATGATGCGTTTCATGGCCGAGATGGACGTGCGTGCGCTGCTCCCGGCGATCCGGGTTCCCACAGTTGTCGTTCACCACACGGATGATGTTGTGATTCCGCGGGATTGGGGCAAGTACGTCGCTGATCACATTCCAGCTGCGCGCTACGTCGAGCTGCCCGGTCGGAACCTGATACACGTGGTCGAACCATGGCGTGAGTCTTTTCGGGAGATCGCCGAATTCCTTACTGGCAGACAGCCTGAGGTCGCTGACGATCGGGTGCTGGCGACGGTGTTGTTCACCGACATCGTCGACTCGACGCGTCGCGCGGCTGAGATGGGCGACCGCGGGTGGCATGCGCTTCTGGATGCGCACGACGCTGTCGTGCGGGCGCAACTTGCTCGGTTTCGTGGTCGTGAGGTGAACACGACGGGAGACGGCTTCGTCGCGATGTTCGACGGTCCTCAGCGAGCCATCCGCTGCGCCATGGCTATTCGCGACGCAGTGCAGGTGCTTGGAATCGAAGTACGCGCGGGTTTGCATACGGGCGAATGCGAGGTTCGCGGTGACGATATCGGCGGTATCGCCGTGCACATCGGTGCCCGCGTGGCCGGCCTGGCAGGACCAGACGACGTGCTGGTGTCGAGCACCTTGCGCGATCTGGTGATCGGCTCGGGACTGGAGTTCGAGGAACGCGGGACCCACCAACTGAAGGGTGTACCCGGTGAATGGCGCCTGCATGCGGTCGCCAACTAGGACGGCGGCGGTCGACGGGCTCAGCGGTGCGCGAGGAAGTCGGACAGGTACTTACCGACGACCTCGTTCGGGATCAGGTGATTGGCGTCGACGAGTTCGATCCGCGCATCGGGGAGTCGCTGCCGCAGGCGGGCCGCAGCTTTGGGTCCGTTGTGTGCGGTCTCGTTCTTGCCGATGATCGCCAGCACCGGGATCCGCGCGGATGCGATTGGACGAAGATCACAGTCGCTGCGCATCGGCCACGGCCTCGGCTCGGCGTTACCCAGCGACATCTTGAACGTCATGGCGCCACTGACGAACTGCTGCATGATCGTGTGCATCGGCTCTTCGCCAAGCAGTCGGCGCTGTTCGGGGTTGACCATGTGGTCGATCAGTGACCACACGCGTCGTTCACTGGGGCGCACAGCGATGGTGGTGAGGCCGCGAAACAAAAACCGCGGGCTCATACCTCCCGCGATCCCGACCGGGCACACGAGTGCCAGCCGCTCGACCCTTCTGGGGAAGGCCATCGCAAAGTGCGTCCCTATCCAAGTCCCGCGAGAAACGGCAACGATTCCGGCGCGCTGAATCCTCAGTCCCTGCAACGCTTCGTCGAGCCACGCGACGAGATCGGTGACGTTGGACGTCGGTTTGGTCGGGGTGCTCTTACCTACCTCGTCGATGGCATCGAGCATCGTCACACGATGGGTAGCGGTGAGGACGGGCAGCTGCGGTATCCAACTCGTTGAACTCGAGGACGACCCGTGGAGCGCGACCAGTGGAGGCTTTGATGGGTCACCGGCCTGAAGCACGTGTGTGCGCCCGTATGAGGTCTCCACGTCTGATTCCGTGACAGAGACGACACTGCCGGCCAGGACCGCGTCGTATAGCCGAAGGTAGGCGGCGCGTGCGTCATCCGATCGAAATGCAGAGAGTGCGGGCATCCGAGTCTCCTCACCGTCCTTCCGAATTGATACACCGCGTTGTCGGTGCGGTGCAGCGTCTTCGACGAATCGGGAAGCGATTCGCTGGTTCCGATGAATGAGGCGGCTGCTCGCTGTCGTCGACTAGAACGGCTGAGGCCGGAGACCGAGTTCTCTCGGATCGCTGACCAGATGGAAACCCAACTTGTTCGTTGTGTACGCGACCGGTACACGGCGCACTGGTGCCGGACCAGCCACTTTTGGTGACCGCGAGATTGCCGAGTCAGAACGGCGGCGGGTCTTCTTCGACCGACACCTGCGGCGTGAGCGGAAAAGCGGGCCTTCCGCACTTCCTTCCGGCGAGATCATCCAGCAGGCGCTGGTTGCGCTGACGCTCCGCTTCGATGACCGCCGCCCGGTTCTGTTCGCGAGTTCGCTTGCGCCGCGGCATCTTCAAGCATCGAACCGCGTCGTCGAGCAGATCGACGCTTGGATCGATGACGAGGGGCGCGGTTTCCCGGCACAGCGACGGGAACAACAGCCTGCTGCCCGGATGGGTCGTGTACTTCTGCCCGGCGGGTGAGAGCCAGTCGACGCTTCCGTCGGGGTGTTGCCGATCGCGCCATCCGAGGAACGTCTTGTAGAGATGATGAGTTCTACACAGGCACTTGAGGTTCGACGCCTGCGTCGCTCCCCGCGGATACGGGACCGTGTGGTCGATGTCGCAATGAGTAGCGGGCCTGTCGCAGTTCGGGAAGCGGCACGTCAGATCGCGGCAACGGACGAACCACGCTAGCGCCGACGAGGGAACCCGCCGCTTCTCCGGCGGTGCGTCCCCGGGATGCCTGACGGGTCGGCGCTTGGCGACCGCCAGCTTGGCGGCCACGATCGGTGCCGGCACCACTCCGCGACCCATCACAAACCCCGGCCCCGTCTCGGCCGGCCCACCGAGCGTGGGATCGTCGGCCTCGATCGGTTCGACGGGCTTGTCGCCGTCCAATTCGGCCGGGGCCGCGTCATCGAGCGTGTCCTCGCTCGCCACGACGTGCACCACCACGCCGCCGACGGAGATGCCCGCGGTCGGGCATTCTTTCGATCCGCACTCACACGGCAGCGTCTGGGCGCCATCGAACGCGGCGGCAACGGCGTCGGCGCGACGCTGCTCCTGAGTGCGCGGGTCGTTCTCGCACACCGTGGCGGCCAAGGCGTCGAGCCGTTGGTCGATGAACTCGCCGTGATGGGCGAACACCGTCGCTTCGACATACGCGACACCCGAGCCGTCCCCGCTGTCCTTGACTTCGATATAGCGGCTGCGCGAACTGTTCTCGGCACGGCGCACCGCAGCGGGGTCAAAGCGGTCGACCCAGTAGTCGATCGCGTTGTGCATCTTCAGCACTGACAGTGCCGTCCATCCCTCGACATGCGCGGCGATCGCGGCGTCGACCTTGGCAAGCGCGTCACAGTCTTGGACCAGGTACGTCCGAAACACGATGGCGGCGACGATGCGGTAGGTGATGGTGCCGGTCAGAAACACCGCGTTCGTTCGAGGCAGCCGGTCGCGCAGGGCGATCGCGATCTCCAGTTGGGACGCCGCGACTCCGATCGACACCTGCTGGGCAGGGGCGATCTCAGCGGCGACGGCGGCGTAGTTGTCGATGATCCACTGCTCGCGATCGGCCGAACCGTCGGTGGCATACATCCGATCCAGCACGGCGACGGCCGCCGAGAGCCTGCGCGCGCACGCGGCATTCTCGATGCGCGCCCATGCACCGGCTGCCTCGGCACCTCTGGCGCCGTCGGCCGCCTCCACCAACTGATCGAACATATGAACGAATCTAGTCGGATCCACTGACATCGGAAAGGTTGTTTTGCCAGCCTGTGGATAAATCTGGCGTTGGGGATAACCTGCGCTTTTGCCGAAATTTCGACCGATCAGACGGTTCGAACACAGGTTCGATACACTGCACACATGGGCTGGCATCTTGGCCCGCCGAGCTGGGCGGAAATGGAGCGGGTGCTCAACGGCAAACCGCGCCGTGCGGGCTGGCCGATCGACGAGCAGATCGGCGACGGTGGCGACAGCCCCGCCTGGTCCAGCAAGAGGGGGGAGTACCAACCGCTCGACGTGGAGCGGCCCACATCGACGGTGCCCTACGCCGAACTGCACGCCCATTCGGCGTACAGCTTCCTCGACGGCGCCAGCACCCCGGAGGAACTGGTCGAAGAAGCGGTTCGGCTCGACCTGCGGGCGATCGCGCTCACCGACCACGACGGTCTCTACGGTGTGGTGCGCTTCGCCGAGGCCGCCAAGGAACTCGACATGTCGACGGTGTTCGGCGCCGAACTGTCCCTTGGCGGCGGCGACCGGACCGAAGACCCCGACCCGCCCGGCCCGCACCTGCTGGTGCTGGCGCGCGGGCCCGAGGGCTACCGGCGGCTGTCACGCGAACTCGCGAAGGCGCACCTGGCCGGCGGCGAGAAGGGCAAACTGCAATACGACTACGACGCATTGACAGAAGCGGCCGGCGGACACTGGCACATCCTCACCGGCTGCCGCAAAGGGCATGTCCGGCAAGCGCTTTCCGAAGGCGGGCCCGAAGCGGCAAGCCAAGCGCTCGCCGATCTCGTCGACCGCTTCGGCCGCGACCGGGTCAGCGTCGAGCTCACCCACCACGGGCATCCTTGCGACGACGAACGCAACGCCATCCTGGCCGAGCTGGCACCCCGGTTCGGCCTGAGCGTGGTCGCGACCACCGCCGCCCATTTCGCCGAACCCTCGCGGGGTCGACTGGCCATGGCGATGGGTGCGATCCGCGCCCGCCACTCGATGGACGAAGCCGCCGGATACCTTGCGCCGCTGGGCGGTTCGCATCTGCGCTCCGGCGCGGAGATGGCGCGACTGTTCGCCGACCGGCCCGAGGTGGTGACCGCCGCGGCCGAACTCGGCGAGCAGTGCGCGTTCGGGCTCGCCCTGATCGCACCGCAGCTACCGCCGTTCGACGTCCCCGAGGGCCACACCGAGGACAGTTGGCTGCGCCACCTTGTCATGACGGGGGCCCGCAACAGGTACGGCCCACCTCAGCGGGCGCCCCGGGCCTACGCACAGATCGAACACGAGCTGAAAGTCATTGAACAGCTGACGTTTCCCGGCTACTTCCTGGTGGTCCACGACATCACCCGATTCTGCAAGGAGAACGGCATCCTGGCCCAGGGCAGGGGATCGGCGGCCAATTCGGCGGTCTGTTACGCGCTCGGGGTCACCAACGTCGACCCGGTCGCCAACGAACTGCTCTTCGAACGGTTCCTGTCGCCGGCGCGCGACGGCCCACCGGACATCGACATCGACATCGAATCGGACCTGCGCGAGAAGGCCATCCAGTACGTCTACGACCGCTACGGCCGCGACTACGCCGCCCAGGTGGCCAACGTCATCACCTACCGCGGCCGCAGCGCGGTGCGCGATATGGCCCGCGCACTGGGCTTCTCGCAAGGTCAGCAGGACGCCTGGAGCAAGCAGCTCGGCCAGTGGGGCAACCTCGCCGAGGCGCCGCACACCGAAGACATTCCCGAGCAGGTCATCGACCTGGCCAAGCAGATATCCAACCTGCCCCGGCACATGGGCATCCACTCCGGCGGCATGGTCATCTGCGACCGGCCCATCGCCGACGTGTGTCCGGTCGAATGGGCCCGCATGGAGAACCGCAGCGTCCTGCAGTGGGACAAGGACGATTGCGCGGCAATAGGTTTGGTGAAGTTCGACATGCTCGGCCTCGGCATGCTCTCGGCGCTGCACTACTGCATCGACCTGGTGCGCGAGCACAAGGGCATCGACGTCGACCTGGCGAAACTGGACCTGTCCGAGCCCGCCGTGTACGAGATGCTGCAGAAGGCCGACTCCGTCGGCGTGTTCCAGGTGGAGTCACGCGCCCAGATGGCCACGCTGCCACGGCTCAAGCCCCGCGTGTTCTACGACCTGGTCGTCGAGGTCGCGCTGATCCGGCCCGGCCCGATCCAGGGCGGGTCGGTGCACCCGTACATCAAGCGCCGCAACGGCGAAGAGGCTGTCACCTACGACCACCCGTCGATGGAACCGGCCTTGCACAAGACGTTGGGGGTGCCGCTGTTCCAGGAACAGCTCATGCAGCTCGCCGTTGACTGCGCGGGTTTCTCCGCCGCGGAGGCCGACCAGCTGCGCCGCGCGATGGGATCCAAGCGATCGACCGAACGGATGCGCCGGCTGCGGGGCAGGTTCTACGACGGTATGCGTCAGCGCCATGGCATCACCGGCGAGACCGCCGACCGCATCTACGAGAAACTGGAGGCCTTCGCGAATTTCGGCTTCCCCGAGAGTCATTCGTTGAGCTTCGCATCGCTGGTTTTCTACTCGTCGTGGTTCAAGCTGCATCACCCCGCCGCGTTCTGCGCCGCGCTGCTGCGGGCGCAGCCGATGGGCTTCTACTCGCCGCAGACCCTGGTGGCCGACGCCCGCCGCCACGGTGTGATCGTGCGCGGCCCCGACGTCAACGCCAGCCTGGCGCACGCGACCTTGGAAGACACCGGGAACGCGGTCAGATTGGGGCTCGGCGCCGTTCGGCACATCGGCGACGAACTGGCCGAGCAGCTCGTCGAGGAACGAAACGCCAACGGCGCGTTCGCTTCCCTGCTGGACCTGACGCAGCGGGTGCAACTGTCCGTGCCGCAGACCGAGGCCCTGGCCACCGCGGGGGCGCTGGGCTGCTTCGGTATCACCCGGCGCGAAGGGTTGTGGGCTGCGGGCGCGGCCGCCACTCAGCGACCCGACCGGCTGCCGGGAGTGGGCGCGTCGTCGCACGTTCCCTCCCTGCCCGGCATGACCGACCTCGAGCTCGCCGCCGCCGACGTCTGGGCCACCGGGGTATCGCCCGACAGCTACCCGACCCAGTTCCTCCGTGACGACCTCGACGCCCTCGGTGTCATCCCCGCAAGCCGATTGCTCGACGTGCCCGACGGCTCCCGGGTCTTGGTGGCCGGGGCTGTGACGCACCGGCAGCGGCCGGCTACGGCCCAGGGCGCCACCTTCCTCAACCTCGAGGACGAGACCGGGATGGTCAACGTCATCTGCTCGCGCGGGGTGTGGGCGCGGCACCGCAAGCTGGCGCAGACGGCTCCGGCGCTGTTGGTCCGCGGTCAGGTGCAGAACGCCACCGGGGCCGTCACCGTGGTCGCCGAGCGGATGGGCAAGCTCACCCTGGCGGTCGGCTCCAAGTCTCGCGACTTCCGCTAGCCCGCTACGGTTGAGCCGTGCGCCGACCCGTCTACGTCCTCGTCGGTGCGGGCACCGCGCTGATCGCCTGCTGCTATGGATTCGGGCGGTTCTCCTACGGACTGTTCGGGCCGGTGTTCGGGGAAACCTTCGGCCTCAGTTCCACCATCGCCGGCGTGATCGGGGCGGGCAGCTACATCGGCTACTGCGCCGCGATCACCGCCAGCCTGCTGCTCACCGACCGCGTCGGACCGCGCCGGGTTGCGGTCGCCGCCGGAGGCGTTGCCACACTGGGCATTTCGATCATCGCCCTGGCGCCCTCGGCCTGGGTTCTGGCGGCCGGGGTGCTGATCGCTGGGTGCAGCACCGGCATCGTCTCGCCACCACTGGCCGCGGCGGTCGCCCAACATGTGCCGCCTGCCACAGCGGACCGTGCGCAGACCGTGGTCAACGGCGGCACGGGCATCGGTGTGGTGCTGTCAGCGCCGATCGCGCTGCTGCTGTTGAGTCACTGGCGCGCGGCGTGGGTGGTGTACGCGGCGGTGTCGGCGGCCGTGACGGTCTGGGTGTTCCTCGCCGTGCCCGACTCCTCGCAGCGCGCGGCCAAGCGGGTCGATCCGTTCTGGCGCCCAGGCACTTTCGGCTTGCTGCTGGCCTCACTGCTGACGGGCGTCGGCAGCGTCGCGGTGTGGACGTTCGGCCGCGACCTGATCACCACGGTCGGCGGGGCAGACGCGACGCGCTCGTCGTTGTTGTGGATCGTCATCGGCGCGGCGGGCATTGCCGGTGCGTTCGCCGGTGACGCGGTGCAGCGGATCGGCCTGCGGTGGGCGTGGGTGGCCGCGACCGTGACGATGGCCGTGGCGACGGCTTCGTTGGCCGCCGCCCCGGCCAACCTCGTCGTGATGATCGTCGCCGCGACCCTCTTCGGTGGCGCCTACATCGCGTTGACGGGCCTGGCATTGCTGTGGAGCGCGCGGTTGTACCCCGACAGCACCTCGTCGGGGGTCGGCCTGTCGTTTTTCACCATCGCCGCCGGTCAAGCTCTCGGCGCTCCCATCGCCGGCGCGCTCATCGACATGGTCGGTGGCAGAACCGCATTCGTGTCGATCGCCGCGGTCGGCCTGTGTGCGCTCGCCGTACGCCCGGTAGAGACAGCACCCGCTGCGCGAAACACTGCGCCATGGGGCGAATGTAGTCTCGAAAAATGACGTTGAACCTCTCCGCCGACGAAGTGCTGACCACCACCCGATCGGTGCGCAAGCGGCTCGATTTCGACAAGCCGGTACCGCGTGAGGTGCTGCTGGAGTGTCTCGAACTCGCCATCCAGGCCCCAACCGGATCGAACAGCCAGGCGTGGCAGTGGGTGTTCGTCGACGACCCCGAGAAGAAGACGGCGCTCGCCGAGATCTACCGCAACAGCTGGAAGATGTACCGCACGATGCCCGAGCCCGAATACGCCGAGGGCGACAGCCGCGGAGAGCGGCGCCAAGCCGTGGTGTCGTCGGCCGAATACCTCGCCGAGAACATGGAAAAGGCGCCGTGGCTGCTGATCCCGTGCCTCGAAGGGCGGTGCGACGGTGTGCCCGGCGCCGTCAGCGCCAGCTTCTGGGGTTCACTTCTGCCCGCGGCGTGGAGTTACATGCTGGCGTTGCGCTCGCGCGGACTCGGCTCGGCGTGGACCACGCTGCATCTGCTCGGTGAGGGGGAGAAGCAGGCCGCCGACGTGCTCGGCATCCCGCACGACCAGTACAGCCAGGGTGGGCTGTTCCCGATCGCCTACACCAAGGGCACCGACTTCCGCCCGGCCAAGCGGCTGCCCGTCGAGCAGATCGCGCACTTCAACACGTGGTGATCAGGTCGCGCCGCTGAACCCGTGCTGACGCCACGCCTCGTACACGGCGACGGCGGCCGCGTTCGACAGGTTCAGTGAGCGTCGGCCGGCCAGCATCGGTATCCGCAGTTGCGCGGTGATGTGCGGATCGGCCAGCGTCGCGTCGTCCAGCCCGGTGGGCTCCGGCCCGAACATGAGCACGTCACCCGGCCGGTACTCGATGTCGGTGAACGACGTTGTCGCGTGCGCGGTGAACGCGAAGACCCGCTCGGGCGTTAACGCGGACCACGCCGTGGCCAGGTCGCTGTGAACGGTTACTGACGCCAGGTCGTGGTAGTCCAGACCGGCGCGCCGCAGCTTCGGCTCGGACAGATCGAATCCCATCGGTTCCACCAGATGCAGTTCGCAGCCGGTCGCCGCCACCATCCGGATCGCGTTGCCGGTGTTGGGCGCGATGCGCGGTGAATAGAAGAGAACACGGAACATCGACGGGATCAGATCCGTTCGAGCACATCGGCCAGCTCACGGGGCCGAGAGAGCTGGGCCATGTGCCCGGCGGATATTCGAACGACGTGGTCGGCGTTCGTCGACCACGCTTCCTGCGCTGCCGCCGAGTTCGCTGATTCTCCAGTGGCAATTACGTAAGTCGCCGGATGCGTCCGTTCTCCAGCCATGCTCGGAGAAGAGTACGACGCTGCCGATTGCAGGACGAAGCGTGACAGAATCATCTGACTCTGATCGCGGTCGAGATCGGAGCAGAAGGACTGCCTGGCCAGTTCAAAATCATCGGTCATCTCCATCGTGCCGTCCTCTCGCCGAACAAACACGTTGGGTAGGACATCGCCCAATTGATTCAGGACTGACTGTCCGCGCTTCGGCCAGAGCGCAGTGAGGTACACGCTGTGCCGCACCTTTGGGTGGTCGGCGAACTCGGTGATCACCATCCCACCGTACGAATGGCCAACCAGCACAACAGGCTCAGCGGTAGTCATCAGCACCTGCCGAACATGATTGGCATCCGCGCTGAGGTCACCGAGCACTGCCGGATTGCTACCACCGCTCGGCAGTTGTTTGACGACGTGTACATGATGGCCACCGGCCCGCAGCTGCTCGGCCAAGGCGTCCCAGACCCAGCCGCCGTTGAACGCGCCGTGGACCAGCAGGTAGTCGCTCATGCCGGAATTCTGGGCTCATCATGCCGACGAGTTCTGACATTTCGTGAAGTCCAGCCACGCTCGGGAACTCCCAACGCCGAGGGCGGGAAGAGCTCTTCGGAGCCAAGGGGATAATGCTCGCATGGTCGCAGAAAGCCTCTGGATGCAGAAGGTGGCGGCCGACCCCGGCCACTCGCACTGGTATATCGAGCGGTTCCGCGCCATGGCGCGCGCCGGCGACGACCTGGCGGGGGAGGCCCGCCTCGTCGACGCGATGGTGCCGCGCGGGTCGCACATCCTCGACGCCGGTTGCGGACCCGGCCGACTGGGCGGCTACCTCGCCACCGTCGGACACCGCGTCGTCGGCGTCGACGTCGACCCCACCCTGATCGAGGCCGCCGAACAGGACCATCCCGGCCCGCACTGGCTCGTCGGCGACCTCGCCGAACTCGACCTTCCCGCGCGCGGCATCGCCGAACCGTTCGACGTGATCGTCTCGGCGGGCAACGTCATGACGTTCCTGGCCCCGAGCACCCGCGGCCTGGTGCTCTCTCGGCTGCGCGCGCACCTCGAGGACGACGGACGGGCCGTGATCGGCTTCGGCGCCGGCCGCGACTACGCGTTCGACGACTTCCTGAACGACGCCTCGACCGCCGGATTCGCGCCCGACCTGCTGTTGTCCACATGGGATCTGCGGCCTTTCACCGACGAGTCCGACTTCCTGGTCGCGATCCTTCGCCCGGCGTAAGCGGACGCCGCATCACGATCGGGTCCCGGTATTCGCTCGGTATCCTCACACCGCATTCCACCTGCGTTTATGGACTCTGTCCGTTCAGTAAGAACGGTGGATTCGGCCGCGCATCGCTGGCATACTCGTCCAATTGCCAGGGCCCGAATGCGCCCGCCGGGAGGGCATATCACGAGAAAATCAGTGGGAAGTCTGATGCATGACGCGCCGAGGCTGACGTTGAAACCACCGGCCCAGCGAGCGGGCGTGCGCCGATGAGCGCCCTGATCGATTTCGACCGCAAACCGGAGCCACCCGTCAAGAAGCCCTCGCGGTGGGCGCTGTCCAACTGGCCTGTCCGGTGGAAAGTGCTCGCGATCGTTCTTGTGCCGCTGATCGTCGCCGCGACGTTCGGCGGCCTGCGCATCCGCGCCGACGTGATAGCCGAATCCGATCTGCGCCGCGCCGCTGACCGCGCCGAGATGGTGCCCGCGATCGAGGGCTACATGGCGGCGTTGGAAGGAACGATGCTCGCCGGCTCGACAGGGGGCGACATCCAGACGGCGTTGACGCGCTACGACGACAGCCGCCGCAATCTGCAGCGCCGACTCGACGACACCGACGTCGCGCCCGACGTCCGCCAGGCCATCACGACGATGACCAACGGCGGCCAGATCTTGGTGGAGAAGGTCGCCGCGAACAGCATCGGGCTGCGCGACACCATCCAGGCTTACGCGTTGCTGCTGTTGCCGGCCGAGGATGCGGTGACCGGCTCGGTCCGCGTCGACGACGAACGCATCCGCGCGGAGACCGTCGGTCTGGCCCGCGCGATCGGGGCGCGCGGCCAGATGACGATGCAGACGCTCGCGTTGACCCGCGGCGCCGAACTGCCCGAGCCTGAGTTGAGGACCGCGGTGATCGCGCTGGCGGGCACCGAGCCGTCGACGCTGTTCGGGATGAACCAGGTGCTCGGGGTCGGGTCGCCGGACGCCCAGAAGTTGCAGGCCGAGTTCGTCAAGCGGATGGCGTTGATGACCGACCTCGCGGTGCCGCTGGTGAACAACCCCGAACTTCTGGCGTCGGTGGCCACCACCGAGCAGATCGCGCGCCAAGTCATCGAGCGGACCACGCCCGCGGTCACCTCGGCCGTCCAGGACCGCGCCGATGCGCAGCGCACCACTCTGATCCGTGATGCGATCATCGTCGGCGTGGCGCTGCTGCTCGCCCTGATCATCGTGGCGCTGGTGGCGCGCAGCCTGGTGCGCCCGTTGCGGCGTCTGCGCGATAGCGCTCTCAAGGTCGCCCACGAGGACTTGAGCGCGGAGATCGAGCGGGTGCGCGCAGGCGGTGACGCCTCGCAGATCACGCCGATCCCGGTGCACACCACCGAGGAGGTGGGCCAGGTCGCGCACGCCGTCGACGAACTGCACGAGCAGGCCGTGTTCCTCGCCGCCGAGCAGTCGCGGTTGCAGCTGCAGATCGGCGACATGTTCGAGACGCTGTCGCGGCGCAGCCGCTCGCTGGTCGACCAGCAGCTCGCGCTGATCGACCGGCTGGAACGCAACGAGGAAGACCCCGAGCGGCTCGAGAGCCTGTTCCGGCTGGATCACCTGGCCGCTCGGATGCGCCGTAACGGCGCGAACCTGTTGGTGCTGTCGGGCGCGAAAGTACCTCGCGAACAAGCCGAACCGGTCCCGGTGTCGGCGGTGATCAACGCCGCGGCGTCCGAGGTCGAGGACTACACGCGAGTGGTCATCGCGACGGTGCCCGACAGCGAGGTCAGCGGCGCCGTCGCCGGCGACCTTGTCCACCTGCTGGCCGAGCTGCTGGACAACGCGCTGCGGTATTCGCCGCCGATCTCGCAGGTGCGGGTGTCGGCTGTGCACACCGCCAACGGCGGACTGGTCATCGAGGTGGGCGACATCGGCCTCGGCATGACCGAGTCGGATCTGCGCGTCGCCAACACCCGCCTGCAGTCCGGCGGCCAGGTCGACCCGTACACCGCGCGGCACATGGGCCTGTTCGTCGTCGGTCGCCTGGCCGCCCAGCACGGGCTGGTGGTCCGGCTGCGTTCGACGATCGGCGGCGAACCGGATTCGGGCACCACCGCGGGTGTGTACGTGCCGACGGAGTTGCTCCGCCGGCCTGGGGAACCGCATCAGTTCAGCGCGCCCGAGTACGCGACGCCCGCCGATGCGCACGCGGGCATCGCGACGGCGCTCGCCCTCGACGAGGATCACGTCGAGCGCGAACTCGAGCCCGAGCCCGAGCGGGAACACTCGAACATCTCGGTGCTTCCGCAGCGCGCTCCCGGCGCCAGCGGCATCGCGGCCGTCTTCGACGAGGAACCGGAGGAGCCCGAACCCGCCGCTCGGCCGACGGACACGTCCAGCTTCTTCGCCGCTCGCACCCAGGCGACGACGACGGCCGATACCGACGACTCCATCTACCAGAGCATGCTTTCCGAGTGGCTGGTCGACCCGACCGAACTCGCCAACAGCGAGGACCTGAACTGGGAGTCGGTCTGGGACCACGGCTGGTCGCTCGCCGCCGCCGCGGACGAGGCGCCGGTCACCGACGTCACCGACGATGGCCTTCCCGTGCGCACCCCCGGCGCCCGCCTCGTGCCCGGCGCCCCGGACACCGCCGAGGTAGCATCGGCGGCTGAGGTCGGCGCCGAACCGGGAGCCCCGCACCGCGATCCGGAAGCCGTTCGGGCCAGCATCAGCAGCCACTTCGGCGGGGTGCACGCCGCCCGGTCGCACGCACGAGAGACCAGAGGAACCGATACCGAATGACCCACGCGTCGCGATCAACGCAGCGTGACTCACTCGACTGGCTGGTGTCGAAATTCGCCCGCGAGGTGTCCGGGGTGACCCACGCCGTGCTGGTGTCCGCCGACGGGCTGCTGATGGCGGCCAGCGAGCACATCCCCACCGAACGCGCCGACCAACTCGCGGCCGTGGCGTCCGGACTGGCCAGCCTGTCGACGGGCGCGGCGCAGCTGTTCGAGGGTGGGTACGTGCTGCAGTCGGTGGTCGAGATGGAGAACGGCTACCTGCTGCTGATGCGGGTCGGCGACGGCTCCAACCTGGCCACCCTTGCGGCGCGCAACTGCGACATCGGCCAGATCGGCTACGAGATGGCGGTGCTGGTCGAGCGGGTGGGCACCGTCGTCCAGTCGGCGCGGCGGCGCGCACCTGCGCGTTCGTGAGCCGTCGATGGACCAGCGGGATGGCGACGTCGTCGAAGAGCCGAGCCTGGTCCGGCCGTACATCCTGACCGCCGGTCGCACCCATTCCCGGGTCCACCTCCCGCTGGAGGCGCCGATCGAGACGCTCGATTCGGCCAAGCCGCCGCGCTGGCCGGGCAACGACGTGCGCGGGCAGATCCTGGCGATGGGCGTCAACCACCCGTCCGTCGCCGAGATCGCCGCGAAGTTGTCGTTGCCGCTCGGCGTGGCGCGGGTGCTGATCGGGGATCTCGTGACGCAGGGTTATGTGGCGGTGCGCAGCACGCTGGGCGAGTCGAGCACCGTCGACGAGAGACGTGAGTTGATAGGAAGGACACTGCGTGGCCTCAAGGCACTCTGAGGAGCGCTCAGCTTCAACGAAGATCGTCATCTCCGGCGGCTTCGGCGCCGGCAAGACGACGTTCGTCGGCGCGGTCTCCGAGATCATGCCGCTGCGGACCGAGGCCCTGGTCACTACTGCGTCGGCGGGCGTCGACGGCCTGGAGGCCACACCGCAGAAGAACACCACGACGGTCGCGATGGACTTCGGTCGCATCACCTTGGCCGACGACCTGGTGTTGTACCTGTTCGGCACGCCCGGGCAGCGTCGGTTCTGGTTCATGTGGGACGACCTCGTCAGCGGGGCGATCGGGGCGATCGTGCTGGTCGACGTGCGTCGCCTGCAGGACAGCTTCGCCGCGGTCGACTTCTTTGAGGCGCGTAAACTGCCGTTCCTGATCGCGATCAACCAATTCGACGGTGCGCCAAGGCATCCGGTGTCAGCGGTGCGTAAGGCGCTGGCGTTGGCCGAGCACATCCCGGTGATCACCGTCGACGCGCGCGACCGTCAGTCCGCCAAGGCCGCGCTGATCGCGATCACCGAGTATGCGCTCGTCAGCCTGCCTGGTTGATCGAGTGCCTCCCGACGAAACAATCTGGAGCGACGAGGAATTCACCGGCCGCGACTTCCGCGACGACGACCTCAGCCGGTTGCGCACCGAACGCGTCGTGTTCGACGAATGCGACTTCCGCGGCGTCGACCTTACCGAATCCGAACACGCCGGCAGTGCTTTCCGTAACTGCCGGTTCGAACGGGCGACGCTGCACCACAGCACGTTTCGGCAGTGCAGCATGTTGGGATCGGTGTTCACCGGCGCCCGGTTACGGCCGCTGACGCTGGTCGACGTCGACCTGACACTCGCCGTCCTGGGCGGCTGTGACCTGCGCGGCGTGGACCTCGCCGGATGCCGGATGCGCGAGGCCAGCCTGGTCGACGCCGATCTGCGCAAGGCGGTGCTGCGCGGCGCGGATCTGGCCGGCGCGCGGGTGCGGAACCTCCGGTTGGACGACGCGGATTTGCGCGGTGCGCGAACCGATGCGTCGCTGTGGACGACCGCGAGCGTCAAAGGCGTGAAGATCGACGTCGACCAGGCGCTGGCCTACGCCGCCGCCCACGGCCTGAACATCCACGGGGAATAAGCACCGCGCACACGGGTTTCGTAGTGCATGAGTGCCGTCAGCCAGAGCGGCTTCCACGAAGGCGAACTCGCCGTGCAGGCGCGCGCCGGCGTGATGGCACAGGCCGCGCGGCTGGGTAGGGGCATGCTGGCCGCGCCCGACCTCAACGGCAGCATCGGCACGTTCCTGTCCGTCCGGGAGTTCGCCGTCGTGACGGCCAGGGGAGACGACGGCCGACTGTGGACGTCCCCGCTGCACGCCCGGGCCGGGTTTCTCGAGGCGCACGATCGCACACTTCGGATAGCGATCCGGCCGGATCCCGGAGACCCGTTGCACGGCCTCGACGCGGGCCAGCCGATCGGCATGCTGGCCATCGACTTCGCCACACGGCGACGGGTGCGGGTCAACGGCACAGTCAGCGACGGCACCGCCGACGGCCTGACCGTCGACGTCGATCAGGCATTCGGCAACTGCCCGAGATACATCCAGCCGCGCGATCTTTCCCCCGCGCAACCGTCTGCGCCGCCACACGGGTTCACCCGCTCGGACACGCTGCAACCGGCACAAGCGGCGCTCATCACCCGGGCGGACACGTTCTTCCTCGGCACCGAGCGTCCGGCCCGCGGTGTCGACGCGTCGCACCGCGGCGGCCCCCCGGGTTTCGTCCGGGTCGACGGCAACCGGCTGTGGTGGCCCGACTATCCGGGCAACAACATGTTCAACAGCCTCGGCAACATCGCGGTCGATCCCGCGGCGGCCGTCCTGTTCATCGACTTCACCACCGGTGCCACCGTTGCGGTCTCGGGCACCGCGGCGGTGGTGTGGCCCGATGAGGACGGGACCGATCGGGGCGTGACGTTCACCGCGGAGGCCGTCGTCTCCGGCACGCTGCGCTAGCTGCTGCTCAGCCGTATCCGCCAGCGCACGAACGCCGTGTAACCGATGCAGATGAGCGCAAGCATGGCCATGTCGAACAGCCATGTACCGGCCGTGTGGTCCCAGTGCCGATCGTTGGGTGTCAGCGGGCCGGGCACCAACCGGATGAGGTCGATGGTCGAGGCGGACGCCGCGAAACCCCAACGGGCGGGCGTGAACCAGGACATCTGATCGAGCACGATCCGGTCCGTCACCGGGATCATGCCGCCCGAGAACACCAGCTGCGACATGATCGCGACCACCAGCAGCGGCATGATCTGTTCGTTTGATCGGGCCAACGCCGAGAGCGCCAACCCGACCATCGCCGCGGCCACCGTCGTCACCGCGATGTCGACGAACAACTCGATGCTGCGGTTGCCGAGCAGCGAACCGCTGTCCACCGCGCCAGGGCCCCAGCCCTTGCCGATGATCGCGATCACCGTGACGATCGCCGACTGCACGATCGCGAACAGCGTGAACACGAACACCTTCGCCAAAAGGTATGCGGTCGTGGACAATCCGACGGCCTGCTCGCGACGGAAGATCGCCCGCTCGCCGATCAGCGCACGGATGGTCAGCGCCGTGCCCATGAAGATGGCGCCGACGTTGAGCATGACCAAAATCTGACCCGGCTCGTTGGGTGCGGCGCCGCCCTGCATCGCGGGGACCGGGACACCGAACCCGACGTCGCCGGGCACCGAGAGCGACAGCACGCCCATGATGAACGGCAGCAGCATCAGGAACGCGAAGTAGCCGCGATCGGAGATCACCAGCCGCACTTGGCGGCGCGCGATCGTCGAGAACTGTCGACGCACGCTGGTGCTGGTGGGGCTGCCCAGATCGGACGGCTCCTCGGTCGGTGGCGCAGGCGGTGGTGGCCCGTGCTGGGACAGGAAGCGCTGATTGGCCGCGTCGGGATCGCTGGCCACGCTGCTGAAGATGTCGGCCCAGTTGGTCGTGCCCATCGACGGACCGATCTGGCTGGGCGGGCCGTAGAACGCGGTCTTGCCGCCCGGCGCCAGCAGGAGCACCTGGTCGCAGACGTCGAGGTAGGTCAGCGAGTGCGTGACGACCAGCACGACGCGGCCGGCGTCGGCCAACTGCCGCAGCATCGTCATGACCTGGCGGTCCAGGGCAGGATCCAGGCCCGATGTCGGCTCGTCGAGGATCAACAACGACGGACCCGTCAGCAGTTCGAGCGCCACCGAAGCGCGCTTGCGTTGGCCGCCGGAGAGCTTGTCGACACGGGTCTCCAGATGCTTGGTCATCTCGAGTTCTTCGAGCACCTGCATGACGACCTGTTCGCGGTCCGCCTTCGTGGTGTCCGGCGGCAGGCGCAGTTCCGCGGCGTACATCAGCGCCTGGCGCACGGTCAGCTGACCGTGGACGACGTCGTCCTGGGGCACCATCCCGATTCTGGAGCGGAGCGAGGCGTACTCGGCGTGCACGTTGTGCCCCTCGAAGGTCACCGTGCCCGTCGTCGGATGGGTGTAGCCCGCGACCAATCGCGCGAACGTCGACTTGCCTGCACCCGACGGCCCGATAACGGCGGTCAAAGTGCCGGGGCGCGCCGCGATCGAGATGTTGTCGAGCAGCGTCTTGTTGTTCTCGATGGTCCACGTGACGCCGTGCACCTCGAGCCCGCCGGTGCGGGTGGCGGCCTCGGTCTCGGTGCGACGGGCCAGCGTGCCGCCGGAGAAGACGAGGTCGATGTTGCCGATCGTGACCGTGTCGCCCTCGCGGAGCAGCGCCGACTCGACGCGCGCACCGTTGACGAACGTGCCGTTGATGCTGCGGTTGTCGACGATCTCGGTTCCGCCGGCCGTCGGCAACAGGGTTGCGTGGTGGCGCGAAGCCAGCACGTCGGGCACGACGATGTCGTTGTCGGTGGCTCGCCCGATCTTGACAGCGCCGGGCACGTTGTCCGCAGGCCGGCTTCCCGGCCGCAGGATCTTGAGCATGCTCGTGGCGAGGTTGCCCTCGCTGGAGCGAGGCGCGGCGGTCGGGCCCATCATCGTCGCCGACTCGAGCGCAGGTGAGGAGATCGGTTGGCGCGCGGGCTGCTGCGGGCTCGTATACGCCGCCGGGGGTGGCGTGCTCGGATACCGCGGCGGGGGAGGCGCGCTCGGATACGTCGGCTGCGGACGCGCCTGACCCGGCGGCGGTCCGTACGGCCGCCCGGTGTGGGGCCCCGAAGCCTGCCTCTGGTTGGCGATCGGGACCGCGACGGTCGGTGTGCGGCCCACTGCACCCTGGTGGCGACCGACCTCGAACGTCAGCCGCGGACCGTCGGGATTGCCGATGTTGACGGTCTGACCGTCGGAGATGTCGACAGCGGGAACGCGGCGGTTGTTGACGAACATCCCGTTGAGGCTGCCGTTGTCGATCGCGACCCAGCGACCCTGATCGAAGCGCAACACCAGGTGCGCACGCGAGATCAGGGGGTGGGCGATACGTACGTCGGCGCGGAGGTCGCGGCCGACGACGACGTCATTTCCCGCCGCGAAGGTCCGGGTCGATCCGTCGTACCGAACGGTCAGCGCGGGTGGGGCGGGTCGGCTCATCGACGCCAACTCTAACGGTAGGCAGAATGTTCCACCTTGCGGTGTCGGTGATCTGATGCAGCGCCGCGATCTGGTCCTCGCGCGTGGTGATGACGTGTGCGAACGCTGCGTCGACGGTGGTACGACCGTCGCGGGCGGGACCCCAGTACCGGCCGATGACCACGACGCGATCGTCGTCGACCGCCAGATACTCCGCCGGGTCGACGTGCATGTCGTACAGCGTGCCGATGCGGCCCCAGACCCCGGCGATCATGTCGGCCGGTCCGCGATGCCGTCCGCCGACACCGTGGGGCATGCCGGCGCTGACGGTGCCGACGAAATCGTCGGTCAGCAGCCGGAAGAGCGCTGGACCGTCGGCACCTGCGAGCGCGCCGTAGAACCGCCGGGCGATGTCGATGGAAGTGGACACGGCTACCTCCTTGAGTATTAGAGAGTAGTCTCTACTATAGGCTGTGGCAATGCCGAGGCCCGCGCGCTTCAGCGCCGACGATCTCCTGGACGCCGCCGCAGCACTGCTCGCCGAGCAGGGGCCCGCCGCGGTGACCGTGTCCGCGGTGGCGCGTGCGGCGGGGGCGCCGAGCGGGTCGATGTATCACCGGTTTTCGGGTCGGGCGGCACTGTGTGGCGAACTGTGGATGCGCACCGAGGAGCGTTTCGGTGAAGGGTTCGCGGCGGCGCTGACCGGTACGGGCGGCACACGCGCGCGTTGTGTCGCGGGCGCCCGTCACACCGTCCAATGGTGTCGCGACCACCGCACCGAGGCCGCGGTTCTGCTCGCGGGCGCTGATGCGCTGTGTGCCGCCGAGTGGCCGCCCGAGTTGCACGACAGGAGGCGCCGCCTGCGCAGGCGCTTGCGACGCCTGCTGTCCGGACTGCACGCCGACGGCGACCGGGTGAACGCCGCGGTGATCGACATCCCCTATGCCGTCGTGCGTCGACACCTGCTGGCGGGGACGGCGATTCCGGCGAGCGCGGATGCGATCGTCACCGAGTGCGCCGAGGCCCTCATACCGGGCGACTGACGAAAGTTTGCCGGTCATCCGGCGAGTCGCGCGCGGTTGGCGGCGAAACGTGGTCACCATAGGGCATGGTGTCTCGGGCGCCTTTCCTGATCGTCGGCATCGGCGGGCTCTGTGTCGCAGCGGCGTTCCTGGCACCGACGGTGGACGCGCAGAGCGCCATCGCCATCGACGATCGTGGGTTCGTCGATTCGAAGGCCCGGTGCGAGGCACCGTGGCAGCCAGTGGCTTTCGGCCGCACCCAGTTCGCGCTCGTGGCGATCTGTAAGCGCAGCGGCAGCCACGAGTACCGCGGTGTGCGGATGAAGGACGGTCTGGTGCTGACCGCACCGGCGGTCGAGAAGACCGACGGGGTGTTCACCGCCGAGAACGACGGAGCCACCTACACATTCTCGGCGAAGGAACTCGTCGTGAGCGCGGGCGACCGCGTGTTGGTCACCGAACCGATGGTGGCCTACGTCGAACCGCGGCCCGCCGTGGACGGCTGATAGTTGTCCGGCGCCCCGGTCAACACGCAGTGGGTGTGGCTGTAGATCGTCGGCATGCACTTGTTGCAGTGATCGCAGATCGACCGCACCGAGCTGTCCGCCTGGATGCGGTTGAGCAGATCCGGTTCGGCCAGCAGTGCGCGGCCCATCGCCACGAAGTCGAAGCCCTCGGCCATCGCCAGGTCCATCGTCTCGCGATTGGTGATGCCGCCCAACAGGATCAGCGGCAGCTTCAGCTCAGCGCGGAACTGCCTGGCGTGGCGTAACAGGAACGCCTCGCGGTAGGGGTACTCGCGCAGGAACTTCTTGCCGGTCATGCGGATGCCCCACCGGATCGGCGGTTTGAAGGCGTTGGCGAACTCCTTGACCGGTGCATCGCCGTGGAACAGGTACATCGGGTTGACCAGCGAGCTGCCCGCGGTCAGTTCGATCGCGTCCAATCCGCCGTCCTCTTCCAGCCACTTCGCCGTCTGCAAGGACTCCTCGACGGTGATGCCACCGCGCACGCCGTCGGACATGGTGAGCTTGGCCGTCACCGCGATCGGGTTGCCCTCCTTCTCGACGGCCTGGCGCACGGCCCGCACGACGCCGCGCGCGACCTTGGCCCGGTTCTCCAGCGAGCCGCCGAACTCATCGGTGCGGCGGTTGAGCAGCGGGCTCAAGAACGAGCTGGCGAGATAGTTGTGGCCGAGGTGGATCTCGACCGCGTCGAACCCGGATTCGATCGCCAGGCGCGCGGCGTTGGCGTGCGCCTCGGTGACGTCGCGAATGTCGTCGCGCGTTGCCTTCTTCGCGAACCGCATCGACAGCGGATTGAAGAAGCGCACCGGCGCCAGCGCCTTGGCCTTGTTGGTCCGCGCGTTGGCGACCGGTCCCGCGTGGCCGATCTGCGCGCTGATCGCCGCGCCCTCGGCGTGAATCGCTTCGGTCAGCCTCTTCAATCCCGGCACGGCCTCGGGCCGCATCCAGATCTGCCAGCCGTCGGTGCGTCCGCCGGGGGCGACCGCGCAGTAGGCGACCGTGGTCATGCCGACCCCGCCTGCGGCGGGCAGCCGGTGATAGTTGATCAACTCGTCGGTGACGAGCGCGTTCGGCGTCGATGCCTCGAACGTCGCCGCCTTGATGATCCGGTTGCGCAGCGTCACCGGGCCGAGCTTGGCCGGGGTGAACACATTGGGCTGAGTGTTCATAGAAAGCGAGCATGCCAGACTGAGACCCGTGGGTGCGATCACACTGGACGGTAAGGCCACGCGCGACGAGATCTTCGTCGACCTCAAGGAACGGGTCGCGGCGCTGACCCAGGGCCGTCTTCGCGGCTCGGCCGCGGTGGCCGGACGCACGCCGGGACTGGGCACGGTGCTCGTCGGCGACGACCCCGGTTCCCACGCCTACGTACGCGGTAAGCACTCCGACTGTGCGAAGGTCGGCATCAACTCGATCCGCCGCGACCTGCCCGCCGACATCAGCCAGGCCACGCTCGACGAGACGATCGACGAGCTCAACGCCAACCCCGAGTGCACCGGTTACATCGTCCAGCTTCCGCTGCCCAAGCACCTCAACGAGAACTCCGCCCTGGAGCGCATCGACCCGGGCAAGGACGCCGACGGTCTGCATCCGACCAACCTGGGCCGGCTTGTGCTCAACGAGCCGGCCCCGTTGCCGTGCACCCCGCGCGGGATCGTGCACCTACTGCGCCGCTACGAGGTGGAGATCGCGGGCGCGCACGTGGTGGTCATCGGTCGCGGCGTCACCGTCGGGCGCCCGCTCGGGCTGCTGTTGACCCGGCGTTCGGAGAACGCAACGGTCACGTTGTGCCACACCGCAACTCGTCACCTGCCGGAGTTGGCCCGCGAGGCCGACATCATCATCGCCGCGGCGGGCATGCCGCACATGGTGACCGCCGAGATGGTTCGGCCCGGCGCGGCCGTCGTGGACGTCGGGGTCAGTCGCGACGAGAACGGCAAGCTCGTCGGTGATGTCCACCCCGACGTCTGGGATGTCGCGGGCCATGTGTCGCCCAATCCGGGCGGTGTGGGTCCGCTGACGCGCGCATTCCTGCTGACGAATGTGGTCGAGCGCGCGGAGGTACTGGCCGCGACGTGACGCCAAAGGAGTTCGCGCGCAAGGTTTTCGCCGGTCAATGGCCGTTCTGGTCGGTCGGCCTGATCTTCGCCGCCGCGTTCGTCCTGGTGGTCGCGGGATATTGGCGGCGCGGCGCGCTCGTGATGGCGATCGGGGTCGGGGTGGCGGCGGCATTGCGGCTGCTCCTGAGCGATGATCGCGCCGGACTTCTCGCGGTGCGCAGCCGCGGCGTCGACTTCGTCACCACCGCCGTCGTCAGCGCAACGATGCTCTACATCGCGTGGACCATCGACCCATTGGGCACCAGCTGATTCACAGGAAATTGCCCGGTATGCAATCTTGCACAGTAGGCAAGTTTGTGGTTACCGTGGCCGCGTGGCCGGACTTCGGGAGCGTAAAAAGCTCGACACCAGGCGCGCGCTGAGCGACGCCGCACTCAAACTCGCGTTAGAGCGTGGTTTCGACGGTGTGACCCGCGAGGCGATCGCCGACCTGGCGGGCGTGTCGCTGCGCACCTTCAACAACTACTTCAGCGGAAAGTACGAGGCGCTGGCCTACCGCCAGACCGAACGGTTGCGCCGCAGCATCGCCGTGCTGCGCGGTCGGCCCGCCGACGAACCACTGTGGACGTCGATCACCGAGTCCGTGCTCGCACCGCTGGAAGAGGACATGAGCGACGCCGACGGCGCGGAGCGCCGGATACCCAGCCGCGAGGAGTTCGCCGAGATACGAAAGCTTCTGATGCGGCCCGAGATTCGCGACGCGGTGTCGAGGGAGTTGTTCGACGAGTGGATGGAGGTGATCGCCGAGCGCACGGGAACCGACCCGCAACGCGATATGTACCCGCGGCTGGTCGCGGCCGTCGTGCGCGCCGTCGGCGACGCGGCCACCGAGATCTACGTGCGCGCCGATCCGCCGGTGCCGATCACGACGCTGATCCGTGCGGGCTTCGCCGAAGTGGCCGCGGGGCTACCGGATCCGAGCAAGTCATGAGCGCCGAAAACGTCGTGATCAGCGGAGCCGGCCCCAACGGGCTGCTGCTCGCGTGCGAGCTCGCACTGGCGGGCGTTCGCCCCGTGGTGCTCGACCGGCTGCCGGCTCCGAGCGAGGAGCCCAAAGCCAACGGCCTTGTGGGCCAGGTGATCCGGCAGCTCGACATGCGCGGGCTCTACCACGCGTTCGGCGGCGAGGAGGGACCGCCGCGTCCGGCGGCCGGTTGGCCGTTCGCGGGGATCGCGCTGAGCTTTTCGAATATCGCACCGAACCCGATGCACGCGTTGCTGATTCCGCAGCCGCGGCTGGTGCGGCTGTTGGAGAAGCACGCGCGCGGGCTCGGCGTCGATATCCGGTGGGGGCACGAGTTGATCGGCCTCGAACCAGGGCCCGACTCCGTTGCGGTGACGGTCGCGGTCGAGGGGGAGACCTACAAACTGCGCACGCGCTACCTGGTCGGCGCCGACGGCGGACGCAGTTTCGTCCGCAAGCGTGCGGGGATCGGATTTCCCGGGCACACGTCGCCGATCGAGAGCCGCGTCGCCCATGTCGGACTGCCCGACGAGTTGCTCGTTCCCGGCCAGGGATACGACATTCCCGGCTTCGGTCGCCTGAGATTCGGTTACAACCGCTTCGAACGCGGCAGCATCATCCTCTTCCCGCTCGAGCCCGATCGCCCGCTGCTGGGCACCATTGAATACGGCGAGGCACGTCAAACCGCCGACGAGGACATGACGCTCGACGAGTTGCGCGCCAGCGTCCGCCGCATCATCGGTGTTGATGTACCCCTGCACACCCCGAAAAGGGCGGGCCCGCATGCCCTTCGGCGGCTCGAAAACATCAACTCACGTCAGGCCGACCGCTACCGGGCCGGCCGGGTCCTGCTGCTCGGCGACGCGGCTCACGTGCATTCGCCGATGGGAGGGCCGGGCCTGAACCTGGGGCTGCAGGATGCGGTCAACCTTGGCTGGAAACTGGCGGCCGTCGTCAACGGTTGGCAAGCCGACGATCTGCTCGACACCTACGAGTCCGAGCGGTACCCGGTCGGCGAACGCGTGATGATGCACTCGCAGGCTCAGCTCGCGCTCTCGGCGCCGGGACCCGACGTCGAGGCCCTGCGAACGCTGTTCGGGGAGCTGATCCAACAGCGCGGTGTCACAGAGCATCTCGCACACTTGCTGGCGGGTTCGGACGTGCGCTACGACGTCGGCGACGACCATCCGCTGTCGGGACGGATGGCGCCGGAACTGGCGCTCGCCGACGGTCGTCGCCTCGCCGAACTCCTGCACCGCGGCCGTGCGGTGCTGCTCGACCTCGACGGCGGAGCCGCAGCGACCGTCGCCGAGCCGTGGGCCGAGCGCGTCGACCCGATCATCGCAGCGGCCGAGGATCCGCCCGCCGCGGCCATGCTCGTTCGGCCCGACGGTTATGTCGCCTGGGCCGCTGAGCATTTCGACGACGCGGGTGCCGACGCCCTGCGGGGCGCGCTCGGGCGCTGGTTCGGCTCGGCGCTCAGGCCAGCGAAGCGCGGATGCACACCGTGACGTACGGCAGCGCGAGTCCCGTCGAGTTGGCCAGTGCCGGATGGGTCGCCAACAGCTCGCGCACCCGGTCCAGCGTCCTGGTGCGCACCTTCTCCGGTGAGGTGATGCAGTAACTGCGCGACGCGACCAGGTCGATGAGCGCTTGTGGGGTCAGGTAACTGGTCCACTCGACCTGATGGCGTTCGACACCGGTGAACGGTTCGGGCAGCGCCACGGTGTTGCTGAACGGGTCGTGCTCTTGGCCGATGATGTGACCGAGGTCCTTCACCCAGCCCAGCCGCTCGTCGCGGGTGTTCCACACCAGACCGAGCCGGCCGCCGGGGCGCAATACGCGCGCCACCTCCTTGACCGCGCGCTCGAGGTCGAACCAGTGCCACGCCTGGGCCACCAGCACGGTGTCCACGCTGTCGTCGGGCAGCGGGATCTCCTCGGCGGTGCCGAGCAGCGCGGGCGTCTCGGGCAGCGAACTGCTCAGCAGCTCGAGCATTTCCGGGATCGGGTCGACCGCCACGACGTCGAGGCCGCGCTCGACGAGGCGCGTGGTCAGCTTGCCGGTGCCTGCGCCGAGGTCGAGCACCTTCGAGGCGCCCGACGGCAACAGCCAGTCGATCGCCTCGGGCGGATACGACGGCCGACCGCGTTCGTATGCCGCGGCTTCCGCGCCGAACGACAGCGAGCGATCGTGCTCCTGCCCGCTCACCGAGATGCCAGCTCCAGCGTTCGGCGGATCAGCTTGTACACCGCGTCCGTCTCCACCAGAAAACCGTCATGCCCGTAGATCGAGTCCACGACATCCAAACCGGCGCAGCCCGGCAGCAATTCGGCCAGCTCCTCCTGCAGCCGCAGCGGATAGAGCCGATCCGAGGTGATGCCGCCGACCACCGCGGGCACCGGGCAGCCACGCAACGCCGCCTCGACACCTCCGCGGCCGCGACCGACGTCGTGGCCCGACAGCGCCTCGGTGAGCGCCACGTACGTGCCGGCGTCGAACCGCGACACCAGCTTTCGGCCCTGATGCTCCAGATAGCTCTGCACGGCGTAGCGGCCGCCGACGGCCGGATCCTCACCGTCCTGCGGATCGTTGGCGAACCGGGTGTCGAGCTCTTCCTCGCCGCGATAGGTCAGATGCGCGAACCGGCGGGCGATCTCCATGCCGACATCGGGCGAGAGCCCGGTGCCGTAATAGTCGCCGTTCTGCCAGTTCGGGTCGGCCTTGATCGCGGCGACCTGCGAGCACTGGGTGCCGATCTGGTCGGCGGTGGCTCGGGCGCCGACGGCCATCACCAGCCCCGACCGCACCCGATCCGGATGGCCGACCATCCACTCCAGCGCCCGGGCGCCGCCCAGCGAGCCGCCCATGACCGCGGCGACCTGGGTGATGCCGAACGCCTCCAGCGCGGCGATGTCGGCGCGAACCTGGTCCCGCACGGAGACGACCGGGAAGCGGGAACCCCATGCCTTGCCGTCGGGATGCAGCGAGCTCGGGCCGGTGGAGCCGCGGCAGCCACCGAGCACATTGGTCGCCACCGCGCACCAGCGGTCGGTGTCGATCGGCCCGCCGGGCCCTGCGACACCGTCCCACCAGCCGGGGGTCGGGTGGTCGGGTCCTGCCGGACCGGTGATGTGCGAATCGCCGGTCAGCGCATGCAGCACGACGACGACGTTGTCGCGCGTGGGCGACAGCTCGCCCCAGCGCTGCACGGCGATCGACACATCGTCGATGACCGCGCCGTTCTCCAGCGTCAGCGGGCCGATGTCGACCACGCCGATCTCGCCTTCCGCGGGCAGGTTCAGGAGTGGCACCTCGACTTCCACATCGGAGAGGGTCATCAGAACGCCGCCGTCGTGTTCGGATCGGTCTTGCCCGCGGAGCTGAATGGTTTCGCGGCGGCGAAACCCTGCTCGAGGTCGGCGAGGATGTCGTCGATGCCCTCGATGCCGACCGCCAGGCGCACCAGCCCCGGCGTGACGCCGGTGGCCAACTGCTCCTCGGGCGACAGCTGGGCATGCGTGGTGGAGGCCGGATGGATCACCAGCGAGCGAACGTCGCCGATGTTGGCGACGTGGCTGTGCAGGGTCAGCGCGTTGACGAAGGCCTTGCCTGCGTCGACGCCGCCCGCCAGCTCGAACGCGAGCACGGCGCCGGTGCCCTTGGGCGCCAACTTCTTTCCGAGTTCGTACCACGGGGACGACGGCAACCCGGCGTAGTTCACCGAGATCACGTCGTCGTGGCCCTCGAGGTACTCGGCCACCTTCTGGGCGTTGGCGACGTGGCGCTCGACGCGCAGGCTCAGCGTCTCCAGGCCCTGGGCGATCAGGAAGGCGTTGAACGGCGACGCCGCCGAACCGAGGTCGCGCAGCAGCTGCACGCGCGCCTTGAGTGCGAACGCCGGCGGACCCAGTTCGGCGAACACCACACCGTGGTAGCTCGGGTCGGGTTCGGTGAAGCCGGGGAACTTGCCGCTCGTCCAGTCGAACGTGCCGCCGTCGACGATGACGCCGGCGATCGCGGCGCCGTGCCCGCCCAGGTACTTGGTGGCCGAGTGCACGACGATGTCCGCACCGTGTTGCAGCGGCTGGATCAGGTACGGGGTGGCGATGGTGTTGTCGACGATCAGCGGCACCCCGCTGTCATGGGCGACCGCGGCGACGTTCGGAATGTCGAGCACGTCGATCTTGGGATTCGAGATCGACTCGGCGAAGAACGCCTTGGTGTTGGGCCGCACGGCCGCACGCCAGGAGTCGAGGTCGTCGGGATTCTCGACGAAACTGACCTCGATCCCGATCTTCGGGAACGTGTAGTGGAACAGGTTGTACGTGCCGCCGTAGAGCCGCGGGCTGGACACGATGTGGTCGCCCGTGTTGGCCAGGTTCAGGATCGCGAAGTGTTCAGCGGCCTGACCGGAAGCCAGAAACAGCGCCGCGACGCCGCCCTCGAGCGCGGCGATGCGCTGCTCGACGACGTCCTGCGTCGGGTTCATGATCCGGGTGTAGATGTTGCCGGGCTCGGCGAGGCCGAACAGCGCCGCGGCGTGATCGGTGCTGTTGAACGTGTACGACGTGGTCTGGTAGATCGGCAGCGCCCGCGCATTGGTCGCCGGGTCGGGCGTCTGGCCGGCATGGACCTGTTTGGTCTCGAACGCCCACCGGGCGGTGGGGTCAGTGTCTTCGGTGCTCATCGAATCTCCTGTTGTGAGGGGCCTGGAAGGGGCATTTCACGCACTCAGCGGTAACTGCGCACGCCGGACCTCCGCTGTCTTCTCTGGGGGCCCGTCACAACGGACCCGCGCTTGCCGGTAGCCGCTTCTCAGCGGGTACTCAACCTGGTCATCACCCGGGGCACCCCACCGCGGTTGGAGGGTTGCCGACCAGCAAGCCGGGGCTTGTCGCTGGCACTCATGACCGATGAGAAGCGTATCTCATATTGCTCATCGCGTGCCAGCGAGGGGATCTCGGCGAGGCGCGCCCGAAGCTACCGGTCAGTAGCAGATCACACACCCGAAAGCGGACCCCCCTGGCTCACACACGGGGTCACCTCCGAGGGAATACTGGTAGTCGACTGACCGACTAGCGAGCCGGGAGAACCCCACATGACTGCCGAGCAGCCGACCATCATCTACACGCTGACCGACGAGGCGCCGCTGCTGGCGACCTACGCGTTCCTGCCGATCATTCGGACCTTCACCGAACCGGCGGGCATCAACGTCGAGACCAGCGACATCTCGGTGGCGGCACGCATCCTCGCGGAGTTCTCCGACCGCCTGTCCGAAGAGCAGCGCGTGCCCGACAACCTGGCCAAGCTGGGGGAGCTCACCGAGAAGCCCGACACCAACATCATCAAGCTGCCGAATATCAGCGCGTCGGTGCCGCAGTTGCTGGCCGCCATCAAGGAGCTCAAGGCCAAGGGCTACGACCTTCCGGACTATCCCGGCGAGCCCAAGAACGACGAGGAAAAGGAAATCAAGGATCGCTACGCCAAGGTGCTCGGCAGCGCGGTCAACCCGGTTCTGCGGCAGGGCAATTCGGACCGGCGCGCCCCCAAGGCGGTCAAGGAGTACGCGCGCAAGCACCCGCACAGCATGGGCGAGTGGTCGATGGCGTCGCGCACGCACGTGGCGACGATGAAGAAGGGCGACTTCTACCACGGCGAGAAGTCGATGACCCTCGACAAGGACCGCAAGGTCAAGATGGTGCTGGAAACCAAGAGCGGCGAGACCCTCGTGCTCAAGCCGGAGGTCAAGCTCGACAGCGGCGACGTCATCGACAGCATGTTCATGAGCAAAAAGGCGCTGTGCGAGTTCTTCGAGGAACAGATCGAGGACGCCTACAAGACCGGCGTGATGTTCTCGCTGCACGTCAAGGCGACGATGATGAAGGTGTCGCACCCGATCGTATTCGGCCACGCGGTGAAGGTGTTCTACAAGGACGCGTTCGCCAAGCACCAGAAGGTGCTCGACGAGCTCGGCGTGAACGTCAACAACGGGATGTCGGACCTGTACGACAAGATCCAGGCGCTGCCCGCCTCACAGCGTGAGGAGATCGTCCAGGACATCCACGCCGTGCACGAGCACCGGCCGGAGCTGGCGATGGTCGATTCGGCTCGCGGAATCACCAACTTCCACTCGCCCAGCGACGTGATCGTCGACGCCTCGATGCCGGCGATGATCCGGCTCGGCGGCAAGATGTACGGCGCCGACGGACGGACCAAGGACACCAAGGCGGTGAACCCCGAGTCGACGTTCAGCCGGATCTATCAGGAGATGGTCAACTTCTGTAAGACCCACGGCCAGTTCGATCCGACGACCATCGGCACCGTCCCGAACGTCGGGCTCATGGCGCAGAAGGCCGAGGAGTACGGCAGCCACGACAAGACCTTCGAGATCCCCGAGGACGGCGTCGCCAACATCGTCGACGCCGACACCGGCGAGGTGCTGCTGACCCAGAACGTCGAGACCGGTGACATCTGGCGTATGCCGGTGGTCAAGGACGCCGCGATCCGGGACTGGGTCAAGCTCGCCGTGACCAGGGCGCGGGCCTCGGGCATGACCGCGCTGTTCTGGCTCGACACCGAGCGGCCGCACGAGGTGGAGCTGCGCAAGAAGGTCAAGGAGTACCTCAAGGAGCACGACACCGAGGGCCTGCACATCCAGATCATGCCGCAGGTGTGGGCCATGCGGTACACGCTGGAACGGCTGATCCGCGGCCAGGACACCATCGCGGTGACCGGAAACATCCTGCGCGACTACCTGACTGATCTTTTCCCGATCCTGGAGCTGGGCACCAGCGCGAAGATGCTGTCGATCGTGCCGCTGATGGCCGGTGGCGGCATGTACGAGACCGGTGCGGGCGGTTCGGCGCCGAAGCACGTCCACCAGCTGGTCGAGGAGAACCACCTGCGCTGGGATTCGCTGGGCGAATTCCTCGCTCTCGGAGCGTGTTTCGAAGACATCGGGCGCAAGACCGGCAACAAGCGTGCCGTCCTGCTGGGCAAGACGCTGGACTCGGCGATCGGAAACTTGTTGGACAACAACAAGAGCCCGTCGCGTAAGACCGGCGAGCTGGACAACAGGGGCAGCCAGTTCTACCTCGCGATGTACTGGGCGCAGCAGCTCGCCGAGCAGACCGAGGACAAAGAACTGGCCGACCACTTCGCGGACCTGGCGAAGTCGCTCGCCGAGAACGAGGACGCGATCGTGTCCGAACTGGCGGAGGTGCAAGGCGATTCGGTCGATATCGGTGGGTACTACTACCCGGATCCGGAGAAGACGACCGCGGTGATGCGGCCGAGCAAGACCCTGAACTCGGTGCTGGAGGGCGCGACGGAAGAGCCCGTCACCCAGCTTTAGCCGCCGAGCGCCTCGCGCGGCGGTTCTACATGGCGGTCGACGAACTCGAGGATCAGGTCGGCCACGCGCTGCGGCGCCTCGAACATCGGGATGTGGCCGACGTCTTCGAGATGCGTGATCTGCGGGCTCGACTGCAGGTGTGCGGTGAAGTGGCGGGTGAACCGGGGATGCGGCAGTACGCGGTCCTTCTCGCAGATCACCAGGTGCGTGGGGCAGTCGCTCTCGGCCAGCTCCATCAGGCCGGGCGTCAGCAGCGACTTCACCAGCAGCTGGTAGTAGGCCGGGCAGTGCGTGACGTCGTCGATGATGTCGATGAGGTCGTCGTCGGACAGGCGGTCCGGCGTGGCGCTGATCGGGAAGTGCGCCAGGTAGCGCGTGAACGGGAACTTCAGCACCCGCTGTCCGAACGCGAGCGTGAACAGCCATACCGGGAAGCCGGCGACGAACTTGCCGACGATCTCGAACTTGGCGGGCGTGAACTTGCTCCAGCCGCCCGCGGGCGCGATCCCGGTCAGCGTGCGGGCCCGGCCCCGGCGCTCCAGCTCGAAGGCGACCCAGCCGCCAAGCGAGTTGCCCACGACGTGCGCGGTGTCCCAGCCGAGCGCGTCGAGTCGGCGTTCGACATCGTCGGCGAGCTCTTTGGTGTCCAGGAAGCGGTGCCCCTTCACGCCGCCGTTGTGCCCGGGCAGCGTGGGTGCGAACACCTCGTAGCGGCCGGTGTCGGCAATCAACGGGACGACCTTCTTCCACACGTTCTGCGACATCATGAACGGGTGTAGCAACAGCATGGGTTCGCCGGAGCCGACGTGGAGCGGGTCGCGCGGCAAGTTTCTAGCCATCAGCCCGACACTAAGGTGATACCGCCGGTACCGCAAGTACGTCGGTATGGTCTGCCGCTGTGACCTCGCTGATCGTCAGCACCATCAACGTCAACGGCATCCGCGCCGCGGTCAAAGAGCGCTCGCCACAGAACCGTGGCCTGCTGCCGTGGTTGGCGTCCACCACCGCCGACGTGGTTTGCCTGCAGGAGACCCGCGCCGACGACACCCAACTGGCCGCCGCGCTGGCGCCTGCGCTGGATGACGGCTGGCATCTCGCGTCGGCCGAACCCCACATCAAGGGCCGCAGCGGCGTCGCGGTGCTCTCGCGTCACCCGATCGACGCATCGCGGCTGCTGGAGTCCGACGAGTTCGGCGCGCACGGCCGCTACCTGGAGGTCGACACCGCGGGAACGACGGTGGCGAGCGTCTACGTCCAGACCGGTGAGGCCGAGACCGACCGTCAGCTCGAGAAGGAACGGTTCATAACCGAGCTCGCCGCGCGGATGGCGACGCTGACCGACTCGGACGCCGTCGTCTGCGGCGACTGGAACATCGCCCACACCGAGAACGACATCAAGAACTGGAAGGGCAACATCAAGAAGTCCGGCTTCCTGCCCAGCGAGCGTCAATGGCTCACCGAACTGCTGGCCTCGGGCTGGGTCGACGTGGTCCGCGAGCTCCATCCCGACCAGCCGGGCCCGTACGCGTGGTGGTCGTGGCGGGGCCGCGCCTTCGACAACGACGCCGGCTGGCGGATCGACTACCAGCTGGCCACGAAGGCCCTGGCGACGCGGGCGGTCGCCGCCCGGGTGGAGCGCGCCGAGGCGTACGCGCTGCGCTGGTCGGACCACGCGCCGGTGACGGTCGAATACGGGCCCCGTGAAATGATCGGACGATCATGAGCAGTTCGTCGAAGCCCGTCGTCTTCTCCGGTGTCCAACCCACCTCCGATTCGCTGCACCTGGGCAACGCGCTGGGCGCGATCCAACAGTGGGTCGGCCTACAGGACGACCACGACGCGTTCTTCTGCGTGGTCGATCTGCATGCGATCACCATTCCGCAGGATCCCGAGCGGCTGAGGCGGCGCACCCTGGTCACCGCCGCGCAGTACCTGGCGCTGGGCATCGACCCGAACCGCAGCACGATCTTCGTGCAAAGCCACGTTCCGGCGCATGCCGAATTGGCTTGGGTGCTGGGCTGTTTCACCGGGTTCGGGCAGGCGTCGCGGATGACGCAGTTCAAGGACAAGTCCCAGAAGGAGGGCAGCGAGGCGACCACGGTCGGGCTGTTCACCTATCCGGTGCTGATGGCCGCCGACGTGCTGCTCTACGACACCGATCTCGTGCCGGTCGGCGAGGACCAACGCCAGCACCTGGAGCTGGCACGCGATGTGGCGCAACGGGTCAACTCTCGTTTCCCGGACACCTTCGTCATTCCCGAGCCGATGATCCCGAAGGCGACGGCGAAGATCTACGACCTGCAGGATCCGACGTCGAAGATGAGCAAGTCGGCGGGCACCGAGGCCGGACTGATCGGCCTGCTCGACGATCCGAAGGCCTCGGCCAAGAAGATCCGCTCCGCGGTCACCGACAGCGAGCGCGAGGTGCGCTTCGACCCGGACGCCAAACCCGGGGTGTCGAACCTGCTCACCATCCAGTCGGCGGTCACCGGCACCGACATCGACAAGCTCGTCGAGGGGTACGCCGGACGCGGCTACGGCGACCTCAAATCCGACACCGCGGAGGCCGTCGTCGAGTTCGTCACCCCGATCAAGACCCGCGTCGACGAACTGCTCGACGACCCCGCGGAACTGGAATCCGTACTAGCGACGGGCGCCGAACGGGCGCGCGAGGTGTCTGCCGCGACGCTGCGGCGGGTATACGACCGGTTGGGGTTTTTGCGCCCGGGCGGCTGAGGTTTTCGGGAGGTTGGCGTGACACAACCCGCCGAGCCGGAAGGTTTCGTCGGCCGGCTGCGGTCGCGATACGAGTGGTTCGACCACGTCATGCGGGCGCAGCAGCGCTACAACGACAGCAAGGGCGATTTCTACGCCGCGGGCATCACGTACTTCACGGTCTTCGCGATGTTCCCGTTGCTCATGGTCGGATTCGCCGTCGCCGGCTTCATCCTGGCCAGCCAGCCGGAACTACTCGCCGATCTTCAGGACAAGATCCGGGCGTCGGTCTCCGGAGACATCGCCACCCAGCTGGTCGAGCTGATGGACTCCGCGATCGAGTCGCGCACCTCGGTCGGCATCATCGGGCTGGCGACCGCGGCGTGGGCGGGGCTGGGCTGGATGGCGAACCTGCGTGAGGCGCTGAGCCAGATGTGGGGCCTGATGCGGCGCGACACACCCGGCTTCGTGCGCACCAAGCTGTCGGACCTGACGGCCATCGTCGGCCTCTTCGTCGCTATCGCCGGCACCATCGCGTTGACCGTGGTGAGCAGCTCGGGGCTGGCCCGTAAGGCCGTTGAATGGGTTGGGCTGGAGGATGTTCCGGGCATGAGCATTCTGCTGCGGGTGGTGTCGCTCGCGGTGTCGGTGTTGATCAGCTGGCTGCTGTTCACCTGGATCATCGCGCGGCTGCCCCGCGAATCGATCAGCTTCCGTTCCGCGCTGCGCTCGGGGCTGCTCACGGCGGTGGCGTTCGAGGTCTTCAAACAGGTGGCGTCGATCTACCTGCGTTCGGTGGTGACGGGTCCGGCAGGGGCCACGTTCGGTCCGGTGCTCGGCCTGATGGTGTTCGCCTACATCACCGCGCGGCTGATCCTGTTCGCGACGGCGTGGGCGGCAACGTCGATCGAGAACATGGAGGCCGCGCCCGTCTTCCCGCCCGACGCCGCACAGATCACGCCTCGCGTGCAGGTGCAGGAGGGTGTCGGAGTGGGCGGGGTGCTGGCCGCCGCTGCGGCGGGGGCGCTTGGCGCGCTGGGCATTTCGCGGCTCCGCCGCCGCTAGCTGACCAGCCTGAGCCCGACGACGCAACCGATGATCCCCGCGATCAGGAGCGCCTTGACGGCCGACGCGCTCTCCGCCCCGGTGAGCATCGCGTAGCCGACGGTGAGCGAGGCGCCGATACCGACCCACACCGCATAGCTGGTGCCCGGTGGCAGGCTGCGCATCGCGATGCCCAGACCGGCCATCGAGAGCACCAGCGCCACCAGGAACACCATCGATGGGCCGAGCTTCGTGAACCCCTCGGTCCTGCCGAGCGCGGAGGCCCATACCGCTTCGAGAACACCGGACACCACCAGAATCAGCCACGCCATCCGGCCCACCGTACCCAAGGCGTAACGTGCCGCTGCGTGCCTCTTTCCACGCCGTGGTCGGAGCGGATGGGCCTGTCCGCGCCGATCGTCAACGCCCCGATGGGCGGCACCGCAGGCGGTGCACTGGCCGCCGCGGTCTCACGGGCCGGTGGCCTCGGCATGATCGGGATGGGTAGCTCGGCGACCGCCGCGGCGCTCACCGCCGAACTGCCCCACGTGGCCGGGTTGGACGTCGGTATCGGTCTCGTGCACTGGGTGGCGGCGGCGCAGCCCGAACTGCTCGACGTCGCGCTCGCCGCCAGACCCGCTCTGCTGTCCGTCAGTTTCGGCGACGAGTGGTCCTGGGTCCGCCGCGCCCATGATGCCGGGGTCCCGGTGGCCGTGCAGGTGGCCGACGTGACCGGCGCGCGACGGGCGGCCGACGCCGGCGCCGACGTGATCGTCGCGCGGGGGGCCGAGGGCGGCGGGCACGGCGAGGTGCGCGTCGGCACCCTTCCGTTGCTCGCGGAGGTGCTCGACGCCGTGACCGTGCCCGTGCTCGCCGCGGGGGGCATCGCGTCGGGCCGCGGGCTGGCCGCGGTGCTGGCCGCCGGGGCGTCGGGCGCCTGGCTCGGCACCGCGTTCACCACCTGCCTCGAAGCGGCGACCTCGGCCGCGGCGAGGAACCTGCTGCTGGGCGCGGCGGGGGAGCAGACCGTTACCACGCGGGTCTTCGACGTGGCCCTCGAATACCCCTGGCCGGCAACGCTTCCCGAGCGCGTGGTGCGTAACGAGTTCGTCGACCGCTTCGACGGTCACGAGGACCTCGTGGACGCCGACGCCCGGTCCGCGCTCGCCGCGGCGACGGCCGCCGAGGATTACCGGATCGCGCCCGTCAACGCGGGGCAGGGCGTCGGCATGGTCCGCGAATCACGTTCTGCCGCTGAGGTGATCGAACGGCTCTGCATCGACGCCGAGCGGCTGCTGCGGCGCTGGGCCTAGAGCTGGGGCCGGCGGTTCAGCGACCGCGCGCCCATGATCAACGAGAACACGATCACGCTGCCGACGACCGCGACGCCGACCCGCACCGGCATCGCGTCGATGTCCGACATCATCGGGGAGGCGTTGACCGCGGGATTGGCGGCGGCATCCGGCTTCGTCCCGAGCAGCGAGGGGTCGGGCTCGATCAGGGTGCCGACGCTGGTGCCCGGTGTCGTGGCGAACCCGTAGTCGAGCAGGTGGGCGGCCTGCTCCCACGGGGCGATCGGCTGGCGGGTGCCCTTCATGAGGACGGCGACGAGTCGGCGGCCACCGTGGTCGGCCGCGCCGACGAAGGTCTGGCCCGCATCGTCGGTGTAGCCGGTCTTGCCGCCCATCGCGCCGGGGTAGTTGAGCAGCAACTTATTGTCGTTCTCGATCGGGTAGCCGGCATCGCCGCGGCCGGGGAAGTCGAATTCCCGGGTCGAGACGATGTCGGCGAAGATCGGATTGCGCCAGGCGTACCGGTAGAACAGCGCCATGTCGTATGCCGAGGTGCTCATGCCCGGTCCGTCGAGCCCCGACGGCGTCGCGACCCTGGTGTCGAGCCCGCCCAGCTTGCGGGCCAGGTCGTTCAGCTTGTGCAGGGTCGCGTCCCACCCGCCGAGCTGCCGTGCCAGCGCGAACGCGGCGTCGTTGCCGGAGTACATCAGCAGGCCGTGCAGCAGGTCGTTGATCGAGTAGTGGCCGCCTTCGCCGACCCCGACCTTGGTGCCCTCCTGGGCGGCGTCCTCGGCGGTTCCCGCGATGACCTTGTGGATCGGCAGGTCCTTGACGGCCTGCATGGCGACCAGCACCTTGATGATGCTGGCGGGCCGGTGCCTGCCGTGCGGATCCTTGGCGGCGATGACGTCACCGGAGTCGAGGTCGGCGACCACCCAGGCCTCGGCCGAGACGTCGTTGGGCAGTGGCGGGGTGCCCGGCGCGGTGATGACGCCGCACCCGGACAGCTTGTCGCCGCCCATCGGCGTGGCGGGCACCGGCAACGGTGCCGGCGGTGCGTCGCCGGGTTTGGGCACCTCGGACGCGTCGACCGCCGGGGGCGTCGACTCTCGGTACGGACACGCACTCGCCTCGGGAGCTGCGGGCGGCTGGGCGCTTGCCACGGCCGGACCCGCGACCACGAACAGGGCCGCGGCCAGCGCGGCGGCGCGGTGCAGCGGTTTACGAAACTTCGCCATTGTGACCGCACATTAAGCCGCGAAGGGGCCGAAGCCGTGTAGGCGCGCTGTGACTGGTGTTACTTGAGTTTCATTTGTGACTTAGCGCAGTGACAGGGACGCGAGGTCGGCGTGCGCGACGGCGGGAAATCCGATGCTGCCCATCCAGAGTCGGCCGTCGGCCTCCACCAGGCCGGTCACCATGCCGAACTGTGGGTGCTCGCAGCGGATACCCGCGACGACGTCGCCGGTGTCCGGGTCGAACGCCACCGCCCACACTTCGGGTTTGATCTGGGGTTGCAGTTTGTCGGGAAGCTTCCACAGCAGCTTGCGCAGCGCAGGCCAGCGCGGTGCCAGCCATTCGGCGGCGGCGTTGAGCGGCGAGACCATCGCGCACCAGATGCGGCCGTCTGCACCGGTGGACAGGTTGTCCGGATGGCCGGGCAGGTTCTCGCGCAACGGGGTCACCGACCCGGCGCGTTCGCCCGTCAGCCAGAACTTCGACAGCCGCCGCCCCATCGTCTCGGCGAACACCAACGCCGACCCGTCGGCCGTCGGTGTCACGCCGTTGGCGAAGTACAGCCCCGCCGCCGCGGTCAGCACGGTGCCGTCCGCGTCGCGGCGGAACAGGCTGCCGCGCGGCCGCGCCTCCATCACCGCGCCCTTGAAGTGGGCGTAGTCGAACGCGCTCGTCGACTCGGTGAAATAGATTGTGCCGTCCGGTGATTGGGTGACGTTCGAGCAGAACATCAGCCGCCGGTCGTCGACTTCCGCCACGAGCGTCTGCACCGTGCGGTCGGTGGGGTTCAGCGACATCAGGCCGCCGGGGCTGGTGCAGACCAGGATCCGGCCGTCGTGGGCGACGTGCATGCCCAGCGGGCGGCCCTCGGTGGTGGCGACGACGTCCGCGGCACCGCCGGGGGCGATGCGCACGATGCGGCCGTCGTCGACGCCCGCCCAGATCGCGCCCTCGGCGTCGACGACGACGTCCTCGGGCGCGTGGCCGGGCACGGGCACGACGGTCAGCTCCGCCGACGGCAGATCCGGTAGTGGGTCGACCGGCGGCGGTTGCCAGCGGACGGGGTCGATCGGCGGCTTGTGGGATCCGGGCGCGCTCACAGCGCCGACGCTACGCTTCGGCAGCGCCGCGCTCAGAGCAGTCGGCCCGCCTCGGACAGCACGTCGCGCATGATCTGGTAGATCGCGTCGAACTCCTTCTCGCCGCTGATCAGCGGCGGAGCCAGCTGTACCACCGGGTCGCCGCGGTCGTCGGCTCTGCAGTACAGGCCGGCCTCGAACAACGCGGGGGTCAGGAAGCCGCGCAGCAGCCGCTCCGATTCCTCGTCGTTGAACGTCTCCTTGGTGTCCTTGTCCTTGACCAACTCGATGCCGTAGAAGTAGCCCTCCCCGCGGACGTCACCGACGATCGGCAGGTCGTACAGCTGCTCGAGGGTGGCCCGGAAATTCGGGGCGTTCTCCTTGACGTGATCGTTGAGGCCCTCGCGCTCGAAGATGTCGAGGTTGGCCAGCGCCACCGCCGACGACACCGGATGCCCGCCGAAGGTGTAGCCGTGCGCGAACGTGGTCTTGCCGTCGTTGAACGGTTCGAACAGCCGGTCGCTGGCGATCATCGCGCCGATCGGCGAGTAGCCGGACGTCAAACCCTTGGCGCAGGTGATGATGTCGGGCACGTAGCCGAAGTCGTCACAGGCGAACATCGACCCGATCCGCCCGTACGCGCAGATGACCTCGTCGGACACCAGCAGCACGTCGTACTCGTCGCAGATCTCCCGCACCCGCTCGAAATAGCCTGGGGGAGGGGGGAAGCAGCCGCCCGCGTTCTGCACCGGTTCGAGGAAGACCGCGGCGACGGTGTCGGGCCCTTCGAACTCGATGGCTTCGGCGATGCGGTCGGCGCAGTACTGACCGAATGCCTTCTCGTCGTTCTGGTACGGCGCGGGCGCGCGGTAGAAGTTAGTGTTGGGGACGCGGAAGCCGCCGGGCGTCAGCGGTTCGAACGGCGCCTTGAACACCGGCAGGCCGGTGATGGCCAGCGCACCCTGCGGAGTGCCGTGGTAGGCGATCGAACGCGAAACCACCTTGTGCTTACCGGGTTTGCCGGTCAGCTTGAAGTAGTTCTTGGCCAGCTTCCACGCCGACTCGACGGCCTCACCGCCGCCGGTGGTGAAGAACACCCGGTTCAGGTCGCCGGGTGCGTAGCCGGCGACGCGTTCGGCGAGTTCGATCGCCGTGGGCGTGGCGTAGGACCACAGTGGGAAGAACGCCAACTGCTCGGCCTGTTTGGCCGCGGCCTCTGCCAACTCCTGGCGGCCGTGGCCGACCTGGACGACGAAGAGCCCGGACAGGCCGTCGATGTAGCTCTTGCCGTGGCTGTCCCAGATCGTGACGCCTTCGCCGCGGGTGATGATCGGCGGGGTGATGCCTGTGCCATGGCGGGCGAAATGGCCCCACAGGTGGCGGTTGGCTTTGGCGCCGAGTTCGGACGTAACGTCCTGCGCGATATCGGTGGTAGTCATCTAGTGCCCCAATTGTATTGCTGCTTAACAAGTTTCAAATAAACAAGTGTTTCGGTGGATATCACTCCCGGCAGGGCGCGGATCTGGGTGTTGAGAAGGTCGAGGAGGTCGTCGTCGTCCTCGCAGACCACCTCGACGATGGCGTCGAAGGAACCGGCGGTGAGCACGACGTAGTCGACGGATTCGATGGCGGCCAGCCTCTCGGCCACCTTGGTCGTGTCACCGGTGCAGCGGATGCCGATCATTGCCTGTCGGGCGAATCCCAACTGCATCGGGTCCGTGACGGCGACGATCTGCATCACGCCGGCGTCGACCATGCGCTGCACACGCTGGCGGACGGCGGCCTCGGACAGGCCGACGGACTTGCCTATGCCCGCGTATGAGCGGCGGCCGTCCTGCTGCAGCTTCTCGATGATCTGCTTGCTGAGGTCGTCGAGCTGAAACGCGGCACCCGGACGGGACTGGTTGAGCCGGAACGAAACGGGGCCGAGACCGTGCGTTGCACCCGGAGAAGGCATGCCAGTGATTGTGCACGGAATCCGTCGTAAGGGGCAACCAGTGCCATGAAATCACTCGTTTGAGGGCCCTGCCGCTATGGGATTGCGTAGCTCGATGGCGGGGCGTCCGTTAGCGTAGGGCCATGACTGCGTCTTCCGTTTCCACCAGTGTGGCGGGCAGCTGGATCGACGGCGCTGCGGTGGCGACGGGTGGCCCCGCCCACCAGGTCGTCGACCCCGCCACCGGCGAGGTCGTCGCCGAATACTCGCTGGCCACCCCCGCCGATGTCGACAGCGCGGTGGCGTCGGCACGTGCGGCGCTGTCCGGCTGGGCGACCGCTACCCCCGCCGAGCGCTCGGCGGTGCTGTCCACGCTGGCCCGACTGGCCGGTGAGCGCGCCGACGAGTTGGTCGCCGAGGAGGTCAGCCAGACCGGTAAGCCGGTGCGGCTGGCCGCCGAGTTCGACGTGCCAGGCAGCGTCGACAACATCGACTTCTTCGCCGGCGCGGCGCGCCACCTGGAAGGCAAGGCGAGCGCCGAGTACTCCGGGGACCACACCTCGAGCATCCGGCGCGAGGCCGTCGGCGTCGTCGCGACCATCACGCCGTGGAACTATCCGCTGCAGATGGCGGTGTGGAAGGTGTTGCCCGCGTTGGCCACCGGGTGTTCGGTGGTGATCAAACCCTGCGAGCTGACGCCGTTGACCACCCTGACTCTCGCGCGCCTCGCCACGGAGGCGGGCCTGCCTGACGGCGTATTCAACGTCGTCACAGGGGTGGGCTCCGACGCCGGTACGGCGCTGGCCGGCCACCGCGACGTCGACGTCGTGACGTTCACCGGTTCGACGCCGGTCGGGCGCAAGGTGATGGCCGCCGCGGCCGTGCACGGCCACCGGGTGCAGCTCGAGCTGGGCGGCAAGGCGCCGTTCGTGGTGTTCGACGACGCCGATCTCGACGCCGCCATCCAGGGTGCGGCGGCCGCCGCGCTGATCAACACCGGTCAGGACTGCACGGCCGCCACCAGGGCGATCGTGGCGCGCGAACTCTACGACGACTTCGTCGCGGGCGTGGCCGAGCTGTTCTCCAAGGTCGTCGTCGGCGACCCGCACGACCCCGACACCGACCTGGGCCCGCTGATCTCGACGGCGCACCGCGCCAAGGTGGCGGGCATGGTCGAGCGGGCTCCCGGCCAGGGCGGGCGGATCGTCTGCGGCGGGTCGGCGCCGGACCGGCCAGGTTCGTTCTACCTGCCGACGGTGATCGCCGACGTCGACGAGCAGTCCGAGGTGTACCGCGACGAGATCTTCGGTCCGGTGCTGACGGTGCGCTCGTTCACTGACGACGACGATGCGCTGCGACAGGCCAATGACACCGACTACGGGCTGGCCGCCTCGGCGTGGACGCGCGACGTGTACCGCGCGCAGCGGGCGTCGCGGGAGATCAAGGCCGGTTGCGTGTGGATCAACGACCACATCCCGATCATCAGCGAAATGCCGCACGGCGGTGTGGGCGCCTCCGGCTTCGGCAAGGACATGAGCGACTATTCGCTCGAGGAATACGTGACGGTCAAGCACGTGATGAGCGATATCACCGGGGTTGCCGAAAAGGGATGGCACCGAACGGTGTTCGCCAAGCGCTAGAGGAGTAGCCTCGAATCCATGACCGCCAGCACGCGGGTCGACGAGTTCGAGGAGTTGCGGCCGCACCTGCTGTCCGTCGCCTACCGGCTCACGGGCACGATGGCCGACGCCGAGGACATCGTGCAGGACGCCTGGTTGCGGTGGAGCGCCGCACGCCAAGAATCGATCAAGGATCTGCGGGCGTGGCTGACGACGGTGGTCAGCCGGTTGGGTCTGGACCGGCTCCGTTCGGCCGCGCATCGGCGCGAAACCTATGTGGGCGAATGGCTTCCGGAACCGGTCGTCGTCCCCCTGGACCGCGACGACCCGTTGGCGGCGGTGGTCGCCGGCGAGGACGCGCGGTTCGCCGCGATGGTGGTGCTCGAGCGTCTCACCCCCGACCAGCGGGTGGCTTTCGTGCTGCACGACGGCTTCTCGGTGCCGTTCGGCGAGATCGCCGACGTGCTCGGAATCGGCGAGGCGGCGGCTCGGCAACTGGCGTCGCGCGCTCGTCGTGCCGTTGCCGATGCGCCGCCACCGGTGCCCGACGAGGCCCACAACGAGGTGGCGGGGGCGCTGATGGCTGCGCTGGCGTCGGGTGACATGGAAGCCGTTGTGGCGCTGCTACATCCGGACGTCACGTTCACCGGCGACTCGAACCGCCGGGCGCCCACCGCACCGCGCGTCATCCACGGACCGGAGAAGGTGGCCCGGTTCCTGTTCGGACTGGTTCGGCGGTACGGACCGCAGTTCCTCTCGTCGAGCCAGCTGGCGAACGTCAACGGGCAGCTGGGCAGCTACCTCTCCGGCTCACCGGCCAACGACGGTTATCCGGAGGTCATGCCGCGGGTCACCGCGATGACCGTGCGCGACGGCAAGGTCTGCGCGATATGGGATATCGCCAACCCGGACAAGTTCACTGGTTCACCGCTGAAGGTTCGTCGGTAGCCGTCGTCTCCTCGCGCAAGCGCTCGTCGGTAGCCGTCGTCTCCTCGCGCAAGCGCTCGTCGGTAGCCGTCGTCTCCTCGCGCAAGCGCTCGTCGGAAGCCCACGGAACGCGGCACGAGTCGCCGGAACCGAAGCCCTGCTCGGTGATTCCCAGCGCCGAGTACATCCGCGCCCGCATGTTCTCCACGCCGATCTGATACGTCAGCTCGATGACGCCGTCGTCGCCGAACCGCTGCCGAAGGTCGTCGACCTGCTCATCGGTGATGGTGTGCGGGTCGGTGGTCATCGCGTCGGCGTAGGCGATCGCGGCGCGCTCGTCGTCGGAGAACAGCGGCGAGGTCGCGTAGTCGTCGATGTGCTTGAGCCGGTCGACGTCCAGGCCGTCGAGGCGCTGCAGCATCGCACCGAAGTCGACGCACCATGAGCATCCGACCGTGCGGGCGGTCCAGAAGACCGCGAGCTCGCGGACGCTCTTGGGCAGCGTCTTCGACCCGGACTGCAGCATGCCTTCGTGCACGACGTTGGCGAGCATCAGCCGCGGGTGGTGCGCCGCCACGGCGAAGGGTTCGGGAACCTCGCCGAACCGGCGCTTGGCGACCCGGTACAGGAGCCTGGTCAGCAGCGTCGCGCGCTGCGGGGGGAGGGGTTCGATGCGGGTTTTCTGTGCGTTTTCGGTCATACCTATTCGACGAAACGGCCGGCGGATGTGTGACAGCCGAATGTGCGACACGACGTCCGTGCTGGTGACACGATGTTCAGGTGGACGCAGGACGGGGTCCGGGCGGTACAGCGACCGCCGCGGACCTTCGTTGCGCCGGCTGCGAGGCGCCGCTGGCAGCGACCGCGAAATTCTGCAGTGAGTGTGGCGCAGCGGTCGTGCAATCCGCCCGATCCGCCGAGTACAAGCACGTGACGGTGTTGTTCGCCGACGTGGTGCGGTCCATGGACATCGCGTCGGCGCTCGGCGCAGAACGGTTGCGTGAGATCATCACCGACCTCGTCGAGCGCTGCGCCGCGGTCATCCGGCGTTACGACGGCACGGTGGACAAGTTCACCGGCGACGGGTTGATGGCGGTGTTCGGTGCGCCGGTGGCGTTGGAGGATCACGCCGCGAGCGCTTGCCTGGCGGCCCTGGGGCTGCAGGAGGAGACCGAACGCCTCGCGGCCGAGGTCGCGCGACGTGACGGTATCGAGCTCCGGGTGCGGGTCGGGCTGAACTCCGGCCGGGTCATCACCGGCGACATGGGTTCGGGTGCATTCGGTTACACCGCGATCGGCGAGCAGGTAGGCATCGCACAACGCATGGAGGCGGTCGCCGCGCCCGGCGCGGTGATGCTCAGCGAGTCGACGGCGCGGCTGGTGGACGGCGTGGCTGTCCTCGGTGAGCCCGAGCGGGTACGGATCAAGGGCGCCGACGAACCGGTTGCGGCCCGCCGGCTGATCAGCATCAGCAGGGTGCACCGCCCCGATCGGCGCGACGAATCGCCGTTGGTCGGCCGGCGGTGGGAGCTCGCCGCGGCCGAGGGGCTGCTCGAGGGTGCGATCGACGGCCACGGTGCCGTGGTCGGTTTGGTCGGGCCCCCGGGTATCGGCAAGAGCCGGCTCGCGCGCGAGGTCGCGGCGCTGGCCGATCGGCGGGGCATCGAAGTGGTCCGCTCGTACTGCGAGTCACACACCAAACAGGTTCCGTTCCATGCGCTGGCAGCGTTCCTCCGCGCGGGTACCGGCGTAGAGCGCCTCGACGCCGCCTCCGCACGTGCGCGGCTCCGCGCCGCCCTCACCGATGTCGATGCCGAGGACGTGCTATTGTTCGAGGATCTGCTGGGCATCGGCGAGCCGCATGCCGCGTCGGCGACCATCACCCCGGAGGCAAGGCGGCGGCGGTTGACCGCAATGGTCAACACCTACTGCCTGGCGCGCAAGATACCCGCGGTGTACGTCATCGAGGACGTGCACTGGATGGACGAGGTCAGCGAGTCGATGCTGGCGGACTTCCTGACGGTGGTCCCGCAGACGCATCTGTTGACGGTGATCACGTATCGGCCCGATTACCAAGGGATTTTGACCAGGGTGCGCGGTGGGCACATTTTCGCGCTGGCGCCGCTTCGCGACGCGGAGGTGCGCGCGATCGTCGACGGCCTGCTCGGAGCCACCGATTCGGTCGGAGAGCTGCGGGAGACGATTTGCGATAGGGCGGCGGGCAATCCGCTGTTCGCCGAGGAGATGGTGCGCGAACTCGCCGAGCGCGGCGTTCTCGACGGCGAGCCCGGACGCTATCGCAACGCGGCGGACGACGTCGATGTAAGCGTGCCCGCGACCCTGCAGACGACGATCGCTGCGCGCATCGACCGCCTGGACCCTAGGGCCAAGCGCACGCTCAGCGCCGGCGCTGTCGTCGGCGCACGATTCGGATTGGATCTCCTGAGCGCGCTCGGGGTCGAACCCGCGGTGGAGGATCTGCTCGAGGCGCAGCTCATCGAGCAGATCAGGTTCGGCCGTCGGCCCGAATACGTGTTCCGCAATCCGCTGATCCGCACTGTGGCACTCGAGTCGCAGCTGAAGTCCGAACGCGCCGAACTGCATCGGCGGCTTGCCGCCGCCATCGAAGAGCGTGGCTCCGCGGGTGAGAACGCGGCGTTGATCGCTGAACACCTGGAAGCAGCCGGGGATCTGACGGCCGCGTACAACTGGCATCTGAAAGCGGCCACCTGGTCCATGCAGCGCGACGTCCGAGGCGCGCGGGCGGGATGGGAGCGCGCTGCGCGAGCCGCCGACGCCCTGCCCCTCGAGGACCCGAACCGCACGGCCCTGCGCATCGTGCCGAAGACGATGCTGTGCATGTCGACATGGCGGGTCGGCGGGGGCCTGTCCGACACAGGATTCGAAGATCTCAAGGAGCTTTGTCAAGAAGCCGGTGACGACCTGTCGCTCGCGATCGGAATGTACGGCCAGATCGCCTTGCGGAGTTTCCAACATTGCCACCGGGAAGCGTCCGCGCTGGCGTCTGAGCAGTTCGAATTGCTCCAGAGATGCGACGGTGCGGTGAGGGCGCTCACCTACATCCATGCGGGAGTTATGGCGAAGATTCTCGCCGGGGAGGCGCGAGAGGCGCGCTACATCTCGGACTGGGCGGCCGGACTGCTCGAGGGTTACACCGGCGGAGACATGAGCGAGGGACAGATCGGCACGGCTCTGGCGACGGCGTTGATCTGGGGATCGGTCGCCAAATGCGTTCTCGGCGAGCCCGACTGGCTACAGAGTGCACGCCGCAGTGCCGCGCTGGAACGCGAAGTTCACCCAGTCGGCGCGACCTTTGTGTTCATCATCGGCATCGGCTACTCGTTCGGCATGCACACAAAGGCCATCATTCCGGACGATCGCGCCATCGCAGACACAGAGGAAGCCGTTCGGAAGGGACGGGAGATCGGCGACGACCTCGCGCTGGCCACAGCGTGTTCGGCCCTGGGACTGGTTCTCACTTCTCAGGCCGCGGAGGTCGACCGGCGACGTGGATTCGGGTTACTCCAGGAGTCGCGCGACCTGTACGAACACAGCTCGATTTTCGCGCCCGCGGTCATCCCGAGAATCCGAATCGCCGAGATCGCTGCCGCCTCAGAGGATCTCGACGGCGCCATCGACGACCTCAAGTCGCTCCTCGACACGCTCGTCCGAGGCGAGGAGAGGATTCTGCGCGTAGAGGCCACCGCGGTGCTGGTGGAGTCTCTGCTTCGGCGAGGCGACACCGATGACATCCGGGAGGCGGCCGAGCACATCGACCGGTTCGCGGATATGCCCTCCGAACCCGGCGTCGTGATCAACGAGATCCAGCTGCTGCGTATGCGTGCCCGGCTGGCCCGAGCGCGGGGCGACGACAGCGGCTTTCGCGACCTCGTCGAACGCTATCGTGCGCTGGCCGTGTCCCGGAACTTCGCCGGACACATTCAGCTCGCCGACGCGATGCGTCGTTCCTAGCGCGCGAACATCAGCGCGCGCTTGACCTCCTGGATCGCCTGCGTGACCTGGATGCCGCGCGGGCAGGACTCCGTGCAGTTGAACGTCGTGCGGCAGCGCCACACCCCGTCGACCTCGTTGAGGATGTCGAGCCGTTCGGCGGCCGCCTCGTCGCGGCTGTCGAAGATGAAACGGTGCGCGTTGACGATCGCGGCGGGGCCGAAGTACGACCCCTCGCTCCAGTAGATCGGGCAGCTTGTCGTGCAGCACGCGCACAGGATGCACTTCGTGGTGTCGTCGTAACGGGCCCGGTCGGTCTGGCTCTGAATACGTTCGCGCGTAGGGGGATTGCCGCTGGTGACCAGGTACGGCTTGATGGCGCGGTAGGCGTCGAAGAACGGCTCCATGTCGACCACGAGGTCCTTCTCCACGGGCAGGCCGCGGATCGGCTCGATGGTGATGGTCAGCTGCTTGCTGGGGTTCTTCGGCAGCATGTCGCGCATCAGCACCTTGCACGCCAGCCGGTTGACGCCGTTGATGCGCATCGCATCCGAACCGCACACACCGTGTGCGCACGACCGCCGGAACGTGAGAGTGCCGTCCAGATACCACTTCACGTAGTGCAGCAGATTGAGCAGCCGGTCAGTGGGCAGGCAGGGAACGCGGAAGCTCTGCCAGCCACCCGAATCCGCGTACGCATCGGGGTTCTCCGGATTGAACCGGGCGATCTTCAGCGTCACCATCACCGCGCCCTCGGGCACGGGCGGCAGTTCGGGATCCTTGGTAGCCGGACCTTTTACGTCAGGCGCGATCGTCATCAGTACTTCCGTTCCATCGGCTCATAACGTGTCTGGACCACGGGCTTGTAGTCCAGCCGGATGTCGGACAGCAGGTCCGCGCCCTCCTTGTAGGCCATGGTGTGGCGCATGTAGTTGGTGTCGTCGCGGTTCGGGTAGTCCTCCCGGGCGTGCCCGCCGCGAGACTCCTTGCGGTTCAGCGCACCGACGACGGTGACCTCGGCGAGCTCGAGCAGGAAGCCCAGCTCGATCGCCTCGAGCAGATCGCTGTTGTAGCGCTTGCCCTTGTCGTGCACCGTGATTCGCGAGTACCGCTCCTTGAGGGCGTGGATGTCGGTGAGCGCCTGCTTGAGCGTCTCCTCAGTGCGGAACACCGCAGCGTTATTGTCCATCGACTGCTGCAGGGCGCCGCGGATGTCGGCGACGCGCTCGTTGCCGTGCTCGGAGAGGATGTCGCCGACCCACTGGACCACCATGCCCGCCGGGTTCTCCGGAAGAGAGACGAAGTCGTGGCCCAGCGCGTAATTGGCGGCGGCGATGCCCGCGCGGCGGCCGAACACGTTGATGTCCAACAGCGAGTTGGTGCCCAGGCGGTTGGCGCCGTGCACGGACACGCACGCACACTCACCCGCCGCGTACAGACCCGGGATGACCGTCGTGTTGTCGCGCAGCACCTGACCGTTGACCGTGGTCGGGATGCCACCCATCACGTAGTGACACGTCGGGTAGACCGGCACCAGCTCCTTGACCGGGTCGACACCGAGGTAGGTGCGGGCGAACTCGGTGATGTCGGGCAGCTTGGCCTCGAGCACGTCCTCACCCAGGTGGCGCACGTCGATGTAGACGTAGTCCTTGTTCGGGCCTGCGCCGCGGCCCTCGAGCACTTCGAGCACCATCGAACGGGCGACGATGTCGCGCGGCGCCAGGTCGACGATCGTCGGCGCGTAGCGCTCCATGAAGCGCTCGCCCTCACCGTTGAGCAGTCGCCCGCCCTCGCCGCGCACCGCCTCGGAGATCAGGATGCCGAGGCCGGCCAGGCCGGTCGGATGGAACTGGTGGAACTCCATGTCCTCCAACGGAAGTCCCTTGCGGAACACGATGCCGAGCCCGTCGCCGGTCAGCGTGTGGGCGTTGGAGGTGGTCTTGTACATCCGGCCCGATCCGCCGGTGGCGAAGACGACGGCCTTGGCGTGGAAGACGTGGATGTCGCCGGTGGCCAGCTCGTAGGCGATGACGCCGGTGGCGACGGGGCCGGACTGCGTCTCGGTGATCGCGATGTCGAGCGCGTAGAACTCGTTGAAGAATTCGACGTCGTGCTTGACGCAGTTTTGATACAGCGTCTGCAGGATCATGTGGCCGGTGCGGTCGGCGGCGTAACAGGCCCGGCGCACCGGGGCCTTGCCGTGGTCGCGGGTGTGCCCGCCGAAGCGGCGCTGATCGATGCGGCCCTCGGGGGTGCGGTTGAACGGCATCCCCATCTTCTCGAGATCGAGCACCGCGTCGATGGCTTCCTTGCACATGATCTCGACGGCGTCCTGGTCGGCGAGGTAGTCGCCGCCCTTGACGGTGTCGAAGGTGTGCCACTCCCAGTTGTCCTCTTCGACGTTGGCCAACGCGGCGCACATGCCGCCCTGCGCCGCGCCGGTGTGGCTGCGCGTCGGGTACACCTTCGTCAGCACGGCCGTGCGGGCCCGCGGACCCGCCTCCACGGCTGCCCGCATACCCGCGCCGCCCGCGCCGACGATGACGACGTCGTAGCGATGTTCCTGAATCATGAAGAGCTCCCGCTTACGTAATGTTCGCGTCGAAGGTGACCAGCACGTAGCTGCCCAGCACCAGGGTGAATCCAGTCGCCAGCAGCAGCACCGAGTTCAGCCAGAATTTCGTGGTGTTCTTGCGTGCGTAGTCGCCGATGATGGTCCGCAGTCCGTTGGCCCCGTGCAGCTGGGCCAGCCACAGCAGCGCCATGTCCCAGATCTGCCAGAACGGTGACGCCCAGCGTTGCGCGACGTAGTTGAAGTCGATGCGGTAGACCCCGTCCTGCCACATCAGCATCACGAACAGGTGGCCCAGCGCCAGGAAGACCAGCGCCACACCCGAGAACCGCATGAACAGCCAGGCGTACTTCTCGAAGTAGGGGATACCGCGCGGCCGGCGCGGCGCCCGCGGGTGGTCCAGGCTGGCCGGCCTGTCGTGCTCCTTCTCCATCACCGGGGCGATGCGGCCCTCGCGGTGGTGCGGCGTCCAGGCTCCCTGCGGCCCGCCGGCCGGCGCGCTCACAGGAACCGCTCCGCCATGTGCATGCCGATGATGCCCAGCGAGGGGATGAACACCGCCAGGAAGATCCCGACGACGATCCACAGCATCACGCGCTGATAGCGCGCCCCGTGCTGCCAGAAGTCGATGAGGATCACGCGGATGCCGTTCAGGGCGTGGTAGAGCACCGCGACCACCAGGCCGATCTCCATCAATCCGATCAGCGGGGTCTTGTAGGTCTCGATGACCTCGTTGTAGGCCTGCGGGCTGACCCGCACCAGTGCGGTGTCGAGCACGTGCACGAACAGGAAGAAGAAGATCGTCGCACCGGTGATGCGGTGCAGCACCCACGACCACATGGCGGGATCGCCGCGGTAAAGGGTTCGCCTGCGCGGTCGCGACCGCGGAGCCGCAGAGGCTCCGGGCGGTCCCCCGGAAATCTGAGTACTCATCTGGCCTCCAACGCCTTCGGTGGACGATTGGGCTCCGGAGCTGCACCGGGTGACGTTCGGTCCGGTTCGCGCACTTCACCCAAACCTCGGGGCGAGCCTAATCCCAGTCGTACTGCTAAACGAACTACGGTTTAGCGGTCGATGTCTTGAAAAACGCCGAAGTTAGGGTTACCTATTCCGTTTCCGGGCTTCGCGCAGGGGACATCGGAATGCATTCAGAACCGGTTTGGCGAGGGTGGCGCGATGTCGGGTATCGACTGGAACACGTTGCGGCAGAAGGCAACTGAGGTGACGGCCGCCGCGTATGCGCCGTATTCGGGCTTCCCGGTCGGTGCGGCGGCGCTGGTCGACGATGGCCGGGTGGTGACCGGTTGCAATGTGGAAAATGTCTCATATGGCCTAGGTCTCTGTGCGGAGTGCGCAGTGGTCTGCAACCTGCATTCGAGCGGCGGTGGCCGGCTGATCGCACTGTCGTGCGTCGATGCCGCCGGGGAACTGCTGATGCCGTGTGGCCGGTGCCGGCAGGTGCTGCTGGAACATGGAGGACCCCAGATGCTCATCGACCATCCCCGCGGTCCGCGCCCCCTGACCGAGCTCTTGCCCGACGCCTTCGGCCCGGCCGACCTGGCCCGGCGCGACCGGCTGCCGGGCGAGGAAACTCCGTGACGCAGTTCACATTTGACGCACCCACCGTCATCAGGGCGAAGCGCGACGGTGGGGAGCTCTCCGATGCGGCGATCGACTGGGTGATCGACGCCTACACGCACGGCCGGGTGGCCGACGAGCAGATGTCGGCGCTGTTGATGGCGATCTTCCTACGCGGGATGACTGCGGCCGAGATCGCCCGGTGGACGGCGGCGATGGTGGACTCCGGCGAGCGGCTGGACTTTACAGATCTTCGCCGCGATGGAAAGCCACTGGCGTTGGTGGACAAGCACTCCACCGGCGGGGTGGGCGATAAGATCACCATCCCGCTGGTGCCCGTGGTGATGGCATGCGGCGGTGCGGTGCCGCAGGCGGCCGGGCGCGGACTCGGCCACACCGGCGGCACCCTCGACAAGCTCGAGTCCATACCCGGTTTCACCGCCGAGATCTCCAAACATCAGATCCGCCAACAGCTTTGCGATCTCGGCGCCGCTATCTTCGCCGCGGGGGAGCTGGCACCCGCCGACCGGAAGATCTACGCGCTGCGCGACATCACGGCGACCACCGAGTCGCTGCCGCTGATCGCGAGCTCGGTGATGAGCAAGAAGATCGCCGAGGGCGCCCGCGCGCTGGTGCTCGACACCAAGGTCGGGTCGGGCGCGTTCCTGAAGACGGAGGAGGAGTCGCGGAAGCTGGCCCGCACGATGGTCGAGCTGGGGACGGCGCACGGCCTGACCACCAGGGCGGTGTTGACCGACATGTCCACCCCGCTGGGCCGTGCGGTGGGCAACGCCGTCGAGGTGGCCGAATCGCTCGAGGTGCTCGCCGGGGGCGGCCCGGCCGACGTGGTGGAGCTGACGCTGACGCTGGCCGCCGAGATGCTCGACGCCGCGGGTATCGACGGCGTGGACCCGGCGCAGACATTGCGGGACGGCTCGGCGATGGATCGGTTCCGCGAGCTCGTCGCGGCGCAGGGCGGCGATCCGACCGCGGACCTGCCGGTCGGCCCTCACGCCGAGACCGTCACCGCGCCGCGCGATGGCAGGATGGAGAGCATCGACGCGATGGCGGTGGGTATGGCGGTGTGGCGGCTCGGAGCGGGACGCTCCGCTCCCGGTGAGCGCGTGCAGCCGGGCGCCGGGCTGCACATCCACCGAAAGGTGGGCGAACCGGTGAGCGCAGGCGAGCCGCTGTTCACGCTGTACACCGAGACCCCCGACCGCTTCGAGGGGGCGATCGCCGAACTGGACGGCGCCTGGTCCGTCGGCGATGCCGCACCGCCGCCGCGTCCGTTGATCATCGACCGAATCACGAGCGGAGACTGACCGGAGAGCGACATGACGACGCCGCTGACGCTGGACTCGATCAGGCAAGCGCCCAAGGCGCTGCTGCACGACCACCTGGACGGCGGGCTGCGCCCGGCGACCGTCCTCGAGCTCGCGGAGGCGACCGGTTACGACGACCTGCCCGCAACCGAGGTCGACGAGCTGGCGGCGTTCTTTCGCACCGCGGCGCACAGCGGGTCGCTGGTGCGCTATCTGGAGCCGTTCGCCCACACCGTCGGCGTGATGCAGACACCCGAGGCCCTGCATAGGGTGGCCTACGAGTGCGTCGAGGACCTGGCGGCCGACAACGTGGTGTACGCCGAGATCCGTTTCGCGCCCGAACTGCACATCGACGGCGGCCTATCGCTGGACGCCGTCGTCGACGCGGTGATGGCGGGGTTCGCCGAGGGTGAGAAGGCGGCCGCCGCGGAAGGGCGGACCATCACCGTGCGCTGCCTGGTGACCGCCATGCGGCACGCGGCGCGCTCACGCGAGATCGCCGAGCTCGCGATCCGATTTCGCGACAAGGGCGTGGTCGGGTTCGACATCGCCGGAGCCGAGGCCGGATATCCGCCGACGCGCCACCTCGACGCGTTCGAGTACATGCGAAGCAACAACGCGCGCTTCACGATTCACGCGGGCGAGGCGTTCGGCCTGCCGTCGATCCACGAGGCGATCGCGTTCTGCGGCGCCGACCGGCTCGGCCACGGCGTGCGGATCGTCGACGACATCACGGTCGCACCCGACGGCACCGCGCAGCTCGGCCGGCTCGCGGCGCTGCTGCGCGACAAGCGCATCCCGTTCGAGCTGTGCCCGTCGTCCAACGTGCAGACCGGCGCGGTCGCCAGCATCGCCGAGCATCCGTTCGACCTGCTGGCGCGGCTGCGGTTCCGCGTCACGGTCAACACCGACAACCGCCTGATGAGCGACACCTCGATGACTCAGGAGATGCTGCGATTGGTCGAGACGTTCGGATACGGCTGGAGCGACCTGCAGCGGTTCACGATCAATGCGATGAAGTCGGCGTTCATCTCGTTCGACGAGCGGCTGTCGATCATCGACGACGTCATCAAGCCGCGCTACGCGGTACTGATCGGGTGAGTTATTCCTGGCGCAGCCGGGACTCGACGAACGCCTCCAGCGCCTCCCACTGCTCGACGGCCTTGGCGTACGGCGGGCTGGGCGCGCGGACGGTGTCAGGCTCCAGGACGTGCGCGACCAGCCTGCCGAGCGGCTGATCCGGGTCGAGGGCCTGGTCGACGGTCGTGTCCTCCGCGTAGTCACCGACATCGCGGAGAAGTTCGACGGCGAGTTCCAACTGGTCGTGGTCCAGCGCATCGGGTCCGTCGGCGAGGTCGTCGACGATGCCGGTGAGCACGTAGACGTTGTCCTCAGTGACCTCGACCTCCAGCGAGCCGTCCGTGGCGGCCGTGCGGATGTCGTCGTAGGTGGCCAGGCCCGACAGGTCATGGTCATGCTCGTCGGCCAGATAGCGCGCCAGCGCCCGCTCCGAGCCGAAGACGCTGATGCGGCCGTTACGCCCGAGGAACACCGGCTGGTCGTCGAGGTAGCAGCGCAGCGTGTAGTACGTGCCCGCGCTCGTCATCAACCGCACCGGATCGATGCCGACCTTGAGCCAGAAGTCCTCGTCGCCGCCGAGGACCTGATTCTGCGCCTGCGCGGTCAGGGCGTCGGACTCGTCCTCGGCGTCCTCGTCGTCTTCGGGGGTGTCGGCCTCCGCGGCCTCGTCGATCGCCTCGTCCTCTTCGGGCTCGGGCGCCGGCTCGGCCAACTCGGCTTCGGCCTTCTCCGACGCGGCGGCGTCGACGTCCGGGGTGGTGACCAGCTCGTCGAGCGCATCGACGACGTTGTCCCAGGCGCGGGCGATGACGGCCTCGATCTCGCCCCACCGCTTGCGTCCGCTGCGGCCTGAGAACGAGTCGATTCCGCCGCCGAGGGTGCCCAGCACCGGGTTGCCGTTGAAAAACCTTGTGACGACCGGCAGTTCGCACACCGAGCCGAGCGAGGAGACGATCGCCAGCGTGCGGTGCAGTTGGCGGACCGCGTCCTCGCTGACCTTCTCCGCGACGATCTCCGGCACGCCGATGACGTCGTACCGGTGCTCCTCGGCCGGGTCCAGGCGATGCGCATTGGCCTCGGTGAGCTTGGTCCATGCGGGGTGGTCGGTCAGGTCGTTGTCCTTGTTGGTCCTGACGAACGCGGCCAGGTCGGCGACCGACTCGAACACGTAGAGGTCCTCGTCCTTGCCGAGGAAGGCCTCCCACTCGTCGCCGCCATCACGCCAGCGTGGAGCCCATAACGTGTACAGGTCGCCCTTGGTCAAGCCGAGCCGGATCGGCACGATGTCAGCAGCCATGGCGGACAGCCTAACGATCGGGAGCTACGCCGAAGCTGGCACAGTGCTGTCACGCCGTCGGACGCCAGAACCCCTGGAAGCCCTGCCCGGCGTTGGTGGTCCGGATCGGAGACAGCTTCACCGGGTCGCCGGCCTCGATCATCTGGTTGTTCCCGACGATCATCGCGACGTGGCCGTCCCAGATGGCGAGGTCGCCGGGCCGCAGGTCGCCCGGCGAGACCGGCGCACCGACATCCTGCTCCTGGGCCAGCCGCGGAAGCGTCAACCCGGCCTCCGCATACGCCCACTGGGTCAGGCCGCTGCAGTCCAGGCCGACGCCCGGCGTCGTGCCGCCCCAGTCGTACGGCACCCCCAGTTGTGTCAGCGCATATCGAACGGCGCTCGCGGCCACCGCGTTCGGCGCGGTCGCCGTGCTGCCGTCCGGCAGTCGCACCGTGACACCGTCGCCGAATGCGGTGGCGTCCGGCGGCTCCGGGCGGGAGAGGTCGGCGATGTCGCGCACCAGCGAGCCGAGCCCACCCGCGCCGGAACCGAGCCCGCCCGCAGCGGACCCCAGCCCGCCAGCGGGCACACCTGCGCCACCGAATCCGGGGGTGCTGAAACCCGCGGGCGCGGTGGGCGCCGGCCCTGAAGCGGGCGCCGACGCCGGGACCGGCAGGCCCGCGGCGTGCCCGTCCAGCTCGGCCCGTAGATCGTCGACGACGGCCATTGCCTCGGCGAGCGATCGGCGCGCCTCGGCGACCAGCTCCTCCGTGACCCCCGGGGAGTCCAGGTAGGGCTCCAATGCGGCCGCCCGCGCCTCGAACTCGTCGACGATCGCGCGCAGGCGCTCACGGGCACGGGCCACCGCCGCGCCCGCCGCCTCGGCCGCGGCGCCGAGCCGTCCCGCCCGCTCGGCGAGCTCGTCGGTCTGAGCGACGGCCGCCGAGAACACGCCCGCCGCCGCGTCGGCGCCCGACCCCGCCCAGTGCTGCGCCGTGCGGCTCCACGCGTCGCCGGTCGACGCCGACAACTCGCGCAACGCGTCGCGTACGTCGCGCAGGGCGCCTGCCAGCTCGGCTCCCGAGCCGGAGCCGACGAGCGACTCGAGCTCCCGCAGCGGCGCCGTCAGCCCGGCCACCAACGCACTCGGCATCGGCTACAGGCCGAGGACCCGTGCGCCCGCGCGGTCGTCCGCGTCGTCATAGGCGAGCGCCGTGCGGTACGCGGTGTCACCGGTCGCCGAGGCGACATCGCCCAGCGCGGCGACCATGCGCGCCTGCTCGGCGACGGCGCCGGCCAGCGCTGCGAGGAACGGTTCGCCGACCGGACCGAACGCGGCCGTGTTTGCGGGAACGGCGGTTAGTTTCGCGGCGATGGCGCCCAGTCGGTCGGCATGCGCGGCGGTGGCCGCGGCCAGGGTGCGGACGGCGTCGGTGTCGGCGTGCATGTGGATAGGACGCACCGCGACGCGCCCCGGTTCCCGCTATGGTCGCCCCATGGATGTGCGCGTGGTCGATCACCCGCTGGCGGCCGCGCGACTGACCACTTTGCGCGATGAGAAGACGAACAACGCCGCGTTTCGGGCCGCGCTGCGCGATCTCACGCTGATGCTGGTGTACGAAGCCACCCGGGACGCCGCCGTCGAAACCGTCTCGGTGCGCACCCCGCTCACCGAGACGACCGGATGCCGGCTCGCCAACCCGCCGTTGCTCGTGCCCGTCCTGCGTGCCGGCCTGGGCATGGTCGACCAGGCGCACGCGTTGATACCCGAGGCGCGGGTGGGTTTCGTCGGCGTCGCGCGCGACGAGGAGACACATCAGCCGACGCCGTATCTCGAGTCGCTGCCCGAGGACCTGAGCACGCGGCCGGTGATCGTGCTCGACCCGATGCTCGCGACGGGCGGTTCGATGGTGCACACCGTCGAGCTGCTGTATTCCCGCAACGCCGTTGACATCACGGCGATCTGCGTCGTCGTCGCCCCGGAAGGCCTTGCCGCACTGGCGAAAGCGGCTCCGGACATCCGGCTGGTCACCGCGACCATCGACGAGGGACTCAACGAGGTCGCCTACATCGTGCCCGGCCTCGGCGACGCCGGGGACCGCCAGTTCGGTCCCCGTTAAAGGCGCGCGGCGGCCTCCCGCAACTCCTCCTGCACGCGTCGTGCCCGTTCCCGCGCCGCCGCCAGATCAGTCACCTGGCCGCAGCGAACCTCGATGTAGGACTTGACTTTTGGCTCGGTTCCCGAGGGGCGCACCACGATGCGTACGGAGACATCGTCGTCGGCGCCGGTCATGATCAACGCGTCGGTGCCGTCCTCTGGCAGCAGGTCGGTGACGGTCACGTGATATCCGGCGAGGCTCTCGGGCGGTGTCTCGCGCAGGCGGGTCATCACCGCGGCGGCCTCGTGGGTGTTCTCGACGGGTCGCGAGACCGCCGTCGTGGTGTGCACACCGTGGCGGCGGGCCAGGTCGTCGAGCGCGTCGAGCAGCGTGTGCCCGCGGTCGCGCAACGCGACGATCAGATCGCAGATCAACACCGCGGCACTGATGCCGTCCTTGTCCCGGACGGCGGAGGGATCGACACAGTGTCCGATCGCCTCTTCGTAGGCGTACACCAGCGTGCAGCCGGGCAGGTCGTCGTCGGCTCGTGCCAACCACTTGAAGCCCGTCGGCGTCTCGACGTGCCGCGCGCCGTGTTCCCGCGCGATCGCCGAAAGCATGCGCGACGACACCAGCGTGCTGGCCACCACGGTGGTCTCCATCACCGGTCCCGGTTCGACCTGCGAGAGGATGTAATCCCCGAGAAGCCAACCGGTTTCGTCGCCCGAGAGCATGCGCCACCCGTCGGGCGTGGGAACGCCGACCGCGCATCGGTCGGCGTCCGGATCCAGCGCGATGGCGACGTCGGCGTCGACGTCGGCGGCCAATCTCAGCACCGCTTCGACCGCCTCGGGTTCTTCGGGGTTGGCGGTGCTGACCGTGGGGAAGTCGGCGTCGGGCGCGAACTGGTCGTCCACGACGTGCACGTCCTCGAGGCCGGCGCGCACGAACGCGTCGAGCGCGAACTCGCCACCCACGCCGTGTAGCGGGGTGAACGCGATGCGCACCGAACCGTGGGTGTGGCGGATGGTCGCGGCGCGCTCGACATAGCGCTGCACCTCGTCGACGCCGCCGGGCGTGACCGCCGCACGGGGGATCTCGTCGGCGTGCGGCGCTTCGGCCATCGCCGCCTCGATCTCGCGGTCGGTCGGTGACGCGATTGGGTATCCGCCGCCGAAGAACACCTTGAAGCCGTTGTCGGACGGCGGGTTGTGTGAAGCGGTGATCTGGATGCCCGCCGCCGCGGGACGATGGCGCACCGTGAACGCCAGAACGGGGGTGGGCACGGCCGCGAAGAACAGGGTGACAGGAAAGCCTTGGGCCGCAAGAACTTCGGCGGCGGCCAGTGCGAAGTCGTCGGAACCGTGCCGGGCGTCGCGTCCGACGATGACGTCCTGGCCGGCCAGACCGCGGTCCTTGAGCACCTTGGCCACCCCCCAGGTGGCCCGCAGCACGACGGCGAGGTTCATCCCGCTCGGTCCGCCGCGCAACGGCCCCCGCAGACCGGCGGTGCCGAATGTCAACGGGTGGGCGAACCGCTGCTCGAGCTCTTCTTCGGAACACTCCGACAACTCGGCGGCGGTCTTGGGATCCGGGTCGTGCGAGATCCACTCCTGCGCGGTACTCGTGGTCGGCGACGCAGTCATGGGCGTAGTGTGCCCAATTTCACGGCGGCATATTCCGGCTTCTCGCGCGCGGTCAGAGGCGCGCGATGACCGCCGCGAGCAAGGCTCCCATTCGCATCGCCGACTGACGGCCCGCCTCCAGCACCTCTTCGTGATTCAGCGGTTGCCCGGTCATGCCCGCCGCGAGGTTGGTCACCAGCGACACGCCCAGCACCTCGGCACCCGCCTCGCGCGCGGCGATGGTTTCGTGCACGGTCGACATGCCGACGAGGTCAGCGCCCAGCGTCCGCAGCATCCGGATCTCGGCGGGCGTCTCGTACTGCGGTCCGGGCAGCCCGGCGTAGACACCGTCGGCGAGCGTCGGGTCGATCTCCCTCGTCAGCTCGCGCAGCCGCGGTGCGTACGCGTCGACCATGTCCACGAACCGGGGTCCCACCAGCGGCGAACGGCCGGTGAGGTTGAGGTGGTCGCTGATCAGCACCGGCTGGCCGACCGCGAAGTCCTCGCGCAGCCCGCCCGCAGCGTTGGTCAGCACGACCGTGTGCACGCCACCGACGCATGCGGTGCGCACCGGATGCACGATGTGGCGCAGGTCGTGGCCCTCGTAGGGATGGATGCGGCCGACGAACACCAGCACCCGGTGATCGGCGATGCGCATCGACAACACCTGGCCGCCGTGGCCTTCCGCGGCCGGTGGTGTGAACCCCGGCAGCTCCGCGACCGGCACGACCGCGACCGGATCGCCCAGCCGCTGCACCGCAGGAGCCCAGCCCGAACCGAGCACGACGGCGACGTCGTGGCGGTCGACGCCGGTGCGCACGCCGAGGGCGGCCGCGGCTTCGGCGGCCAGTGCCTGCGCATCGGTCACAGTCGGCGAGCTTATCTGTCGCAACCGCCCCCAGGCCGCAGTGAGATACTGCCAAGATGCCAGCACTCACCGCGTCGGACGTCGTCGAGGACGCCGTCCACCGGCGCCGTGACGACCTGGTCGAACTCTCACACTCGATCCACGCCGAGCCCGAGCTCGCATTCGCCGAACACCGCAGCTGCGCCAAGACGCAAACGCTTGTCGCCGAGTACGGATTCACGGTGACGAAGGCGCCCGCGGGGCTGGAGACCGCGTTTCGCGCCGACTACGGCAGCGGACCCCTCGTCATCGGCCTCTGCGCCGAGTACGACGCGCTACCCGGCATCGGTCACGCCTGCGGGCACAACATCATCGCGGCCTCGGCCGTCGGCACCGCCCTGGCGTTGGCGGATGTGGCCGATGAACTGGGTTTGACGGTGGTGCTTCTCGGGACCCCGGCCGAGGAGGCCGGTGGCGGGAAGGTGCTGCTGCTGAACGCCGGGACCTTCGACGACATCGCCGCGTCGGTGATGCTGCACCCCGGCCCGCTCGACATCGCCGCCGCGCGCTCGCTCGCGCTGTCGCAGGTCGCGGTCCGGTACACGGGCAGGGAAGCGCATGCAGCCGTGGCTCCCTACCTCGGCCTCAACGCCGTCGACGCGATCACCGTCGCGCAGGTGGCGATCGGGTTGCTGCGCCAGCAGATGGCACCGGGTCAGATGGCACACGGCATCGTCACCGACGGCGGTCAGGCCACCAACGTCATCCCCGCGCACGCCGAGATGCAGTACACGATGCGGGCCAACGACGCGGCCTCGCTGTGCGAACTCGAACAGCGGATGGCCGACTGCTTCCTGGCTGGTGCGGTGGCCACCGGCTGCAGTCACGAGGTCGCCGAGACCGAACCGAGCTATTACGAACTGACCCCGGACACCTGGCTGGCCGACACCTTCCGCGAGGAGATGCGGCGGGTGGGCCGCGAACCGGTGCCATCCGAGCTGGAGGCGGCGTTGCCGCTGGGCTCCACGGACATGGGCAACGTCACGCAGACGATGCCCGGTATCCATCCGATCGTCGGCATCGACGCGGGCGGCGCCTCGGTGCATCAGCCCGCGTTCGCCGAGGCCGCCGCGGGCCCGAGCGCGGACAAGGCGGTGGTCGAGGGTGCGGTCATGCTGGCCCGTACGGTCGTTCGCCTGGCGCAGACGCCGCAGGAGCGCGACCGGGTGCTGGAGCTGCAGGCGAGGCGGGCGTCATGAGCGTGCTGCCCCACGCCGCCGCGCGGTGGCTCTCGGCCCACTTCGACGATCTCGTCGAGTGGCGCCGCCACATCCACATGCATCCCGAGTTGGGGCGCCAGGAGTTCGCGACCACGCAGTTCGTGGCGTCGCGGCTGGCCGATGCGGGCTTGAACCCGAAGGTGCTCCCGGGCGGCACCGGGTTGACGTGTGACTTCGGCCCCGAGCACGGGCCGCGGATCGCGCTGCGCGCCGACATGGACGCGCTGCCGATGGCCGACCGGACCGGCGCGGCGTACGCGTCGCTGGTCCCCAACGTCTCGCACGCCTGCGGGCACGACGCGCACACCGCGATCCTGCTGGGCGCCGCGCTGGCGATGGCGTCGGTGCCGGAGCTTCCCGTCGGGGTGCGGCTGATCTTCCAGGCCGCGGAGGAGCTGATGCCGGGCGGCGCGATCGACGCGATTGCCGCGGGCGCGCTGACCGGTGTGTCGCGAATCTTCGCGCTGCACTGCGATCCGCGGCTGGCGGTCGGCAAGGTGGCGATGCGGCCCGGGCCGATCACCTCGGCCGCCGATCAGCTCGAGGTGACGTTGCATTCGCCGGGCGGGCACACCTCGCGACCGCATCTCACCGGTGACCTGGTGTACGGGCTCGGCACGTTGATCACCGGGGTGCCCGGTGTGCTGTCGCGCCGCATCGATCCGCGTAACAGCACCGTGATGGTGTGGGGTGCGGTGAACGCGGGCGTCGCCGCGAACGCGATCCCGCAGACCGGAACGCTGGCCGGCACCATCCGCACCGCCAGCCGCGACACCTGGGAGACCCTGGAGTCGATTGTGCGCGAGGTGATCTCGTCGCTGTTGTCGCCGCTGCACATCGAGCACACCGTGCAGTACCGCCGCGGCGTTCCGCCGGTGGTCAACGAGGAGATCTCGACGCGCATCCTCACCCACGCGATCGAGGCGATCGGCCCGGACGTGCTGGCCGACACCCGCCAGTCCGGCGGCGGCGAGGACTTCTCCTGGTATCTGGAGGAGGTGCCAGGCGCCATGGCCCGGTTGGGCGTGTGGACCGGCCGCGGGCCTCAATTGGATTTGCATCAGCCGACTTTCGACCTCGACGAGCGCGCGCTCGCGGTCGGGGTGCGGGTCCTCGTCAACATCATCGACCAGGCCGCCGCGTTCTAGAAGACCGCCCGCCTACTTGATATGCGGCAGCGGAACCCGTTCTCCCACTTCGCCGTTGGCGTCGCGCAGCGACGATGCGGCCAGGCCTTCGCGCAGCAGCCACCGCGCGAGCTCCAGCGTTTCGGCGATCTCCTCGTCGGAGATCCGCAGTCCGTCGGGTTGTTGGCGCAACGCGATCACACCGTTCCACGCGCCCCACAGGTAATGCGTCAGCCGTAGGGAGTCGACGGGCCGGGCTTCACCGGTCGCGATTGCGTTGTCGATCTGCCCGGCGAATCGGCTGAGCAGCAGACCGACCCGGTCACGGATCCGAGCTTCCGTCTCGTCGTCTCCGGACAGGGGCTGGGCGCCGGGGCTGCGATACGCAAGGAAATGAAATGCGCCCGGATGCTCGAGGTGAAAGCGCAGATAGGCGTCGCCGCCGGCCAGCACCTTCTGCAACGGCGTCAGCTCCGGATCCTCGCTTCGCTGCATGTACTCGGTGAACAGGGCGAGAGCACGGTCCACGAGCTCCAGATACAGGCCGCGCTTGCCATCGAAGTGGGTGTAGATCGAGCCGACCGACACGTCGGCCAATTCGGCGATCTCCTCGATGCGCGCGCCCTCGTAACCCTCGCGGCCGAACACCACCTCCGCGGCGTCCAGGAGGGCGGCCTTGGCGCGTGCGCGGCGCCGGCCGGAACGGGCCGCGGCCGGCGTCGGCGCGGGCTCCAGCGGCTCTGCGGACATCGGCCAAGGATAGGCCACGAACCGAAATTGCAAGTCGATTCATAAACTGAAAACGCTTATAAAAATGGCTTCCAGCTGGCATCCTGACGCAATGCCCGAGCACACCGACGTCGTCATCGTCGGCGCCCGCTGCGCCGGCTCCGCCGCCGCGATCACGCTCGCCCGCCGCGGTCGGCGTGTCATCGCACTCGACGGCGCGACCTTTCCGTCCGACACTCTGTCCACGCACCTGTTCTTCACCCACCACTGGGCCGAACTGGAACGGCTCGGCGCCCGCGACCGCGTGATGAAGCTCGGCGCCCCGCTGCACACCCACGCCGGGCTAGGCGCGCCCGGCATCGAGGTCGTCGGGCCGTCGAGCGTGTACGAGGGGTTGTCCGCCGGCGGCTGCGTCCGCCGGCCGGGACTCGACCTCGCGCTCGTGGAGACCGCGCGCGAGGCGGGCGCCGACGTGCGCGAGCGAGCGCGCGTCACCGACCTGATCCGCGACGACGCCGGCCGCGTGTCGGGGGTGCAATACCGGCTGCGGGACGGCTCCACCGGGACGATCACCGCCAAACTGGTGATCGGCGCCGACGGCCGTCGATCGACAGTCGCGCGTCTGGTCGGCACCCGTGACCACCACCACTGGCCCAACCAACGAATGATGGCCTACGCCTACTACGAGGACGCCAACGCCGACCTGCGACACGTCGCCATGCAGTGGCGCCACCACGACGACCTCGTGACGGTGTTCCCCTGCGACGGAGGGCAATTGGTCGCGCTGCAGATGCCGCCGGTGCGCCGCGCCGACGAGTTCCGCGTCGACGTCGCGGCCGCGTTCGACGCCACTGTCGAGCGCATTGCCCCGTACGCCGAGCGGCTCTGCGGTTGTACCCGTGTCACCAAGATCCGGACGTCCTACTCGCACCCCTCCTATTTCCGGCATTCGTCGGGCCCGGGGTGGGCGTTGGCGGGCGACGCCGGACATTTCAAGGACCCGGTCACCGCGCAGGGCATCCGTGACGCGTTGCGCTTCGGCCGCCTACTCGGCGAGGCCGCCGCGCCGCATCTGGACGAGCCCGCCGAACTCGACCGCGCGCTGACGGCGTGGGAGCTCGACCGCGATGCTCAGTGCCTGCCGATGTACCAGTGGGCCAACCTGTTGGGGCGCGACGACGAGGTATCGCCGATCGAAATGGCCGCTTACCGCTGGTTCGCCGCCAGGCCCGGCGGCTTCACCGAGGTCGCCGACGCCTTCAACCGGCTGGTGTCGCCGCAGCGGGTGTTCTCACCCACCCGGGTGGTGCGCTGGGTGGCCGCGGCGGCCCGCAATTCCGACGTCGAGCGCGGCGCGCTGTGGCGGACGATCCGGCGCGACGTACGCCGAGAGGCCGAGCGCATGGTCGAACATCGCAGGTTCGAACGCCGCCGGGCGGCGTCGGCCCGGCTATCGCTGACGCGCGCTATCGAGGCTCGGAACCCGGCCCGATGTTGAGCGCGGGGCGGGTGCGCAGATCGTGCACGTACTCCGCTGGCGCGCCCGCGATCTCGGCGGCGTCGGCCATCACACCGAGGTAGCGCGCCGACGGCAGGCCGCCCTCCCACGCGTCGACCACGTACAACCAGGCCAGCACCGGTTCGAAATCGGTGTCCGACGAGATGCGGTGCACCCGGCAGCGGATCTTCTTGTGGAACCCGAGCTCCGAACCTTCCCAGCGGTCCAGGTTGGCCTCGTCGTCCTTGGTCATGTCGTAGAGCACCACGAAGACCTTCGACGTGGGATCCTCGACGACGGTCGCGAGCGCACCCTCCCAGCCGATGTCCTCCCCGCCGAACGTCAGGCGCCAGCCGTGCAGCCAGCCCGTTCCTGCCATCGGTGAATGAGGGGCGCGCTGCAACATCTGCTCCGGATGCATGTTCGATCCGTAGGCGGCGTAGAGCGGCACCAGGAAAGACTAAGCGTTAGCGCGCCGCGTGGGCGATCAACCTCCCGCTTCGTTAGGTTGGGGGCGTGGCAACCCGCATCGTGATCATCGGCGGCGGGCCCGCCGGCTATGAGGCCGCACTGGTCGCCGCGACCCGCGGACCCGAAGTTGCCGAGGTCACCGTCGTCGACGCCGACGGCATCGGCGGGGCCTGCGTGCTGTGGGATTGCGTGCCGTCCAAGACCTTCATCGCCTCGACAGGCGTGCGCACCGAGCTGCGCCGCGCCCCCGACCTCGGATACGCGCTGGAATTCTCCGACGCCGAGATCTCGCTGTCCAAGATCAACGAGCGGGTCAAGACGCTGGCCGCCGCGCAGTCGGCCGACATCGCCGAACGGCTGCGCAACGACGGCGTCACCCTGATCGCAGGCCGCGGCGAACTGGTCGACGACATGCCGGGGATGGCCACTCACACGGTCAAGGTGACCGAGCACGACGGCACCGCCAGCACGCTGAAGGCCGACGTCGTGCTGATCGCCACCGGGGCGAGCCCCCGCGTGCTGCCCGGCGCCGAACCGGACGGCGAACGCATCCTGAACTGGCGCCAGCTCTACGACCTCGAGGAGCTGCCCGAGCATCTGATCGTCGTCGGCTCCGGCGTCACCGGCGCGGAGTTCGTCAACGCCTACACCGAGCTTGGGGTGAAGGTGACCGTCGTGGCCAGCCGCGACCAGATCCTGCCGCACGAGGACTCCGATGCCGCCGGCGTACTCGAGGACGCGCTGAGCGATCGCGGTGTGACGTTGGTCAAGAACGCGCGCGCCCAGTCGGTCAAGCGCAACGGGTCCGGTGTGCTGGTCACGATGACCGACGGCCGCACCGTCGAGGGCAGCCACGCATTGATGACGGTCGGTTCGGTGCCCAACACCAGCAATCTGGGCCTGGAACGGGTCGGCATCGAGCTGGGCAAGGGCGACTATCTGAAGGTCGACCGGGTCTCGCGCACCGGCGTGCCGGGCATCTACGCCGCCGGCGACTGCACCGGGCTGATGCTGTTGGCCTCGGTGGCCGCCATGCAGGGCCGCATCGCGATGTACCACGTGCTGGGCGAAGGACTCGAACCGATCCGGTTGCGCACCGTCGCCGCGGCCGTGTTCACCCGGCCCGAGATCGCCGCGGTCGGGGTGCCGCAGTCGAAGATCGACGACGGTTCGGTGGCCGCGCGGACGATCACGCTGCCGCTCAACACCAACGCCCGGGCCAAGATGTCGAGCCTGCGGCGCGGTTTCGTCAAGATCTTCTGTCGACCGGCGACGGGGGTGGTGATCGGCGGCGTCGTGGTCGCGCCGATCGCATCGGAGCTGATCATGCCGATCGCACTGGCGGTGCAGAACGGCAACGACGTCGAGGACCTGGCGCAGACGTTCTCGGTGTATCCGTCGCTGTCGGGGTCGATCACCGAAGCGGGCCGGCGCCTGATGGCGCACGACGATCTGGACTAGTTCCACGTAGCCTGGGATGCGCGACCGTACCGACGAGTAACTAGGAGCCATTCCCGTGAGTGACCCGATCCCGGCGAACGGGCAGACGCTTCTGGGTCCCCAGCAGCGGGCGGAGGCCTGGGAGCGGCTCGGCAATGAGCAGTTCGACGTCGTGGTGATCGGCGGGGGAGTCGTCGGCGCGGGCGCCGCCCTGGACGCGGCGACGCGAGGCTTGAAGGTGGCCCTGGTCGAGGCGCGGGATTTCGCGTCGGGCACGTCGAGCCGGTCGTCGAAGATGTTCCACGGCGGGCTGCGTTACCTCGAGCAGCTGGAGTTCGGCTTGGTGCGCGAGGCGCTGCATGAGCGGGAGCTGTCGCTCACGACGTTGGCACCGCATCTGGTCAAACCGCTGCCGTTCCTGTTCCCGCTGACCAACCGGTGGTGGGAGCGGCCGTACGTGGCAGCCGGCATCTTCCTATACGACCAGCTGGGCGGCGCGAAATCGGTTCCGGCGCAGAAGCATTTGACCAAATCGGGAGCGCTGCGCCTGGCGCCGGGTCTCAAGCGGTCGTCGCTGATCGGCGGCATCCGGTATTTCGACACCGTGGTCGACGACGCGCGGCACACCATGACGGTCGCCCGCACGGCCGCGCACTACGGGGCCGTGGTGCGGACGTCGACGCAGGTGGTCGCGTTGCTTCGGGAAGGTGACCGGGTCACCGGGGTGGAGGTCCGCGACTCCGAGAACGGCGCGGTCACCGAGGTGCACGGGCACGTCGTCGTGAACGCCACCGGCGTCTGGACCGACGAGATCCAGGCCCTGTCCAAGCAGCGTGGGCGATTTCGGGTGCGCGCTTCCAAAGGTGTGCACATCGTTGTGCCGCGCGACCGGATCGTCAGCGAGGTGGCGATCATCCTGCGCACCGAGAAGTCGGTGCTGTTCGTGATCCCGTGGGGGACGCACTGGATCATCGGGACCACCGACACCGACTGGAATCTCGACCTGGCGCATCCGGCGGCCACCAAGGCCGACATCGACTACATCCTTCAGACGGTCAACACAGTGCTGGCGACGCCGCTCACGCACGACGACATCGACGGCGTGTACGCCGGGCTGCGGCCGCTGCTGGCGGGCGAGAGCGAGGAGACCTCGAAGCTGTCGCGCGAGCACGCCGTCGCGGTTCCCGCCCCGGGCCTGGTCGCGATCGCCGGCGGCAAGTACACGACGTACCGGGTGATGGCCGAGGATGCCATCGACGCCGCGGCCGAGTACATCCCGGCGCGGGTCGCACGGTCGATCACCGAGAAGGTCCCGCTGATGGGAGCGGACGGATACTTCGCGCTGATCAACCAGACCGAAAGCGTCGGAAAGCATTACGACCTGCACCCGTACCGGGTGCGCCACCTGCTGGACCGGTACGGCTCTTTGATCGGCGAGGTGCTGCAGATGGCCAGCGAACAGGCCGCAGTCCGGCCCGACCTTCTTGATCCGATCACCGAGGCGCCGGTGTATCTGAAGGTCGAGGCGTGGTATGCCGCGGCCGCCGAGGGCGCTCTTCACCTCGAGGACATCCTCGCGCGGCGGATGAGGATCTCGATCGAGTACCCGCACCGCGGGGTGGACTGCGCGCGCGAGGTCGCCGAAGTCGTTGCGCCAGTGCTGGGCTGGAGCGACGAGGACATCGACCGCGAGGTCAAGACGTACCTGGCGCGGGTGGACGCGGAGATCCGTTCGCAGCAGGAACCCGACGACGAATCGGCCGACGCGTTGCGCGCGGCAGCGCCGGAAGCGCGCGCCGAGATCCTCGAACCGGTGCCGCTCAATTGAGGCGGGTGGCGCCGCTACCCGTGCGGGACGGACTGGGACCGGCGCGGGTGCGGTTGCGCGGCGGTGCGGTGCTGGTCGAACTGGCGGACCGGTTCGGTGACGAGGCCGCGGCCAAGGTGCTCGCCGGCGAGGTGGTGACCGCAGACGGCGAGGTCGTCACCGCCGGGACCGTGCTGCCGCCGGGAGCGTTCGTCTACCTGTACCGCGAACTGCGCGAAGAGATTCCGGTGCCGTTCGACATCCCCGTGCTGCACCGCGACGACGACATCGTGGTCGTCGACAAACCGCACTTCATCGCGACGATGCCGCGGGGGCGCCACGTCGCGCAGACGGCGTTGGTGCGGTTGCGCCGGGAACTGGACCTGCCGGAGTTGTCGCCCGCGCATCGCCTGGACCGGTTGACCGCCGGCGTGCTGCTGTTCACGACGCGTCGCGACCTGCGTGGGCCCTATCAGACGATGTTCGCCCACGGCGAGGTACGCAAGACGTACCTGGCGAGGGCGGGCGTCGATCCGGAGTTGGCGTTTCCCGTCACCCTGCGCAGCCGGATCGTCAAGCGACGCGGCCAGTTACAGGCGGTCGAGGAGCCCGGCGAGCCGAACGCCGAGACCGTCGTCGAGCAACTTGGCGACGGGCTGTACCGGTTGACACCGCGAACGGGGCGAACGCATCAGCTGCGGGTGCACATGACCTCGCTGGGTCTGCCGATCGCGAACGACCCGTTGTATCCGGACGTGATCGACGTCGCGCCGGACGACTTCTCGCGCCCGTTGCAGCTTCTGGCGCACCGCCTCGAGTTCACCGATCCGGTCAGCGGCCGTCAGCGCGAGTTCGTCAGCTTGCGCACGTTGTGACTCACCGCCGCTGCTCGACCGGTTCGTTCACCTGCGCCCCCGTCGCGATCACCGCGCGGTTGCGTTCGGCGACCGTGCGCATCGACACCTTGACCAGCCAGCGGTCGTAGGTCATGAACCCGTTGACCTCGTTCTCGACGTCGGTGGTCTGGGTGTAGATGGCGCCGGACAGGCCGCCCTTGCGGACCTCGTCTTCGAGGTCGCGGCTCACCTGGACGTAGCGGTCGGTCAATCGCGCTCGGCTGTCGGTCATCTCGTAGGCCTGCGGTTTACCGGGCCAGCGGTTGCCCTCGGGAACCAACCCGAGCCCGCCGTACTCGCCGTCGACGACGACGCGATGCTCGAGCGGGATAGGACGGTTGCCGAGCATCGTGCGCTCGTCGTGCGGGGTCGCGGGGTTGTCGTGCAGAACCGGGCGCCCGGGACCGACGTAGGTGTGGTCGTCGTACACATCGCCGGCCCTGCTGTCGGGCCGCGACTTGCAGCAGTTCACCCCGCTGTTGGCATTCACCATCCGGGTCGGATCGGCCGCCTTGGCCACACCCGCGATCCTCGCAGTGTCGAACTCGCCCCACCCCTCGTTGAACGGAACCCAGCCGACGATCGAAGTGACGCTTCGCAACTGGTCGATCATCTCGACGAGCTCACGCTCGAAGTTGGCCTTCGCCGCGGGCGAAGGTTCGGGCGCCGGGCCAACCGGAATGTCGAGCGAGACGTCCAGCGACGGCATGTCCTGCCACACCATCAGCCCGAGCTTGTCCGTCCAGTAGTACCAGCGCGCCGGTTCCACCTTCGCGTGCTTGCGGACGAAGTTCATGCCGAGTGCCTTGGTTCGTTCGAGGTCGAACCTCAGCGCGTCGTCGGTGGGCGCGGTGTAGATCCCGTCGGGCCAGTAACCCTGGTCGAGCGGGCCGTGCAGGAATGTGATCTTGTCGTTCAACGCGATTCGCGGCCGGCCCTGAGGATCTTTGACCGTGGTGATCGTGCGCAGGCCGCCGTAGCTGGCGACCTCGTCGACGACCTTGCCCTCCGGCGTGACCAACCGCACCGTGAGGTCGTAGAGGTAGGGATCGTCCGGCGTCCACAGCCGCGGGTCCGGTACCGGCACGCGCACGGGCTTGCCCGGTTCACCGGAACTGCGGGCCAACGTCGGACCGTCGGGCGCCGACACGATCACCTCGGCGCGTTCCTTCGTCGTTCCGGTGGAGCGCGTCGTGACGGTGAAACCCTTCAGATCCGCCGTGATGTCGAGTTTGTCGATGTGTGCGGCCCGCACCGGTTCCATCCACACCGTCTGCCAGATCCCGGAGGCGCCGGTGTAGAAGAGACCCTCGGGATCGTTGCGCTGCTTGCCGACGGGGAACGGTGCGGCCTCGTTGCGGTCCTCGGCGCGTACGACGATCTCCTGGGTGCCGGTCCAGCGCAGCGCGTCGGTGATGTCGGCGCTGAACGAGGTGAACCCGCCCTCGTGGTGGGCGACGCGCTTGTTGTTGACCCACACGGTTGCGGTCTGGTCGACCGCGCCGAAATGCAGGAGTACGCGCTGGCCGCGCCAGGTGCCGGGCAACTGAAAACTCTTGCGGTACCACATCTGGTCGTCGTGACGCTGGACTCCCGAAAGCGCCGACTCCGTGGGATAGGGCACCAGGATCTTCTCGTCGTACGCGGCGGTGGACGGGGGAGTCGCCAGGGCGGATGCCTGCGATCGCCCGGTGTAGGCCCACACACCGTTGAGGTTCAGCCAGCGCGCCCGCACCATCTGCGGGCGGGGATACTCCGGGAGGGCGTTATTCGGGCCAACCAGATGCGACCACGGTGTCGACAGCGGCGGGCTCTTGCGTTGCCACGCTTCGGCCGCGTTCGCCGGCGCCGCGAAGACCGCGAACGCCGCCGCCATGGCGAGGGGTAGGGCCGTCAACCGGCTGAGATTTCTGCGCACACGGTGCCGGTTGTTCGACAACTCGGTGTTCACGGCCACGACTGCTAGTCCCCCCTGCTGGAAACCATCGACGGAATGCGGACGGGTGCTGCGCACCAGACGCCCGTGGCAAACCTAGTCAGAGGTAGGCCGCGAGGAATCAGGTGTTTCCCTATTCTTTGCATCTGCATGGACGAGCGAAGCGTTCGTGCAGGCATCTGCGCAGGGATCGAGGGATCGATCAAGAGCACATGGATGCGTGAGAGCTGGTGTGCCACACCATGAATGCAAAGTCGAGACGCTCGTCAAGCCTAGCATTGATCCACCGGCGGTGCCACGGTGCGCACGCACGTGCGCTGCGTTCGGCGCCCAGCGTCATGTCGGTGCGCCCAGGCTCAGAATGCCCAGACAGAGCAAATGGTGAATAGGTGAGCTAGATGTACGGCTGGTGATCCTGATCGAAGCCGGATGCGGCCACCATACAGGAAGGAATGGTTCGACCATCGCAGAAGACATCGACGCGTCGGCGGAGTTCGTTACGGCGACGCGCCGATCGCGCGTTCGGCCTCCTGACGCATGCGTCACTGCCACAATCAGGTCGGCGAAGGCGGTTGCCTTCGCCGAAGGGAGGAGATGTGCGCAAGGTAGTGCTGTGCGCTGTTGCGGCCCTGTTCGCCGGGGGTCTTGTGACCGTGACCCCGCCGAGCGCCGAAGCGACGCTCTGTGGTTCGGTCGGCGGCAGGTTCGTCGACGTGACCGGCTGTGCAGACCCACTTTCGGCGAGGTAGAACAGCGTCGCGGTGAGTGCCTGTTTGGGCACCGCCTCGGTGCGGATGTACTCGGTCTGCACCG